>JACQFI010000087.1 GCA_016200135.1 Planctomycetota bacterium
CTCACCCCCTGCCCCCTCTCCCTCAACGGGGAGAGGGGGACCGCGACGCGGCTGCGCCGGGTTCATTTATTCTGATTTTGGTTTGGAATTGCCTCGGGTTGCGGACGCGTGGTTAGGATCGCCCATAGGGAATCACGCGTTCGCTATAGGGCAAAGTAACCTATAAGGAGGAGCGCGTCAAGGGGGAAGACTGCATTTTCGATTTTGGATTTCCGATTTTCGATTGAACAGCAGGACATCGGTTGGCTGGTTGGCTGGTTGGCTGGTTGGCTGGTTGGCTGGTTGGCTGGTTAACTGCTTGGGAGATTGGGAGTCACTAGGAAATCAGGTAACCAGCGAACCAGAAAACGAGTCAATGGGTAAGGCCATTTGCTGGATTTGGCGGATCGGGAAGTGGCGCTATACTCGTTGAGCCGGGCTGGGACGGAGCGACCTATGGCTGCGCTGAAGATCGATGCCGATGCGCTTTTTCGTGCGGTGATCGCGCACGATTACAAGCTCATGGGGTATTACCTGGACCTGCGCACGGGCGAGGTCGTCTCGAAGACGCTCTCGCCGGACCAGGTGAAGGACGTGCCGCGCGGGCCGGTCGTGAAGCCGCTGCCGGCGTTCGGGCACGACATCAACGAGCGCAAGGGCGACGCGCCGTTCGGGCCGCCGCCGGTCGAGTTGGGCAAGAAGCCGGACCTCTTTAAGGACGACGGGCCGAAGAAGAACGCGTTCGAGGGCGATTTCTGGAAGCGCGAATCGGGCAAGAAGCTTGACCCGTTTGGCGGCGGCGGGCCGCGCAAGGAGAGTTCGACGAAGCGGCTGGCGGAGCTCTTCGGCGAGAAGCCCGCAGGCGCGAGCGCGCTCAAGGCGGATCCGTTTGCGCCGCAGGCGGTGGCCGCGGGCGGCTCGGGTCAGCCGGCCCCTCACCCCCTGCCCCCTCTCCCTCAAGGGGAGAGGGGAATGGCAAGCGGCGGCCAAGGGATGGCGGGCACGGAGGCCCGCCCCACCACAGCGGGTTCCACCACACTAAGCCCCACCGCGGCAAGCGCCGCTGCAACCGGCTCCTCTGCGGGAAGCGCCACCACGGCAAACCCCATTGCAGCGAGATCCCCCGATCCCAGCGGCGCAACGCCGATCGACGTCAACCAGCCGCTGCAGCGGATTCCGCCGGCGAGCGAGGAGCAGTTGCTGGAGTGGATGCGCGCGTTCGCGAAGGACTGCGGCGATCCGGCGATTCGCGAGAAACTGCTGCACGCGGCGGCCGGCGCGAAGGCCATGGCGGGGTACGAGCGCGTGTTGCGCAATTACCAGCGCATGAACCAGCAGTGGGAGCGGTACCTCTACAAGCAGTCGCTGCATTACGCGGCGGCGTGGCTCAAGGAAATGCCGATTCAGTGGGAGATCGTGGAGCCCAGCGCGCCGCCGCGGCCGGTGTGAGGACGGCGGAGGCGGAGGGCGGATTCGTGGTTCGTGGTTCGTGGTTCGTGGTTCGTGGTTCGTGGTTCGTGGTTCGTGGTTCGTAAAACGTAAAACGTAAAACGTAAAACGTAAAACGTAAAGAGATAAGATGGTAAGTATTCTGCTGCCGTTAATTACGTTTTACGCATTACGTTTTAGCTCCCCTTTCTTACAAATTCGCAATATAGGTTGGCGGAAGCGGTGTAGCTCTTATACATTGCGGTTTCCCAACGTTTTCAGAGGTGAAATGCGGCGCGGGCCGGCGGGCGGCGCGCGGCGGGGAGTCTCGCTTGGATCGTCCGAATTATCATCATGGGCCGCGGTTCGACGCGGCGCAATCCGGGGGCTTGCAGGCGCTCGCGAGCGGGAACGACGAGACGCCGACGCTGCGCGGCTGGGTGCTGGGGCTGGTCTGCGTCGCGCTGATCGCGTGGCTGTTGCCGTACATCGACCTGGTGATCCGCAGCACGAAGTACTCGATGAACCTGCTGCCGCCGACGTCCATCTTCTTCATGTTCGCCTTTATTCTCGCCTTCAACCTGGGGCTGGCGAAGATCCGTGCGAGCCTGACGCTGACGCGGCCGGACCTGGCGCTGATCTTTGCCATGACGATGCTGATCAATCCGCTGCCGACGTACGGTTTCATGGTCTACATGTCGGTCGAGCAGACGGGCGCGCTCTTTTATGCGACGCCCGAGAACAACTGGGCCACGCTGCTGCAGCCGCTGATCCCGCACGGGCTGACGCCGCACGATCCGGCGGACCCGGCGTCGCTGGACCCGCGGCCGATCCAGTGGTTTTACACCGGGCTGCCGCCGGGCCAGAGCGTACCGTGGGAACTGCTGGTCGGGCCGTACATGCGCTGGTGTCTCGCGCTGGTGCTCGTGCTGGGGATGTTCCTGGCGCTGGGCGCGCTGCTGCATCAGCACTGGAGCCAGCGCGAGCGCATCCCCTTCCCGCTCGCGCAGGTGCCCGCGATGATGATGGGCGGGCTGCCGTTCGGCGCGCCCGATGGACAGACGCCGTTCCTGAAAGACAAACTGGCGTGGTTCGGGATCGCGGTGACGTTCTTGCTCCATCTGTACAACGGGCTGGGCGAATACTTCAACGTGATCGCGCCGATCCCGTTGCGCATCACGCACATCGACTGGACGTACCTCACCGAAGCGCCCTTCCGTTACACGCACCCGTATTACTTCATCATTTATCCGTCGGTGATCGGGATCATGTACCTGGTCTCGCTGGAGGTCTCGTTCAGCCTCTGGTTCTTCTACGCGGTGGTCTTCAAGATCGGCGTCATCGTCGCGGTGACGGGTTTCGGCCTGGGGCAGAACGCGTGGTACTTCGGCGGCACCGAGGGGACGCAGAGCATCTTTACCGCCCAAGGCGCGGGCGCGTGCTTCATGATGGTGTTCGTGGGTTTCTTCATGGCGCGCACGGGGCTGATTAAATCGCTGCGGCAGGCGCTGGGGCTGGAACCCGTCGACGATACGAGCGCGATCTCGCCGCGGCTGATCTGGGGGATGCTCGGGGGCTGCTACCTCGGTTCGGTGGCGTGGCTGGTGTGGGCGGGCGTGAGCTGGTACTGGGCGGCGATCGCGGTGGCGATCCTGCTGGTCTCGGTGACGGGCGTCACGCGGCTGGTGTGCGAAGGCGGCGTCTTCTGGCTGCAGCTTTACGGCAATCCCGCGGAGCAGCTCGCGTCGGCCTTCACGCCGGTGGGCCTGGGCGGGCAGAACTTTCTGCTCTTAAGCATGTGGAGCCGCGTCTTCGCGTTCGACTGGTACCGCAGCAATCCGATGATCAACATCGTGGGCGCGCTGCATCTGGGCGACCTGATGAAGATGCGGCAGCGGCCACTCGTTCTGGGCCTGTCGGCGGCTCTCGTGCTGACCTTCGGCATCGCGTTCTATTCGTACAACCAGACGTGCTACAGCGCGCCGGGCGGCGCGAAGCCGTTCGGCTGGGCGTACGATTCGCACGCGCCGGGCGAGTTCAAGAACCTCGCGGCGAAGATGGCGCAGATCAACGCGTGGGAGGAGAAGAAGGCCGAGTACGCGAAGAAGGGCAAGGAGGTTCCCGATCCGGAAGTTCCCGCGGTGGCGCGCACGGACTGGGTGCGGCTCTCGTGGCTGGGCGTGGGCGCGGCGGCCATGGCGCTGTTCATGTTCCTGCGCACGCGGGTTTTCTGGTGGCCGCACCCGATCGGGTACGTGATGTGGATGGGCACGTGGCCGCTCCATCGCATGTGGTTCTCGTATTTCCTGGGCTGGATCTTCAAGCTGCTGATCCTGAAGTTCGGCGGGCAGCGGACGTATCTCGCGTGGCGGCGCTTCTTCATCGGCCTGATCGTCGGCGAGGCGCTCGCCGTGATCTTCTGGACCGTCGTGCACGGATGGACGGGGCACCAGGAAGGGTATTCGATGGAGTACAATTGAATTTGAATGGATATTTATCAATGGTCAGTGGTTAACGGTCATTTGTTGCTCTGTTGAAATCCCCTCCTTCTGTAAGGAGGGGTAAGGGGAGGTTATGGCCGCGAAGGGGTTAACCCCCTGTATCCCCCCTTACTTAAGGGGGGGAATTTCTGCCGCGGCCGCGGGTTTTCAACAGAGCAACCAATGAACACTGACAAATTCAGTTTGCCCGCAGCCACTTCTTCGTGAACTCGAGGTTTTTGCGGGCGGAGGCGAGGCCGTCGTCGCCGCCGGGGGTTTCGAGCACAAAGGGTCCGGCGTATTTGGCGGCTTCGAGGGCCTTCTTCACGGCGGGGAAGTTCACTTCGCCTTCACCGAGGTGTTTGTTGTTCGTATCCTTGATGTGCATGACGGCGAGGCGCTTGGCGGCGGCGAGGACGGGGATGTCTTCCTCGGCCTTGTGCTTGCAGCAGTAGAAGCCGTTCGCGGTGTCAAAGTAGACGCCGGTGTTCGCCGGAAGCTTGGCGGCCTCGAAGATCTCGAGCGCGTCCTGCACCGAATGCGCGAACTTGCGCGCACAGAGTTCGAAGCCGACCTTCACCTTGGCGCTCTTGAGGCGCCCGTTCAAGTTCGAGAGCATCGCGACCCAGCCCTTGCGCTGGTCCTGGATCGTGGGCGGGGGCTCGGCTTTCCAATCGGTGAAGGGCGCGAGGATGTACGGCACGCCGTACGTGTCGCAAGCCTGGATGGTCTCGTCCAGGAGGGTCTCGGCCTGGGCGCGCAGCGAGGCATCGGGGCTGGAGGGCGAGAGCTTCCAGAACGCGCCGAGGCAGATCGAGACGAGTTTCACGCCGCTGGCGGCTTCGAGTTCGCGCAGTTTCTTGCGCCCGGCTTCGCTGTAGACGGGGTACTCGCGCCAAGCGGCGGGCACGTCGAGCTCCAGGCATTCGGCGCCGACGGACTTGGCCAGCCCGAAGGCCGTCTCCCACGAAGCGTTGAGCATGTCGTTGCGCACGCCGATGAGGCATTTCTCGAACATGGATAGGCTCCTGGAAGATGGACGATGAAACGTCCCGGCGCGGAGACGCGGTCCACGCCAGGAAGCCTTTGAATGTGTCCACAGACAGAGGTCAGGTCAAGAGCCGGACGGGACCCCGGCGAGCGTGGCGCTAACGAAAATATCGGGGAGAAATTCGTTACGCTACTTGGAAGGACCTTTTGGCGGTGGCTTGGGCAGGTTTTTCGGCACGTCGCGCGGGATATCTCGAGGAACCTGCGTGGGGATTTTGCCCAAATCCTTTAGATCCTTCGGATCGACGGGAGCCGGATTCAGGTAGGGTTCGGGATTTTCTTTGAACTCCCGCTTACATTCGCCCGAATCGAAGTGATACGTCCTGCCGCCGACTTGCGCATGGATCTTCGCGCTGTGCTCCGCATGGCACACGGGACAGAGCCCTGCGTCCTCGTAGTCGTCCGCGTTCTTGACCCGTAATTTCTTGCCGGGATTCTTTTGATCCGCTTTCTCCTCCGCGTGCAACGTCGCGGAAGCGGCCAGCAGACAGAGGCCTGCCAAGGTAAAACCCCAAAGCGCCAAGACTCGCTGCGCGCGCATATCGCTTTTCCCGCTCGTACCGTTGAACACCCGCCGCTCACGACGCCTTACTGATCCGTGAGGATCTCTTTGAACTTCTCCAGGCCCGTCAGATTCTGGCCGTCGCGCTTGCCGAAATTCTCGTAGTAATTCAGTTCGTCGAGCCGGCTCTCGGCGCGATTGGACATGTAGACCTGCTGGCGTTCGGAGAATTCGCCGTAGAGCAGGCGCAGGCGGCCCATGATCTTGGTCATCTCCTGGGGATAGTCCTTCTCGGTCGAGCGGAAGACGATGGAGGGGTCGGCCTTGAGCGCCCAATCGTAATACTGATAGGCGCGCCAGAGCCGCAGGATGTCGGACTTGACCTGATTGGCCGAATCGCGAATCCAGACCTGCTGAAGCATGGGCTTGAGGCGGGCCTCGTCGCGGGTGTCGTAAACGGGAGGCGGCGTGCGCGAGGTATCGCCGTAGGAGGACTCTTTCTGCTGGAGCAACTGATTGGCCAGCGCAGTGAGGTGATCCGCAAAGACGCCGCGTTCAAAGGGGGTAGGTTCGGGATACTTGTTGCGGGTGCCGCGGCAGGTCTCGCACGGATCGAAGCCGTGGCCGTGGCATTTGGGGCAGAGCTGATCGCGCGTGAACACCTTCTGCCCTTCGTTGTCCACGATGCCCGTGGCCGTGCGCTCGATCTTGTGCGTACCCGGATCGACCCGGTCGTTAGGCGTCCGGGCAATCACGCGCGTGATATACCCCTGCCCGCCGCAATCCGGGCACGCCACCAACCCCGTGCCTTTGCACGCGTCGCAGCGTTCCTGCATGTAGCAGAGCGTCAGCACTTCGGCGAGCGAGCGGTGAAACTTCAGCCGCATCGTAGCGTCGGCTTTTTCGATAAGCGGCTGGTCGCCGGACCTTACCAGCCTGCGCAGACCTTGCGACGCGGCGGCGTACTTGCCCAAATCCATGAACCCGACGGACTGCTCGAGCAGTTTCAACAGTTCCTGGTCCTCTTTCTCATCTTTGGCGAGGTGTGCGGGACGAGGGTCTTTCTCGGCCACCGCTTCGGGCTTGGTGTTATTCTTGGCTTGGCCGAGGCCGAGTTTGCCGAGGACGGCCTTCTCAGGATCGGCGGGCTTGTTGGCGGGCTGGCCAGGCGCCTCGATATCCTCTTCCTCCTTCGCGGGCTGGGCGGCGGCACCGGCCTGCGGCATGGGCGGATCGACAGGAGCAGAAGCCAGCTTGGCCGGATGGTCTTTTTCCGACGACGGTTCCAGCGCCGTAAGTTTCCGAACGTCGGTGAGCGCAATCACCAGAAGCTTTTCGCCCGAGAAGATGTGGAGCTGGCCGTTCTGTTGGCTCACCAGTTTTCCGGTAATCTGCGAATGATCGACCAGTTCGACGGTGATGCGCGAGCCGACAGCAGGCACGCTGATGGCAGGAGGGTCCTTATGCTTGTCTTCACCTTGTGCAGAATACGTTAGGAGGGCGAGCAGCCCCGCCAGAAAGCCCGCCGCGCGCCAATCGAAATACGTTTTCATGAGGGACTCCTCACCTTTTGAGACACAACTCCCTACAGCGACACCCCTGCATCCCCGTTAATCTTCAGGGATTTGCAGGGAACAGGCGGATGTCTATACATCGCTATTAGAGATAATTTTCAAAATGTTCCCAAGAGGCCATTCCTGGTGGGGATGGCGGTCTAAGGCCAGTGGAGAAGGTCTGTTGGAACGGAAGGTTACAGCCCGCCGAACTTAATGTCGGGCGGCAGCAGCTTCTTGGCGAGTTCGCGCAGGTAGTCGAGGATCTGGTTGGCGTCGTCCATCTTCAGTACCTCATCCGCGCCCTTCTTGCAGTCCTCGAAATTGAGCGCGCGGATGAGGCGCTTGATCTCAGGGATCGAGGGCGGCGCTACGGAGAGTTCGCTCAGGCCGAGGCCGAGGAGCAGGATCGTGTAGATCGGTTCGCCGGCCATCTCGCCGCACATGCCGACGGGCTTGTCGTAGGCGATGCCGGCATCGACGACGTTCTTGATGAGGTGGATCACGGCCGGATGCGCGGGCGTATAAAGATGCGCGACGTGTTCGTTGCCGCGGTCCACGGCGAGCGTGTACTGGACGAGGTCGTTGGTGCCGATGGAGAGGAAGTCGCATTCGCGCGCCATGGCGTGGGCCTGCATGGCGGCGGAGGGGACCTCGACCATGATCCCGACCGGGATCTTGTCGTCGAACGGAACTTTCTTGGCGGCGAGCTCGGCCTTGATCTCTTCGACGACGCCCTTGGCCCAGCGCAGCTCGTCGATCGCTGTGATCATGGGCAGGAGCAGGCGGACTTTCCCGAGCGCGCTGGCGCGGAGGATGGCGCGCACCTGCACGCGGAAGTTTTCCGGGCGCTTCATCGAGAGGCGGATGGAGCGCAGGCCCAGGAACGGGTTGGGTTCGCTGGAGGTCTGGCTCTTGTCGATCTTGTCGGCGCCGAGGTCCAGCGTGCGGACGGTGAGCGGGCGGCCGCTGAGCTTGCTGACGCTCTTGCGGTAGGCCTCGAAGTGATCGTTCTCGTCGGGCATCACGCCGCTCTTAAGGTAGAGGAACTCGGTGCGGAAGAGCCCGATGCCTTGCGCGCCGTGGGTGAGCGCGCCGCGGACTTCCTCGGGGAATTCGATGTTGCCCAGCACGTGGATCTCGCGGCCGTCGTGCGTGACGGAGGGGAGGTCTTTGTCCTTGGTGAGCGTGGCCTCGAACGCTTCGAACTCGGCCTGGATCTTGCGGTAGCGCGCGAGGGTGCGTTCATCCGGGCGCAGGATCACGATGCCGCGGTTGCCGTCGATGATGACGGTCTCGCCGCCGGCGACATCGGTGGTGATGGTCTCGAGGCCGACGACGGCGGGGATCTCGTGGGCGCGGGCCAGGATCGCGGTGTGGCTGGTGCGTCCGCCGACATCGGTGGCGAAGGCGCGGACGCGCGTGCGGTCGAGCGAGGCGGTCTGCGAGGGCCCCAGATCGTGCGCGATCAGCGCGACGGGGCGCTGCAAGTGCGCGAGGTCCTCGCGCTGTTCGCCGAGCAGATCGTTGAGCAGGCGTTTCTCGAGGTCGAAGATGTCGCTGGCGCGCTGGGCCATCAACTGGTTGTCGCTGGCGGTCATGACCTTGGCGAAATCGCGCAGGGTCTTGGCGACGGCGTATTCGGCGGAGAAGTGGTCCTTGCGAATCTTGTCCAGGATGCGCTGGCGCAGCGAAGGGTCTTTCAGCAACTGGGTCTGGACGGAGAGGATCGCGGCGAGGTTCGGGCCGAGCTGGTTCTCGGTGTCGCTCTTGATGGCGTCGAGTTGCTTGGCGACCTGCACGCCCGCGGCCTCGAAGCGCTTGCTCTCGCTGTCCGCCTTCTCCGCCGGCACGAAGCGCTCGGGAATGCGCACTTCTTCACCGACGAGCAGGAAGGCCTCGCCGATGTAGACGCCGGGGGAGACGGGGATGCCCTTCAGAATCTCCATAGGACGTTGATTTGTAAGGGCTTGGGAGCGCTAAGTAAAGCGCGTGCGCGGGGAAACAAAAGAAGCGGCAAGGAGCCCGCTTGACAAGCTTGAGAATTAGCGCGCACGGTGGTATGCATGCGTTCTACCAAGGGTGCGTCACGCGTTTAGACGCAGGCAACGGGATGGTCGGGCCGCCATCCGGACGAATGAAGCCGCGTTCGTTGCCGAGTGCCCATGAACCCCACCACGATTGAGATCATAGGTACGGCGCTGTTTGCGGCGGCAATCCTGCACACGTTCGCGTGCAGCCGCTTTCATCACGTTTCGCACCAATTCCCGCCGGAGTCTGCGCGGGCGAGCTTCTTCCATCTGCTTGGCGAAGTAGAGGTAGTGTTCGGATTCTGGGCCGGAATCCTGATCGCCGTGCTGGCAATCCAGAGCGGCGGGCAAGAGACCATCGCGCATCTCGAGCGCCAGAATTTCACCGAGCCCGCGTTCGTATTCGCGACCATGACCGTGGCTGCGACGGCCCCGGTGATCCGATTCGCGCGCTGGGCAATCGTCCAGGCGGCGCAGCCCCTCCCTATGAACCGCGAGAGCGCCGTGTATCTCGCGTGCCTGACCTTGGGCCCGCTGCTGGGAAGCCTGATCACCGAACCCGCGGCGATGACCGTAACGGCGGTGATCCTAAGGGAGCGGTTTTACAACCGTGGCGTCAGCGAACGTTTCAAGTACGCGACCCTCGGCACGCTCTTCGTGAACGTCTCCATCGGCGGGACGCTGACGACGTTCGCGGCGCCGCCAGTGTTAATGGTTGCGGAAACGTGGAAATGGGACGCGTCGTTCATGCTCAAGACTTTCGGATGGAAGGCCGCACTTGCTGTGGTCCTTAATGCGCTGGTTGCCGCAACGATCTTTCGCAACGAACTGAAGCGGCTGCCGCCCGCAGCATTGAATCCAGACGAGCGCGCCATACCGGCGTGGGTGAGCGCCTTGCATCTGATTTTTCTCGGTCTGATCGTGGCCACATCGCACCATCCGGTGATCTTTCTAGGGATCTTTCTCTACTTCTTGGGCGTGACCGCGATCACGCGGAGGTGGCAGGAGCCGCTCAAGCTGCGCGAGAGCCTTCTGGTGGCGTTTTTTCTGGGAGGCCTGGTGATCTTGGGCGGATTCCAGGAGTGGTGGCTGGGCGCCGTGATTCGTTCGTTTACGCCGGGACCGCTGTTCCTGGGCGCCTTGGCGCTGACCTCGTTCACGGACAACGCGGCGCTGACCTACCTCGCATCGCAAGTCGCGGAGGTCTCGGACGCGTTCAAGTACGCGGTGGTGGCCGGTGCGGTGGCCGGCGGAGGACTAACCGTGATCGCCAATGCGCCGAACTTGGCCGGATTCTCGATCTTGCAGAAGCGCTTCGAACCGGATGGAATCAGTCCATTAAAGCTCGCGGTGGCTGCGCTTCTGCCCACAATCGCCGCGATGGCCTGCTTCTGGTTCCTGCCGTAAGCGGGTTGCGCGTAAAGCACACAGATTGCCACCCCGTTGCCTAATGGAATTTATCCTTTATAAGCAAGTGACGCTGTGGCCTGTGTACGAGCGTTCACGGAGTCATGCCATGGAACTGACCATTCTGAACATCATCGACGAGACGCCGAAGGGCCTGACCACGGGCTTCCGGCTCAAGCTGAACTGCGAGGCCAACGGCGCGACGTTCATGCTCGACCTGCCGATCCTGATCGGCAAGGAAGTGCTCGCGCAGAAGGTCCCGCTGCCGGACCTGGCCATCGCATACCTCAAGAAGAATGGGCTCGAATCGTACCCCGATCTTTTTGTGGACTCGCGGCGGATCGATCTCACCACGCTGGGCACCGCGCCGGCGTTTCCGCTCAAGATCACGCTGGGCGGCATGGATGTGCTGAACCAGAAGGCGCTCGAGAAGCTGGGGAAGAAGTAGCCCACCGTTTAATCAAGCGCTTCGCTTTCCATGCGAGCCAAAGGCAAGCCGCGGCACGCTCGGGTTCCGCGCACTCTACGACTCTTCCGCGCCTCGAACTCGCGGCGCCGCAGGGCCACAAGTTTGGGCTGTACGCTTAGCGTATCCTCGACAAAACGGCGAACCTCGGGATGCGGATCGTTCCTCGCCTTAAACAGCAGATGCATGCCCTGCCGGTTCTTCAAGTGGCCGCCCGTGAAAGCGTCCTCGATCACGTGCAGGGCCTCAATTCGAACCAGGTGGCAGGGGTCCTGGCAGGCCGCAAAAACAATATCCCATAGCGGCACTTCCCATTCGCTTTGACAGGGACAAAGCGTGCGCACGCGCGCAGCCTGCAGCGCGCCGTCGTCTTCCGGAATATCCTCGAACATGCGACGCCAGATTTCCCGGACTCTCGTCTTCGTTGCTCTCTTGCTCAAGTAAGCATCTCCATTATGCGCAAGCTTCCAGCAGGCGTTCCAACTGGAACCGGTGCCGCATGGCGTGCACGATCCCGTGCTCCAAAATGGTCTCGATGGTAAGGTGCGTTCCGTTACTCGCACTTCGCGGCATGAAAAGCTCTGCGTCCGTCAATTCAGCGAAATGAAGCCGGTATGCCGCGAAAAGGCGCAATCCCGCTGCGATGCGAGACGGATCATTTGAACCTTCAAGCGCGGGCACAGGACGGCCGGTTAACGCGCCAATCCAGATCAAGTCTGCGTGAGCCGCCCCCATGACATGCGCACACAGGCTTTCCCGGTCTTTATAGTTTTCGTCGCCAAACGCTTCCGGAACGGGGACATACGAAACCAAAAACCGATCCCAAGTCGCGAGAAACCTCAGCAGTTCCTGTTCGTGAAGACCGACGAGCGACCGAACGGCGCGGCTCTTGAATTCCTTGCTCAAGCGCGTCTCCCAAAAGGCCGGCGATAGGACAAAACCGCGGGCCGCCGGGAGACTTCGACTCCGGCCCGGCGACCCGCAGAGCTTTTCCGGTAACTCGTTACCGGCACCCTGCTCCTGGGGTGATGCGTAACTTAAACAAAGCGCACCTCCTTTCTTTGGCGCCCCATTGCGCCGCACTAACAGCAAACTCGAAATGCGAAGCACGAAATCCGAAAGACTGCGGAACGAAACGGTTTAAGCCCCCGCGGACCAGGCTTCATAGCGCCGCCGGAGCGCGCGGACGTGGTAGCAGACGTTCGCGGAGGAACAGCCCAGCCGCGCGCCGGCTTCGCGTGTGGTGTAGCCCAAGAGCAGGCAGTCGAGCACATTCCGCTGCGCCGAGTCGAGTGCGCGCACGAACTCGCCCGCGGCCGCGGCCTCCGCGGGGACTTCCGTCGGCGGACGCGCCCACTCCGCATCGCCGACGGCCGGGCCCTCGCCGTCGCCGAGCCGGGCGGTCTTGCGGACCCGGGCGCGCTTGATCGCGTCGAGCACGCGCCAGCGCGCGCGTTGGATCAGGTACTGGAATGGGTCGCCAATGGCCGGGTCGTTCTCGCGCAGACCTTCGAGCAGGCCCAGCCAGGCTTCCTGCAGCAGGTCGTCGGCGTCTTCGCCGCTCTTGCGGGCGTAGAAGCGCGCCAGTTTTTCGATGCGCCGGCTGAGGCGCGCCACGGCTTCGGCGACAGAAATGCGACCTTCAGAAACGCACGGCGTACGTACTGCATGCAGGGCATGCGACATGGGAAAAGTTCTCCGAAGACGACGCGGAAACCACGCGCAACGCGGCGCAACGTTTCAACGCATCGGAGAACCGGGAAGGACTGCGGCTAGTTCCGGTCGGCGAAAGGATGCGTGCGCGGCGCAACAGGGTGTTGCTTAGACTTGTTCTTCACAGCGCACCTCCTTTCCGGTACGGCGGGGACGGCTTGAGTGCGAATACCTTATCGCCAACTATATAGATTGGAAGGGGTTGGTTGCTAAAAAGAAAATCGAGAAAAAGACCGGCCGCGGCCATTGCGTGCAGGTTCAAGGCAGCACGGAGCTTAGAGCACCGAAGGGAATGGGCCGCCAAGGTGCCAAAATCGGAGATAGTCAAATCTGCCAGTTCCCCACTTCCGGTCCCAGGCGCTTGGCCAGCGCGGCGCCTTCGGCGTGGATCTCGTGGGGGAAGTGAGCGCCTGGATGCGCGAGCACTGTGCCATAGATCTGCACGACGCCGCGGGCTTCGATCTTCTGGAGATCGCGAAGGCCCGACTGCGCGAGGACCCGGCGCGCGTGAATCTCCGCATCGACCAGTGGGACCTGCCGCAGGGCGCCCCGCTACACTACGCAGTGAAGTACAAACACACGCACATGGCCGAACTGCTCCTCGAGAACGGAGCAGACCCGAACCTGCTGGCCGGCGACGGCCAATCGCCCCTGGACCTGGCGGAAGCCGACGACGCAAAGGACGCCGCAGCCTTGTTAATGCAGCTCCCCCCGTGTTTTCAGTTATTTCATCTGCTCAGACGACTATGCGCCCACCCAGTACCGCGATGTTCACCCGCGGCCATTCGGCTAGAATCCCGCGGATGGGACAGATCTGCGTCGCCTCGCACCACGGCTCGCTGGCCGAACTCCTCGCCGACACCGAGTTCCGGGAACTCGCGCGCCGCGACGAGTTCCTGATCGAGCTGCGCCTCGACCAGTACGACGGGCTCTCGCTCGATACGTTCTCACGGCCTGCAACGAGCTTGGCCTCGCGAAGCTCGTCGTCACCTACCGCAGTTCGGTGGAGGGCGGCCGGAACCTGCACGCCTCCCGCGAGCAGCGCGTCGCGTATCTCTCGGCCGCGGCGCGCCTGGGCGCGGCGTACGTGGACATCGAACTCTCGACGCTTGAAGAGAACCGCCTGCTGCGCAACCCGCTCTTCGCGGCGCGCGGCGAGAAGCCCGCGCCCGCGTTCGTCTTCAGCTACCACGACTTCGGCGGCATGCCCTCGCTGGCGTTCTTGCGCGAGATCCGCGGGCGCTGCGAGCGCATGGGCGCGGACGTGGTCAAGATCGCCGCCACGCCGCCCACCCTCGGCGAGTCGCTCCCCATGGCGCAGATCATGAGCGAACGCGACGGCTGGACGCGCCCGTTTCTCGGCATCGCGATGGGCGAGGCCGGCCTGTGGACGCGCGTGCTCGGGCCCGCGTTTCCGCATGCGGCGCCGTTCACCTTCGCCCGAGGCGAAGGCGCGCCGGGCACGGCTCCGGGGCAGCTCACGTGGCGCGAACTCGATGCGCGTTACCGCTATCGCGAGATCAAGCCGGAGACGCCGGTCTTCGGCGTGATCGGCAATCCGATCGGGCACTCGCTCTCGCCGCGCATGCACAACGCCGCGCTGAAAGCCGCCGGCCGCGAAGGCGTCTATCTGCCGTTCAAGGTGGAAGGCGATCCCGCGGCCTTTGTGCGCGACCTCGCGCCGCTGCTTGGCATCCGCGGGCTCTCGGTCACGATCCCACATAAGGAGACGATTATTCCTGCCTGCGCCGAGGTCGACCCGCTGGCGCGGCAGATCGGAGCGGTAAACACGCTCGTGCGCCGCGACACGCCCACCGGACCCACGTGGTACGCCACGAATACCGACGCTCGCGCATCCGCCTCCAGCCTGGAAGCGGCCCTGGGCGGTCCGGGGGCGTTACAGGGCAAGAAAATCCTGATATTCGGAGCAGGCGGCGCGGCCCGGGCCGTCGCCTTCGGCGTCAAAGCCTTGGGCGCCATGGTGCTCTTCCATAACCGTACGGTCGAACGGGCCCAGAAGCTTGCTCACGAAGTGGGCGGCCAATGCGTCTCTAAAGAAGAGCTTACGGGCACTGGGTTCGAGGTCACGGCCGTGGTGAACACGACTCCGTTGGGCATGCACCCTGATGTGGACAGGTCGCCGCTCGAGAAAAACGAGCTGCCAGGGGGTAGCTTAGTCTTCGATACCGTATATAATCCTCAGCGTACCAAGTTGTTGCGTTTGGCAGAAGAGCGCGGGCTGCGAACCCTGGAAGGGCTGGCCATGTTCGTGGGCCAAGGGGCGGCGCAGTTCGAGCTCTTCACCAATACGCCCGCGCCGCGCGAAGTGATGGAACGCGAAGTTCGCGAGGCTCTTACGCAACGGGCGGCCAAATAGAGAGGCTTGATGCTGGCACGCGCCCACACCTGGACCGTTGCCGCCGCGGCTTGCATGGCCGCGAGTTGTCTCGCGGTACGCCCGAGCTTGGCCGAAGACAAGAAGCCGCCGCCGACCATTGACGAACTCCCCACGCCCAAGCCCTATACGCCTAAACCTTACGACCCCAAGCCGATCGAGGTCAAACCCTACGACCCGGACCAGACACCCAAGGGGTACGATCCCGACAAGATGCCCAAGCCGAAGCTCATGACGGCCGAGGACATCGACAAGTTCGTGCAGAAGATCCAAAAGGAACAACTGGAGCGGGAGAAGAAACAGCAGGACCAACTCCTAAAGCGGGAGAAGGAAAAGGAGAAGGACAAAGAGAAGAAAGGCCCGACCTCCGACGAAGAGAAGACCAGCGCGTCCGCGCTGCATCCCGACGAGATGAAAGACGAGAACAAGCCGCCGGAGATCCGGAAGGCGGAGGCGCAGAAGGAGATCGAGCGCCGCTTCCAGGAGGCCAAGAAGGCCGCCGAGGCGAAACTAAAAAAAGAAGAGGAGAAGAAGAAGGAAGGACGCGCTGAAGACCGCAAGCCCGGGAGCATGATTACGTCCACGTCCGAAGGGCAGCACATGATGGACTTTACGGGCAACGAGAAAGACAAGAAGCCCTCCGGCAGCCCCTACGTGGTCGATCCCTCTAAGGATCCCAAGAAGCCGCAGCAGATGATTATGGGGACCGATCCGAAGAAGGTCAGCCCGCAGGTTGGCGCAGACGGAACCGTAAAGTATCTGCCCGCGGGCGGCCCCTCGGCGGTCTCCAACGACGCTTCGGAAGCGGAGAAGCGCGTCAACTTGGCCGACGGCACGACCAAGAAGCGCGGCTTCTGGGACAAACTCTTCGGTAAGAAAGACGACTCCGTGGCCGCCGGGATGCTGCCCCCCACGGCGCTCAAGGCAGGCCAGGTGGGGACCGCCAACGCCAACCCGACCGCGGAAGCCAATCCCGATCCGAGTGCGAATACCTCCTTGGTCAGGCGCCTTCAGGCGGAACTGGCGGCCAAGCGCCTGGATCAGGAGTCCGCCGCGCAAAACCAGGCGGACCCGAAGGGCAAGGACCTCCCGCCGGCGACGGTCGTCGATCTGGACAAGGAGAAAGCCGGCAAAGAAGGCACTGCTTCGGCCGCGGCGGAAGGCCGGACGCCGGTCACGCCGCTGGACCCGATCCAACCGAAAGGCGCCGTGGCCCAGCCGGACCTCAATGCGGAAGAGATTAAGCAGCTCATCGAACTGCGTTTCGAGCGCGGGCTGGTGGCGCGGGACGTGGTCGAACGCGAGTGGGCCTTTCGCTACGGCGCGACGTATCAGCGCAAAGAGACCATCGCGCCGCTGATGAAGGAGATCCGCGAACAGGGCACGCTCGGCGGCATGGCCGCGCTGGGCCTCTGTGCGATCGACCCCCAGAACCGCGAAGCCGAACGCCTTTACCTGGACGGGCTCAATTCGCGGGACGGCAGCCTGCGGATGGCCTGCGCCACGGCGCTCGGCCGCATCCATTCCGAGGAGGCCATCAAGCCTCTGGCCCGCACATTTAAGGTCGAGAAGAACTACCGCGTGCGGAAGGCGATTTGCGAGTCCCTCGGGATGATCGGAGGAAGCACGGCCACGGAAGAGCTCAAAGCCGTTCTCCAAAGCAAGGACGAGCTCGACGAAGTCCGCGCGCAGGCCGCGCTGAGCCTGACCGCGAACGGCGACAAGACGGGCAAAGAACGCCTGGTGAACGCGCTCGCCAGCCCCGACCCCACGCAGCAACTCACGGGCCTGCTCGGCCTGGTCCAGTCCGGCGACCCCGACATCGCCGGGTATCTCTCGGCCGCGCTGGAATCGCGCCACGAAGATGTCTGGGTTGCGGCCGTGCAGTACTTCCCGCAATTGGGGCCCGCACAGTCGCTGCCGGTCCTGCGGCCCAAGCTGCAGTCGAACCAGCCCGAGATCCGCCGCCGCGCCGCGCTGGCCATCGGCATGGTCGGCAGCGACGAGGGCCTGCCGTACATCGACGAAGCTCTGCGCTCAGGCTCGCTCTCCGAACGCCTGCTCGCGGCGTCGCTCTTCGGCGCGCTTCAGCGCAAGGAGAAAGCTCCGCTGCTGATTGAAAAGTTGCGCGACCCGCAGGTGGGCGTGCGCAAGGCCGCGGCACTCTCGCTGGCTGCCCTCGACGCCAAGGAAGCGCTGCCCGCGCTGATGGACGCCGCACGCGGCCTGCGCTCAAGGGAGGAACTCCCTCCCGCCCTGCGCACCGCGATGCCCGATCCCACCGAGCAACTCGTGATGCTGGACGCGATCCGCATCCTGCGCGGCGAGAAGGACGTCATGGTGTTCAACACGCTGCCTGATAGCAAGAACACGCGCTGGCCCGAGTTCGACAAGCAACTCCTGAGCCGGCAGGCGGACCTTGTGAAGTCGTATCAGCTTCTGGATGTCATGAGCGCCCACGGCAAGGCGGTCGCGGCGGTGCTCAAGGATCCGAACGGCAAGGAGTTCCTGCTGCGCGTCGGCGAACCGCTTGCTGCGGGATTCAAAGCCACCGAACTCTTCCCGGGACAGATCGAGAACGGGAAGGTCAAGAACCCGCCGTTCGTCAGCCTTATGCGCGGCGACGCCCGCGTTACTCTCATCGTTGGCCGCGATGCCGAAGTGAATCTAGGCCGTTCTGCCAAGCAGTAATTCCAACCAACAAACCATTTTGCTGAACCCTTGCAAGGGTGGAAATGTAACATTTAGTAAATTCAGAGGTTTACGATGCTTTAATTATGCATCGCTAGGGAGTGCAATAGCGTCTAACCTACGAGTGCAGCATACGTCAATCTAAGGGTTTCAGGGGTCTGGATATGCAAAAATCGGCAGGTGTCCTGGTTGCGGTTATGGTGCTCGCCGCGGGTTCGTTTGCCTATGCGGGACCTGAAGAAGAAGCCCGGACACTCAAAGACGAAGCGAATACCGTGCTCCAAAAGGGCAGTGGAGTTACCCTCGATCCAAAAGAGTACGCACAATGCGTGATCAAGCTGGAGAAGGCGCTCGATATTCTCGACAAGGCCGGGAAGACCGAATCCGACTTAGCCGTTGAAGTGAACACCGCCCTCTACTGGGCTCGGAAGTTCACGACCGCCAACATCATCAACGAGATCCAGAAGGCCAAAGGATCAACCGATGGCGGAATGAAGACCGGCGACACTTCGCCCAAGCACGTGGATCCGCCTAAAAATGTCGACCCGCCCAAGTCCGGCGACGACCTCTCGATGGTCAAGCAGAAGAAAATGTTCGAGGACGCGCAGCAGTACGCCAATCAGCATGCGAGCGACGATTACGCCGTCAGCCTGCGCTGGTTCAAAGCCGCCGACGAACTGGCCGGCACCGAGTACTCCGTGAAGGCCCTGGCCTTCGCGCGCGAGGCTCAGGAACGTTTTGCGAAGAAACAGGGCACGTTCAAGGACGAGAAACTCGACGACACCCCCGCTATGGCGCTGGTAAAGGAAGGCGACGGATTCTACACGAAGGGCAAGCTCGACGAAGCCATCCTGTCCTACCAGAATTCACTGAAGAAGGACCAGACGCTGGTGGCCACGCGCCGCATCGCCCGGGCGCACTTCGACAACGGCCAGAAGATGAAGGACGTCCTGCTGCCGAAGTTCGAGGCGCTCGACCAGGAATACCGCAAGGCCTACGACGCCGCGACGGAGACCCGCCGCACCGCCGGCGGGCAGACGTTTAAGAAAGTGAACTGGCGAGATCCCGCTCTGATGGCCGCGACCGCAAAGTTGAAGGAATTGCAGGCCGAAGCCAAGGACGCGCTGGAACAGTACAACAAGGCCGCCAATTACTACCGCTCGGTCCTGAATATGGTTCCAGAAAAGAAGGACCTCGACGCCGCGGGGCATCTCGGCCTCTGCTACAGCGTCCGGCGCGCCGACATGTACGCGCGCAACGACGCCAAGCGGATGCTCGCGCAGTTCTTGGACGACTATAAGCCCGCGAACGACATCGAGCGCGCACTGTACGAGTTCTGCCGCTCGGAGTTGGTGCAACTCAACAAACCGATCCCGAAGACGCAGTAAAGGCTCGTAGAGCGTGGAGCGTAAGGGCGTGGAGCGATTCAATCGCCCACGCCCTCTGCATTTCCATTCGCTGATTGTTGTTTGTTATTCGCTCTACGTCATTCTCCGATGCTCGCGCAAGAGGCACTTGCTCTGGACAACCAACAGGCCCGCCTTGCGCGCCTTCTCGGCGGCGGCATTGTGGACGATGCCGTCCTGAAGCCAGACGACTTTCGCGCCAATGGCAATCGCGTCGTCGACAATCTCCGGAACCGCTTCCGGCTTGCGGAAGACGTCCACGATCTCGACCTGCTCCGGAATCTCCTTCAGGCTCGCGTAGACCTTCTCGCCGAGGATCTCCCCCTTGGCCGCGGGGTTAACCGGAATGATGCGGTAGCCCGCCGCCTGCATGTACGCGCTCACGCCGTAGCTTGGGCGATCCGGCTTGTCCGAGAGCCCCACCACCGCGATGATCTTGAACTGCTTTAGGATCTGCGTCACTTCCGTGGAACTCGCGTTCTTGTCGGGCATCTCGCACTGCTGATCCATGACTGGCTCCTTGAGGGCCTCCGCGCGCGACCGCGCTATTCTCCCGCACCGTCCCGCAGTTCGTCAAGTACGCCGCTGTGCTTGATGATATGCGCGGCGCGGCGGCCCAGGTGTTCCGCGCGCGCTAGCGGGCCGGCCAGGCGGACGCGCACGGACGCGCGGCCATCGGGCGTGGCGAGCACAGCGGCGAGCGTGAGCTTCTTCGCGGAGGCCTTCGCATAAGCGCCCAGCGGCAGATGGCAGCCGCCGCCGAGCGCCGCAAGACACGCGCGTTCGGCCCGCACGCAGGCACAGACGCGCGAATCGTTCAATTTCTTAAGCAGCGTTCGCACGCGCGCGTCGCTCGCGCGGCACTCAATCCCCAGCGCGCCCTGCCCTGGCGCGGGCAGCATGACGTTCAGCGGCAGGGTCTCGACGCGAATCTTTTTCAGCAGGCCGAGCCGCTTGAGCCCCGCGCGAGCCAGGATCGTACCCGCGTAGCGGCCTTCCTTCACCAAGCGCAGACGCGTCTCGACGTTCCCGCGGATCTCGGCAAACGCCAGATGCGCATGCACGAGGCTAAGCTGCGCGCGGCGGCGCGGCGAACCGCTCCCGATCGCCGCGCCCGCCGGCAGGTCCTTCAGCTTGCGGCCGGACGTCGTCACCACTACGTCGCGCACGTCCTCGCGCGCGGGTACGGCGGCGAGCAGCAGACCGCGCGGCTGCTTTGTGGGCATGTCTTTTAGGCTATGGACCGCCAAGTCGATGCGCCGGTCCAGCAGCGCCTGCTCGAGTTCTTTCACGAACACGCCCGCGCCGCCGAACGACTTCAACGGCGAACGCCGGTCCCGGTCGCCCGTGGACGCGATCTCGACCAGTTCCACGCGCAGGCCGTGTTTGCGGTGCGCGCGCTCCAGCATGCGGGCCACCAGGCGCGACTGCGTCAACGCGAGGTTGCTCGCGCGCGTGCCGAGGCGCAGGACGGGCGGGTTCTTTGGGCGAGGCATGCAGAGAACCTAAAACGTAATGCGTAAAACGTAAGTGCGTTTCTCGTCAAACGGTTCAGGCTCGCAGTGCCAGCGCCGCCTCGACGCGGTCCGCAATACTCGTCGCACTCTCGTCTGCGCCGATCTCGATCCAAGTCACCTCCGTGAATCGCCGGAACCACGAGAGCTGCCGGCGCGCGAAGTGGTGCGTTTCGAACTTGATGCGCTGGCGGGCCTCGTCGAGCGTCAGCGCGCCGTGCAGGTGCGCGAAGAGCTGGCGATAGCCGATCGCCATCCGCGCTTCCTTCGAGAGTGGATGGTCCTTCTCGAGTTCTCGCAGCGCGCGGCATTCGTCCAGCCAGCCCGCGGCAAGCATGCGGTCGACGCGCTCGTCGATGCGCCGGTAGAGAACCTTGCGGTCGAGCGCCAGGCCGACGGCGCGCACGGGAAAGTCTTCGCGCAGCTTGCCCCATTGCACCTGCTGCGCGCTGATCGGCTTGCCGGTGAGCGCATGGACTTCCAGCGCGCGCACGATCCGGCGCAGGTCGCTGGGTAGAATTTTTTTCGCGGCGGCCGGATCGGCCGCCTGCAACCGTTCATAAAGGATGCCGACGCCGCCGGTTTCCGCCTCGCGTTCAAGGCCCGCGCGCAGTTCCGGCGAACGCCCGGGGCCCGGGAAGAGCCCCTCGCGCAGGGCCTTGATATAAAGCGCCGTGCCGCCCTCGGCGAGCAGGAAGACGTTGCGCGCGGCGGCCGCGCGCGCGACCCGTTCGGCCTCGGCGAGCCACTCCGCCACCGAACAACTCTCCCACGGTTCCTTCCAGTCGATCAGGTGGTAACGCACGGACGCGCGTTCCTGCGCCACAGGCTTTGCGACGCCGATCTCGAGGCGTTTGTAGAGCTTCATCGAATCGACGCTGAGGATCTCGCCGTCGCGGCGGCGGGCGAGTTCGAAGGCAACGGCGCTCTTGCCGCCGGCGGTGGGACCGATGAGGAGCGGGAGCGGAGCGTTCATTCAGGATGATGCAGGGTGCCGTTCGCGAGCGCATCGCGCTCGCCCTCGACGATCTTGACCCAATAGACCTGCTTGTCTTCCACGAAGCCGACACCGTCGGGAATCTTCACCTTCCCCACCCAAATATTGTCTTTGCGCACGCGCAGCGTCTCGTCCTTAAAGAAGACCGCGCCCGCGTTCATACGGATCTGAATCAGCTCGCCCGCACCGGCCCGTTCCACCGTGCCGATGCCGTCGGGAATCTTCTCCTCGGGCTTGGGCTTCTCGGGCGCGGGTTTCGCCGGATCCGGCTTGGGCTTTTCCGGGGCGGGCTTCGGCGTCTTGGCCGCTTCGGCAAGCTGCGCTTCGCGCTCGGCCAGGATATCCTTCTCGATCGCCGCCGCCTTCTTGCGCGCGGCTGCGAAGCCATCGGGATCCGCGCCTTCGGGGAAGTGAACGCGCGCGGACCGCGCCATGTCGGCGGCCTGACTCTCCTCCTTCGCCCTTATGCTCACGGCCTCCAGCGGCTCCGCCGCATCCGGCAACAGCACGAGGCATTGTTTCTCCTCGCCGGCTGCAAGGCGTTCAGGCAGCGCAAAGAGCGGCGCCAGCGGCTGCAAGTCTTCGGGAAGCTCCGCGCCCTGCTTGGCCTGCTCGCGGCGCGTCTCCCCAAAGCGTGCGTGAAGGTCCACGGCGATTCCGCCCGAGATTTCCAGCGCCCCCGAAGACGCATTGAGCACGTTCAGGAAGAGCACACGCTTCTCGAACGCGCGGAGTTTCTCGGGCAGTTCACCCGGCTTCGGGCGGCGGGCAGTCAGTTCCACGATGGATGCGCCGGAGGCATTTGCAAGATACCCGCACCGTAACGACGTAGTCCGTTGGAAGCCTTCCAGCCGCGCCAGGGCCAGCAACTGGTCCGCGCGCGCGTCCTTCATCCCGCCGGCCTGTTCCAGCCACGCGGCACGCTGCAGGATGAGTTCCAGCGCCGAGGCGCGCTCGGAGACCTGTTCGGCGGAACGATACAGGGCTTCAAGGTCGCGGACGTCCGCGCTGGCCTGGCGGACGCGCTCTGCCAGCGTGCCTCCGTCCGCGCCCTGCGAACGCGCCGCCGAGCAAGCCGCGGACAACAAGAGGAGCACGAGGCTCCAAGGTCGGTTCATACGGGCGGTTTCTCGATGCCCGGTTCGGCGGCGCCGGGCTCTCCGGAAGGCCGCGCACTTGCCACCGTACCGGCCTCAGCGGCGTGCTTAGCAACCGCAATGGACGGGGTGCGGGGGCGGAAGAGCCAGTTCGCCAGATACGCCAGCATGGCGATCAGGACCACGATGCCGCCGATCTCGACATACTTCTCGACGGAACTCTTGATCATCGGCGTAAGCGAACGGACGAACGAGAGCGCGCAGATGGCCCCGCTGCCGGCCAGCATCGGGCCACGGTGGGCCTCCTTCGGCGCTTGGACGTTCTCGTAGAAATACGTGATGAGGCCCAGCGAAGAGAAGACGGTCGTAGCAAATGCCGCCACAAGGGCGAAGACGGTGAACTGCATCAGTCCGTACGCTCCGGCCACGAAGCTCATCGCTTCCTGCCCCATGAACAGCATGAGCGAGACCAGAAACAGCGCGCGGAAGTCGCCCTCCTCCCCGCGCAGCACCATGTACAGCACCGTTCCGCCCGCCGCAACCATCTCGAGCAGGACCAGCGGATCGTCACCCGAAGTCAGCGGCGGGAATCTTCCCGGCCGCAAGACCCCCAGCAGCACGCGCACCAGCAGCAGCCCAAGGCAGAACGTGACCGACGCGGCCAGGATCTGCGAATGCTTCCGGACGACCGGCCGGTCCGCCTTGACCGGGGTTGCGAGCAGGGGACCGCCGCAAAAGGCGCAGGCGTTCCCGGCGTGCGAGGCCACCCGGCCGCAATCCCGGCAATGCAGAATCGTCTGGCCTCCGGGCGCGCTCATGCCGGTCCCGATCTGACCCAGGGCCGGAGGCGGCCGGTGTCACCTTTTAAGACGCGCTTTGGCATGCGTTGGTCCTGGAAACCTCGGGAAAACAGGAAGATGCGATTTGCCGCAAGTTTGCGTCCCGTCCCATCCTACTGGATGCGTCCTAAAGTTCGAGACAAGGCCCGCAGGTCAGGCTAAAGTACGTGCCGGGAGACGGTCAAGCCCTGAAGTGTCCATCTGCCGGCGCGAGAATCCGGACCACGATGCAAAGACGCAATCTCTCCATCCTTGTCTCTTGCTGCGCGGCCGCGCTGCTCTGCGCCCCAGCCGGCGCGCTTGAGCGCGGCAAGGTGACGCCTCAGGACGTCCAGCGGGCACTCGAGCGCGGCCGGGCGGCCCTCATCCGGAACCTGACCGCCTACCGCAACCAGGGCGAACCCGGCTACCGGATCCTCTGCTTGATGGCGCTCCTTAACAGCGGCGTAAAACCGAACGATCCAAAGGTCGCCGACGATATCGCGGACCTCGCGCGGCGTGCGGACTCCTACACCGTGGAACAGTACACCGGGTCCTACCGCGCGGGCCTGCTGCTCATGATGCTGGCCATGACCAAGGACCCCAAATACCGGGACACCGCGGCGCAGATGGCCCGGCGCCTGCAGCGGCACCAAGGTCTTAACGGGAGCTGGGGCGACAACAGCCGCTCGCAATACGCGCTGCTGGGGCTCAAGGCCGCCGAAGACATGGGCGTCGAAGTCCCCGACACCATCTACCAGAGCGCGCGCAAGATGATCGAGGCCGGCCAGGGCGCCAACGGGGGCTGGGGCTACACGCACCAGTCGGGCGAGGCCAGCTACGGAAGCATGTCCGTCGCGGGGCTGACGAGCCTGTTCATCACCGGCGGGAGACTCTACCGCGGCACCAAGACCTGTGGGCAGGGCGAGAGCGACAAGCGCCTCGTGAAGGGCCTGGAATGGATGGCGCGCAATTTCACGGTGACCAACAACCCGGGCCAGGGCGGGATGGGCTACCACTACTACTATCTCTACGGTCTCGAACGCGTCGGCGTGCTGATGGCCCAGCGGACCATCGGCGGGCACGACTGGTACCGCGAAGGCGCGGAGTTTCTCGTGCGCGCCCAGAATAACGACGGCTCCTGGTACGACGACGTGCTCGGCACCGAGTTCGCTATGCTCTTCCTGGGCAAAGGCAGCGCGCCTATCGCCATGCAGAAGCTGCGCTACGGGCGCGACTGGAACACCGACCCCTACGACGCCAAGGAACTGACCGAACAGGCCGCGCGCGATCTCGACACGCCCATGACCTGGCAGGTGACGGACACGAGCGCCAGCGCGGAGGAACTCTCCGCCGCGCCGATCCTTTATCTGCAAGGTCACCGCGCCTGTACGTTTGACGACGACTTCCGCAAGAACCTGAAGCTCTTCGTCGATAACGGCGGCTTCGTCTTCGCCTCCGCCTGCTGCGGCGCGAAAGAATTCGACGAGTCCTTCCGCGCGGAAATGAAGAAGATCTTCCCGGACTCGGACTTCGAAGCGCTCGCGCCCGACCATCCCATTTACAATCTCAAGCACAAGATCGCCAAGCAAGAGGCGTTCATGATCGAGGGGCTCAATACGGGCTGCCGTACCTCGGTCTTCTACGCGCCGCACGACATCTGCTGCGCCTGGGGCGGATGCGAAGGCTGCAAGGACGAGAAAAACGTTGCCGGCGACGAGGCGAAGAAGCTCGGCGTGAACCTGATCGCCTACGCCATCGGGTTCAACCGCCTTAAGGACAAGCTCGAAAACGTGCAGCTCATGCTTAAGGCCACAGACGCCAAGGTCGAACGCGGCGCCCTCGTCATCGGCCAGCTCTACCACAACGGCGAATGGGATCCCGATCCCGCTTCCATCCCCAACCTGACGCAGACGCTCCGCGAACAGGCGGGCATGAAAGGGACCGTCGCCAAGCGCCGCGTGGTCCTCGGCACCGACGATCCCGGCGAATATCCGGTGCTCTACATGACCGGGCACAAGAAGTTCGAGTTCACGGCCGAACAGGTGAAGGTCCTGCGCGCGTACCTGGATAAAGGCGGGTTCCTCTTCGCCGATCCCTGTTGCGGCAAGGCCGAGTTCGATATCGCGTTCCGAAAGTTGTGCTCGCAATTGTACCACGACGCGGAACTCGAGCGCCTGCCCAAGGACCATGCGGTGCTGAGCGCGCCGTTCAAGATCGAGAGCGTGGAGTACAAGACCGCCGTGAAGCGCTTCTTCCCCGACGTGAAGAACGATCCATACCTGGAAGGAATCTCGGCCAAAGGCAGGCTCGCCATCTTATACAGCCGCTTCAATTTGGGCTGCGAACTGCACGGCCACGCCTGCGGAAGTTGCCTGGGCGTAAAAGGACAAGACGCGTACAAGATCGCGGTCAACGCAATCCTGTACGCGCTCGCCCACTAATCAAAAATCTTCTTTAGTTGCTCTGTTGAAATCCCCTCCTTATGTAAGGAGGGGTAAGGGGAGGTTAAGGCCGCGAAGGGGTTAACCCCCCTGTATCCACCCTTACTTAAGGGGGAATTTCCGCTGCGGCCGCAGGTTTTCAACAGAGCATTCTTTAGTGATGATGTCCGCCGTGGAAGCCACCGCCGTGGAAACCGCCCCCATGGAACCCGCTGCCAAAGCGGAACGAGAACGACGGATAGAAGTAGCTCGAGTAGTAGGGATAGTAGTACGACGGATACCCGTAGTATCCATAACTAGGATACGCGTAGTCGCTGGCATACACCACGCTGGCCGGCTGCGAGTACGTATAGCGCACGGCGTCGTCCG
>JACQFI010000085.1 GCA_016200135.1 Planctomycetota bacterium
CGAAATCCGAAACAAATTCAAAAGAAAACAAAAAAGGAAATTCAAAACAGAAAATCATTCCCGTCGTTTTGTACATTTGGCATTTGAATTCGTTTTGAATTTGTTTCGGATTTCGTGCTTCGGATTTCGAATTTGCTTTTACTGGGGGTTCCATGCAACTGAGCTGCTTCACGCTGCCATGGCACAAATTCTCGTTCGAGCGCGCCGTCGAGGGTATCGCGCGGGCGGGGTTCGCGTACATGGGCATTCTGCCCAAGCACGCGGAGCAGCCGCTCTTCGACCAGGCACCCGGCTGGGAGCCCAAGCTCGCCGGGTTCTGCAAGACCGTCGAGGCCGCGGGCCTGAAGACCAATGTCGTCTTCGGCATGCACGCGCCGCTCAACGAGAAGGAACTGGCCGATTTCAAGATCAAGCTCGACCAGGCCGCGGCCCTGGGCGCGGGAGAACTGCTCTGCTGGGGGCCATGGCCGTGGAAAGTATTCCACAAGGAACTGCGCCCCGACGATGAGTGGAAGCGCGACACGGACGCGTTCTTCAAATACCTGCCCGAGGGCGTGAAGCACGCGGAGCGCGTCGGCGTCACGATCTCGTTCAAGCCGCACTGCGGGCTCACGGCTTCGAGCAAAGAGCTGCAGAAGATCGTGCGCAGCGTGCCGAGTCCGCGCGTGCGCGTGAGCTACGACGGCGGCAACGTGAGCTTTTACGAGGGCCTCGACCCGGCCGAGGACATCAAGGCCATTGCGGCGAGTTGCTGCAGCCTGATCGTCAAGGATCACATCGGCGGAAAGGGCGTAGCCGGTCCCGGCGCGTTCCCGAACGTCGGCGATGGCAAGGTCGATCACAAAGGGATGATGCGCACGCTGTATTCGCACGGCATGCGCGGCCCGATCTCGATCGAGAAACTTGCCGGAGAGTCCGCGGAGGAACTCGACGCCAGCGCGGCGCATTCGTTGAAAGTGCTGCAGGGGTACTTGAAGGAAATCGAAAGCCTGAAAGTCTAAGAATCGCAATCTTCTTGGCGCTTTGGCGTCTTGGCGATTCATCCCGTTCTGTTCGGCGATCGCACATACTTACATCGAGCGCATCACGCACCGCTCGGAACGGTGCTTCACTTCGCCCTCAAATCGTAGCAGGCCACACATTTATCCAGCCGCAGATACAACATGCCGCCGGCCAGAGCTGGGGAACTGAAGTTGCAGATTCCCGGAGAGAATTTGCCTAGCCGGACATAGCCCCCCTCGGGGCTGGCCCGCACCATCTCGAGCGCGTAACCGTAAACCCCACTCGCCGCATCTTCAGGACGCCAGGCGCTGCGGGTGGCATGGTCGTTGCCGCGACAGATCGAGTTGAACATCTTCCCGTCGGCGACGACCGGCGGCACAATGGAAACACCGCAGTCCGTATACGTCGCGCTTTTCCACTTCGATGCGCCGGTTTCGAGATTCAGGCAATCCACATGCGCGGGACTATACCGGTCGGCGCCGGCAAGAATATAGAGGTGGTTCTGCCATGGGACCCAGTTGCCGGCGATCGGGTTCTTCCTGTCGCCGTACGTCCAGAGCAACTCCGCACCGGCAGTCGAGAGCTTGTACTTTCGAACTACATTCGGTTCGGCCGAGTAGGTCCACAGGGTATCGCCGTTCACGGTTGGGTTATAGATGCACTCGCCCCGGACGCCCTCGAGGTGCCAGAGAATCTTTCCGGTTTCCATGTCCAGGCAGCCCCATTTATTCACCCAGCCCCGCTGCTTGGAGCAACCGCAAAACGCGATGACATAATTCTTGCCACCGGACGACCATAGGGGCGGAGATTCAAAATTGACGCCCCAACCATCCTGGGTTTGCGACCAGATCAATTTGCCGTCTTCGGCGTTGTAGGCGGATCCCTGGTGGTAGGCGATGCCGCCGGCAACCAGCGGAGAGGCGTGGCTCGGCAACCCGTTCACGTTCGACTTCGCCTGCCACAATAAAGCGCCATCCTTGATTGAAAAACAGTACAGGCCATTGGCCCCGGCGACGTAGCACTTCTCTTTCCAGATCGCGGGCGTGGAACTGACGCCCAAGGCGCCCAGATAACCGATGAACGTGCCCCAATCCCCCAAATGCCTGACGGCCTTAACAATCGCTTCGTCCACTGGAAAGTCCTTCTTCCAGATGGTTTTGCCGGTCTTGGCGTCCAGACAGTACACGGTGTCATGCAGCGTGGTGGCGCGATAAATCCGGACGCAATTAAGGTTCTCGTCCACGCCGAAAGTCTGGCCCAATTTGACCCGCATCTCGAAATCCGATTCGCATTCCCAGTCGCGGAGCGTGCTCAGCTTGACCAGCTTGTCCCACGAGTATGCGGACTCATAATTGTCCTTGGTACACATGCAGAAGCGGCGTTTGATGTAAGCGCCGAATTTCTTCACGTCGCTTGGCTCAAGCGTGGCGATGAAATCCTTGAGGTACTTGTCCAGTTCCGGATTCTTAGCCAGGAAAGCATCCAATTGCGCCTCGGTCGGCTTGTCGACGGCGTTCCATGGCGGAGCGGAACGATCGGTGGGCGGACGAGCCGGCGCAACGCGTGCCTCTTCGATTTTCTTGGCCAGCGCGTCGGGAAGATCCGGATTCCAGCCCATATCGATGAGCGATTGCGTGGTGACGAATTTATACTTCTGGCCTCCATCCAGGGGTTCCTTCCGATTGGAGTAGAGAAAGACCTTGCCGTCCGCGACCACCGGATTGCCGACCCCGCCGCATGCATACGAGGGAATAAATTCGCTGGTCCATACGAGCGGCGGCCCTTCCTTCGGCCAACTGTCCAGCAGTTTGGGACTGTTCAACACGACGCCGTCCCGATTCGGCCCGCGGTACTGCGGCCAGTCGCCTCCGCCGGACGGAGAGCCTTCCGTCGTACACCCATGCCCGGCCGCGGCGAAAAGCAGCGTGATGAACGGTGCGATGCACTTGAGCGGCGTTTTCACGAGAAGGCACCTCCTCAGATCTAAGTCCCGCGATGTTTGACGCTTACGCGCTGTCGAAAACACCTGGCGCTGCACGCAGCACCTCTCCCGGAAAGAACCCGTTGCAGGGATAGGTACACCGTCTGCGATTGGGCTTGCGGCTTAAACACATTCCCTGGCGCATCTGGCTAATTTCTGTCAATATAATGGCGTTGGAAGGAAAGGGATTGCCATTATGGCCAAGAGACCTCGTGTGGGACGTCCGCAGGGCCATACCTCGCGCTACAAACTGATCCAGGCGGATATGTTGGATAAGCTGCAGTCGGGAAGATGGCCGCCAGGCCGGCCCTTGCCTTCCTCGCGGCAGTTGGCGCGCCAGTACAAGATCAGCCACCAAATGATCCATATCGCGTTGAAAGCCCTTGCTAAGGACGGCTGGGTCAGGCTGGCCGACCGCCGCCTGGCGGTGGCCACCGTCTCGGCGCCGCTCTCCCGGGTCATGGAGAAGAGCATCGCGCTGGTGGTGACCGCCGGGCTGCGCGCCTTGGCCGACGAAAGCAACTCGCGGGGGCAACTCTGGAACGCCTTGGTGCCGCGCATGGATTTGAAGACGGGCACCCTGGTGATTCTGCAGGACACACGCTGGAGGAAAGAATTTCCCGCGGGACTCCGTGAACTTCCGTTAAATGGCGTTCTGCTCCTGGGGCCGTTCCATCACGAGTTGGCGCGGCAATACGAAGCGTTGGACCTGCCGGTGGTCCTGCTGGACCAGCCCGCCGAAGGGCTGAAGATTCATGCGGTGGCGCTGGAGAACGTCCAGGCCGCGGCGGACGCGGTCTCGCGCTTGGCGGCGCTGGGACACCGGCGCATCGCTTTTGTGCGAAACCTGGTAACCAGCACGCAAAAAATCGACCCGGATTCCAAAGAGCGTGAAGCCGGCTTTATCGCTGCGTGCAAAAAGTTAAAACTAAAGGACGTAGATTATAAGATCTTCACGGGTATAGGTTCCAGGGCGCAGGGAAGCATCGATATCGGGCAACAGCTTCTGCGCGCACATCCTCCCTTTACGGCCGTCTTGGCGGCCGACGATACGCTTGCGGCCGGCATTGTACTGGCGGTGGAAATGGCGGGACTGAAAGTGCCGCAGGATTTGAGCCTTGCCGTGTTCCATGCGCAGTACCCGGGATCACACAACTGGTCGGGTCCCCGAGCCGATTTCAGTTTAATGGCGGCTCCCGCGCTGGATCTCCTTGTTCGCAAGCCACGGTTGCCGCAACACGTCCGTATCCCCACCCATTGGCACGAAGGAACCACCACGGGACCCGCCGCCGTTTAATACGTTCCTGCGCTCGAGCGGCTCCAAGGGTAAGAATCTCTGCGGTCCCACAACACGCCTGCGGCGACTCGCGCCGGAGATTAAGCGCAGTAGCTCAGACCCTCGGACGTTGCGCCTTTAAGATCGTAAAACTTTCGTTAGCGCGGGCGCGACGCTGGCGCCGGGGAGCAATTCACCCGGGATGACGGTGCGCTCGGGGACGCTCTCGCCGCGCCAGATGCGTTCCAGCAGCCGGAAGGCCGCCTCGCCCATCTCCAGCATCGGGTAACGGATCGTGGTGAGCACCGGGTCGACGCGCTGCGCGACGGGTTGCCCGCCCGTGGCCACGACGGAGACGTCGTCGGGGACGCGGCGGCCGGTATCGCGGATGCCCTGGTAGAGGCCCTGCACGTGCCAGTCGAAGAAGGCGTAGATCGCGGTCGTATCGGGGCGGCGTTCGAGCAGCGCCTTCACGCCCGCGCGCGTCTCCGCCTCGCCCCATTCGGAGGTGGTTAAGTTCACGAGGTCCGGGTCGTAGCAGCCGGCGGCGATGAGCGCGTCGCGGTAGCCGTTGCGCTGCCCGGCGGCGCTGGGAATCGTGCGGTCCGTGCCGAGCGCCGCGATCTTCGCGTGGCCCTTCTTGAGAAGTTCTTCGATCAGGCCGTAGGCCATGCCGTAGGCGTCGAAGAGCACGCGCGGCACCGAGCAACCCTGCGGATCGCGGTTCATCAGGATCCAGGGGATGCCGAGGTTCGCGATGGGCGCGAGATCGTCCGGAGACGGATCGCGATGGGTGAAGAGCACGAGGCCCTTGCAGCCGGCCAGGGCTTCGGAACGAGCCCACGCCTGAAGACCTTCCCACTTCATGCCGCCAAACGGCCGGATCTCGTGCCCGGTCGCGGCGCGGCAGAGGCCCAGGTAAGCGGGGCTGTAGAGGATATCGCCGGAGAGCCCGCGGTATTCGACGAAGACTACGGCCACCGGCCCGGCGGCGGAAGCGGCTTGGGACGGGCTCTCGGAAGGCGGAAGCGGCAGCGGGCGCGAGCGGTTCTTGCGCGGCCGCATGCGATAGCCCAAGCGATGCGCCGCGGCCCAGACCTTGTCGGCGGTCTCGGCGTGGATGCGGAATTCCTTGGCGCGGCCGGTCAGGACCATGCTCACCGTCGTCTGCGAGACGCCCGAGGCTCGCGCGATGGAGGTCATGGTCACGCGCGGCCTCAGCGCAGTGCGTACCGAGGCTTTTGCGGGTGGGCTCATGTGCGAAAGGCCATCCTATAGACCATTAATATTAGCGCATACCCCAATCAATGCTCAAATGTTGCTGAATTCAAACAATATCAAGCGAGCCTTTTGGCTCTGCTCATTATTAGCGATTTACGGAATTGGCGCATATAAAGGAGAAGGGCGAATAAATAGGGCATACTTCGATTTCCCTAACGAAGTTTACGCGCTGTGCCGGAACTCTCCCGCGAATTCCGGCACGGCGCGTAAACTTCGTCCCAGGTGCTCGGTCCAGTGCCTACAAATTTTGTCAACGCGACTGCCAATTTCTGGCAGACGCTTTCTTAAAATACTACACCTAATGAAGCAGCCACCAACCTAATCCGCCTAAGAGCGCTAGTGCAACCGCCAACGCGACCACCAGACCCACCCAATTTACGCCTACTTCCTCGTGAGAACCCGCGCGCACTTGTGCCATGGAGAGATCCTCCTTCGCCGCTGAAGCCAATCCGGTTGCTTTCACATGTTCGGTGTCCCGAACCGAAGGAGATAAATGCAACATGCATGCCAGTGAACTATTCAAAATCGCGGGTTGAGAAAATCGCGGCCATCGAAAAGTGGCATTTGTGGAGTTAGAAAATACAATTACCGTACGGGTATCTTCATTGGGCAACACTCGAATGCAAATCGTCTATTGCGAGACCTGCGGACATCGCATCTCCGAAGCGGAGATCACTCAAGGCGGCGCGGTGAAGTTGGGCGAGAATCGCTTCGCGTGCGTCAAATGCGCGCCCAAACCCGCGGACGCTGCCGTATTGCCGCAGTCGGGGAAACTCCCGACTCAGAAAGCGCCCACCGTGGGCCTGGCGCCTGCCACGGCGCCCGCGACGGTCTCCGCGCGCTCCCACCGCCTCCCCACGGCTTCCGAGCGCGCCCAACGCGGTGCCGAGCGGCGCTCGCCGGAGGCGAGTGAGAAGAAACCGGCGGTCCTGATCGCGGCGGGCGCGGGCGCGCTGCTCTTGGTTGGAGTGCTGGCCTTTGCTTTGACCGGCGGTTCCAACACGCCTGCCTCCAAAAGCGACCCGAAAACAACTTCTGCGGGCAAGAGTTCCACGCCTCCAACACCCGTTGCTTCTCCCGCGGAGACCAAGACCCTCACGAAGACCGTTTCCGCCGATCCGCGCGAGGACCCCAAGCCGCCTCCACCGCCAGAGACGCCGGCTCAGGCGCCGGACATCCGCAGCGAAGTCGCCACGGCACGGCTGGCCGAAGCCAAGGAGTACGCCCGTACGAAGCCCGACGACCCTTGGACCTACGAGGACAAGCTCAAGGAACTCGCCAGTACGTACCGGTCGACTCCGGCTGGCGCAGAGGCCACGAAGCTGCTCGCGGATCTAAAAGTACCGCCGCGCCCGGCGCCTCCTGCACCTCCGGAGATGACCGGGAGCGGCGCGTGGACACCGATCTTCGACGGAAAATCCCTGGACCGCATCAATCTCGGCGGCGCGGGCGGCTGGAAGCTGGAGAACGGCGCTCTGGAACATGTACCCACCGAGAGAAACTCGGCGCAGGTACGTGGGACTATAGACGATGGAGAGTTCAAGATTCGCTTTGAATGCAAGGGTGAGAGTTACGGCACGTTTGTGTTCCGGCAGGGCCCGGGCCAAGGATACACTGTGCTCCTGGGCAGAAACTTGCAAAGTGCGGTGGAAGGGCATGTCAACGAGCTGGTCGTGCTCTGCAACGGCGAGCAAGTGACGGCAACCCTCAACGGCAAGGCCCTCACGGTAGAGAATAAGGGCACGCCGAAGAGCGGACATATCCAATTCAACACCAAGGCGGCGGAATTCCGAGTGCTCTCCATCGAGACGCGCAAGCTCGCCCCGAAATAACCGGCTGCCGTTTATGCAGCGCAGGCCCGGCGAGCGCCGCCGTTTTCTTGCGGGCCGCCTTGCCGTACAGCACCCAGACTGCGCCTGACAGGAATACCCACGGCGCGGCGGATGGTCTGCGGTTACGCGGAAAGCGATCCATAGTGGATCAGCGCGGCCCGAGCGCTTCGATCAGATCGCAAGCGGCTTGGCGGGAGCGCGCGCCGACGAACTTCGCGGCCATGGCTTTGCAGCGTTCGAGCACGCCCGGACCGTCGAGCAACCCGCGCAACTTCTCTGCCACGGCGGCGGCCTTGTACCGCTTGGGCGCAAGGCTCGCCCCGACGCCTAACCGGCGCAGCCGCGCGGCGTTGTCGGGCTGGTCGTGGCTCATGGGCATGATGAGTTGCGGGATCCCCGCGGCCAGGCCCTGCGCCACGGTGCCGATGCCGCCGTGATGGACCAGGGCGGCGGCGCGCGGGAGCAATTCGCCGAAAGGCACATACGGAACGTGAATCACGCCGTCGGGCAGCTTCGGCGGCACGTTCTCTTTAAAACGCGAGAGCAGCATGCCGCGCCGGCTGAGCATGCGGCAGGCCTCGGCGCTCTCGCGGAAAAAGTCCAGCGCGTGCTTGTGTGCCGAGCCCGGCGTGAAGACCACCGGTGGCGGGCCCGCCTGGAGAAAGGCTTCGACGTCCGCCGGCATGGGCTCCAACCCGCGCTCGTCATAGAGCGGGAATCCGGCCAGGCGCACCTGTGGCGGCCAGTCCGGAGGAGGCGGCGCGTACCAGTCTGGGAAAAGCGCTACCACGCGCTGCGGCGAGTGCCACCAGTCGCCCAGGATGCGGCGCACCGGCTTCAGCCCCAGTTCGGCGCGGAACTGGTTGAGCTGGGGCGTGACCAGCGGATCGATGACGGCCTTGTCCACCAGCCAGAAGAACAGGCGCGTGTAGAAGGCGGGCGACCAGGAAGGCAGAGGAGCTCCGGGCAGAAGAGGCGGAGCGAAGGTGCTCCGAAAGACCACGGGCTGCAAATGCACGGTGGCATAGGGGAAGGCCAGCTTGTCGTGGGCCACGCGCGCGCCCAGGGCGATCCCGGCTCCGGCGACCACCGTCTTGCCGGGCTCGTAGTGCTGCTCCACAAGCTGATACATCGGGCGCAGCAGGCCGAGCATTGCCCATTCCATGACCTTCTTCACGCCTTTGGTCGTATGCCAGAGGTCCGGGTCTTCTATGGCGGTGCGGTACTGTTCGGCGGAGCCGAGCTCCACAAACGTGAATCCTTCCTTGCGCGCGATGGGTTCGAAGTAGCCGTTGGTGATCATGGTCACGTCATGCCCGCGCGCCTTCAGTTCCTTGCCGATGCCCATGAAAGGATGGACATCGCCGTGGCTGCCGACGGGAAGAAGCAGGACCTTCAAAGCGCCACCTCATTTCGATTCCCAGCGTCCGTGACTCCGCCGTCCCGGCGGAGGTCGCAGCGGCGTCACGCCGCTGCTACGATTATGGCGTCGCAGTCTACGCCCTTTACACCCTGCGCTCCACTCTCTACGCTGGCGTCATGGGCGAAGCCTTCTTCAAGATCCCCTTGAACATCCCGCACGCGGCGACGATCGCGCGGCGCATCCACTACCATCTCGAGCGCGTCTTCTCCCTTCATCCAAAGGCGCACGCGGGCCAGCGCGTGGAGCTGCTGGTCCTGGCCCGGGAGCTCCAGGATTACCTTGAGCCCTATCGCATGGAAGACGATAACCCGTTGCCTGAGGAGTCGGCGAAAGTCGTGGCCGAGGCCGCCGGACGTGCGCGCAAGCTCGTGGACGGCATCGAGGCACTCCAGGTTGGCGACGACCGCCTGGGCCAAGCCGTGCGCAACTTCTTCGAATGCCTAGAGCTGGGCGAGGAAGGCGCAAACATCTCCCTGCGGGCAGGCGAAGATCCGAATTCGGCCTTGCGTCCGGCATAAAAGTTGCTTTTACATCCCCGGACGTACCTGAAATCCTGAGATCTGGATGGTGGAATTAAGATAGGAGGGCAGGCGCCGTGACGAAAGATGAGATCGTTGCCCTGCGTAAGGTGAATCCGGAGTTCGACGCGGGCTATCGCGAGACCGACGAGCACGAACTCCCCGCCCGCGTGCTGTCGATGGGGCTGGACCCGGCGTTTCAGAGCGTCTTCGACAATTATCTGGGCTTGGTGGGCAACCTGCACCGCTGCGACTTCGATAACGGCGTGCTGGCCGCTTATCTGGAGTTCATCCGCCGCCACGACCATATCAAACCCAAGAACGGCTAGCCGGCCCGCCCTTTCTATCCATAGTACTCCGCCGCTCCTGTTGCAATCAGCATGCTTTTCCGGCGCATGTGTATGCATTGTGCCGCCAGGGATTCCGCCTTAATATGGATTCTGGGATTGCGCCCAAGCTCTGATGAGGAACCCGCCATGCCCAGCATCTTCTCGAAAATCGTTGCCGGCGAGATCCCCTGCGCCAAGGTGTGGGAGAATGACGAGTTCTTCGCCTTCCTGGATATCATGCCCGTCGCGCCTGGGCACACGCTGCTGATCCCCAAGCAGGAGATCGATTACCTGTTCGATATCGAGGACCACGCGTACCAGCGGATGATGGCCGCGGCCAAGCATCTGGCGCAGGGGCTCAAAGCGGCCACCGGCTGCAAGCGCGTGGCCATGGGCGTCTGGGGTTTCGAGGTTCCCCACGCGCACATCCACCTCATTCCGATGAACGAGCTGAGCCAGTTCCCCTTCCCAAAGCGCCAGAAAGCTGCGCCGGACGCGCTCCAGGCCATGGCCGGGAAGATCAGGGCCAAGGTTTGATTGTCTATCCTCTTGGGACCCTTATGGGACAGGCGTTTAAACCTAACTTGACACGACCCCGCTACCTTTTATAAAGCCTTTTTCCGCCCGGGGTCTGTTCCGGACGGTTTTTTGTTTTCCGATACTCGCTGTACGATGGGGGGGAGTGGCCGAGTCATGCAGTCCGTCGCGAGAGCACCCAAACCTAAGGGCTATAAGACCTTCATCGCCAAGCCCGGCGAGATCAAGGCCAAGTGGTACGTCGTGGACGCGGCCAACAAGTCGCTCGGCCGCATCTCGGCGCCGATCGCCATGCGCCTGATGGGCAAAGACAAGCCCACGTACACGCCGCACCTCGACACCGGCGATTTCGTGATCGTGATCAACGCGGAGAAGGTCAAGATCGATCCGCGCAAGCATCTCTCCAAGACCTATCGCCACTGGTCGGGCTACCTGGGCGGCATGAAGATCCGCACGTTCGAAGAGGTGAATCAGAAGGCGCCGGAGCGGATCATCCAGCACGCCGTGCGGCTGATGCTCCCGAAGAACCTGCTCGCCAAGCGCCTGATCACGAAACTGAAGGTCTACAAGGGCACGGATCATCCGCATAAGGCGCAGCAGCCTGTCGCGTGGAATCCGGTGGGTTAGTCGAAATTCTCAGGGTCTGGTCCGAAACGGGGGTCATACGGTGGCTGAAGCAAACGTAGAAGATAAAACAGGCGGCTATTTCTGGGGCACGGGGCGGCGCAAGACCGCCACCGCGCGCGTCCGGCTGCGCCCCGGCCAAGGCGCCGTGCAGGTGAACGGCAAGCCGCTTGAGAAGTTCTTCCCACGCGAGACCGATCGCACGGCCGTGCAGAGCCCGCTCAAGTTCTCCAAGCTGGCCACCGCATTCGACGTCTTCGCCCGGGTCAACGGCGGCGGCATAACCGGCCAGGCCGAAGCGATCCGCATGGGCATCTCCCGCGCGCTGCTCCTCTATGACCGCAATCTGGAGAAGGCGCTGCGCGACGAAGGCTTCCTGACGCGGGACTCGCGCATGGTCGAACGCAAGAAGTACGGCCAGGCGGGCGCCAGGCGCAGGTTCCAGTTCTCCAAGCGTTAACCCACGGGGTCCGATTCAGCCGGCCCCGGGAGGGGAGAGGCTGGGCCGGACCCGTTGCGACGGACGGACTTTTCAGCCCCTCCCCTGCTTAACGACGCGGGGCCGAGGGGCTGGTTGTTTTCAAAGCCTCGTTTGTGGAGCGTTAGGTTTTCTCTTTTTCCAGCATGACCCAAGGCGGCAGATGTCCGCCGGCAGTTCTCGGCAGATTTGGGCTCACGTTGAGAGACGACAAACATGGCGACCAAGAAAGCGATCAAGAAGCACGCCGTTCAAGACTGGCCCGGCGGCCAGGTGAACCAAGTAGCCGGCTTCCGCACGGCCACGCTGCACTGCGGTTTAAAGAGCAAAGCCGAGAAGCCCGACCTGGCGCTGCTCGTCTGCGACGCCGACGCGGCCGCCGCGGGCGTCTTCACCACCAATCTCGTGCACGCCGCGCCGGTGCGCGTCAGTAAGGCGGCGCTGAAAACGAGCAAAGGCAAGGCGCGCGCGGTGATCGTCAACTCCGGGAACGCCAACGCCTGCACGGGCGCACAGGGCGATCGCGACGCCGAAAGCATGGCGCGGCTGACCGCCAAGGGCCTGGGCTGCACGCCCGCCGGCGTGCTGGTCTGTTCGACCGGCATCATCGGGCGCCAACTGCCGATGGAAAAGGTCGCACGCGGCATCGCGGAGCTCTCGTCGCGCATCAAGAGCAAAGGCGAGCAAGGCGATTTCGCCCGCGCGATCATGACCACGGACCTCGTTCCTAAAACTGCCGCCGTCACGGCCGAGATCGACGGCGCGCAGGTCCGCGTTGCCGGCGCCTGCAAGGGCTCGGGGATGATCGCGCCGCGCATGGCCACGATGCTCGGCTTCGTCGCCACCGACGCGGCGCTCGCGCCCAAGGCGCTGCAAGCGGTGCTCGCGGACGTGGCCGAAGAGACCTTCAACTGCGTCACGGTGGATGGCGATACCTCCACCAACGACACGCTCTTCTGCCTGGCCTCGGGCCGCGCGGAGCACCCCGCGATCAAGAGCGCGAAAGGCCCGGCATACGAAGCCTTCCGCGAAGCGCTCTACGTAGTCTGCGACTCCCTCGCAAAGCAGATCGCCTCCGACGGCGAGGGCGCGCAGCACACGATCACGCTGTACGTGGGCGGCGCGAAGAACGACGCCCACGCCAAGCTTATTGGGCGCGCCGTCGCCGAATCGCCGCTGGTGAAGACCGCCATCGCCGGCTGCGACCCGAACTGGGGCCGCATCATGGCCGCCGCCGGCCGCTCCGGCGGCACGTTCGACCCCGCCGAATCCTCATTGACCGTGCAAGGCTTCGAACTCTTCCGCGGCGGCACGCCGACGGAGTTCGATGGCGCGCAGGTTTCCGATGCGCTCAAGAACCGAGAGGTGAGCATCGTGCTGATGGTGGGCAACGGCCCAGGCCGCGCGAAGTTCTATACCTGCGACCTGACGCACGGGTACATCGAGGTTAACGCCGATTACCATACGTAGGGGACAAGGTTCAGGGGTCAGGGAACAGCACGACGCTAAGGAACCGACGCATGACAACTGCGCTCACCAAAGCCAAGGTCTTCATCGAGGCCCTGCCGTACTTGAAGGACTTCGACCGGAAGTTCGTGGTCATCAAGATCGGCGGGAGCACGATGACGGACGAGAAGATCCTGCCGTCGGTGGTTACCGACGTGGTCTTCCTCGAACAGGTCGGCGTCTGGCCGATTCTCGTGCATGGCGGCGGGCCGGCGATCACGGCCGCGATGGAAAAGGCGGGCCTCAAGCCTACGTTCGTAGAGGGCCGCCGCGTCACCGACGCGCCGACGCTGGAGATCGCGCACAAGGTCCTGATCGACCAGATCAGCGCGAACGTCGTGAGCCATATCGAGAAGGCCGAGGGCAAGGGCGTCCCGCTGAATGGCCGCGGCTCCAGTTTCATCGCGGCCGAGAAACGGCTGGTGGACGGCCTCGATCTCGGTTTCGTCGGCGAGATCACGCACGTGGACGCGGACCTGGCGCGGCGCATGGCCTCGGGCGGCATCATCCCTGTCGTCGCGCCGATCGCGCGCGGCGCGGACGGCCAGCTCTACAATGTTAACGCCGACTCCGTCGCGTGGAAGATCGCCGCGGAAGTGCAAGCGGAGAAGCTCGTCTTCCTTTCCAACGTGCCGGGCATCCTGCAGGACAAGGACAACCCCGAGTCGCTCCTCTCGACGCTCAGCATCGAGGACACGAAGCGACTTACCCAGGAAGGCGTGATCGCCGGCGGCATGCTGCCGAAGATCGAGGCCTGCGTGAAGGCGCTTGAGCACGGCGTACACAAGACGCACATCATCAGCGGACTGGTCAAACATTCGCTCCTACTGGAGCTCTTCACGCCGGAAGGCGTAGGGACGGAAATTCATAAGTGATATTTTGGATTTTAGATTTCCGATTTTGGATTGAACGGCAAGGCAAAATCGGAAATCGCAAATCCAACATCCGAAATGAAAGGATTATTCATGCCGCTCTCTTCGAAAGAAACGCTCGACCTTTTCGGCAAGTACATGATCGGCAACTATGGCCGCGCGCCGCTCAGCATCGTCCGCGGGCAGGGCTCGTACGTGTGGGACGCAGAGGGCAAGAAGTATCTGGATCTCCTGCCGGGCCTGGGCGTGGACGGCCTCGGCCACTGCCCGCCGCGCGTGGTGGAAGCCCTGCGCAAGCAGGCCGGCGAGATGCTCCACATTCACAATAATTACCTGATCGAGGGCCAAGCCCGGCTGGCGCAGGCGCTGCTCAAGCACCTCACCGGCATGGGCGAAGCCAAGGCCTTCTTCTGCAACTCGGGCACGGAGGCCAGCGAGGCCGCGATCAAGCTCGCGCGGCTGTGGGGCAAGAAGAACGGCGGCAAGTGGAAGATCGTCTCGCTCGAGAACGGCTTTCACGGCCGCACCTACGGCGCGCTGACAGCCACCGGCCAGCCGAAGCTGCAGGCCGGCACCGAACCGCTGCTGCCCGGATTCGCGTACGTGCCGATCAACGACGCGAAGGCGCTCGAGAAGGCGCTGGAAGACAAAGAGGTCTGCGGCTTCATGGCCGAACCCGTGCAAGGCGAAGGCGGCATCTTTCCCTGCACGAAGGAGTACCTGGACGCCGCGAGCGCGCTCTGCAAGAAGCGCAACGTCCTGCTCATGTACGACGAAGTGCAGGCCGGCATGGGCCGCACAGGCGATATGTTCGCGTACCAGACGCTCGGCGCGCCCGCGCCCGATATCCTGTGGCTCGCGAAGGCGCTGGGCGGCGGGTTCCCCATCGGCGCACTGCTCGCGCGGCCGGAAGTCGCCGAGCACCTCGTCCCCGGCACGCACGGCACCACCTTTGGCGGCAACCCGCTGGCCTGCGCCGCGGGACTGGCGGTAATCGAGACGATCGAGCAGGAAAAGTTGCTCCAGCATGTCCGCATCATGGGCGAACACCTCGGCAAGGGTCTGCTAGGGCTGCGCGAGAAGTTCCCCAAGCTGGTCAAGGAAGTCCGGCGCATCGGCCTGATGGCGGCGCTTGACCTCACCGTGCCCGGCAAGCCGTACCTCGAACGCTGCCGCGCCGAGGGCCTGCTGATCAACTGCACGCACGACACCGTGCTGCGCTTCCTGCCGGCGATGAACGTAAAGCGCGAGGAACTCGATGAGGGACTGCGGATTGTGGAGAAGGTGCTCGGAGCGGAGATGAAGTAGCAAAAGTCATCAGGAACAGACGTGAACAGTAAAAGAAGTAAACTGCAGTGAACAGTAACGACAGCCAGTAGTAGTTACTTACGTTACTGATTACTTTAGTTACGGATCACTTTCGTTACTGCCGTTTCAGTTACTATCCATTTCTTGGGAGTCACGCATGGCGCGCAAATACCGAGACTTCATCTCGCTCGAGCCGTTCTCGCTCGAGGAGCTGATGGAAATCCTGGAACTGGCGGCAGGCCAGAAAGCCGACCCGGGCACGTACAAATACATTCGCGCCCTCACGGGCAAGGTCGTGGGCCTGCTCTTCGAGAAGCCGTCCATGCGCACGCGGCTCAGCTTCGAAGTCGCCGTCTCGCAGCTCGGCGGGCAGACGATCTTCATGGGTCCCGACTCCGGGGTGCTCAGCGGGCGCGAAGCGATTAAGGACGTCGCCAAGGTTTGCGCGCGGTACCTCGACGCGATGGTCCTGCGCACCAAGCGCCACGAGACCATTCTTGAAATGGCCCGTTACGCCGAGAAGCCCGTGATCAACGGGCTCTCCGAGGACAGCCATCCCTGCCAGGCGCTCGGCGACCTGCTGACGATCCGCGAGAAGGTCGGGCGGCTGACGGGCGTGAAGGTGGCGTACATCGGCGACGCAAACAACGTCTGCAAGTCGCTCGCGCATGGGCTCTCGAAGTGCGGGTCGCGCCTGGCGGTGGCTTCGCCTGAAAAGTACGGCCTGCCGGAATCGTTCCTCAAAACGCTGGGCACCAACCACGGCATCAGCCAGGTACTCGATCCGAAGGAAGCCGTGGAGAGCGCCGACGTCATCTACACCGACGTCTGGACCTCCATGGGCCAGGAGTCCGAAGCCGAAGAGCGCAAGCGGATCTTCCAGCCCTACCAGGTCAATCTGGAACTGCTCGAGCGCGCCCCGAAGGCGATCGTGATGCACTGCCTGCCTGCACACCGCGGCGAAGAGATCGCCGATCAAGTCGTCGATAGCCCGCGCTCGGTGGTCTACGATCAGGCGGAGAACCGGCTGCATGTCCAGCGCGCGCTGCTCTCAATTCTCCTGGGTTAAGGCCGCGGCCCTTGATGCTTGCTGCGATAATACAAACAGTCGGAAATACTCGGAGTTCGTGCCTAACGGGAGCCAATTAGACCTTGCCAGAATTGAAGTTAAAGCGAAGTTGACCTTTATTGCACAATGAGCAACATGTAAGCTTTGACTGGGGAGTCTTGCCGAGGCAGCCGCCACCGTGTGGGCGGCTGTGCGGCAAAGCCGGGAAGCGTTGCCATGCTGACGGCGCAGCAAGCAATCAAGGCCATGCGTCTGCTCATCGTCGTTCCCGACGACGAAGTGCGCACCGTTGTTGATGAAAAACTCCAGCACGAAGGTTACGAACGTGTCAAGACGGCCTCGCGTGGCGAAGACGCTGTCCGCCTGCTGAGCGCTGGACTGGCCGCGCGCGAACCGATCGACCTGGTGGTGCTTGGTCTGGGACTGCAAGACCGCGCGGGGCTCGACGCGTTCGACGAGATCCGTAGCGTCTTCGATCTCGCCACGCTGCTCATCGCCGGGCGCGAGGACCGCGCGCTCGCGCTGGAAGGTGTGGGCCGCGGCGCCGACGATTACCTCGTCCTGCCCGTCGATCTGGACCTGATGATCCTCAAGGCCGAGAAGCTCCTGATGCGCCGGTTCCTGCGCCGGGAACTGCGCCGTTCGACGACCCGCAACGAGACGCTCTTCCTGAACATCCTCGCCGTGATGGCGAAAGTGATCGAAGCCAAGGACCCGTACACGCGGTCCCATTCGGAGAAGGTCTCCTCGCTCTCGTCGGCGGTGGCGCGCGAGATGGGTTTCGCGGACGACGAGGTCCGGCGCATCGGCGTGGCGGGCATCCTGCACGACCTCGGCAAGATGGGCATCCGCGAAGCGATCTTAAAGAAGCCCGGCCCGCTGGAGCCCGAAGAGCGCGCGGTGGTCCAGCGCCATCCCGTCATCGCCAGCATGATCCTCGAGCCAATCGAGCAGCTCCAAGGCGCGCTGGGGTACATCAAGTACCATCACGAGCACTTCGACGGCAGCGGGTACCCCGAGGGCTTGAAGGGCGAGGAGATCCCTCTCGGCGCACGCATCCTCCACGCCACCGAAGCCTGCGACTCGATGCTCTCGCGCCGGTCCTACAGCGCGCCGAAGACCATCGAAGAAGCCGTCGCGGAGTTGCGGACGTGCTCGGGCACGCAGTTCGATCCGCAGGTCGTCGAAGCGCTCATCACGGTGCTCAAACATTCGGGGCAACTGGGCCGCCAGGACCAGGAAGGCGTGGGCCGCAGCCTGCCGGAACTGCTCGAAGACATCACTGGGCGCGTCTCGGTGGACGACTCCAGCCCGCGCAAGTCGGGCATGCGCTCGGCGACTGACAGCGAAGACCAATCCGCAGTTTAGAAGCTCGAAAAGTTCTCTCAATGCACTGGTGAAGCCCTTTCCTCGCCAACACTTAAAAAACAGAGCGCCGGCAAAGGAACGCGCCGCGAGGCCCCCTCTATAAGGATAGAGCAGGACACCTTAATAGAGGAGCGCCTCTGGCCTCATGCGTTGCGGCCCTTCGAAAGCCCATCTTCTAAATGCCGCCCTCGCGAGCTTGCTCTGCGTGGCGGCGTGCTCGGGTGCGGCGCAGGAGATCCCCAAGGCGCATCCGCGGCTCTTCGGATCGCTCGCACAATTGCAGGCCCTCAAGCAGGCGCGCCCCGACGCCTACAAGAACATGGTCGCGAACGCCAAGGATGCCAAAGTCTTCGACTTCACGCGCATGCCCGCAATGGCGCTGGTCTGCGCGATCGACGGCGACCAGGCGCTGGGCAAGGAAGCGGTCAAGCTGGCGCTGAACTACGTGAACGGCCCAATCAAGGTCGGGCACGTCACCTTTGGCCACGACCTGGCGCTCTGCGCGATGGTGTACGACCTCTGTCACGAATGCTGGACGGAGGCCGAGCGGCAGGCGTTCATCGCGTACATGAATAAGACCGTGGATGCGAACGTGAACTCCGAGATCTACCCCTTCGCCAACGGCTACTACGGGTACAAAAACTGGGGCATCGGGCTGGCGTGCTACGCGACGCTGTACGAGAACCCAAAGGCGCCCGAGTACCTCAAGACGCTGCTGGACGACTACAAAGCGCGCGCCTGTCCCGCGCTGGATCTGGCCGGCGAAGGCGGCGGCTGGGCCGAGGGGCATTACGTAAATTACTGGACCTACGAATGGACGGTCTTCTGTGAGGTTTCGCGTCTCTGCGGGGGCGTAGACTTATACGAGATGGCGCCGAAGTTCTTCCGCAACCGGGCGGTGGCGAGCATGTTCGAGATGTATCCCGGCGCGCTGCCCCACGAACTCAACCGTCCCGTGCCGATGGGCGACGGAGGCTATGGCGAGTACGGCGGCTTCAGCGAGAAGATCCTGGGCGCCCGGCGCATCCTGTGCGGGCGCTACCGTGACGACCCCGCGCACGCCTTTGCCAGCGCCTACAACCTTCGCGTACCCGGCTGCTGCATCCCGGAAGCGTACTCGTATATGAACTTCTTATGGAACGACACGACGCTGCCCACCGCGGACTTAAAGAGTTTTAAGCTCTCGCATTTCAGCGCCGGACCGGGCTGGGTGGCCGCCCGCAGCTCGTGGGACGGCGACTCGACGTACTTTATGATCCGTTTCGGCGACCGCTACACGGCGCACCAGCATCTCGACGTGGGGCACTTCCTCATTTTCAAGCACGAACAGCTCGCCGGCGACGGCGGCGTCTACGACGCCTTCGGCGGGCAGCACGACTCGAATTACTACCTGCGCTCCATCGCCCACAACACGCTCCTGGTGCTCGACCCGGCGGAGAAGTTCGAAGGCGGCCCGGGCATCCGCGCAGCGGGACCGTCCCTCACCGACGGCGGACAGGCCTACCCGTGGCTCAACACGGACATGGGCCACAACGGAAACGTGCTGGACGTAAACGCGCTGGCCAAAGACAAGCCGCTCTCCGATATCGCCGACGTGCTGGCCTACGAGGACAAGGGCGCGTACGTGTACGTGGCCGGCGATGCCACGCGCGCCTACTCAAAAGAGAAGCTGGACCTCTTCACGCGCCAAGCCGTGTACCTGCGGCCGAATACGGTGGTGCTCTTCGACCGCGTGCAGGCGAAGAACCCCGCGTACAAAAAGACCTGGCTCCTGCAGGCGCTGAAGACGCCGACGGAGAAGGACGGGCGCCTGGTCGTCACGAACGGCAAGGGGCGCATGTTCGTCCAGACGCTGCTGCCGGCCGATCCGGCGGTCAAGCTCTGCAAGGGCGCGGACCTTTACAGCTACGGGGGCAAGACGTTCACACCGGCCAAGAACGAGAACAGCGTGCCCGAGTGCCGCGTTGAGATCTCCCCCAAGAGCCCCGCGGCTTTCGACTGTTTCCTGCACGTGCTGACCGTCTGCGAGAGCAGCGTAGAGGACGTGCCCAAGGCCACGGTCAAGAACGATGGCGCCAGCGTCACGGTCACCGTCGGAGGTGCGACACTGCACTTTCAGACAGGCTCTGTGGCCGCCACTATCGACCTGGGCGCGGGCAAGACCGAGCTTGCGAACCGCATCATGCCGGATCCGACGGCAGGCAAGGCCGGCGCCTCTCCAGCTACGGCCGCCAGTGCAGCGGCCTCCACTGCGACGGCATCTTCATCCACGCTTAAGATTCCCGCCGCCGTAACCAAGACGGACGCGGAGCCTACCGCGGAAGAAAAGAAGGCCTCCGGCGAACGCTACGCGGACTTGAAGAAGAAAGTGCTCGAGAGCCTGAACGGGGGGCGCAAGGAGACCGTGTACTTAAACGTCTTCGGTCAGCAGAACCGCGTGAAGCTGCTCTCGGGCGACGAGAAGGCGCTGAAGGTCGAGTTCCAAGGCAACAAGCTCGACGTATTGTGGAAGGACATCTCACCGAAGCAATTCTACGGCATCGCCAGCATCTACAGCGAGGACTCGAAGGCGCTCTACGCCTACTGCGTCGGCGAGGGCCTGCGGGACGAAGCGCAGCAGATTCTGATGCGGCAGTAGTTCCTCTACCTCAGACTCAACTCCAATCGACTCTTCAATTCCACGCTCGAACGCGGTTCGGCTGGCGCCGTTCGCGAATCTTCGTACAGTAGCGGCACCATCAACCAAAGGAGCACGCTTCATGGCCGCCGAGTCCGCCAAAAAACCCGACGCCTTGCGCAACGTGACGATTCAGCCGGGCTTCATGCCCTATGCGGAAGGCTCCGCGCTGGTGACGTTCGGGAACACGAAGGTCATCTGCACGGCCTCGGTGGAAGAGACCGTCCCGCCGTTCCTCGCCGGCAAGGGCCAGGGCTGGCTCACCGCCGAGTACAGCATGCTCCCTCGCTCCACACACACGCGGAAGCGCCGCGACCGCGAGAAGGTGGACGGGCGCACGGTGGAGATCCAGCGCCTGATCGGCCGCGCGCTGCGGCCCACGGTGGACCTGAAGAAACTCGGCGAACGCACGATTCTGATCGACTGCGACGTGCTCCAGGCCGACGGCGGCACGCGCACGGCCTCGGTGACCGGCGCGATGGTGGCCGTGGGCCAGGCGGTCGGCAAGCTCATGCAGAAAGGCAAGCTGACCGCGAGCCCCATGGGCCTCTTCGTCGCGGCGATCTCCGCAGGCATCGTGAACGGCGTCCCGACCCTCGACCTCTGCTACCAGGAAGACGTGAACGCCGAAGTGGACATCAACGTGGCCATGACCGAGGACGGCAAGTTTGTGGAAGTGCAGGGCACCGCGGAGCACGGCCCGTTTGACCGCGCGCAGCTCGACCAGTTGCTCGAAATTGCCGCCGCCGGCATCCGCGAACTCGTGGCCATGCAGAAGCGCGCGCTCGGCGCGGAAACGCTCAAGCTGCTCGGGCGCTGATGGCAACGCTTTACCGCCTCCGCGCGTGGGGCCTGTGGCTGGCCGTCGCCGCGGCCGTGGTGGTGCTTGTTCACGCGCTCGGGGTCTCGTGGAACGACGTCAATCAGGACGGCGGACTGGACCTGCGCGCGAAAGTCGTTGCGGCGCGGCAGGTGATGGCGGGATACGATCCGTACTTCTACCGCACGGGACCCACGACGCCCGAACTCTGGCTCGATCCAATGGCCACTTCCGGCCACGCGCGTGTTACCATGACGCCGGCCGGCATCGCGCTGTACATGCCCTTCGCCGGCCTGCCCTACCGGACGCAGCGGCAGATCTGGTTCGCCCTCGAATGGGCCGCGCTGCTCGGCGCGATCGCGTTGCTGGCATTCACCATGCGCTCCGCGCGCGGGCGCGCGATCTTTCTCGCGGTCGCGCTGCTGCTCTTCGCGGGCGGATACTTCTGGCGCGTGCATGTCGAGCGCGGCCAGTACTACTCGTTCGTACTCCTGCTGCTTGCGGCGGGCGCATGGCTCGCGACGCGGCGGCCCGCCTGGCGCTGGACCGCCGGGCTCCTTTGGGGCAGCGCGATCGCCTTGCGCCCGACGTTCCTGGTGCTTCCCGCGCTGCTCTTCGTCATGCACCGGCGCAAGGAAGCTGTCGCGGCCGGCATCGGCCTTGTGCTGGCCATCGTCGTCACGCTACCCGCAACCGGAACTACGATTTGGGAAGACTACTTCCTGGCGATGCGCGTGCATGAACGCGGCCACACGCATCCGTACTGGCCGGGCGACTCCTACGAGCTCAAGACCGTCGTCGAAGGCATGGACATGCGCCAACTCATCGAGGACCGCTCGAAGGACGTCGCGCTCCTGAACATCCTCTCTTGGGATACCGACCTCGCGTTCATCACCGACCGCCGCGAGAGCCTCGGCCTTTTCTGTCGGGGGCTGGCGCTCGCATGGAGCTTGACCTTCCTGGCTTATCTTCAATTCCGCGCGCGCCCGCTCCAGCGCATGCAGTATGCGTTGGCCGCGGGCTCTATCCTCGTGCTCGGCATCGACTATCTGGTGCCGTCCCGATGGGGCTACACCGATGTGCTCTTTCTGCTGCCCATGGCGTTGCTGCTGCCGCTCCTGCTGCGCAGGAACACGAGGCCGTGGCCGCTGGTCCTTGTGACCGCCGGCCTGCTTGCGGGATACGCGCTCAACAGTTCCCAAGGCACGTTGCTGCGCTCGCTCTTGGTGATGGCCGGATTTCACGGCGCGCTTCTGTGCATGCTGCTGCGAGCACGTGCGAGGAAACCCCGGTGACGCCCTTGCGCGGGCGCCTCACGAAGTTCGGCGTTCCGCTGTTGCTCTGCGCTCCACGAAAAAAAATTCGATCCCCGTAAGTCCTCATTGTTGGGGAAGATACGCCCGCGCATGCCATCAATATTCATCTTGCGCAATCGTGTGAGCATGGTAAATAGTGCGCCTGTTCCCCCACAGCACTTCTAAGGAGCTTAGCCATGCTCGACGCGCTCGCACGCATCTCGGCCGGCAAACCCGGTCGCTGCTCTTCCTGGGATCGCTCCGGCCGCAATGCCGATTGGTGGGACTTCGCGCCGGGCGAGACCCGCGTGCTTGCGGATATCAAAGGCCCGGGCTGCATCACGCATCTCTGGATGACGCAGGGCAAGCACTACCGCGAATGCCTGCTGCGCTTTTATTGGGACAACGCCAAGGAACCGAGCGTCGTCGTGCCGCTGGGCGATTTCTTCGGACTCGGGCACGGCATCGTGAACTCGTACCAGTCGCTGCTCTTTACGGCTTCAACAAACAACAACAACAAGTTCAACGAAGGCTGCGCGCTGAACGGTTACGCGCCGATGCCCTTTAAAGAGCGCGCCGTCGTTGAGCTGGTCAACGAGAGCTCCGAAAAGCACGGGCAGTACTTCTACGTCGATTACGAGCGCTACGACAAGGCTCCGCCGCGAGACCTCGGTTACTTCCATGCCGAGTTCCGCCGCGAGAATCCCTTCGGCGGCTGGGGGATCGAGGTTCCCGTCCCAGCGCCCGAAGCAAACATTGTCAACAAAGAACGTACGGCCTGGGAGAACAACTACGTCATCCTCCAGACCAAAGGCCGCGGACACTATCTGGGCTGCAACCTGAGCGTCACGAACTTCAACGGCAACTGGTGGGGCGAAGGCGACGACATGATCTGGGTGGACGGCTACAAGTGGCCGCCGGACCTGCACGGCACCGGCAGCGAGGACTACCTCAACCAAGCCTGGGGCATGCAGCCCAACGCGTTCTTGCGTAACGGGTCTTCCATCCACGAGAACAACACCGGGGGCTACCAGACCAGCTACGTGCATCACCTCGAGAACCCCGTGCGCTTCCAGCGCGAGATCAAGGTCACCATAGAACACGGGCACGGCAACCACCTCTGCAACGAGATGAGCAGCGTCGCGTACTGGTACGCGGAACGTCCGGGCCGCGTGGCGAAAGTCCCGCCGGTCGCCAAGCGCATGCCGGTGGTCCGCAGCGCACAGACGCGCGAGTGGCTGTACGACAAGAAGAACCAGACGACCTCGCGCCACGTGCCGCTCAATGCGGAAATGAAGAAGATGAAGGCGCAGTGGAAGAAGAAGCAGGGGAAGAAGTAGAGGGTTCAGACTGCCACTCAAAATGAACTGACCTGCGCAGTTAAGCCATAACTTATGAATGCTTTATAAGTTGCAAGATTATGGTCGGGATGTTTCGAGAATCTACGTATAAACTTCACACTGACGGTACTTCCCTAGCACCATGGGAGAGCGCACCTCAGTGTTAGAACCACACGGCACGGCCAAAGCGCCGGACTCACAGTCTGATGGCGTCGAGCAACTCACCGACGAGGCACTGGCAGACCTGTACTTTCAAGAGCGGCGTTCCCAGGACTTGGAAGCCTTGATCCAGCGCAACCAGGTTTTTGCGTACCGTGTAGCCGTGGGCGTTTGCGGGAATTCGGCCTTGGCGGAGGAGGCCGTTCAGGATGCCTTCCTCCATTTAATACAGCAGGCCAAGGGTTTCAGGGATCAGGGAGGAGCGTCCTTTCGAGGTTGGCTGTACCGGTGGGTCGTAAACGCGGCCTCGGTCAGCCGGCGGACTGAGCACCGGATTCGAAAGCGGGAGCAATTCATGCGGTATGGCAATCATGAACCCAAAGGCGAAGCGATTGAGTCAGGCGGAGTGGAAACGTCTGGCGAAGAGAAGCACGAGGCCCTCGAAAACTTGCGCCAAGCTTTGTGCGGTCTGTCTCGAGACCTGCGCATGCCGCTTATCCTGCATTTCCAGGAAGGCCTCTCTCAGTCCGACGTGGGGCGCATGATGGGCGTGAGCCAGCCTCAAGTTTCCCGGCGAATCAATGAGGGACTGGAGGCTCTGCGGAGGCAGTTGGCGGTTGGGAGCGTGGGCGCTTCCATGATCGTGTTGCCTGATTTACTTCTGCAGAAGAGTTTGTTGGATGTGCCTTCAGCATTCGGAGAGAACCTGCTCCAGGTCTGCGGGCACCAGGCGCGGAACGCTGCCCTTAAAGTTTCTCGAAGGCTTTCCTCAAAGGTCACCGCTTCGTCGGCGTATAAAGGCGCCTGGGTCATCGCTGGAATCGCGTGCGTGGCGGCAGCCCTTACGGCCATTGCGTGGCTCTTCCAGTCCAAGCAGCAGGTGGAAACGAACGCAAAGCCTTTGCCGCCCGCGGCCACACCTGCTCCTAGCGCAGCGCCTCTTTCCGCACCAGCCGCGCCGACTTTGGACCGCATGTGGGACTTTTCGCAGGGCCCCGATAACGACCTTACCCCTGTCTACGGTTCCTGGATCTGGAGCCGCCTTGACCCCACGAGGGCCGGCATGGTTGCTCCCAAGGACGACAGCGTCAACATTGTCCTTCCGGTCAAAATACCTGCTTCACCACTGCTCATCACCATCCGGACCAAGTTGAATGAGTTGAATGTGACCGCAAAGGCCGGAGCGTGCTGGGCAGAACCCAACGGCACAATTCCGAATCGTGCGCATTACAGGCGATCGCTGACCCCCACGCCGCAGCGCATCCCGGTCCATGTGCATGTGATCTACCTGTTGGAAGGGTACGGCATAGAACTCCAACCGGACGGAAACGTGGGCGCCATTCGCGAGTTTGCCAGCCTTATCCGGCCGACCAGATCAGCGTCTATTTCAAGAACAGAATCGTATTCGATATCAGAGTCAAGACCGTGCGGCTTGAAGAAGTCCCTTCGGAATTCCGCGATCCGGCCGCGCTCCTGAAACGGCAAGACCCGAGCGAGTGGATGATCAGCGATACGTTGAGCGGTTCCTCCGAAGAAACCGGAAAGACGCGCGGGGCGCCGTAACGCCGCAAAGCGCGAAAACGCACATGAAAGGCGCACACCATGTCCGCTATGGCAAGCCTGGAGCAGGTACCCGTGCTGCAAACGACGGGTTCAATTCGACGCCCAAGCGCGCTTTCGCAATCCCTCCGCGCCATTGCGCGGGATGAAGCGCACGGGCTGCGCCTAGCGGGTCGCTCAGCGGGCCTCATCGTTCGTCCTGTTCGGAACGCCGAAGAAATGGACGAGGTCTACCGGCTAACGCATGACGCCTACGTGGGGCGCGGGTACAACCCGCCGCAACCAGACGGCCGGTTAGTGCACTACCCGCACCTGGATGCGATTCCGGAGACGACGGTACTTATAGCCGTCGAGAATGGCCGAATACTTGGGACCAACTCCATTACGCTCGACGGACCCCTTGGCCTTAGCGTGGATGGTGATTTCAAACCCGAATGCGACGCCATTCGAAAGGAGCGCCGTCCGTTGGCCACAAGTTGGCGGATCGCAACGCGTGAAGATCTGCGCAGCGAGACCCGTGTGGTCATGGGCCTGATTCAAGAGACCGTGCGGTGTGGCATCAGCGCGGGGGTTCTTACCTGCATGTTTACGTTCAACCCGCGCCACGAGCGAATTTACAAAAAATTGCTAAACCTGGAGACGGTGGCCCAGTGTGCCGAAACCAAGGGCCTCAAGAATGCACCCGCGATACTCATGCGCCTGGATCTCGAAAACTGCCCTCAGCGATGGCTCGACACGCCCGAACTGCGCGCCAGGCAATGGCAAATTCTCAACTGAGCCACGAGCCCTTACTTTGCTGCTTTGCGCGACGCGACGCGGGAGCGATATGCGACGGGGCTCATGCGGAAGTGCCGCCGGAACTGGCGGCTGAAATAGAACGGCGAGGCAAACCCCGTTGCGTAGGCGATCTCTTTCACACTCTTTTCCGAAGCCTGTAGCAGCACCGCGCCGCGGCGCAGGCGCAGTTTCAGCAGGTACGCGATCACGCTCTCGCCGGTCTCCGCCTTAAAACGGTGCGTCAGCCGCGTGGCCGAGAGCCGCGCGACGCGTCCCAGCGAGGCGAGGGTATGCCGCGCGGCCAAGTCGCCGCTGAGATGGTCCACCACGCGCCGGACGGGTTCGCTGAGCGCCGGATGGCGCGCGTCCTGCTTGCGCTCGCGCGCGACGAGATACAGGGCTTCTTCAAGGCTGGAGAACGCCAATTCCTGCGCGTGCAGCAGGTCGGACGATTGTGAGTAGGCGACGCAGCGGCGCAGCGCATCGCTGATCGGCCTGCGCTTCTTCGCCGATTCGAACCGGTACTTGAAGAGCCCTTTGCCCGCGCGCGGCAGCTTGAGCGCATCGAGCCATTCCGGGCGCGGATTGAAGTGCACCCACAGGCAGTCCCACGCGCCGGGAAAGATCGGCGCGTAATGCATGTAGCTGTTGGGTTCCGCCAGCACCACGTCGCCCGCGGCGACCTCAAAATACACTCCGGGCTGTTTGTAGAAGGCGCGGCCGCCCAGGACGAGCACCAGCAACCAGTCGCGTGTGCCTTCCGGCCGCAGGACCTCGCGCCGGTAGCAGCGCGTGAGGTGGCCGGCCATCAGCAGGCCCGGAGGCGGACCCGGCGAGCGGTCGGTAATGTAGCCTTCCTCTTTTTTCGCGACCGGATGGTGCATGGGTCTAGCCATCCCCTAGAGGCATACCAGGCGACCGAATAGTGTATAGAGTAACACGTCTGGGCTAGACTGGTAGAGGCATGAGGGAGGCGTGGCAGATGACTCTATCGCTGAGATTCGATGTGGGATGCACGCACGTGGCTTCGATTCTGGGAATCCTATGGGCGCTGCTCCTGCTGAGCGCCCCGCTCTCTGCCGCCGAGATCGGCGTGGCGCACGACTGGCCCGTCTGGCGCGGGCCCGACCGGAACAGCAGCAGCACCGAACGCTTCGGTAAGGACTGGACCTGCAAGTGGCCGGCGGAAGGCCCGAAGAGACTCTGGACCGCCGAGATCGGCCCGGGCTACGCGTGCCTCGCCATCGTGGGCAAGCGCGGCTACACGCTGGGCTTTGGCGGCAAAAACGCCGCAGGCTGGTGCGACCGGCTTTACGCCCTCGATCTCGACACCGGCGCCATCCTCTGGAAGACCGAACTTCCCGCCACGCAGGCCGCCAACAAGGGCTACGAGACCGCGACGTATCCGTCGCCGGTGACCGACGGAAAGCTCGTCTTCGCGCCCACCAATTGCGGCGGGCTTTCGGCGCACGATGCCGAGACCGGCAAGCTCGTCTGGAGCGCGGACCTCACCGCGGAAGGCGCGCAGAGCGCCTCCTATGGCTTCGGCTCCGCGCCGCTGCTCTACAAGAATGCCGTCATCACCAGCTACGGCATGGCCTTCGACAAGACCACGGGCAAGCTGCTCTGGAAGTCGGAGGACGCCCGCTCGCAGCGCTATGCCGCGCCGGTGCCGTGCCGCATCGACGGCCAGCCCGGCGTGATGATCGCCGGCCAGGCGCAAGGGGCCAAGGGCCCGGTCTTCACGCTCTTCGGGCTGAACATCGAGACCGGCAAGACGCTCTGGAACTGCCCGTTCGACAAGTGGCCGCTCAGCTATCCCAACGGCATCGGCGATCCGATCCCGCTGAGCGACACGGAAGCGGTCTATCTCTGCTCCTCCGGCGCGGGGCGCGTGAAGTACGGCAACGGCAAAGCGACCCTCGCGCCGGAAAGCATAGCCTTCTCCAACTCCCACGTCTGCAATCCGGTGCTCTGGCAGAACCACCTGTACGGCTTCTCCTCCTACAACGGCGATCCGCCCACGGCCAAGGACATCGAGGCCTCGAATCTTCAGTGCGTGGACCTGGCAACCGGCAAACCGAAGTGGAGAAAGAACAACTTCATCGGCACGCTCTCCCTCGCCGACGGCAAACTTCTCATTCTGACGGGCGCAGGGGAATTCGTGGTCGCCGAGGCCTCGCCGGACGAGTTCAAGGAAATCGCGCGCGCGCAGGTGCTCACGCCCGGCAACGCCAACCGCGACGGCTGCTGGACCATTCCCATCCTCTGCGGCGGCCGGATTTACTGCCGCAGCATCGAGAAGGGCAAGAGCCGCATCGTCTGCCTGGACGTGAGCGGCAAGTAGCCGGCCCCGCTTCTTTCGACCGGGTAGTGCATGCGAGAAGCCGGAAACCATAGGGCGTCGATTCAACCGGATGGTGTATGTCGCAAGGTACGTGCGAACTGATCGGCCCACCCTAGGAGACAGCGCATGAACGGGAACCGGATATGCGGAGGCGCGGCCTGGATGCTTGCGGGAATGCTAGCGTGCTCCCTCTGCGACGCCTCCGACTGGCCGCAGTGGCGCGGCCCCAACCGCGACGGCACGTCACCCGAGAAGGACTGGTCCGCCAACTGGCCCAAGGAAGGCCCGAAGCAGCTCTGGAAGGCCAACGTCGTCATCGGCTGCTCGTCCGTGGCCGTGTGCAACGGGCGCGTCTTCACGATGGGGAACATCAAGGAATCGCTGCCCGTCGACGCGAACGCGGAGAAGTCCGCCGCGCCCGCCGAGGCCAAGACGGGCGCGCCCGCGGCCGATCCGAAGAAACCGGATGCCGCGAAGCCGGCGTTTCTCGAGAAGGACGTGGTCTGGTGCCTGAACGCGGACACCGGCGAGGTGCTCTGGAAGTACGTGTACGATTGCCCCTGCGCGGCCACGGGCTTTGAAGGCGGACCGTGTTCGACGCCGTGCGTAGACGGAGAAAATGTGTACGCCCAGGGCAAGACGGGCGTCGTCTTCTGCTTCGAGGCCAAGACGGGAAAGATCGTCTGGCAGCATACGCCCGCCAAGCTCGGCAATACGATCTGGGGTGGCGTCGCGGCCTCGCCGCTGGTGCTGGGCAATCTGGTCATCTGCGGGAACGAGGCCTTTGAGAAGGCCACCGGCAAGTCCGTGTGGCAAGTAAAGGGCGGCTGCCACTGGTCGAGCCCCGTGCCGACCACGAGCGGCGGCAAGCCGGCCATTGCATTCTTTGGAGGCAGCCTCTCGCTGGTCGATGCCGCGGACGGCAAAGAGCTGGCCGCGTTCGCCTGGGGCTCCGACCAGAACGTCGCCGACCCGATCCTCTTCGACGACAAGGTCTTCATCTCTTCCCGGCGCTTAAAAACCCCCGACGAACAGTGTGCGCTCCTCAAGCTGGGCTCCGGTCAACCGGAAGTCGTGTGGAAGAACGGCAAACTGCCCTCGTATTTCCAGGTTCGCGTGAAGGTGGGCGACTGCGTCTACGGCTGCGACGAGACCGCGCTTAAATGCGTGAACCTCGCGACGGGCGAGTTGAAGTGGGAACAGAAGGGCATCACGCGCGGCCAGCCCATCGCTTCCGATGGCAAACTGATCGTCTCGTTGAGCGGCGCGCTGCTGGTGGCCGAGGCGTCGCCCGCGGGTTTCAAGCAGCTCGCGCGCGCGCCGTTCTCGGTCGGCGGAACGCCGGTGCCTCCGGCGCTCACCAACGGCAAGCTCTACTGCCGCGCCGCGAAGGGCGACCTGGTCTGCCTGGACGTAAGCGGTAAGTAATCTGAACGAATGCTAACGCGAGGCCGTAATGCGCTCGCCGTAGACTTTGGTGAGTTCCCCGCCGGGATAGTAGAAGCCGAGGATCTGCTCGCAGGTGTAGCCCTTCTCCGCCATGCCGTTGCTACCGTACTGGCACAATCCGACGCCGTGCCCAAAGCCGCGGCCATCGAACGCAAAGCCGGTGGGCGTCGCGGTCACTCGTTCGAGCAGCACTGATTTGAGCACGCCCGGGCCCACGGCGATGCGAAAGCGGTTCGCGCTCATGGTCAGCACGCCGCCACTGTGCCGGACGCGCACGCTTTCCGCGCGCGGGCTGGCCGCGCTTCCGCCGAGAAAATCGAGGCCCTGGATCGTGCCGATGGTTTGGCCCGCGAGGTCTGGGAACGCGCGCAGGCGTCTGCCGATCTCGTCCCGCGTGAGTTCCGCATGCCAGCGGTAGGAAGGACTCTGCGCGCAGAACGGGCAGGCCACGCCGTTCAGCGTGCCCACCGCCGGCGAGTCCGCGAAGACGCTTGTGCCGCGCGCGGTCGCGCCGCCGCAGGTGGAATGGAAGTATGCGGGGAAGATCCGCCCGCCGCTGGTCAGCACCAGGCCGCGGGTGCCGTTCACCGCCCGGTTCAGCACCACATTGTTGCGATTGCCGGGCTTGAAGACCTGGCTCATCACCGTGCTCTCAACGTCGCAGGCTTCGTTGGCGTGGATTTTCATCTGATAGAGCGCATAGGTGCGGCTGGTGATCGCCTGAGCCTTAAGCGCCTCCGCGCCCCAGCGGTCGTAAGGCACTTCACCCGCGAGCACGCCGACGAGGTACTCTTCGATGCCGACGTACGCGACCGCAGAAAGCGTATTGTTCCGCGCCGGATCGATAAAGAGGTCGGCCTTCTCGCCGAGTTCCACACCGTCGAGGCTCACGCGCCCGGCTTCTGCCGTCTTTGTAATGCGCATACTTCGCAAGAGCCCGAGGGACCTACCGTCCAGCGTCAGACCGCTCGGACTCAGGCGCAGGACGGCCTCGTTTCTGTCTGCGATCTGCGCCAGGACCGACCCTGTTCCATTCTTGACCACAAGCGCGCCATCCGTCGCCGCGATACGAACTTCCTGTGCGTCCCGAACCACGGCCACACGAACTTCAGGCGCACCAAGCACGGTTGCCGGCGGCGGCGGCGCTTGGACCTCCTGGATCTCGCGCGGCTTCTGTGCGACTTCTTTGCAGGAGAAAAGGCCAATCATGGCAAGCAGTAGCAACCCTAGAATCAGTCCTCGCCGGAGTGGTGTAGACAATAGGCGCTTCAGGGCCGTCCACCTTTGCTTTGCCATCTGAATCGCCTTTCGTGGAATGTTAGGTATCGATGCCTTCTGTAGAGGTATCGACATGGGTTTGTGCTTTATAAAGTTTTTTAGGTTAAGATGTTAAGCAGTGAAAAACAGGGTGCACCCGTCTTGACTTTACATACCATAGATGGTTAATTTAGGGTCTGACCTGTGCACACGTGCATCTTTTTACGTGAGCATTTGTGTGACACGCAAGGGTTTTGCCCGCAATAAGTTGTAGCTAGGCAATCAAATTGACCCAATGGTCTGGTGGGGACGCAATCAGGTTCGTATTAGTAGGGTAGCTGTTCAAGGAGCATCGTACCCGCATGCCCGGCGTCTTCAGCGAGGAACTTAAGCGGCGGGTCCGCGAGGCCAACGACCTCGTGGACGTGATCCGCTCTTATGGCGTGGAGCTCAAACGCGCCGGCCGGAACATGAAGGCCTGCTGCCCATTTCACAACGAGAAGACGCCTTCGTTCAACGTCAATCCTGAAGGGCAGTACTTCAAGTGTTTCGGATGCGGCAAGAGCGGCGACGTGTTCAGCTTCGTGATGGACCATGAGCGGGTGGAGTTCCCCGAGGGCTTCCGCATTCTGGCGGAGCGCGCGGGGATCGCCGTCGAGTTCGATCCGGCCCTGGCGTCGAAGCACAAGAAAGAGACCGACTTCAAGAGCTATCTGTACAAGCTGAACGCCGCGGCGGCTCCGTTCTATCGCGAGATGCTGCATGCACCGCAGGGCACGGCCGCCCGCGAGTACCTCAAGAAGCGCGGTATTGCCGAAGAGATGTGGGAGGCGTTCGGCATCGGCTATGCGCCCGCGAACGGATCGCCCCTGATGCAGCGGCTGCAGGCGCAGAAGGCCCCGCTGCGGGCGCTCGAGGTCGCCGGGCTGGTGGGCTCGCGCGAGGACGGCACGGCGTACGACTACTTCCGCGACCGCGTGATGTTCCCCATCGCCGATAGCCAGAACCGCGTGATCGGTTTCGGCGGCCGTGTGCTGGGCGACGGGGAGCCTAAGTATCTGAACACGCGCGAGACGCCGCTCTTCTCGAAGGGCCGTACGATCTACGGCCTGCCGCAGGCGCGCGACAGCGCCGTCGAGACGCGCCGGGCCGCGATCGTGGAAGGCTACACCGACGTGATCATGTGCCACCAGTTCGGCGTGAAGAACGTCGTCGCCTGCCTGGGCACGGCGATCACCGCCGACCATCTGCGCGCGCTGCGGCGGCTGGCCGACGAGGTGCTGCTGCTCACCGATTCCGACGCCGCGGGCGCAAAGGCCAGCGAGCGCGGCATCGAAGTCCTCTTTCAGGAGGACATGCCGGCCAAGGTCGTCCGGCTGCCCGGCGCCGACAAGGACCCGTGCGATTTTCTGCTCAGCGCCGGCAAGGGACCGTTTGAAGAAGCGCTCGGCAAGGGCGTCGATCTCTTTGAGTACAAGGTCCGCCGCGTCAGCCAGGCGCACGATATCTCGACCGTGCGCGGGCAGGCGGAGGCGGCCAAGGACCTGATGGCGCTGGCCTCGCTCTCACCCGACGCGAACAAACGCGCGGCCTACCGCCGGGACATCGCCTCGTTGCTGAACCTGCGCGAGAACGATCTCGCCTTCGAGCGCCAGGCGAAAGCCGCGGCGGCTCCCGTGCCGCAGCCGGTGAGCGGCGAGGTGCCCAAGCCCGAACACGCGCTTGCCCACGTGGAGCGCGAGTTGCTCCGTTGGGTCTTCCACCAGCCGGCGTGGATCGAGACGGCCGTCGGGGACGTGGACCTGACCGCGTTCCGAGGCGGGCCGGAATGTCTCATCGCGAAGGCCATTCTGGCCGGGTTAGCGGAAGGCCGTCTGCCGCCGAATGCGGCAAAACTAAGCGCCGATGGACATTCGCCCTCGGGCGCCGTGGCCCGGGAAGTGCTTGAACGGCTGGCGGAGGCCGGGGATGGCGCGCCTGGAGGCAACCTGAGGGACGCGGCGCAGGCCTTGTGCATCGAGCTGGCCGAAGACGCGCCGATGCACGTCAAGATGAAGCCCGACGAGGCTTACGTCCTGCGCGTTCGCGCGGTTCACAAGGAACGTCTGGATTTCGACCTGGACGCCGCCAAGCGCGCGGAAGCCGCGGCGCGGGCATCGGGCGACGCCAACGCGCTGGCTGTGGCGGAACGCAGGCTCGAGGAGTTGCAGCGCGCCTCAATGGAGATGAAACGGAAGAAGGGCGCCGCGTAAGCGCAGGCTACGTAGCATCGGCGTCCCGCCGATGGTCTCGTTGGTAGGAGCTTCCGCCGGGACGGCGGAGCCACAAAAGCGGCGCCACGAAAGTTAAGCATGGCAAGGTTCTGAGGAACGGAAATAAGGTTGACCCTGAGCACGTCCCGATTAAAGCGGAACGATTCCGCGCGAATCCAAGCCGGTCGTTCGTGTCATAGGAGGTAGTTCCTTGATCGCAGCAGCATTAACCACCAAGCAGGAAGAGGAAGTCGAGAAGCTGATCGACCGCTATCGCGACGCCGGCATGCTCAGCTACGAAGAGCTGGACCTGCAGCTTCCCAAGGACATCCAGTCGCCCGAATCGATCGACTACGTCCTGATGAAGATCGAAGAGCAGGGCATCGAGCTCGGCGACGAGACCGAGATCCGCAACCGCCGCACCGACACCGGCGAGAAGGGCGAGGCCCGCGAGGCCGGTGCGCCCAGCCCACTGGGCGACGAAGAGCCCGCGATGGAGGAGGAACTCGAGGGCCGCGAGTTCCACGATCCGGTGCGCATGTACCTCAGCCAGATGGGCTCGATCCCGCTGCTGACGCGCGACCAGGAGATCAAGCTCGCCAAGACCATCGAGCTGATGAACAAGGGCTTCCGCCGCAAGGTCCTCACCAGCGACTACGTGATCGCGAAGACTATCGAGATCTTCGAGGCGCTGAACCGCGCCGACCTCGCCTTCGACCGCACCGTACAGACGTCCGGCAGCACGGGCGTCGAGCGCGACGACATCTTCGAGCGCAAGGAAGGCCACCTGCAGACCCTGCGCGCGATCCTGCAGCGCAACGCCGAAAACCTGGAGCAGCTCCGCGATTCGCACCTGCCCGCGGCGCAGCGCCGCACGATCCTGCTCATGCTGAAAGAGCGCCGGTTGAACGCCGCGCGCCTGATCGAAGAGCTGGGCCTGCGCACCAAGAAACTGCTCCCGCTGATGCAGCGCCTGCGCGACGTGGCGCGCGAACTCGAGGCGTACATCCGGGAGATCGACGCGCTCAAGGACAACAGCGACAAGGCCGACAAGGTCGAGCGCCTCAAGCGGCGCGTCCAGCGCATCGTCAACGAGGTCCGCGAGCACCCCGACGACCTCTTCCTGCGCGTGCGCCTGATGGACCTGCGTTATGCGTCGTACGAGAACGCTAAGAAGGAGCTGAGCGCGGGCAACCTGCGCCTCGTGGTCAGCATCGCCAAGAAGTACCGCCACCGCGGGCTCTCGTTCCTCGACCTGATCCAGGAAGGCAACACCGGCCTGATGAAGGCGGTCGAGAAGTACGAGTACCAGCGCGGCTATAAGTTCAGCACGTACGCGACGTGGTGGATCCGGCAGGCCATCACCCGCGCCATCGCCGACCAGGCGCGCACCATCCGCATCCCGGTGCACATGATCGAGACGATGAGCAAGCTGCGCAAGATCAATAAACAGCTCGTGCAGTCGCTGCACCGCGAACCGACCGTGGACGAACTGGCCGTCGAAGCGGGGCTCTCCGTGCAGGAGACGCGCCGCATCCTGAAGATCAGCAAGCACCCGATCTCGCTCGACCGGCCCATCGGCGACAGCGAGGACAGCAACTTCGGCGACTTCATCGAAGACAAGTCGGTCGAATCGCCGGTCAGCCTCGCCAGCTACGAGATGCTCAAGGACAAGATCGAGCAGGTGCTCAACACGCTCACCTTCCGCGAGCGCGAGATCATCAAGCTGCGCTACGGCTTGGGCGACGGCTACACGTACACGCTCGAAGAGGTCGGCCGCAAGTTCAAGGTCACGCGCGATCGCGTGCGCCAGATCGAGGCCAAGGCGCTGCGCAAGCTCCAGCACCCGGTCCGCAGCCGCAAGCTGGAAGGCTTCCTCGAAGAGACTACGCATCAGACGTAGAGCGTAGAGCGTAGAGCGTAGAGCGTAGAGCGTAGAGCGTAGAGCGTAGAGCGTAGAGCGTAGAGCGTAGAGCGTAGATAAATAAAAAAGCCTCGCCGACTTGGCGAGGCTTTTTTGTTTATCCGTTCAGTTTTTTCGCTTCTCGCTTCTCGCTTCTCGCTCCACGCTCTACGATTTACGAACCGTCATCGCAGCGACGCGGCCTTCTCCTTCGCCTGGTTGCCGATCTCCGTGCCGGAATACTTCGACGCAATCTCCTCGTAGAGCGCTTTAGCTTCGACCACCATCTGGTTCTTGAGCATCATCTCGGCGCGCTTGAAGGCGCGTTCGGCTTCGGCCTGCGCCACGGCGCCCGTCACCTTGTTGTCGGCCTTCAGCCGCGCCAGCGCGTTCTCGGACTGCTTTTTCAGCGGCGTGTTGTAGTAGGTCTTGGCGACGAAGGCGTATTGGTCCATCGCGGGCCCAAACTTCTGCGCCTTCTCCAGGTCCGCGGCTTTCTGGAACGCCCCCTGGGCTTCCGCGAGCCACGCGTCCGCTTTGCGCTGCGCGGCGACCTCGGCGGTCTTGGGGTCCTTCTCGATGTCCTCGGCCGCCTTGCCGGCCTCGTCGGCGACGCTGGTGCCCGGATACTCCGTCTGGAACTTCTTCAGCGCCGCGATGGCGTCCGGTCCCGGCAGCGCCTTGGCGGCGTCCAACTTCGCGCCGAGGTCCTTGCGCAGGTTTTCCAGCAGCGTCTTGGCTTCGGCCGCGGACGCGCCCCGGCCGGAGGACATCTCATTCAGCGCCTTCTCTGCCGCGGCCCAGCTCTTCGCGTCGAGCAGCTTCTTGGCTTCCACCAGGCGCTGCTGGCCGACGCGGTCGGCCGTGGAGTCCCAGAACGCGAGCATGTTCTTTACTTCCGCGTCCGTGATCGTGTGCCCGACGCCATCGGGGTCCTCGGCCTTGTAGTTGAACTTACACTTCTCAAGAATATCGACGGTGGGCTTGAAGAGTTGGTGGTTCGGATCGGTCTTGCCGACGCCGTAGTAAACGGAGACCTTGGCCGCGGCGGCCTCGTAATCCTTCTCCTTCAGGCCGCGGCGTTCGAGGATCAAGCCGGCCGCCGTGCCTCCAAATCCAGAAAAAAGGTCGGGCTTGAGTGCGATCAGTTGGAATCCCATGAAGCACCCGGCCGAATGCCCCGTCAGGAGCACACGTTTGGCGTCGCCCGGATAATTCTTCAGCACATCTTCGAGCGTTTCGGTGATGCGTTCGAGGTCGCCGTCCTGCCACATGCGGTTGTCGATGCCTTCGGGCACGGCAAGGATCATGTCGCGCTTGCCCATCCACGAGGTCCAGCAGCGCGCGAAGTTGTCCGCGGTATCGCCCGAACCGTGCAGCGCAAGCATGACCTCGTAGGTCTTCTTCGCGTCGTAGCCTTCGGGCAGCACGAGCACATAATGCCCTTTAGATTTTGGCAGATCGCGCTTTTGCGTGCGGTCGGCGGCGCGAACCTTCGAGAGCGCCAAGCCAAGCAGCACCGTTACCAGCACAAGCCCCTTCGCAAACCGCATCGTCTTCGCCTCCAAGATGGATAGGACTGGACCCTTCTTTAGACGATCCATTTGCGAGGTTGGAGAAGGGATTCTGCATTCTGGATACGAAGGCGTGACGATGCCGCAAGGTGCAACGCTTATGGCATGAGGTGCATACCCGTGCTACGGGCTAAGCCTTGAGCCAGCGGTCAAACCAATCGAAGGCCTCGGCCTGCATCGGCGCGTCGAGCTTATGTCCGCCGGGATAGAGTGAGAGCCGAAAATTCTTCGGCGCACCCGCGCGTTTGTAAACGTCCGCGACTATCCGCCCGCCTAGCTTGACCTCGTTCGTTGTGAACAGCGGGTCTTCGGTGCAGTTCAGCACCAGCGTCGGCAGCGGCGCGCGCAGACCGAGGATCTCGGTGAAGTCCAGGTCGCGCGGCAGCAGCGGGACGTAGGTCATCCAGGTGTGGGTCCAGTTTTTGTAGAGCACCAGATCGACCCAGGTGGTGAAGAACCCCGCGCAGAAGCAGCAGCGGATGCGGTCGTCGAGCCCCGCGAGGAAGACCGTACGCATGCCGCCGCCCGAGAGCCCACCACAGGCGAGGCGCGCGGCGTCCACGTTCGGCCGCGACGCGAGGATGCTCAGCGCGGCCTGGTCTTCCTTGAGGTAAACGCCCGGCCAGGTGGTTCCGGCGCTGAAGAGCGCCTTGGCCATGATGTGTTCGTGCCCGCCGGCCCAGCGGTGGTAGGCCTCGATTTCCTCCAACTTCTCGTCCGGTCCGGGATCCTTCGCGTCGCCTGCCACACGCGGCAGCACGTCGGCGATCTTCACGCGCCGGCTGGCGAACGGAAACGTGTCGTGGCAGAGCACGGCGTAGCCGCGCTTGGCGACCTCGTTTGCCCACGCCAAACCGCCGTAGTCGTAGTCACGGTGCTCCTGCACCATCGGATGCAGCGCAGCGCTTACCTGCGCGATCTTGCGCCAGCCGAAGAACTTCTTGCCGCCGTGGTCGTGTAGGGCGAGCACGCCGGGCAGCTTCTCCTTCTTTCCGGCGTTCGCGGGCTTAAGGAAGACGGCTTCGGTGCGCGGCCCCCAAGGCAGTTGCCAGGAGAGCCGCTCGACATGCAGGCCGTCGTGCGTGCCGGTCCAATCGACGCGCGGTTTGGGTATTCTTTTCAACTCCGGTGGAGCAAGGAGATCCCAGACCCGCGTCCGGGCTTTTTTGCGCCAGGCATCGACATTCTTGAATTTGCCTGAGCGCAGCGAGTACGCGCCGATTTTCCGGCCGACGATGTTCGCGGCCCAAGCACCGTAGACGCCGATGGTATTCAACATTTTGATTCCTCAACGCTTTGATCGAGTGGCGCTTGGCCCGGTGGAGTTTGGCCCGGTGGGGCGGGCCTCTGCTCCCTGCTTCTTATAGCCCGATGCGGCGGTGGTAGACCCACCATTCGGCCATCAGCAGCGTCACGGCGGCGAGCGCGAGCCAGCGCCAGATCTCGCTCTTGGCGCTGATGGCGGCGGGCGAGGCCTCGAGGTCCTGGTCGCCGACCTTGATCTTGACGCGCGCGCCGTTGTCGGACTCCTGCGGGTCGGCCAGATTCACCGCGTAGACGCGGTCGCTGGCCTTGCCGCCGGGCAGATCGGTAACCATGTACAGTCCGACCGTGTTGATCTCCTTCACCGGCGTCTTCTGTTCGGAAGAGATCTTCACTTCTTCCGTGGAGCCGTCGGGGCGCGTCAGCTTGGCGGTCGTGCCGTCGGCGATGGGCGGAATGATGAGTGGCTCGCCCGTTTTCTGTGCGACAGGGCGCCGGCGCGAGCTCGCCTCGGCCGCCCAGTTGATCGCGTTCTTCAGGAAGAGCGGCATGGAGCGCCGCAGCGGCCAGTCGCTGTCGAAGACCTCAAACGCGATGCCCACGACATGCACGCGGTCGTTCTCGTACGCCATCAGCAGGGAGCCGCTTTGCGTATCGACCAGGCTCGTGGCGATCTTGGGAATCTGCCACGCCAGGGCTTTGAGCACCGTCACGTTGCCGAAATTGATGTAGCGCATCACCGGGTGGGTGTCGTCCCAACTGATAATCGGCGGGCCCTCGAGCTTCGGCGGTTCCTTCGCTTTGAACCCGGTGATGGGCGGCATCGCGCCGATGATGACGGCCCCGCCGTCCTCCCATTTGGGCGGCGCGCAGGATTCGAAGACCACGCAGTCGTAGCCGTCCACCGCGAGCGCGCCCTTTGCGGTCCAGGACTTCTCGAATTCCTCGGGCGAAATCTTCATCACCTCGAAGCCGCGCATCGCGAGAAATGCCTTCTCGATGAAGTAGTTGCCTTTGCTCACGAACAGGATCTTCGTGCCTTCCGAAGACCCCACGACCACTTGCGCTTCGTCGTCGAGCGGGAAGGCGTCTTTGGGCGCCTGGATGCGCGCGGTCACCACGCCTGCCGTGCCCAGCGGCAGCTTGAAGACCTCGTTCGAGCGCGATGCATCGACCGTGGCGCCGGTGGGCGCGTCGTCGAAGACGCCCTGCTCGTTGCGCGCGCGCGCCTTGAGCTTGATGACCTTGGGCGTGAACGTGGCCTGATCGGTGGCGAGGCTCAGGATCACATCCTGGTCCTTCGCCGAGAAGTTCTCGACCATCACAAAGACCTGGGTCTCGAGCGCATCGACGCGGTTGCCGTTCTCGTCCTTGGTCGAGACCGGCCGCGTGCGGGCGCTCATGCCGGTAATGGCGACGTTATCAGTGTCCTGCTTGCCGTAATCGACGAACTGGAATCGGTTGCGGAACTTCGAGACCGGCTGGTTCTCGGTGTTCACGTTGGCGGCCTCGGCGCCGAGGAGCTTCTGCAGGTCGAGCTTCCCGAAACAGCCGTCGCTCAGCACCACCACCTTGGTGTTCTCGCGTTCCTCGGCCAGCGACATACAAGTCTCGAAGGCCTCCTGCGCGTGCGTGCGCAGATGGCGCGGCTTGAGCTGGTCGAGCGTCTCCTTCAGCGTGTAGCGGTCCTGCGTGAAGCGCGTGAGCTGGCGGACCTCTTCGTCGAACGCGACGATGCGCATCTCGCCGTTGTTTCCCAGATCGTCCACTTTCTTCTTCGCGTCGCGGAGCGCGGCTTCCAGCCGGGTAAGCGTCCCGTCGGGCCCTGCGTCGCGGGTGCTCATGCTGGCCGAGGTATCAATGAGCAGGATGATGCGCTGGGTCTCGCTGCCGGACATCGCGAGATACGGCCGCGCGAGCGCAAACCCGAGCAGCGCGACCATGAGAAGCTGGAGCAGCAAAAGCAGCGAGTAACGCAAGCGCTGGAACGGCGCGTTGACGTGCATGTCCTCGATGACTTTTTTCCACAGCAGTGTCGAGGGCACCACGCGTTCCTCGCGCCGCAGCTTGAGGAAGTACAGCGCGACGATCGGGATCAGCGCCGCGAGGCCGAGGAGGCCGTAAGGTTCCAGAAAGTGCATGCGTTACCTCACCAAGCCGACGCTGCGGAGATAATTCAGCACCAGTGCCTCGAACGGGAGATCCGTGGACGCAAAGAGGTACGCGACTCCGCGCGCGGCGCAGAACTGTTGCAGCGAGCTGCAGAAGCCGCGCACGGTCTTCTTGTAGTTCTCGACGAGGCGCTTGGAGGCGGTGACGTCGATGCGTTCGCCGGTCTCGGAATCGACGAGCATGAAGTCGCCCGTCAGGTCGGGTTCCACTTCTTCCGGCGCGAGCACATGGACCGCGAAAGTGTCCATGCGGTTGGCGACGAGCGCCTTGAGCGGGCCTTCGTAGCCTGCGGGGTCGAGGAAATCGCTGAGCACGAGGCAGATGCCCGGGCGGCGGTTGCGCAGGATGAAACGCTTGCAGGCTTCTTGCAGGTCCGTGCCGCCCGAGGGCCGGATATCCGAAAGAAACTTAAAAAGGCGCATGACCTGTTTCTTGCCGCGGATGTTGCTGAGGATGTGTTCCTGGCCGCCGGCGTAGACGCCCATGCTGACGCGGTCGAGGTTCGCGATGCCGATGTAGCTGAGCGCCGCGCCGACCTTGCGCGCGTAGTCGAACTTGTTGATCGAACCGAAATTCATCGAGGCCGAGCCATCGAGGATCACGTAGACGCTCAAGTCTTCCTCGGCCAGGAAGAGCTTGATGAAGAGGCGCTCGAAGCGCGCGTACAGGTTCCAGTCGATGCGGCGGAGGTCGTCGCCCTGCGAATAGTTGCGGAAATCGGCGAACTCGAGGGACTCGCCCTTCTTGCGGCTGCGGCGTTCGCCGCGCAGCTTTCCGGCAAGGATCTTCTTGCTCACGATGCCCAGCGCATCGAGCCGCGCCATGAATTCGGGCGTGAGCAGTTGCGGAATGGAGCCCTCGATCCGCGGAGGCTGAGGCTTGGGATCGGATGCGATCCCAATGCCGCCGCGCGCCGCGCCGGGCGTTTCTGCGTTTATCGCCATGCCGCCCCCAAGGAGTAGAGGAGCCAGACTACGTAACCCGTGGCCCACATGATCGCGAAGTGGTCGAGGATGGGCGCGAACGTCTTTTCTTCCATGGGATACAAGGCGCTCTGGAAGATGCGGATCACGCTGACCCACGCGAGCACCAGCCCCGTGCTCAAGAGCATGCTCATTACCGTCGCGCCGGCGCCGCCAAGCGCATTCGTGGCCGCAGGCTTGCTTAGAGGCCATGCGGCCACGGTCAGCGCAACGCTCGTACCAAGCGCAAGCATGCCTTCGCGCCGCGCGCGCCTGAGCACCGCCCACCGCGAGTCGTCGAAGCGCTGCATGGCTTCTTCGGCCTGCGGCGAGGGCGCGGCGGTTGTGTCGAGCATCGAACGCACGCGTCACTTTCTCCGTGGAGCTTCCTGATAGTTCAGCGCCGGCTTACCGGGCAACGGCGACCACATGAAGATCCAACGCTTGTCCAGCGTCGGGCTGAGCATCAGGGTGGCGTACAACACCGTTAAGAACAGAAAGAAGGCTACGTACAACATCGCCACGAGACGGAAGATCGATCGGCCGCGCTGCGCGCTGGACAGCGAGCGCAGCATGCCCCAACCCGAGACCACGAAGCCGACGATCGCACCGTAATAGCAGACCAGCGTGGCATGGTGCGAGGCCAGCGTGTACGGGCCTCCGAAGACCGGCACGAGCAGCGCCAGGCAGAAGACGGCCATCCAGCGGAGCTCGCGCGCGCCGGCCAAACCGGACGCAAGACCTTTGCGCTCGGCATGCAGCTCGCGCTCGGCCGCCTGTAGCGCGGCGGCCTTGGCCGCGGCGGCGCTCTGCTCGGTTTCCGGTTCGACCGCAGTCATGCAACGGGACCTCGCCTCTCCAAACTACGCCGCTTCTTCGGCCTGCTTCGGCACGGCCTTGAGCAGCTCCTGAACCACGTGATCGGTGGTGATGCCCTCGGCTTCGGCCTCGAAATTCAAGATGATGCGGTGGCGCAACGCGGGCAGCGCGACCGCGGCGATGTCCTCGATGCTGGCGTGGTAGCGGCCGTCGAGCAGCCCGCGGATCTTGGCGGCGACGACGATGGCCTGCGCGCCGCGGGGGCTCGAGCCGAAGCGCACGTACTTGTTCGTGGCCTCCTGCGCGAACTCGCCGTTGGGCACGGTCGAGAGCACGAGCCGGACCGCGTAATCCTGCACGGGCGGAGCGATCAAGGCCTGGCGGACGAACTTGCGCAGCCGCAGCAGCGCCGGGCCGTCGATCACCTTCCCGGCCTCCACGTACGCGGCCTCGGTGGTGCGGCGCAGCACTTCCGCCAAGTCCTTGCGTCCGCTGTAGCCGACGTTGAGCTTGAAGAAGAAGCGGTCGAGCTGGGCCTCGGGCAACGGATACGTGCCTTCCTGCTCGATCGGGTTCTGCGTCGCGAGAACGAAGAAGGGTTCCTCGAGCTTGTAGATGGTGCGGCCGACCGTGACGCTGTGCTCCTGCATCGCTTCGAGCAACGCCGACTGCGTCTTGGGCGTGGCGCGGTTGATCTCGTCGGCCAGCACGATCTGCGCGAAGAGCGGGCCGGGCTGGAAGCGCATCTCGCGCTTGCCATCCTCGGACTCGCTGACGATGTTCGTCCCGATGATGTCGCTGGGCATCAGATCGGGCGTAAACTGGATACGCGAGAAGCGCAGCTCCAGCGCCTGCGAGAGCGTGCGCACGAGCATCGTCTTGCCCAGGCCCGGCGCGCCTTCGAGCAGGCAGTTGCCGCCGGCGAAGATGCACGTCAGCACCCCGTTGATGATCTCGCGGTGCCCGACGATGACCTTGCCGACCTCGTCCTGCAGGTTCTTGAAGGTCGCCCGGAACTCCTCGGCTTGTTGGGTAACCTGGGCGGTCTGCTGTTCGCTGCTCATGTTTGGCTCCTGTTCTTTGCCTCGCAAGTCTCCGCGCTCGCATGGCGCGGCGCGAGGTTTCACCTTTTCTTAACTCACTCTCCCTACACCTGCGACCAATTCTGCCGATCCGCACGGAAACCCGCGATTGACTCCCGACCTGAGACCTTAAACCACAATCCAAAGGAAAAGATTAATGCAAGGGACACCAATCCCATTTCCAAGCCATGCTGAAGATTGCCGCCACCCGAACCCGCTAGGATCGCAGCAGCCAGCAATACCCAACGCCAAGGCCTTGAAAGATTGGAGATCCGTTGCAATGCTCCCAATACAAAGAGCAAAGAGGCAATAATTCCGCCAATATGGATTGTAATGGCAGGCAGCCCGAAGGAGTCCGGCTGATGCATCCACAATCCGGCTCCTGTGAGCATTGCCAATGCCATCAGTTCGCTTAACGAGAAGCGGACATTTCGAAGCCAGCGGACGGCCGCGGACACAAACAGAATGAATAGGACTATGCCTGAGATTCCGCACAAACCAATCGCAAGCCATTCGAGATGCTCATGTTGTGTCACCATGCTTTCAAACATGTAAACCGACATCTTTCTTGTCCGGTAGGGAGGGCAAAGAACCGTCCAAAAGGCAAAAATGGCGCCAAGCGTGAACATCACGCAGGAAAAAATCATCAAGCAATACAGACCGGCATATGAGTTCGGAACTGGCCAGGCCTTTCGCCGCGGCTCTTTCATTTATTCGTCCTTCTTCGCGCGCTTCTTCGCCTTCAGCAACGCGCGGGTGTAATCGCTGGCCGCGGAATCGGCGGGCGTAAGTTTCGCTCCGCCAACGGCCGCGGGCTTTTTCGGATCGGCTTGCGGCTTCAGGTCCAGGCCCTGCGCGGCGTCGGACCCGCCCGCGTTTTCGTAGCGGCTCTGCGCGGCGCGGCTCTCCGCGCCTGTCGGCATCAGCGGCGGCGGCGGAGCGGACTGCAGCGCCGCGTCGGCCACGGCCTCCTTCACGGCACCGCCCTTCGATTTGATCAGGGCGAAGACGGGCGCGAGTTTTTCACCGCACCAATTTAATACCACAAGCGGATCGATATGCAGCCGGCGCACGGCCACATCGAAGGGGAAGAGGCAGAGCGCCGCAAGCAGCAGCGGCCAGAAGAAGTCCGTTGGGTTGTTCACCAGCGGCAGGTCGTGCACGAAGGCGTGCGTGGCGCGCGGTTCCTTCACCAGCTTGGCCATCTCCTTTAAATGGTCGGCCTTCCCGCCGGCCTTCTCGGCCATGTCTTCGAGGGATTTGTAGTCCACGTCCAGGTGCAGGAATTCCGAGGAGTAGCTGTTGGCCATCCCGGTAACGAGGCTGTTGGGATTCTGCGGGTCGGTCATGTCGGTAATGGTGATGGTGTACGCCCCCTCCTTCGTGACGGGGTACTCGGCCTCGTACCGGCCAGGGGCGGTCTGCGTGAAGACGAGCGGATGCGAGGTCGCGTCGATGTCCTCGCCTATGCCAGGCTCCGTGGCCGTGCCGATCAGCTTGGAGAAGTTCAGGTAGTTGCCCTGCGTGTCGATGCCTTCGACGATCACCTTCTGCTTCTCGCCTTTGCGCGTCGGCAGCGCCACGTTGTAGTTGCTGGGCATGCGGCGGCGGCTGACCCACTGGAAGATGTTCGTCCAGAATTTCTTGTAGCTCGGCCATGAGACCCAATCGGGCGCCCAGCGATTGGTGGCATCGCTGGTGAAGGCGACTGCCTTGCCCAAGCCGTAGTGCCAACGCGAGAGCACGGGCACTTTCTCGCCTTCCACCATGGTAAAGAGGTGCATCTCGGCGCGGTCCTTCGGCGCCGTGACCACGAACGCCTTCACCTTCGGGTAATCGCGGCCGAAGTCGCGCAGGAGTTCGCCCGTGGAGCCGACCGAGAGCGGGATGCCCTTCTCGTCGGAGTAGATCAGGTTCTTGCGGACGACCGCGGCCTCCTTGATGAAGATCTGCGGAAGCTTGCGCGGGTCGTCGGCGCTGTAGTAGCGCCCGCCGGTGGAGATTGCGACCTGCTTCATCGTCGAGACGTCCGCGCCGCCGTGAGGGAAGATGGTCACGACCGTGATCGTGACCTTGGCGCTCTTGGCCGCGGCCAGCGTCGCGGCCGTGGGCGGCGAAGGGTCGCCGTCGGTGATCATGATCACGTGCTTGAGGCTGATGCGCGGCAGCGTGGCGAGGGACTGCACGGCCATCGAGACGATGGTATCGAGGTTCGGCATGTCGCCGGGCTCGCAGCCGTCGATCAGCCCGAACATCCACTGCTTGCGCGCGACCGGTGTGGGCCGGAAGAGCCAGGTCTCGCCGCTGCCGCCCCACGGCCCGCCGAAGTAGAGCAGGCCCGCGTAGTCCTGCGGCGAGAGCACGTTGATGGCGGCCTTGGAGATCTTCTTGCCCCAGGCGTTGCCGTCGCCGAACTCGCAGGTGTGCAGCACGATGCCCAGCGCGCCCGAGGGCATGATCTTCTGGTTCTTCAGTTCCATCGAGACCGGCAGCGCGCGCTCGATGGGCGAGCCGAGGTACTGCCCCGCCCCGAAGCTCTGGTCGCCGCCGATCATCACCAGCCCCGCGCCCTGGTCCTTCACGCAGGATTCGATCACGCTCATCTGCTGGTCGCTCAGGAAGGCGCGGGCCAGGTTCGCGAGCACGATGCAGTCGTAGCGGCGGTACTCTTCCGGGTTCTCCGGCAGCGAGGTCCCGCTGCGGACATCCAGCGAGACCTTCTCGCCTTCCAGCGCCTGGCGGAGCTGCTTCACCTCGGCGATGTCGCTGGTGAGGATCAGGATGCGGCTGTCGGTCTGCACGTCGGTGAAGGTGTAGGCGTGGTTGTTCTCGGAGAGTGTGTCGTCGCGCTGCGAGAGCGGTTCGAGCACGGCCTCGATCTGGTGCGGCCCGCCGCTCTTGAGCACCATGGCGGGAAAGACGGCGATGTTCGGACCGGGCGTCAGATCCACGATCTGCTCGTAGGCCGCCGGCCCCACGCGGTCGCCCGTAAAGAGCCGCAGGTGCGCCTTGCCCGAGATGTTGGATTGGATCTTCACGCGTGCGTCGAAGGGCTGCTCCCACTTGAGCTCCGGCGGGACTTTGACCTCCTCGACGAGCATCTCCGCCGAGTCGCTGCGGCTGAGCGGCACCACCCAGATATCGACGCCCTGCGCCTTGAGCTTGGAGATCTCCGGGGCGGCGTCGCCCTGCGTCTGCCGGCCGTCGGTGAAGATCACCAGGCGTTTGCCGGCGCCTTCTTCGAACGTATTGCTCGCGCGTTTGAAGGCGTCGGCGATGTTCGTCGCGTCGGGCTGGACTTCCGCTTTCAGTTCCTTCACGTCCGGCGCGAGAAAGACGGGACTGGGCCAGACTTCGGTCGCCGCCTTGCCGCCGAAGACGATCAGGCCCACCTTATCGTCGGCGCGTTTCTCGGGCAGCGTGGCCTTGGCCCATTCGAGGGCCTTCTCGGCTTCCCGCGCGGGCACGCTCTTGGAACGGTCGATGGCGAAGATCACGGAGAGCACGTCGCGCTCGACCACCATCTGCAATCCGGCCAAGGCTAGAAACAGGAGGACCAGCACGGACGACCGGAAAAGGAACGCGAACCACATACGGCCCTTGGAGAGCCCGGAGAGCGACTTCGCCTGCAGCAGCAAGAGCGCCGCGTAGATCGGCAGCAGCCAGAACAGCATCTGGGGATTCTGAAAGTGAACGCGCGAAGACTGGCTGCCGTGCTTCGAGGAGAAGAGATCGAGGTACCAGGAGACGCAGCCGAAGAGTCCGCCCAGCACCAGGACCGAGAGGACGATGATCTCCCGGGCGCGGCGGTGGGAAGGCAGCGCTTTCCAACGCGCGTGCAGCGCCGCGCCGATCAACGTGACGACCGGCAGCAGCAGCACGAACAGAAAGATAAGTTGCTCTACGCGCCAGCTCATGATGGTCCCAAGAGTTTGTTCTTACACCTACGCGGGCAAACGTTTCGGCTTATCCGCCGTCCGCGGCGCTTATTTCACCTGCGCCACCGACTGCGGCGCGGGGTTCGAGACCTGGAGCACCTGCACCCGGTTGTTCTTGGTGTCGGAGACGAGCAGGCGGCCCCGCGCGTCCACGGTCAGGCTCCACGGCTGGTTGAACTCGCCCGGTTCCGTGCCCGCCAAG
>JACQFI010000088.1 GCA_016200135.1 Planctomycetota bacterium
CATCTGACGCCGCTCTGCGGCTAACGACGCCAGCTACCATCGCCGGGACCGAACGGCCGCGTAGCGGGGTGCAAGGCTTACGCAAACCGTATGTCCCACGCACCCCGCTCCGCGGCGTGGCACCCCCACCCGGCTGAATCAACAAGCACCGCCGCGCAGCGGGGCCCAAGCAATAGGAAGCGCAGCGGGGCTCAAGCAATGCGAAGCGCAGCGGGGCTCATAATTTCAGATTTGCGGTTTCGTGTTTCGAATTTCGGGTTTGCCGTTCGCTATGTCTTCGGGAACTTGCGCCGGTTCGGCGTCTTCTTCAGCGGCAGTTTGACGGCCTTGCCGCTTAGCGAACTGCCGTAGACGGCCAGGATGATCTCGACGGCCTTGCGCGCTTCGGCGCCGTCCACCAGGGGCTTCTCTTTGCCGTCGAGGCAGCGCGCGAAGTTCTCGAACTGCTTCTGGTGCCCGGTGAAGCTGATCGCGCGCGGGTCGCTGGCACCGGACTTGGCCGCGCCCTCGGGCGGCGGCTTGAAGCGCTCGCGCGTCGCGGCGTCCTCGGGGGACTCGGGATCGAACTGCCACTGGACGAGGTTCCCGCCGCGCAGCCAGGCGGATCCTTTCTCGCCGCTGAGGTGGATCTCGACGGCATTGCCGGGCCACATGGCCGTCGAACCGACGAGCACGCCGACCGCGCCGCTCTTATACTTCACGGCCGCGGCCGCCGCGTCCTCGACTTCGATGCGCTTGTGGATCATGCAGCCCGCGTAGGCGCTCAGTTCCTTGATCGGCCCGGCGAGCCACTGCAGGAGGTCGATGGTATGGATGGACTGGTTCATCAGCGCGCCGCCGCCGTCGAGCTTCCACGTGCCGCGCCACGCGCCGGAGTCGTAGTAGCTCTGCGGACGGAACCACGGGATGATCGCGTTGCAGACGGTCATGCGCCCGAAGCGCCCGGCGGTAAGCGCCGCCTTGATGACGTTGACGGCCTCGCCCGTGCGCGAAGGAAAGATGCCGCCGAGCTTGACCTTGTTCTTCTTGCACGCCGCGATGATCGCGTCGCAGCGTTCGAGGGTGACCTCGAGCGGCTTCTCGCAGATGATGTGCTTCCCGGCGTGGGCCGCGGCGGCGGCGGGTTCGAGATGCGCGCCGGAGGGCGTGGCGATGGCGACGGCGTCGAGTCCCGGGTGAGCGAGGAAGGCGTTGTAGTCGCCGGTGTAGACCTTGACCCCGAAGTCGGCCGCGAACTTGTCGGCCTTCTCGCCGCCCTTGCGCGAGTACGCGCAGACGAGGTGCCCGCCGTCCATCGCCTGGATCGCCTTGGCGTGGAACTCCGCGATCATCCCGAGGCCGACGATGCCGAAGCCGTACCCGCCCGAACCCGACATGGCGTGCCCTCCCGATACTTTCGTTTTGAAAGCGACGCCCGCATTCTGCCGCAACCGCGCCCTCTTGCAAGCGAGTTACGAAGCGAAAGCATGCCTCCCTATTCACCGCAGAGGCGCGGCGACGCGGAGAACGGCCGCGGCCAGGGCCCACCCACCGGCGAGACGCCGGTGCCACGTTCTAACGCCACGCCTGCAAGTCCATGCTCGTCAGGGCCGCGGGCTTTCTATTCCCCTTGGGTTCAATGGGAGACTTGTGATATTATAAGGATTGCCATGAATCTGCTTACGCCCCACGCCGGCCTCTGCATCGGCGTCTGGCTCGACGACCTGCGCCTGCCCGTCCGCGACGCGCTCAAGCGCGCGCCGGTCTTCGGCTGCGAGGCCCTCGGCATCAACGGCCTGGGCGCGGAGGTCAACCCGCGGAACCTGGGCGTAACCGGGCGCCGCGAACTCGCCCACCTTTATCATGCCAGCGGCGCGCGCGCCTTGACCTTGAAGGCCGATGTCGGTGGACGCCGCCTGGCCGATGCCAAGTCGCTCGACGCGAGCCTCACGCGCATCCGCGAGACCTTCGACCTCGCGCGGGACCTGGGCGCGCGGCAGGTGGTTGTCGCGCTGGGCTTCGTGCCGCCGCCGCCCCCCGTCGAACAGGAGATTCCGGCCGAAGCCGCGCGCGCCGCCATGGACGCCGGCGGTCCGGCCAACGTCACGCGCATCTGGGGCAGCGCGGCCGCGGTCCGGTCCACCGGGTTCTTCAGCGCGCCGGCCACCGGCACGCCGCCCAAGGGTTCCTCCGCCGTGCCGGCCTCGCTGGGCGGAAGAGGTTCCAAGCAGAACAACGAGGAGGACCGCCGCGCGCGGGCTGCGCTTGCGGAAGGCGCGCGCGCGCTGATGGCCTTCTCCGCGCAGACCGGCGTCCGGCCCGCGGTCGTCGCCGGCACGGAACCCTCCGCGGACCTCGGCGCGCTGCTCAACGAGACCGATCCCGGCGGGATGATCGAGGTCGACTTCCAGCCCGGTGCCTTCGTCGCGCGCGGCTTCGGAGCGCTGGAGACGCTCACGGAACTCGCCCATCGCGTGGGCCTGGCGACGCTGGCCGACCACTACCGCGGCGGCGCCGAGACGGCCTTCGGGCACGGCGATGTCCCCTTCGGCGAACTGATCGTCGTCTGCTCCGCCCTGCCCCGCGCGGAGTCGATCGCGCTCCTGGCCGCCAGTTCCCGCGAATGCGACCGCCTCAAGACCCTGAGCGACACCGTCCACGCGCTCAAGAAACTGCGCCAGCGGCCCGTAAGTTAGTGGCTTTGGCGAGACGTGGTGTAGCGCTCCACGCTTTGCGTAGTTTTCCCCTCCCCCCTTGCGGGGAAGGGTTAGGGGGGGGGATGTCCCTAGACCGATCTCCCCCTCCCCGGCCCTCCCCCGCAAGGGGGGAGGGAGGAACAACCGGCAGCGTGGGCGCTACCATTGATTGGCCGGTCGTGTGGCATTTACTCCAGACCAAGCGGAGACCTGCGATGAATCTCCTCCGGATCGGCTGGGCGTTCGGTCTCGCGGCCTGCCTGGCAACCGCCGCCGCCGCGGACACTCCGGCTCCTCCGCCGCTTGGCACCGCAGCGGCTCCCGCTGAGAAGCCCGACGACGCGAACCTGCGGCCGGACGAAGTCCTCGTCATCGCCAACAGCACCTCGGCCGACTCCCTCGCCGTCGCCAAGTACTATATGGAAAAGCGCGGCATCCCCATGGACCAGCTCTTCACCGTCGCGTTCAAGGACTACAACGCCAAGGGCTACGAGATCTCCTTTAATAGCTTCGAGAACGGCGTCACGATCCCGCTGCGGAAGTTCCTGGAGGAACGCAAGCTCAAGGACAAGATCCTCTGCTTCGTCACGGTCTACGACGTCCCCTACGCCGTCTCGGGGATCCAGGTCACGAAGGAGGAACTCGACCAGATCGCCAAGGAGCACAAGGTCCCCAATCCCGGCCAGGTGCTGACCACCCGCGCCGCGCTGGACTCGGAACTCGCCTGGCTCTACCGCGGCGACCTCGCGGGCCTCGACCCGAAGGACATCAAGTACCGCTCGGCCTACTGCTACCTCGACGGGAACCCGTTCTTCGGGCAGCCGGTCAAGTTCCGCCAGTTCCGCAAGAACGCAGCGACGAACCCAAAGCTCAAGGACTTCGGGACCATGTACATGACCGCGCGGCTCGAAGCCCCAAGTGTCGCCCTCGCGAAGGGCCTCGTGGACAAAGCTATGGAAGCCGAGCGCGACGGGCCCTCTGGGATAGGCTACTTCGACTCCAAAGGTCCGACGCTGGGCAATCGCAAGATGGGCTATCCCGAAGGCGAGTTCTGGGCGCGGCGCGCGTGGCTCGAGACCCACAACGCGGGCTTCAAGACCGTTAAAGAGGAGACGGGCAAGCTCTTCGGCCCCGGCGAGTGCCCCGACGCACTCATCTATTGGGGCTGGTACGCGCTCACCAATTACCAGAACGCCTTCAACGGCAAGTTCCGCCCGGGCGCGATCGCGGTCCACACAGCCAGCGGCGAGGCCACGGACATCCGCACCCCGCGCGAGTCCGGCGGCCCGTGGTGCGGCGGCTTCCTGACCCACGGCGTCACCGTCACCTCCGGGCCCGTCGGCGAACCGTTCCTCAACGCCTTCCCGCACGCCGAGATCTTCTACCCGCGCCTCTACCAAGGCTGGAGCATCGGCGATGCCTACTGGAACTCGCACTTCGAGCTGAGCTGGATGATGGTCCTGATCGGCGACCCGCTCTACACGCCCTTCGGCGGCAAGAACCGGCGGGCGCAGTATGTCCAGACCGCGCTGCTCTTCAGCGACGGCGGGCCGCCGGGGCAGAAGGTGAAGAGCAAGGGCGCGTGCGACCTCGCGCTCATGCTCAAGGCTCAGACGCCGATCTTCAAGAACACCGACAAGTACAAGGTCGTCGATCCCGGCGTGAGCGGCCCCAAGCTGAAGGTCACGGGCTTGGACAAACTCAAGTGCGAGCTCAAGGAGGACGGCACGCTGCTGGTCATCACCGGCCCAAAGCTCGAGGCCGCCGACCTGGGCGCGTTCGACCCCAAGCAGGAGATGGGCCCGGAGCTCGAAGTCCACGTGGACCTCGGCCCCGACGGCGGCGAGAAGATCGTCAGCCAGCTCCTGGCGTGGTGACCCGCGCCGCGTTCAAGCCTGCGCGCGGCGGCGGAACCGGTTCGGGGAACGGCCGACGGCCGCGGTGAACGTCCGGCTGAAGTGGGCCGAGTCGTAGAAGCCCGCCTTCAGAGCAATCTCCGTGATCGAGAAATCGGTGCTTAAGAGCATCTGCCGCGCGGCGCGGATGCGGACCTGCTGCAGGTACGCCATCGGCGTCAGCCGCGTCGCGGCGCGGAAGACGCGGCCGAAATGGTTCGGGGCCATGTGCGCCTGCCGCGCGAGTTCGCCCAGCGCAATGCGGCGGGCGTAGTGCTGCTCCATAAAGGCCATCGCGCCCTGAATGGCCGCCGCGCGTGGGTGGGCGTTCAGGTTCTTGCCCGCGTCCCCGAACCGGTCCACGTAGTCGCGGCAGAGCTGCGAGACCGCATACAGCGCAAGGGCCTCGATCGCCAGCGCGCTCCCCGCGGCGGGCCGCGCGAGCTCCGCAAGGATCTGGTCGAAGAGGCCCGCGACCTGCACCGAGCGGCGGGCGTTCAGCCGCAGGCCGAAGCGAAAGTCCGTCTCGGCGCGGAAGAAGGGCTCGACCGTAAAGAAGAGGATGAAGCCGGGCAGCATCCACAGGCTGGCCGAGTGCCGGTCGAGGAACTGGTCGCTGAGCAGCAGGTGGTAGACGTTCAGGCTCAGCTCCTGCCGGTACGCGTGCTGGACCTGCCTGGGGATCACGAAGACGTCCCCCGCGCGCACCGCAAAGGCCTGGTCCTCGATGAAGTGCTCGCCGCGCCCGCCGCAGACGAGGTTGAGCTCCGTGAAGCCATGCGTGTGCTTGGCGATCTCGTAGTTCTTATAAAGGAGGCAGTCCACGCCCGCGCCGGCAATGGGAAAGTGCCCCTGCCCGCTGGCGAAGAACTCCTTACCCGGCGGGTACTGCGCCCCGCTCTTTACGATAAAGGATGGTTTCATACAAAAAGTCGCTTCTCCCGTACAAGCTTCGCCCTATGTGCCAGTGGTAAGGTACCGGGACAGTCTTTGGGGTGAGATTCTACAATTTCCTGGGAGGATCGCAAATGTCTGCCATCGAGAATGCGCTGGACCAACTGGAACGGGACGGCTTCCTGCTCGTCAAAGGCGCGCTGACGCCCGCAGAGGTCGAGCGGACCCGCAGCCGCATCAACTACGCCCGGCAGATGGGCTGGGAGGAAGGGCTCAATGCGGTCGGCAACATGTGGTTCGACACGCTGCTGGAGCGCGAGCCCGAGACCTTCGCGCCGCTCGTTGGACACCCCAGCATCCGGCCGCATCTGGAAGGACTGATGGGCAAGCAGTGCCAGTTGCGCAGCCTGCGCGCGCACATCAATCCCGGGCCGTACGTACAGGAATGGCATCTGGACTTCTACGGCTACTGGGAAGAGAAGCGCGCCGCGCAGCGGCACCGCCTCGCCGCCGCGCCCGTCGGCGTGAACACGACCTTCTACTTCCAGGACAACGGCCCCGGCATCGCGCGGCTCACGTTCATCAAAGGCGGGCACTTGAGCGAGCCCCCGCATCTCTACCCGCTGGACCGCGCGAAGTTCGAAGCCTGGTGCGAGCAGAGCGAGAAGGTGGTGCTCTACCCGAAGGCCGGCGACGCGGTCGTCTTCTTCAGCCACATCCCGCATCAGGGCGCGAAGGAGAACGCGAGCGTCGAGCGCAGCAACGTGGTCTGCCACTATCAGGTCACGCCGATGTACGAGGGCGCGTGGCACGTCTCGAACCCGCGCGGCTACGCGGGCACGTTCCCGTTCTCGAAGAGCGGGCTGTATACGCCGAAGCCGGCGGCCGGCGCAGCCGTCTGAACGGATCCGGTTTAGGGACCTCCGCCTTTTCTCGCGAGAGCAGGAATAGCAGGGATGCTATACTCCTCGCGAGAAAGGGTGGCCATGACCCACTCGGTTCCAACTCGTCCGTCGAAGCACGGCGTCGTCGCGGTCCTCCAAGATGGCGCGGGCCGGCACCTCTACATCAAACGCGCGCTGACCTTGGTTCGCGCGCCGGGTGTCTGGTGCTTTCCCGGCGGCGAAGTTGAGGCGGGCGAGTCGTTCGAGGCCGCCATCGAGCGCGAGGTCCTCGAAGAGGTCGGCCTCGTGGTTCGCGCCGAGGCCAAGATCCACGAGTCGGTCTCGCCGAACGGGGAGTTTCTGCTCCACTGGATGCGGGTTCAGCTCTCGGGTTCGGAGGCGCAGATATGCCCCAACCCTAAAGAAGTAGCAGCCACGCGCTGGCTTCTGCCAAACGAGGCCATGGCGCTCGATCCGATCCTTCCAACCTTGCGAACATGGCTGGAACCTCTTTCAAAAGGATAGGATTGGGGCTCCTCAAGAACCTTTTATTCATCACATAACCTTTTATGAACATGGCTATTATATTAATTAGGATATGCTTGGTTTTCTTTTCGTAGATATCACAGATAAACCATGTCCGCATTATCTTGACATTCCAACCCAAACCCCTAAACTAGTCATTGCCTGGGAGCTTTTGGACTGGCTCCTTTTATGGAGGATGCACCTGTGAGGTACGCGCAGAGCACTGAGACGGCTATCGACAGCATCTTCTTTATGGCCGCGCACCCCGAGCGCCAGGACTTCTCCGTCGAGGAGATCGCGGCGGCGCAGAAGGTCTCTTCCTCTTACTTGGCCAAGATCTTCCAGCAACTGGCGAAGGCCGGGCTCCTGCGCTCCCACCGCGGCGCGAAGGGCGGCTACCAGATCGGACGGAGCACCCGCGAGATCACGCTGTGGGACGTTGCGCTGGTCTTCGAGGGCTCGTCTCCGATGTACGAATGCAACGCCACGGCCAAGAGCTGCACCCTTGGCCCGAAGTGCCTGATCGTGAATACGTTCCGCGAGGCCGAGAAGCGCATGCAGGAAGTCCTGCAGGGCGTCTCGATCGAGGATCTGGTCAAGAAGGTACAAGAGAACGGCGGACATCCGGCGTGGGTAGGCGTGAGCGAAGCTCAGCCGGCGCCCGTCGCGGCCGCCAAGGATTAACAGGAAAGGCGCACATGGCATCGAAAGCTCCTCTCATCGTCGTCGAAGACCTGCGCGTAAAGGTCGCCGAGAAGGAGGTCCTTAAGGGCCTCAGCCTCACGATCAACGCGGGCGAGACGCACGTGCTCCTGGGCATGAACGGCTCGGGCAAGAGCACCCTCGCGTACGCGATCATGGGCCACCCGAATTACACGGTCACCGGCGGCAAGGTCTTCTTCGAAGGCGAAGACCTGCTCGCGATGGAACCCGACGAACGCGCGCGCAAGGGCGTCTTCCTCGCCTTCCAGCACCCGATCTCGGTGCCGGGCGTGAGCGTCGCGAACTTCTTGCGCACCGCTTATCAGGCTCGCTTCCACGGCGCCGTGGTGAAGGCCACCGACAAGAGCGGCGGCAAGGACACCGGCTTCTCGGTGATGGAGTTCCAGAAGAAGCTGATGGGCGCGATGAAAGAGCTCCACATCGATACGACGCTCGCCACGCGCTACCTGAACGAAGGCTTCAGCGGCGGCGAGAAGAAGCAGATGGAGATCCTGCAGCTCGCGATGCTGCAGCCGAAGTTCGCGATGCTCGACGAGACCGACAGCGGCCTGGACGTGGACAAGCTGGCCACGGTCGGCGCGGGCGCGAACGCCATGGCCAAGAAGCACAACATGGGCATCCTGATCATCACGCACTACAAGCGCATGCTGAACTACGTCCCGCCCACGCACGCGCACCTGCTGCTCGACGGCAAAGTGGCCGTAAGCGCGGGCCCGGAACTGGCGGACGAGATCGACCAGCACGGCTACGACGTGGCGAAGAAGAAGTACGCGAAGGCGGGGTAATCCTCACCGCAGAGACGCAGAGGACACGGAGAACGGCACGAACGGAAGGGCAGGAACGAACGAAAAGGGAAGCGCCCGAATCGAGCGCGAGCGCACTATGAACACGGAGACCGCAGGTTTACCGCACACGCAGTTCTCAGCGAACTCTGCGTCTCCGCGGTGAAAACAGAGAAGTTAGGAGGATACGAAGATGCGAACCGACGACAAGATCCTGCGCGAGCCCGCCGCGGCCGAAGTCAACCAGGCCGGCGAGATCGTCAAGGAATACAAGTTCGGCTTCCACGAGGAAGAGAAGCACTCTTTCCGCACGCAGAAGGGCCTGACGCGCGAGACCGTCGCGTCCATCAGCGAGCACAAGAAGGAACCGGCGTGGATGCGCGACTTCCGCCTGCGTGCGCTGGAGATCTTCTTCAAGAAGCCGACTCCGACCTGGTGCGGCGACCTCTCGCACATCGACTACGACAACATCACCTACTACCTTGCGCCCACGGACAAGCAGTACACCACCTGGGACATGGTGCCCGAAGAGATCAAGCGCACCTACGACAAGCTCGGCATCCCCGAAGACGAACGCAAGTTCCTCGGCGGCGTCGGCGCGCAGTACGACAGCGAAGTCGTCTACCACAACCTCAAGAAGGAGTGGGAAGACAAGGGCGTCGTCTTCCTCTCGCCGGAAGAGGGCCTGAAGCAGCACGAGGACATCTTCCGCGAACACTTCGGCAAGATCATCCCGCCGGGCGACAACAAGTTCAGCGCGCTAAACAGCGCGGTCTGGTCGGGCGGCAGTTTCATCTACGTGCCGAAGGGCGTGCATGTGGATATCCCGCTCCAGGCGTATTTCCGCATCAACGCGAAGGACATGGGCCAGTTCGAGCGCACGCTGATCGTCGTCGACGAGGGCGCGTTCGTGCATTATGTGGAAGGCTGCACCGCGCCGGTCTACAGCAGCGACAGTCTGCACTCGGCGGTCGTGGAGATCGTCGTCAAGAAGGGCGGGCGCTGCCGCTACACCACGATCCAGAACTGGTCGACGAACGTGTACAACCTTGTGACCAAGCGCGCCGTGGCCTACAAGGACGCAACGATGGAATGGATCGACGGCAACATCGGCAGCCGCCTGACGGTGAAGTACCCGGCGGTCTACATGATGGAACCCGGCGCGCGCGGCGAGATCCTCTCGATCGCCTTCGCCGGCAAGGGCCAGCACCAGGACGCGGGCGCGAAGGTGGTGCACTGCGCGCCGAACACGTCGAGCGTGATCACCAGCAAGTCGATCAGCAAGGACGGCGGGCGCGCGGGCTACCGCGGCCTGTGCAAGGTGCTCGCCGGCGCCGAGAACAGCAAGTCGCGCGTGGTTTGCGACGCGCTGATCCTGGACGACCAGAGCCGCAGCGACACGTATCCGTATATCGAAGTGGACGCGGAGAAGGTCCAGATCGAGCACGAGGCCAGCGTGAGCAAGATCAGCGAAGAGCAGCTCTTCTATCTGATGAGCCGCGGGCTCACGCAGGAAGAAGCCGCGAAGATGATCGTCACCGGCTTCATCGAACCGCTGATCAAGGAACTGCCGATGGAGTACGCGGTCGAGATGAACCGGCTGATCGAGTTGGAGATGGAAGGCACGGTAGGCTGAGCATCCATTTTCGATTTCCGATTTTGGATTTTCAATTGGGGCGGGATGACGCAGCCGCAGCGAAAGACAAAAGTTAAAGAGCTAGAGACAGGCCATAGACAGAAGGAGCGTTAGATTGGGATTCCGATTGGCCGCGTGCAATCCAAAATCACAAATCCAAAATCCAAAATGAGCACCGCATCGGCCCTATCCCCCGCCCTGACCGCCGAAGGCGTCAAGGCGTACTCGAAGCAGCGGAATGAACCCGCGTGGTTAACCGAGCGCCGCCTGAAAGCGCTGGAGACCTTCCACGCGCTGCCGCTGCCGGGCAAGACGGATGAACTCTGGCGCCGCGTGGACCTGCACGAGCTTGAACTGGAGCCCGCCGCGGAGCGCACCGGCCCCCTCCCCGCTCACATCCGGCCCAGCGACGCGGCCGCGAAGGCCGGCGGCTTTTGGGGTAGCCTCGAGGAAGCCCTGAAGTCGCACGCCGGACTGCTCAAGGACAAGTGGGCCACCGAAGTCTATCCCGCGGGCGCGCCTGAATCGCTGCTCGAGCGCAAAGGCGGCAAGTTCCACGCGCTGAACCAGGCGCTCTGCGACGGCGGCTACGTGCTTCATGTACCAAAGGGCGTGAAGCTTGAGAAGCCTTTCTGGGCCGAGTTCGGCACGCGCTCGGGAAAGGACGGCATCTATCCGCACAACCTGATCGTGCTGGAGGAAGGCGCGGAGGCCGTGGTCTTCGAGGGCTACTGTTCGAAACCGGACGACGCAGGCTTCTGCAATCCGCAGACGGAAATCATCGTCGGGCGCGACGCGAAGCTCCGCTACATCCTGCTCCAGGACCTTGGCCGCGAGTGCATCAATATCGGCGCGCAGCAGGTGCGCGTGCATGCGCACGGGCACTGCACCTTCGCGAGCGCGCACCTGGGCGCGAAGCTGACGCAAGACTTCATGGAATGCGAGATGGTGGAGCCCTACGGCGAAGCGATCCTGTACGGACTCTACTACGGCCTGCAGGCGCAGCAGCAGCACCTCACGACGTACCAGCGCCACATCGCGCCGAACTGCAAGAGCGACCTGATGTATAAGGGCGCGCTCAATCATGCGTCGCGCGCGTGCTGGCGCGGCATGATCCGGCTCGAACACGGCGCGCAGAAGACCGACGCGTACCAGCAGAACCGCACGCTGCTCTTGAGCGACGACGCGCGGGTGCACTCGATCCCGGGCCTCGAGATTCTCGCCAACGACGTCCGCTGCACGCACGGCGCGACCGCGGGCCAGATCGACCCGACGATGCTTTTCTATCTGCTCAGCCGCGGCATCTCGGAATTCCAGGCGCGCAAGATGATCATGGACGGGTTCTTCGAGGAAGTGATCCTGAAGTTTGGCCTGGAAGAAGCGATCGCACCGCTGCGCGCGAAGATCGACGCGAAGATCGCGGGGCAGCACTAGGTAGCGCAGGCTTCCAGCCTGCATGTACCGCAGGCATCTTGCATGCGGGGTTTGGGACGGCCAAGCCCGTCCAGCTTAACGAGGGCTCCAAGCAACCATGAGCACGTTCGTCGCGGTTCTTAAGAAGGATGCGCTGCCACTGGGGAAAGGGCGCTGCGTGGACATCAAGGGCAAGCGCATCGCGGTCTTCCACACGGGCGCCGGCTACCTCGCCATCGACGACGGCTGCACGCACGCCGATGCCTCGCTGGCCGACGGCGGTCTGGTGGACGACTGCACGATCGAATGCCCCTGGCACGGCGCGCAGTTCGACCTGAAGACCGGCGCGGCCAAGACGCTCCCGGCTGTCGAGCCCGTCAAGCAGTACAAGGTCCGCGTGACGGGGGACGACATAGAAGTCGAGGTGGATTGACATGTCAGGCAACGTGAACGCCCAACCCAAGACCGCCGCGCCCACGCGCGAGACTTACCCGCTGGACCCGCGCCGCGTCGCGCAGGACTTCCCGATCCTCAAGCAGAAGATCCACGACGGGAAGCGCCTGGTCTACCTCGATTCGGCCGCGACCTCGCAGAAGCCGTTCACGGTCATCGACGCGATGAACGAGTACTACCACGTCAGCAACGCGAACGTGCACCGCGGGCTGCACGTCCTGGCGGAGCGCGCCACGGAGATCTACGAGTGCGCGCGCACGCGCACGCACTTTTTCATCAACGCGTACCTGCCGGGCGAGATCGTCTGGACGAAGAACGCGACCGAGGCGCTGAACCTCGTCGCGCACGGCTATGGGCGAAAGTTCCTCAAAGCAGGCGACGAGATCGTCGTCTCGCGCATGGAACACCACGCGAACCTCGTCCCGTGGCACATGCTCGCGAAGGAAAAGGGCTGCGTGATCCGCGGCGTGGAACTGAATTCCGACGGCACGCTGCGGCTGGAGGAACTCGATTCGTTCCTCGCCGGGGGCAAGGTCAAGCTCGTCGCGCTCACGCATGTCTCGAACGTGCTCGGGACGATCAACCCGATTGCCGAGATCGCCAAGAAGGTACACGCGGCGGGCGCGGTCTTCGTCGTCGATGGCTGCCAGGCGGTGCCGCACCTGCCGGTGAACGTCCAGGCGCTCGGCGCGGACTTCTACGCCTTCAGCGCGCACAAGATGCTCGGCCCGACGGGCCTCGGCGTCCTCTGGGGCCGCATGGAACTGCTCAACAAGATGGACGCGTTCCTCGGCGGCGGCGAGATGATCGAGGAAGTGACGATCACCACTTCGACCTACAAAGAACCGCCGGGGCGCTTCGAGGCCGGCACGCCGCCAATCGCCGAGACCGCGGGCATCACCGCCGCCATCGAGTACCTCATGAAGACCGGCATGGCCAACGTGCGCGCGCATGAGAAAGAGATCGTGACGTACGCGCTGGAGCGCCTGAAGAGCGTCAAAGGTCTCAAGGTCTTCGGTCCGCCGAATCCTGAGATACGCGCGGGCGTCTTCGCGTTCGAGTTCGACGATATCCACGCGCATGACGTGGCGCAGGTGCTCGACGCCGAGGGCATCGCCGTGCGCGCGGGCCACCACTGCGCACAGCCGTTGCACGAATGGCTGGGTTCGCCCAGCACCGCCCGCGCGAGCGCGTACATCTACACCGCCAAGGAAGACATCGACGCTTTGGTGAAGGGGCTGGAGGTTGTGCGGAAGAAATTTGCGTAGTATTGCAGGAGGGAAATGACATGAGCCGTTCGGTCGTGGTGGAGTTGGAATTGCCCAAGGACTGGAAGCGCTTTCAGATGCCTCCCGCACTGCATGAACGGCTGCAGGAGTTGCTCGACAAGCAGGAGCATGGCGTGCGGCTTAAGAAGGAGGAACGTAAGGAAGCGCGGGCTCTGGTGGAACTCTCCGAGATGCTGACCTTGATGAAGTTGCGCGTTTCTCGCGCGCTTGGGCGCAGGCCGGCATGAGACGGCAGATCGTTTCGGCTCCGCTGCAGCGGCTGGTGAGAAGACGCGCGCGCGACAGGTGTGAGTATTGCCGCTTGCCGCAACTGTACCAGGAAGCGACGTTTCATGTGGATCACGTCAAGCCTTACTCAAAAGGAGGAAAGACGCGTCCGGCAAACCTGG
>JACQFI010000089.1 GCA_016200135.1 Planctomycetota bacterium
GGGATACAGGGGGGTTAACGCCTCAGACGCCTCAACCTCCCCTTACCCCTCCTTACATAAGGAGGGGATTTCAACAGAGCCAGATGAACACAGATACAGTACGTGTGTTCGATCCGTGTTTATCGGTGTTCATCTGTGGTTCCAGTTCAAACCAGCGTCAGCGGGAAGGATGTCAGTTTCTCCACGCCCTTCTCGGTCAGCAGGTAATTCTGTTCGAGGCGGATGCCGGCGTTCAGTTCCTTCGAGTACAGGCCGGGCTCCATGGTGAAGACGTCGCCGGCCTCGAAGACCGCGTCGTACTCCGGATTGAGCTGCGGGGCCTCGTGCGGCTGCAAGCCGATGCCGTGGCCGAGGTGGTGGCAGAGCCCCGAGTGGCCCATGCCGGACATGAACTTCTTGGTCTCTTCGAAGAGCTTCACGCAGGAGAGACCCGGCTGGATGAGCTTCTCCGCGTAATCGAGCGCCGCGACGATGTTCGCGCAGGCCTGGTGCTGAACGTCCGTGCCCTTGCGGTCCACCGCGAAGGCGCGGCAGTTGTCGGCGTGGTAGCCGTCTATAGACGGCCCGGCGTCGAGCACGAAGAGTTCGCCCGCCTGCATCGGCCGCTTGCGCGGCAGCCCGCCGCCTTCGCCTGAGCGGAAGTCGTTGCCGAAGCGCTCGGGGTCGCAGCCGGCCGCGGCGATGGCCGCGCCGCGGATGCCCGCGAAGAACTCGAGCTCGTCCACGCCCGACCTAATGTTCGCCTTCGTGAACGCGTACATCGCTTCGCTCACCGCGATGGCGCGCTTGAGCGCCGCGAGCTCGTCCGCGTCCTTGCGCTTGCGCAGCTTCATGATCTCGAGCGTGATGTCGGCGGCCTCGGGCCCGGCCAGCCGCGCCAGCGCGCCGGGGCCTTCCAGGTCCACGCCGAGCTTCTTGCCCTGCGGCACGGCTTTCTTGAATGCGGCGGCGGCGAGCGTCGCCTGTTCCATGGGCATCGTGGAAAACTTGTGCGCGGGGTAATCGACGAGCTCGTTCGCGGCGATGCTCTCCTTGGCTGGCTTCCAGCCCAGCAGCGTGACGCGCCCGGAGGCCTCGAGCAGCGCGGCGCTGGCGTGATTCCACCCGCTGCGGAAGTTGGTGAAGTAGTAGACGTGCTCGCGCGCCGTCACCAGCGCGCCGTCGAGCCCCAGCTTGGCGAGCCGGTCAATCAGACGCTTCTGCCGCGCACGGCAGCCGTCCACGGTGAGCATGGGAGATCCTCCTTTAGAGGGCAGCTTGGTTGGTATCGCAACCACTTCCCTGCTGCAACGGGCAAATCTGAGCTGCCAGCGTTATGAGTTAGTGCTTGGCGGATTTGGCGTCTTGGCGGTTTAATGTGTGTATTCGGGATTTCATTCCATGAACCCATCCTCTCGCATCAAAAACCTCGCCCGCGAACACGGCTTCGCGCTCAGTGGTATCGCGGCCGTGCCGGAGGACGGCGCGGCTCCGCGCGCGCTGGCGCTGGATGCTTGGCTTCAGGCGGGCCGGCACGGGCCGCTCGAGTATGTGAAGGAGAACGCGGCCACGCGCATGAACCTGCGCGCGCGCTTTCCCTGGGCACGCAGCATGCTTTGCGTGGCCGCGTTCTACGATGCGGAAGAACGGGGCGAACGCGGGCGCGACCTGATCGCGCATGTGGCCCGCTACGCCCGCGGGCGCGACTACCACCTCATCTTCACCAGGCGCCTGAAGGCCCTGGGCAAGGCGCTGGAAGCGGCGGGCCTCTGCGGACGCGCGCACTATTACGTCGATACCGGCCCGGTGCTCGAGCGCGCCTGGTCCGAGCGCGCGGGGGTCGGCTGGATCGGCAAGAATACGTGCCTCATCCATCCACAGCTCGGCTCGTTCATGCTGCTGGGCGAACTGCTCCTCGACGCGGCCAGCGAGCCCGATCCGCCGCAGACCGACCATTGCGGAACTTGTACGCGCTGCCTGGATGCCTGTCCCACCGGCGCGCTGCCCGCGCCGGGCGTGCTCGACGCCAACCGCTGCATCGTCACCTGGAACCTGGAGCTTAAAGGCGCCGTGCCGGAAGCGCAGTGGGCCGAACACCACGGTTGGGCCGCGGGCTGCGACATCTGCCAGGCGGTCTGCCCGTTCAATGCGCCGGGTCGGAGCACCGCCGCGGCCGATGAAGAACTCGCCCAGCCCGCGCCGTGGCAGGCGCTGACGCTGGCCGCAGCGATCGCGCTGGACGAGGCCGCGTTCGACCGCGCGTTCCAGGCCAGCGCGCTCCGGCGCACGGGCTGGAAGGGCATCCGCCTGGGCGCGCTCACCGCCGCGGGCAACGTGAAGGCCGAAAGCTGCCGGGCGGCTTTGTTGGATTGCTTGAAGGACGCCGACGCGGACATCCGTGCGCGGGCCGCGTGGGCGCTCGCGCAGATGGAACCGTCCGGTCGAGGAGAGCGCGAGAATCGAAGAACAGATTGATCTAAACCGCCAAGACGCCAAAGCGCCAAGAACGGCTTCCGCTTATAGGAATACGCTTTACTTGGCGCTTTGGCGTCTTGGCGGTTCTAAAAAAAGGCTGGCGTCGCGAGCCCTGCCCGCGGCTATTCCTGAAGCTGGAGCGGCTCGGACTTCGCTTCCGTCTTGGCTTCGGGCTTGGTTTCCGTTTTCGCTTCGGTCTTGGCCGCGCTCTTGGCTTCCTTCATCTTTTTCAGTTCCGATTCCGTGGGCGTCGGCTGATCCGGGTCCAGGCCCTCGCGGCCGTCCATGGTTTTGGAGTCGCCGGTCTTGGCTTCGGCGCCGGAATCCGTCTTCTGCGGCGGCAATTCCACGGACTTCGTTTCGGTCTTCTGCGCCTTGCCGCGGCTGATGCGCATCTCGGTCTTGAAGATGTCGTCGTTCACGACCTTCAGGTCCGATTCGAGCTGGCTCGCGGTGTCCTCCCAGGCGGCGTACTCTTTGCCGCTGAATTTGGGGTCCGCGCGGATATCGGCGATTTTGTCGGAGGCCGTCTGCCAGATCTCTTTTGCTTCGTTGAACCTGGCCAGCGCGGTCTCGAGGTCGTCGTGATCGTAGGCTTCCCGCGCGACCTGGTAGACCTCCTTGCCCTGGCTGTGGGCGCCTTTCAAATTCTTGGTGATGTCCACCGCCTGCGGCTTTTCGGGCGGCGGCCGGTCGGCGGGGTTGTTGAACACCTTCTGGTAGACCAGGAAGCCGCCGACGCCGCAACACGCCAGGAAGAGCACCAGGCAGGCGAGCAAGGCGTACATCTTGAGCTTGTCCGGAGGCGGGCTCGCGGGCTGGCGCTTGGTCACGCCGCTGCGCGCGCCGCTGACCATGGCGGGATCGCGCGGCGCCCGGGAGGTGCTGCGCGTGCTGGTTGTTGCGCCGGGCTTGGGAGCGTCCTCTTCGGACCCCGCCGCGCCTGGTTTCTTATCTTTGTCTTTAACGGCAGCGGCGTCGAAGCGCGAGCGCGAGGCGACGCCACGCGCGCTGGCGTTGGGACCGGGCTTGGCGCCGGCGGCAGAGGCGGAACCCGCGCTGCGGCTGCTCGCGGGGTCGGCCTTCACCGCCGGCATCTTGCCGGTCTTTGCGGATGCCGCAACGACGGCGACCGCGCCGGCAGCCGCGGCGGTCTTTCCGGAGACCGAGGGCGCTTTCAAGCCGTTCTTAGAAGGCGCGGCCGTCGGCTTCTTGCCGGCGGCCACGTTCTTCTTGCTGCCCTGCTCGTTGTCGGCTTCCTCTTCCTCGTCGTCGTCCTCGTCGTCATCCTCGTCGTCATCCTCGTCGTCGTCCTCGTCGTCGAGGTCCTCGTCGTCGAGGTCCTCGTCGTCGAGGTCTTCGTCGTCGAGCTCTTCCTCGTCGATCTCGTCTTCGTCGAGGTCCTCGTCTTCTAGGTCCTCTTCGTCGTCGTCTTCTTCTTCCTCGTCTTCGTCCTCATCTTCCTCGTCGTCTTCATCCTCCTCTTCGTCGTCTTCGTCCTCATCCTCCTCTTCGTCGTCGTCCTCTTCTTCCTCCTCGTCCTCGTCTTCATCCTTCTTCTTACGCTTCGCCAGCGTTTCGTCGCCGTGCTTCGGCTTGGCGTTCGTTCCGGATGTGCCGGGACCGGTGGGTTTTCCCGGCTTCCCTGGAGTTGCCATGCTGTCCTTCCTCCTTCCCGACTGAGAATGTACCAGGCCCGTGGGCCGTTGCGGTTAAACGAGCGTTCTAAAGCACTGTCGCGTACTGTAGAGTCGATTTTCTGGCCCCGTCAAGAACATTATGTGGCCTCGCCGCTGATCGTTTTACCGCTTCCCTAGGACCGGCCGATTTCCCCAAAATCGGCGCGGCGCAACCGCCTTTAAAAGCGCGTGCCCAAGTAACAAAATGAGCGCATAATCCTTGCGGATAACTTACTTTACGGATGCAGGACGAACGTCCTGGGCCGCGCGAATAGCGTGCTTGGAGCGCCATATCGCCAGGGGCTCCAAGAGGTTGCGCACAAATTGATGCAGCGCGGTCTCATCGCTTTTGGCGCGTAAACTCAAGCCGAACGAGAGCGTCTGGTCGTCGAGCACCCGCACGCCCTGAACTTCCGGCAGGCCACGCAGCGCACGGTCGGCGGCCTTAAAATCCCAGCCGTGCAGCTTGAGGATCAGCCGGCCGGACTCCTGTTCGATCCCCACGTACGGCACGCGCGCCGCCCGCGCGTAGCGGCGCAGCTTGGATTCCTCAAAAAGCCGCGCGGTCTCCGGCGGCAGCGGGCCGAACCGGTCGGCGAGTTCGTTTTTCAGCGCCGCGAGATGCTCGTCGGTCCGCGCGACCTCCAGGCGCCGGTAGAACTCCAGCACCGCCTTCTCGTCTTCGATGTACGTCTCCGGGATATAGGCCGGGCTGCGAAGTTGCAGGTGGACCTCAATCTCTTCCTCCGGCGGCGGTTCGCCTTTTAGCTGCTTTACCGTCGCGTCGAGCAGTTTGCAGTACAGGTCGTAGCCGACCTCCGCGATCTGCCCCGACTGTTCCACGCCCAGCACGTTGCCCGCGCCGCGGATCTCCAGATCCTTCAAGGCAAGCTGGAAGCCCGCGCCGAGCTCGTCGAACTCCTCGAGCGCCCGCAGCCGCCGCAGGCCCTCGGGCGTGATCGGGCTGTGCTCGGGCAGCAGCAGGTAGCAGTACGCTTGGATGTCGCTGCGGCCCACGCGCCCGCGGAGCTGGTGGAGCTCGGACAACCCGAAACGGTCGGCCTCGTGCACGAGAATCGTGTTCGCGCTGGCGATGTCCAAGCCGCTCTCCACGATGGTGGTGCTCACGAGCACGTCCATGCCGCCTTGCAGGAAGCGGTCCATCACGGCTTCCAGGTCGTCGGCGTCGAGCTGCCCGTGGCCGATGCCGACGCGCGCCTCGGGCACGAGCGAGGCCACCCTTGAGGCGAAGTCCTGGATATCGTGCACGCGCGGGTGGACGACGAAGACCTGCCCGCCGCGGCTGATCTCGCGCAGGATCGCGCGCCTAAGCAGGTCGTCGCTTACGCGCGCCACCTTGGTCGCGATCGAGCGCCGGTTGCGCGGCGGCGTGAGCAGGTTCGAGATGTCCCGCAGGCCCAGCATGGCCATGTGGAGCGTGCGCGGGATCGGCGTGGCGCTGAGCGTCAGCACGTCCACGGTCTTGCGGAGCTGCTTGAAGAACTCTTTGTGCTCGACGCCGAAGCGCTGCTCCTCGTCCACGATCGCCAGGCCCAGGTCTTTAAAACGTACGTCCTTCTGCAGCACGCGATGGGTGCCGATGACGATATCCAGCCGCCCGGTGGCCAGCCGGTTGAGGATCTCCTTCTGCTGCCGCGGCGTCTTGAAACGCGAGAGCGTCTCGACGCTGACCGGATAGCCCGCGAAGCGTTCCTTGAACGTGCGCCCGTGCTGTTCGCACAGCAGGGTCGTGGGCGTGAGCACCGCGGCCTGCTTGCCGTTCATCACCGTGCGGAAAGCCGCGCGCACCGCGACCTCCGTCTTGCCGAAGCCCACGTCCCCGCAGAGCAGCCGGTCCATCGGGTACGTCGCGTGCATGTCCTTGTCGATGGCCTCGATCGCCGCGAGCTGGTCCGGGGTCTCGTCGTAGGGGAAAGCCTGCTCGAACTCGCTCTGCCATTCGCCGTCGGGACCATAAACAATGCCGGGCAGGCTCTTGCGCGCGGCCTGAACCTTGAGCAGGTCCTCGGCGATATCGCGGATGGCCTGCTGCGCGCGTTCCTTCTTGCGGATCCAGGCCTTCGAGCCCAGCTTCGCGAGCTCCGGGTTCGTCTGCCCTCCGATGTACTTGCCGACCCAATGGATGTGCGCGCCGGGCACGTACAGTTTCACGTTCTCGTCGAAGAGCAGCGTCAGGTAATCTTCCATGCGCCCGCTCTTTTCGAGCCGCGCCAGGCCCAAGTAGCGCGCGATGCCGTGCTGCGCGTGGACCACGTAATCCCCGGTCTGCAGTTCGAGCACGCTCGTGAGCGGCCGGCTGCCGGCCGGGAACTTGGCCTTTACCGGGGCCGCCGCGGCGTGTTTGCGCCGCCCGAGGATCTCGCGGTCGCTGATCGCGGCGATGCCGCAGGCGCGCAGATCGAAGCCGCCGGAGATCTTGCCCGAATGGAAGCGGACGCTCGGCGCGGGCAGCACGCCGGACTCCGTCAGCAGCGTCTCCAGCCGCTTCCGGTCGCCGGGCGTCTCGCAGAAGACGTACAGCGCCATGCGCGCAGCCGCGAGCCGCTTCCACGCGTCCGCATGCGCCGCGATCTCGCCATGCAGCCGCGTGAGGACCGTGCAGCTTACGTCCGTAGAGCGAACGGCCGTGGAGCGTAGAGCGTGGAGCGTAGAGCGAGCGGCTTCGCCGCCGGGTTGGCGGGCAGGGCTTGCGGCGAGCGGCTCGTCTGAGCTCGCCGAAGACTCAGCCGAGCGGACGCCCGCCCCACTGGTCTCAGCGCTTGGCGTCTCGCGTTCTTTTCCGCCGTAGTTGCCGTGTCGCTCTACGCTCTTCGCTCCACGCTCTACGTCGCCGCCGTCGTCCGTGCCGTGTCGCTCTTCGCTCCACGCTCCACGCTCTACGCTCTGTTCCTCGCCCGCGGGCGGCAGCAGGTCCAGCGTGTCGAACTTCCCTTCACCCTGCGCGTGCAGGTCCTTCAGGCTCACGAAGAGGCTGCGGCCGGAGACGAGGCTGGCGTGGTAGAGGTCGGCGCGCTGGGCCAGCTTGGCGGGATCGACCCAGACGATGCGCGCGTCCGGCGGCAGGTGGTCGAAGAGGGTGCTCGGCCGGCCCGCGGCGGCGCCGGGGCTAAAGAGCTTGCGCAGGCGCTCGGGCGACGAGTCGGCAATCGCGATGGCCGGCACCGAGCCTTCCGAGACCTGCGTCAGCGGGTCGAACGGATGGATGGACTCGATGGTGTCGCCGAAAAAGTCGATGCGGAACGGGCGCTCGGCCGTGTACGGAAAGAGGTCCAGGATCCCGCCGCGCAGGCTGAACTCGCCGCGCACTTCCACCTGGCCGACGCGCTCGAAGCCGAGCTCGCCCAGCTTGCGCCCGAGCGCGATCGGGTCGTGGTTGGCGCCGGTCTGGAGCACCAGCGCCGCGCCGGGATCGCTGGGCGGCTCGCATGGCTGCATCAGCGCGGTCATCGGCGCGAGGATGACGAACGCGCCGGGCGCTGCCGCTCCGGCGTTCAGCGCGGGATCGCGAATCTCGCGCAGGCGTTCCAGCGCGCGCCGCCGTCCGGCCAGGGCGATGCCCTCCGGCCGATCGGACTCCGTCGGCAGGACGTCCCACGCGGGAAAGAGCGTGGTCTCGAGCGCCAGCCCGGCCTTCAGGTCCTCCGGCAGCGTGGCGTTCGCCGGCAGCGTGTGATCCGCCCAATCTTCGGATTTTGGATTTTGGATTTCCGATTTTGGATTGGCCGCGGCGCGTCCAGGCTCCCCTCTCCACTTGAGGGAGAAGGGTTGGGGGTGAGGGGAACGCCCGCGCTTGGCACTTTTTAATTCCCCTTTTTCAGCGCTCGCAGCTTTCGGATTTCGGATTTCTAATTTCGAATTTGCCGTCTCTTCGATGGCCTGCCACGCGCGCAGATCGGCGAGCATGTCCAGCGCGGTGTCGGGGCCTTCCACGACCGCGACAACAACGTTGGTGCTGCCAGGAGATGGGTAGTGCTGGTGGGGCGGGCGTCCGCTCGGCTCAGCTCGCTGCAAGCCCTGCCCGCCATCCTTAAATTCCGTTTCATCCAACCGCCGCCCATAGGTCCCGAGCGCGCCGACCGCCAGCGAGCGCGCCGCGCCGATGAGGCCGTGCAGGTTTTCGCGCAGGCACAATACACCCCCGCCGGACGGCTTCTTCCCCGAAGCCCCAGCGCCGGAACCTGAATGTAGGCAATACAACGCCAAGGCGGGCAGTTCGGCCACCCGCCTGAACGGCGACTTCATAATTATGAATGTCGCACGCAAGGACGTTTTAGTCAAAGCCTAGTTTTTTTTGGAAAATGTACCTTGAGCCTGAAATGCTTTTGCTATTCGAATAGATATTGCCGAAACATTTCGCGTCGCTGCTCTTCATCATCGAATATGCCAGCCAAACTCGGTTCTTCTAAGATTCGCTTCAATATGCAGGTTACTAATTTAAAAACAGGAACTGTCATATCTATCAAACGTTTTTCGTCAGTACGACCGCCATGAACAATAGTTGAACGATGGCTGTAGAATTTCTTTACCAAGTCATATGTTTTTTCTCTACTACTTCGGGAATGTGTGAAAAAGCGAGAGACGTTAAAAGCAATTTGATGACTTGTCTCTGTGTTTGAGTGCGGTGCAAAAAGAATCTCAAGCACGATCGACAAATTAATACATATTTGGTCCATATAGTGGGAGCGCCAGGAATAGTAGAAATAAGTAAGAGCATTATTTAGTCTTCCTGGTGCTTTATGTTTTTCCCAATGGTTTGTTGCGGTTTTCCACATTAATACGATAGATTCACATATTTCATCATTTAGAGTTGGCCAACTGCTGTTTCCCCCCCAAAACTCTGTTTGACCACGCGGAATCAAATTGAGTTCGCTTTGAATTTGCGAATCCCTTTTGTGAATTAATCTACAAAGACCGAGGGGAGAGCCTGCGGCTATGGCTATTATGTTGCAAGCACGATCTAATAGAGAATAGGGGGCCCCAAACTCTAAGCAGTCATAACCAGTTTTCTTAGGGTTTACTGAGATGTAAACCTTAAACCAAAATGGTGAGCCATCGTCCAATCCAGTATTTTCACACAATTTTTCGTATAAAACTTCTGTTGTACTACCAGAATATTTGCATAAAGAGATTTCTGGAAGCAAGAGAAATATGTCTTGCTTGGCGGTCCACTCAAATCCATGAATTAAAACCAATATAGTATCGTGCAAGCAAGGTCTCCGCGAAAAATAATCCCCTCGTTACGTTGTAAAGATAATACGATAACTGTTTTCGTAAAGACACTAGGAGGTTTTATTCTCTACCGCTCATCCAGCGTCGCGCCGGGGTCGCGATGCTTCCTGCCGCTTACTTTGCAGTGGATGAGGGTCAGGCTGCCGCGGTCGGCGGCCAGGGCGTCGCCGTCGATCTCGCAGTCTTCGAGCACGATCTTGGCGTCGTCGTGCGCGATCACGCGGCCGGTGAACTTGCACTTCTTGGCCGTGATCGCGCTCTTGTCGCGCGCGCCGAAGTACCCGCCGCTGCCGTCGCAGGTGGAATCGCTCACGTTCAGCTTCGCTTCGCCGTAGCAGAGCGCCTCGCCGAAGGTGCAGCCTTCCACGTTCACCACGGCCTTCTCGGCCGGATAGAAGTTCCAGCTCTGCACTTTCGAGCCGCCGAGCTTGAGTTTCGAGTGCCCCGCGAGGACGGGATCGGCGGAGTACGTCGTCCCGTTCTGCAGGCCCTTCACTTCGCGCGCGGAGTCGCCCTTAAAGAAGAGGCCCACTGCGCGCAGTTCCACGCCTTGAGACGTGAGGTCGCAGCCGTCCACGGGCACGAGGCCCCACATCAGCCCCTGCGAAGCCGTGATGGAGACGTCGTGGCCTCCGGACGAAGGCGCGGTCCAGCGTTCAACGCGCAGGCCGTTCGGGAAATCGAAGCGGTGCGGCTCGTTCGGCGGCAGCGCAAACCAGAGCAGCAGCCCGGCGGACTCGTTCACGCGCACCTGGCTCGCCGGCGCGATGACGGCTTCGCCCGCTCCCACCGTCTTCAAGAGCGAGAGCGCGGAGCCTTCCTGAACGTCGAAGGTGAAGCCGCACGCGCTGAAGGTCGTCCCCTGCAGGTCGGCTTTGCTGTTCTTTTTTAGCTGTACGCCCCACGGCAGCGGCAGGGCCGCCTTGCAGCGCACCAACTCCAGTTTGCTCTTGTCCGCCAACGCGAAGTTGTACTGGTAAGGATACGAGCACGGCAGCTCGACGGACGTGTCTTCCGCATGCAGCGTCGCGCCTTCTTTTAGCTGCACGTTGCCGCGAATCTGAAAACGCTTGGCCTTCACGTTCAGCGTGATACCGCGGTCCACCACCAGCGTGCCGTCGATGCGCGTCGAGACCTCGATGGAGGTATCGCGCGTGACTGTCCAGCCGCCGGTCTTCGCGGCCATCGGCTTGCGCTTCACCACCAGATTGTCGAGCCAGAACGTGGCCGGGCCGTCGGGCTTCTTCTGGAACATGGAGAGGTCGATGATCCCGAAGCCCGCACCGATGCGGTCGGGGTTGAGCTCCTTCTTCTTTACGGGCGAGTCGTCGCTGAGCTTGAAGTCCTCGGGCTGGAGCGTGATGTGCCGCCAGTTGGGGTTGCGCAGTTCGCAGATGTAGTGGAACTTCGCGCCGTCGAGGTCGTCGAGCATGATGCCGACTAGCGCCGCGCCCGAGCCGCGCAGATCGAACTCCAGCAGGGAGAACTCGGTGAGCGGAATGCCGACGCTGAGCACATCCAAGCGCCCGGCCTTGCGCATGTACGAGTATTTGAGGGCACCGGCGCCGCTCTTGGCCGCGCCTGGCGTCGTATCGATCATCGGTGCGGGAATCGGGTCCTTGGGGTTCGGCGCGGGGTCGGGTGGCACGCGCAGCGTCGTAAAGGGACCTACTTCTTTATCGAAGTCGTAGCGCTCCTCGTCGGGCATCTCCGCCGCGCAGGTTGCAGCGAAAGCGAAGCAGCTAAGGAGCGGCAGAATGAACTTGTTCATACCCTCCCATAGACGCCACTTTAGCGGCGCTTGTTGCAGTCAATCTTGCGATTATAACCGCTTGGTCTTTTGAAACTTAGCCCACTATTTTGGAGGCAAATGATGGGTGCTCAACGCGAAGCCAAGGTACAGAAGCTGAAGAGCGATTTGAAGGAGGTGCTGGGCTTTTTCGACCAACCCGAGGCCGTTCAGAACAGGGCCTATGCGCCGGGCAAGTGGACCATGCGCGAGCTCCTCATCCATCTGTCCGACTCCGAGACCGTGATCCTCGACCGCCTGCGCCGCCTGGCTGCGGAGGACAAGCCCGTCCTGCAAGCCTTCGACCAGGACAAGTGGGCCGCCAAGCTCTTCTACAAGTCCCGCGATATGAAGCTCGCCAAGCAGCAGTACCAGGCCGCGCGCGAGACCGCGATCGAACTGCTCTCGACGCTGGACGCCACGTTCGATGCCAACACCGGCACGCACAGCGAGACCGGACCGAAGACCTTCGGGCAGATCGCCGAGGTCGTGGTGACGCACACCAGCCATCATTTGGAACAGCTCCGCGCCATCGCCGCCGGCAAGACCTGGACGAAGAGCTGACGCATGGCTTCGTCCATCCAGATCGCGGCGTACTACTTCCCCAACTACCACGTCGATCCGCGCAACGAGCGCTGGCACGGCAAGGGTTGGACGGAGTGGGACCTGGTCAAGCGCGCCGAGCCGCGTTTTGCGGGCCACGTGCAGCCCAAAGTTCCGCTCTGGGGCCACGAGGACGAGTCGCGCCCGGACGCGATGGCCAAGAAGATCGCGGCGGCCGCAGACCACGGGCTCGACGCGTTCATCTTCGATTGGTACTGGTACGAAGACGGCCCGTACCTCGAACGCGGCCTCGAAGCCGGATTCCTCAAGGCGCCCAACGCGGACCGTCTCAAGTTTGCCCTGATGTGGGCCAACCACGACTGGACCGACATCCACCCCGCGACCCGCGCGCGTCCGCATAACACGCTGGCGAAGGGCGTGGTCTCGCGCCAGGCCTTCGACGCCGCGGCCGGGCACATCATTAAGACGTACTTCTCGCATCCGTCCTACTGGCGCGTGAGCGGCGGGCTTTACTTCTCGATCTACGAACTGATGAGCCTGGTGAAAGGCCTCGGCGGCATCGTCGAGACCCGCCGGGCGCTCGATGACTTCCGCGCCCGGACGCGCGCGGCGAATCTCGGCGAGCTCCACCTCAACGCCGTCGTCTGGGGCGTGCAGATTCTTCCGGGCGAGCAAGCGGTGAAGAACCCCAACGAGATGCTCGAGGCCCTCGGCTTCGACAGCGTGACGTCGTACGTCTGGGTTCACCACCAGCGCCTGCCGAGCTTCCCCACCACCAGCTACCGCGCCGTCGCGACCGCCAGTGAGAGCGACTGGGCGCGGCTGACGCGGGACTTCAAGAAGCCGTACTTTCCCAACGTGACGATGGGCTGGGACCCGAGCCCGCGCACGATCCAGTCCGATGCCTACGACAACCTCGGTTATCCGCACATGGCGATCCTGAACGGCAACACGCCCGAGGTCTTCGGCGACGCCCTCTCCGCCGCGCGCCGCTTTATCGAGCAGAGCGCGACGCAACCGCAGATTCTGACGCTGAACGCCTGGAACGAATGGACGGAAGGCAGCTATCTCGAACCGGATACGGTGAACGGCATGGGATATCTGGAGCAGATCAAACGGGTTTTCAGCGGCTGAAGACGGCGGCGAGGTCCAACTCCAGGCCCTGCAACAACGGCGACTTGAACTTCGCGGGCGGCGAGACAACCGCCGCTGGCTTGTCCGCGTTTTTCTGCGGCTGGTAGCACGTCAGGGTGTCGGCCTCGCCATCCACGATCCAGTATTCGGCGACGCCGTGCTTCGCGTAGAGCTTGCGCTTGGCCTCCAGGTCGAGCTTGCGGGTGCTCGGCGAGAGCACTTCGACGCACAGGTCCGGCGCGCCGCGCAGGCCTTCCGGCGCGAGAATGTGCGCGTGCGCGTGCGACACGTAGAGAATATCAGGCAGAACCACGTCTTCGTCCGATAGGACAACGCCCGTGGGGCATGAGAGCACCAGCCCGAGGTTTCGTTCCTTCACGTGCCGCGTCAATTCGTAGCAGATCCTGTTGGAAACAATCTGGTGCCGGAGGACCGGGGGTGGGCTCACGTAGAGTTCTCCGTCGACGATCTGGCTGAGTTTGTCGTCGGCATAAAGCTCGACAAAATCGGCGTAATTGAAGCGGACTTTCGTGGACATGGCCTTCTTCCTTCCCGTACGTACTTTACCCTCTTTTACTCAAATTCGATAGTGGCTACTCGTTCATCCAGCGCTGCAGCGGCTCTTTGAGCATCGCCTTGCCGCGCATCAGGCGCTTGTCCACCGCGGCCAGCGAGATGCCCAGCACCGAGGCGATCTCCTCGTACGAGCGCCCATCGATATAGCGCAGCACGATGATCTCGCGGTAGATCTCGGGGAGCTGGTTCAGCGCGCGGCGCACATTCTCGTTGCGCTCCTGGCGGGCCACTGGGGCGGAAGGATCGTCCTGCCGCGGCAGCGTCTTCTCCTCCTGCTGCTTATAGTTGATCGCGGCCTGGTGCATCTTGCGCCGCCGCAGCACGTAGCTCGCTTTGCGCCGCGAGATGCCGTACAGCCAGTTGCCGAACTTCTCGCGCTCGCGCAGCAGCGTGAGCGTCTGCGCGGCTTCCATAAAGGTGTCCTGCGCCACGTCGCGCGAGGCCTCCGCGTCGGAGAGCAGCGAGTACGCGACGCCGATCACCATCGAGAGGTAGCGCTCCATCAGGATCTCGAACGCGCCCGGCACGCCCTGTTCGGCCTGCAGCACCAGTTCGGCGTCCGCCGGTCCCGCGTGCACGCGCGCGGGCCGCGTCGCAGCCGCGGCGCGCGAGGCTTCCTCTTCCACGCAGTCGCGCAGGAGCACGTGCTGCAGGCAGAGTTCCACGAGCCGCGCCGCGAGCGTCGCGTCGGCCTTCTGTTCCACCTTCTCGGCGGGGCGCGCGTCCGGTTCGAGTTCGCCGGCCGGGTCGAGGAATGACCAGAGCAGCGCGTCGAGCGCGTTGTTGGAGGGGTTCGGGAGCGCGGCGGCGTTCATGCCCGGCCCTCCGGCGGCGCGAGCTTCTTGCGCATGCACGCCTCAAGCTCCGCACGGGCGCTCGCGAGCAGGTCCTTCACCGCCGCCGCTTCCTTGCCGAGCTTCGCCGCGATCTCCTTGCTCGGCAGCTTCTGGCCGTAGCGCAGTTCGACGATCTGGCGCAGGTGCGCGGGCAAGTTCTTGAAGCACGAACGCAGCGCTTCCTTGCGCGTTTCCCACTTCTCTTGCGGCGAAGCCGTCATCGCCGCGATGGCGCGCTCGATCTCGTCGACGAGCTTCTCCGATGGCAGCGCCTGGCCCGGCTTCGCGCGCGCCTTCAGCGTCGCCATGGTACGGCGGCGCGCGATCTCCCGAACCCACGCGCCGATCTCGCCCTGCGGACGCCGCTCCCAGCGTTCGCACGCGGTGACGCAGACGTCCTGGTAGAGCTCCTCGGCGAGCTCGAAGTCGCGCACCATCGAATACAGGAATGTGAGCAGATACGGCCGGCAGGCGAGCAGCGCCTTGAGCGCCTCGGCGGGAGGTTTCCCGCCCGGGCTTCCCTGAGAAGACGCCGGTTCAGCCATGGTAAAAAATAAGAATAACAAGTCGGAAGGAAAATGCTACTGCCGTGCGTAGCCATCCGTCTACAACGTAACCGGCTTCCCGTCCGGCCCCACCCACACGGCTTCCGCGCCGCCGGCGTAGTGCTCCTTCTTGAAGATCGGGATCGTGGTTTTGAGCGTGTCGATGAGATAGCGGCAGCCGTCGAACGCCGCGCCGCGGTGCGCGGAACTTACCGCGATCGCCACGCTCGCCTCGCCGATCTCGAGCGTCCCCAGCCGGTGATGGATCGAAGCCGCCGCGAGCGCGAACTTCTTTACGGCTTCCGCGCAGAGCTTCTCCAGGGCTTTCTCCGCGAGCTTCTCCTGGGCCTCGTACTCGAGCCGCAGCACCGGCTTCCCCTCGTGAACGTTGCGTGTCGTCCCGACGAAGGTGACCACCGCGCCGGCCTCGGGCCGCTCGACGCTTCGCGCCACGGCCGCCGGGTCGAGTGCCTCCCGCGTGAGCAGCACCGGCGGGGTCGCACCGGGCGGCAGCCGGCGCCGCGTAGTGGCGTTGGATTGGGACATGCTCATCCTCCCCCGAACGGCGGCAGCAGATCGACGGTGTCGCCGTCCTTAAGCGCGTCGCCCGGCTGCGCGAACTCGTCGTTCACCGCGACCTTCAGCGCCTGCTCAATCCCGCCGAGCTCCGGATACGCGGCGAAGAAGTGCGCGAGCACGTCCTTCACGCTCGAGCCCGCGGGCAGCTCGAACGGTTCTTCGGCGCGCCCGGTCTCTTCGCGCAGAATCGCGTGGTAGCGCACGGTCACTTTCATGCCGTTAGGAGAATCGCGCGGCAGGCGTGGGTCAAGGGCATACGTCTACTCCTCTTCCCGCTCCAACGTCCGGTAATGCGCCTCGCGCTTCGCCAGCAGCGCGGGCAGGTCCGGCGTGCACGGGGTTAGCCAGAGGCAGTCGGTCTCGTTGGCCGCGATGCCGGCCTCCACCAGAGCCAAAAACGCGGGCGGTACCCACGAGATCAGCAGCGCGCTCCGCTGTGCGGGGCTTTTGGGCAGAAAATCGACCCACGTATCCCACGGCGCGACGTCGCATGCATTAATGAACCCCTGCGATGCCGTCTCCGACGTGCCGCTCAGTTCCGAAAGGTCGTCCTCGAAGAGGAGCAGATGGCCTTGCGTCAGATCCGGCAGATTGTCTTTAAAGCCCGGCTGCGCCTGCAGCAGTTCCTCGGCGCGCCGCGCGGCCAGGTCCGCGACCACGTCGGCCCACGAGCGCTCGCCCGCGCCCATCAGGAACTGGAACCACGTCTCGCCCTTGCGCGCGTCGGGCTTCTGGCCCGGCGGCAGCTCGCGGTCGTGGATCAGCACCGGCTTGAGCGACTCCGCGCGCAGCCCGTCGCGCGCAGTGGCCCCCGCCTTCGGCAGGCACCACGCGAGCGTCTCCGCCAGCCGCTGTTTGAACAGCTCCGCATCCATGGCCGCATTCTAGCGCGGCTGAAGATTTTGAACGCCACTCATTTGCGGTCGTTCATGGCGGCCATGGCGGCTAGCATTCGGCGGCGCCATTCCCACCCTTGACCCCCACCAAAAACCGGGTGTCATAGCCGCTTCATCCATGAGCGACTCCGTTAGCCACGACGCCAAACGCCCGCGCACCGGCGGCATGGGCACCGCCCCGCCCAACCGGGGCCCACGCGACCTCGCCAACGACCGCGCCGTGGACGCGCTCGTGCGCCTGCTCATGCTCTTCTTTCAGACCTTGCCCGCGCCCGCCGCGCGCTGGACCGGCCGGCAACTGGCGCTGCTCGCGTGGCGTCTGCTGAAGCGCAAGCGTCAGCAGATGCGCCGCCACATGGACCTCGCGTTTCGGGAGGAATTCACCCGCGAGCAAAAAGAGGCGTGGGTGCGCGGCAATTTCGAGCACATCGGCCTGTTCATCGCCGAGTTTGCGCGCCTGCCGCTCCTTAATAAGGAGCGCGTCTGCGAGCTCTGCGACATGAGCGCAGCAAACGTCTTCCACGAACTGCTCGCGAAGCAAAATGGCAAGGGCCTGATGGTTACGCCCGCGCATCACGGCAACTGGGAACTCAACGGCTACGCCGTCTCGCTCCTCGGCTGCCCGCTGCTCTCGGTCGCGCGCCCGCTCGATAACCCGTACCTCAACGAGCTCGTCGACGGCGTGCGCGAACGCGCCGGCAACGAGATCGTTCACAAGTGGCAGATTCTCTGGACCCTCAAGAAACAGCTCGACCGCGGGCGCATCGTGACCATGTCCGTCGATCAGAACGGCGGCACTTCCGGTATCTTCGTGCCCCTCTTCGGGACCCTGGCCAGCACCGTCGCGTCGCCCGCGGAACTGGCCCTCGCCAGCGGCGCGCCGGTGATCGTCGCGACGCTCAACCGCCTGCCCGACGGCGTGCATCACAAGTTCCACGTCTGGGACATCATCGAGTTCCCGAAGTCCGGCGACCACGAGGCCGACCGCCGCGCGCTGCTCACGCGCATCAACTCGGCATACGAAAAGGCGATCCGCGCCTACCCCGAACAGTGGCTCTGGGGCCACCAGCGCTGGAAGACTCGCCCGCCCGGAGAGCAGCCCGGCGCCGATGGGCTGCCGCCGCGCGCGGCCGCGGACACAAAATAAAAAAGGCGGCCGTTGGGCCGCCCTTTTTGAAGCGATTCGTAAAATCTAATTGAGATTTAAAGCTTGAATTCATCCGGTAATATCGCGTTGTATTTGGCGTACAGGTCCGCGCCGAGCAGTTCCTTGACGCTCTTGTGGAACTTTTCCAGCGCCGGCGTGACCAGCTTCTTCAGCTTCGCTTCCAGTTCGGCGGACTTCTTCGTGTCCTTCGCCTTCTCGGCGGCTTCGAGCTCCGCGTTGACCTTCTTCACTTCGTCCTTCTTGAAGAGCTCCTGAATATCGGCGACCATGATGTCGACCTTCTTGCTGAGCTCGTCCAGCTTCTCGTTGGGAATGTCCGCGGCACGTGCTGCCTTGATGCACGGGCACTGTTCTTCCAGGGCCTCCGTCCGGCCCGCCCACGCGCACAGCACCGCTGCCAAGGTCAGCAAAGCCATCTGCGTCTTCATTGCGTTCTCTCTCCCTTGCCTGTTTTTCATGAAGCGATTCGAACCGCTCCCTGCATCCATAACGGCGAGCACTCTGCTGCCCGCAGCGCACGGAGTCAAATTAAAGATCGCTCCAAAATCTGTTTTGTTAGAGCGGAATTGTTTATTTGCCTTCCAAAGCGGCAGTTAATTCGATTAACGCAAGGAAGGACGCAAGGGGCTTAGTGGAAAACCGCCATACGGAGCATGGTTCACCCTTGTATAGTCGACCAATAAAATGTGAGTGAAACCACAGATGAACACGGATGAACTCAGATAACACCGAAGATTGTTATTGATGGTAATTGCAGTTATCCGTGTTGATCCGCGTTCATCTGTAGTTTTAAGCGTGCTTCGCGAGATAATAGCTTTCATGATCGGCGAGCTTACCAAAAACGGTTTTGTATGGTTGCGCGGATTGCTTACGCCCGAAGAAACCGCCGCGTGGCGTGAGCGCCTCGAACGCGTGGATGCTTCGTTGCCCCGTGATGGCGAGCGCTCCTATGCGGGCGTGCGCATTCCGCTCGATAAGCTTCCCGAAGCTCGCGAGCTCCTCGCTCTGCCGTCGCTTGCACCGTTGTTGGAACGCGCCCTCAGTGGCATGCCGCGATTGGTGCGCGTGCTGCTGTTCGACAAATCCGGCGCGACGCCCTGGTTCGTGCGCTGGCACCGCGACACGATGATTCCCGTAAAGGAGCACCGCCCGAGTACGGTGCTTACAGCGCCCAGCGTCAAGGCCGGAGTGCCGCATGTTCGCGCGACGACCGGGATACTCTCGAAGATGCTCGCGCTGCGGCTGCATCTCGATTCGTCAACGCCAGACAACGGCCCGCTGAAGGTGCTGCTGGGCAGCCACGCGATCGCGAGCCTGGCCGCACCCGAAGCCGCGCTCCCCGAAAACCGCAACGACCGCGCCGTGACCTGCCTCGCCGAACCCGGCGACCTGCTGCTCATGCGCCCGCTGCTGCTGCACGCATCGCCCAAGCCCGCCAATGCCGCACGCCGCCGCGTGCTGCAACTTGAGATCTCGGGCCCGCAGGTGTTACCGGACCGGTTCGAGTGGCACGAATAAGTGAATGAGACTCGATTTGCAGTCGCCTGCGAACTCAGTAAAAAAGGTTCTTCAGCGAGGAAATTATGTCAACGGCCCGCATCCAAACGAATCCCACCCTGATTCCCGCCGTTATGCAATTGCCGCCAATGCACCAGAAGGACTTTTTTCTGGTAGATGTGGGTGCAAGTGGTGGTATCGGGCAACATTGGCAGGTTTTTCAGGATCACTTGCGCGCCGTAGGCTTCGATCCACTTGTTAACGAAGTCAAGCGCCTGAACGATTGCAATCCTAATCCAAAAATCAAATATGAGGAAGCCTATGTGGTTTGCAGGCGCCTGGAAGAAAAGCGCCTGCAGGATCAAGGCGCCCCGAAATTGGCATCGAAGAATAACCAATCTATTTTCAGAAGCAGCTCTCGTGCCGCCCTGCTTTCAAGTTCGGAGAATTACGTCAAAGAACACTACAATTCCGGCCAAGAGATTGTTTTTAGCGGTAAGAGAGTTCAACTAGACGACTTTTTTTCTCCAGATTCATACGCTCAATTGGATTTTCTGAAAGTCGACACAGATGGAAACGATCTTGCGGTGCTCTTGGGCGCGGAAGCGATTTTTAAAGCCGGCGGAGTTTTAGGAATTTCGGTTGAGGTTCAATTTCATGGGAACTTGGGGGATAATTCCAATGTGTTCGCCAATATCGATGCTTATTTGCGAAACAGGGGCTTCTCTCTTTTCGATTTATATGTCTATCGCTATAGCCGTGCCGATCTTCCTTCGCCATTTGCTTGGGATATTCCCGCCCAAACGCTGGAAGGGCAGATTATGTGGGGAGAGGCGCTTTACTTTCGAGATCTCTGCCTCCCTAATTACGAAGAGATGTGGGCTTTCAAACCAGATGAAGCCCAGATCCTAAAACTTGCTTGCCTGTTTGAGCTCTTCTGTCTCAATGATTGTGCGGCGAAAATCATCAATAAATACAGTCCGCGGGTTCCAGCATTTTCGGAAACGGATCGATTGCTCGACCTCTTAACGCCAAAATGGATTGGTAAAACCGTTACGTACAAAGAATACATGTCGGCTTTCAATGCGAATCCAAAGTCCTTTTATCGTTCGGCAGTCAGTGCCGCACTTGCTGCTGAAACCGCTCCCAGCCTTGAACAGCCTGTAATTGCTCCAATTCCGCCTGAAGCAACGTCCTTGCCTTCAGTCACGCAGCCCGAAAGCTTGCCGTCCCTGACAGTAGAATCCAAACCACCAGAGACACCGCGCGACCCTACAGAATTTCATAGCTCGGGGCGCCCCAGGTCCAAACCGTCTTCATGGTCGGTGCGAGGTATTCGCCAGCGGCTGAATTCTATTTTCGGCTCTTAGCGCGCAGCGCAAGCCGCCTTTTTATGCCGTAACCGCCACCCCGCCGGCTTGGCGTTCCCACAGGTTGCGATAGGTCGGCGAGGTCCGCAGCAGTTCGTCGTGCGGCGCGACGGCCTCGATGCCGCCGTTCTCGGCGAAGACCACGATGCGGTCCGCGTCCTTCACGGTGCTCAAGCGGTGCGCGACGATCAGGCTCGTGCGGCCCTCGGCGAGCTTATCCAGCGCCTCCTGCACCTGCTTCTCGACGCCCGAGTCCAGCGCGCTGGTGGCCTCGTCGAGCAGCACGATCGGCGCGTTGCGCAGAATGGCCCGCGCCACCGCGATGCGCTGCTGCTGCCCGCCGCTCACCGTCGCGCCGCGCTCGCCCGCGAGCGTCTTGTAGCCCTCGGGGAAGGCCATGATCTCGTCGTGGATCGCCGCCGCCTTCGCCGCGGCCTCGATCTCGTCGTGCGTCGCGCCCGGTTTTCCGTAACGGATGTTGTCCTCGATGCTCGAATGGAAGAGGAACGGCGTCTGCGTCACCAGCGCGATCTGCGAACGCAGGCTGCGGATCGAGACGCCCTTGATGTCCGCGCCGTCGATGGTCACGCGCCCCTGCTGCGGGTCGTAAAAGCGCAGCAGCAGCGAGAGCAGCGTGCTCTTGCCCACGCCCGTGCGGCCGACGATGCCAATGCGTTCGCCCTTCTTGATCGCAAGCGTCAAATTCGAGAAGACCGGGCCGCGCCCGTAATCGAACGTCACGTTCTCGAAGACGATCTCGCGCGCCAGCTTGGGGCACTCGGTTGCGTGCGGCGCGTCGGAGATCGCGGGCTTCGTGTCGAGGTATTCGAACGTGGCCTCGGCCGACGGCACCCATTCGGCCAGTTCGCCCACCAGCGTGAGCATGCTCTTTACCGGCGAGTACAACATGCCGATCGTCACCTGGAAGACGACGAAGTTCTCGAACGACATCTCGCCGTGCATCACCTGCAGCGCGCCAAAAAGAAGCACGCCCGCGATGCCGCAACCGAGCACGATCTCCGAGAGCGGCCCTTGCAACGCGCGCGAGCGCCGCTGCTTCATCGTGTACCCGAAGAGTTTCTCGCACTTCTTGCGGAAGTTCTCCTTCTCCGCGTTCACGGCCTCGTACGCCTGCACGGTCCGCAGGCCGTACAGGTCCTCGAGAATGCTCTGCGAGATGTCGCTCTGCCCGACGCGCGCCTTGCTCGCCTGCTTGTAAATCTTGCGCGTGAGCCACAGCACCGGCAGCACCGCCACCACGAACCCGAGCAGCGCGATCAGGAAGAGCTGCCAGTTCAGGTACAGCGCCCAGATGGTGAGGAAGAGAATCATCGGCGGATGCTGGAGGAAATCGAGCGTCAGGCGCGCCGTGGAGCCCAGCGACTGCGTATTCTGCGTCACGCGCGTGACGATGTCGCCCATCTTGCGCTTGTCGTAAAAGGCCATGTCCATGGTGAGCAGGTGATGCATCAACCGGACGACTGCGTCGGTGGTCAGGCGGTAGGCGATCCACGATTGCAGATACGAGCAGATGAACTCGAAGATGTTCTTTAGAAGCAGGAGCGTGATCGAGATGCCGCAGAGCCCGATGATGTAGCTTTCGCCGTCGCCGAAATGCCGCACGAAAAAGGTGTGGATGGCCTTGCCGAAGGCGTCGTTGAAGGCCTCGCCGCCCTTTAAGTGCGCGATGATCGCGCGCGCCAGCGCCAGCGGCGACGTATTCGCCGCCGCGAGCAGCAGCGTGCACAGGAAATAGATGAAGATCCGGCCTTTTAAAGGCCAGAGCAGCTTCATCGCCCGAAAGAAATAGCGCACGCGCCGCGGCACTCCGAACCTTGAATTTCTCGCCAACCTGAAGCGCGAATTATACCCGCTCGCCCCCCGCCCTTCCCCTGCGAAATGGCGGCTGTGCTGGCGCTCGCTTCGCAGCCCGCGCTGCGGTGCTTGTAGGTCGCGCCGTTCCGAGTGCCAAGGGTCGCAGACCTGTGCGTAGGACTCCCGCAAAACCCAGAGTCCAGCGCACAGGTCTGCGACCTGTGGCACTCACAGCCGGGCGACCTATTCATCGTAAGCGCAGACGGAATAGCCAAGACTCTCATTGTCCGCAGACTAACGGGCACTAAACTTCGGCCCATGCAATCCGTCGGTCTCACATTCGCTTTTGCGCGCTCGAGCTTCCTCATCATGCTCGCGCACCGGCTGCGCTACGTCATCGGCGTCTCGAACTACTTCGTCTACGCCGCGGTTGCGTGGTACCTGTGGGGCGCGGTCTACAGCGGACACGACACCGTCGCCGGCTGGACCCTCGCGCATATCCAGACGTACGTCTGCGTGAACTGGATCGTGCGCGCGACGTACTTCTCCAACTCCGACAACGTGCTCGCCGCGCGCATCAGCAAAGGCGAGATCTCCGGCGACCTGCTGCGTCCGATGTCGCTGCTGCTCCAGTTTTACGGCACGGCGCTGGGGGAACTGCTCTTCCGCGCGCTCTTCATGAGCCTCCCCGTCGGCATACTGATCGTGCTCTGCTTCGGGCTGCTGCCGCCGGCGAGCGTCCTGCACGGGCTGTTGTTTGGGCTCTCGGTGGTGCTCGCGTTTCACCTCTTCTTCGCGATCAACTTTCTTACCGGCCTCTGCGCCGTCTTCACCGAAAAGCTCCAGGGCTTCCTCTGGGCCAAGTTCCTGCTCATGCAGTTCCTCTCGGGCCAGCTCCTGCCGCTCGAATTCTTCAACAACTTCCCGCTCGTGCGCGACGCGTTTACCGTGCTTCCGTTCCGCCACATCGCCTACACGCCGATGAAGATCTACCTGGGCGAATGGCCGCTCGACCAGACCCGCGACGAACTGGTGCTGCAAGTCGTCTGGACCCTCGCGCTGCTCGTCTTCTGCGAGATCGCCTGGCGCGTCATCCGCCGCCGGCTCTCAGTCCTCGGCGGATAGTAGGGCAGGCATTCCTGTCTGCCTAAACGGAAATCGGTTCATCCATGTTGCTTTCGTTTTTTTCACGTATCGCTCGCAAGGATTCCAGCGGTCCGAGGTGGACAGGCAGGAATGCCTGCCCTACTGGTCCAGTTGAATACCGCCCCCCGCGCGGCTACGCTCATCCCTTCCGTATCGTAACTCGGGATGCCTGACCGCATGTCCACGCCGCCTTCCCATTCCACCTACGTCCCGGGCTCGCCCGCGTCCGGATCGGGCGGCGGCGCGGGGTCCGGCTCGGCGTTTCCCAGCGCAACCTCTGTCCCGATGCAGGACCTCTCCGGCGACCAGGTCATCAAGAACGCGACGCGCTCCGATTACATGGGCCAGGCCTGGCCCACGCTCGGCGGCATCCCGCTGCTCGCGCGCCTGGGCGAAGGCGGCATGGGCACGGTCTACTACGGCTACCACGTGCGCCTCGACCAGGAAGTGGCGGTGAAAGTGCTGCCGTTCTTCCGCGCGGCGCAGAACCCGAACCTCATTCAGCGCTTCTACCGCGAAGCGCGCATGGCCGCGAAGGTCCACTCGCCGCGCCTCGTCGGCGTCTTCGATATCAACGAAGAGAACGGGCTCCACTACATCGTCATGGAATTCGTCCGCGGCGCCTCGGCCGGTGGCCTGCTCAAGCGCGTCATCGAGGCGGGCCAGATTGGCCTCAACGAAGCCGACGCGCTGGGCGTCTGCATCGCCGCAGCCGAAGGCATCGCCGCCGCCCACGCGCAGGGCATCATCCACCGCGACATCAAGCCCGATAACGTCCTCGTTCCGGAACCCGTGCCCGGCGCGCCGCGCTTTCAGGAAGCCAAGCTCGCCGATTTGGGCCTCGCGCGCGGCGACGCGGCCAGCACGGCGCTTACCGGCACCAACGCGATGATGGGTTCGCCCGGCTTCCTCGCGCCCGAACAGGCGATGGACGCGCGTACCGCGGGCAAGCGCAGCGATATTTTCAGCCTCGGCGCGACGCTCTACGCGCTCCTCGCCGGCCAGCCGCCTTTTACGGGTCCCAACGCGCTCGCCGCGGCCTACGCCAGCGTGCGCGCGCCGCACAAACCCATCCGCGACCTGCGCGCCGACACCAGCCCGGCCACCGCTGCGCTCATCGACCGCTGCCTCTCGAAGAAGCCCGAAGAACGCTGTGCCGACGGCGCGGCGCTGCTCCAGGCGCTGCGCCTCTGCCGCCAAGAACTCGGCCAGCCCGAGACCGTCCAGCACTCGGTCGTCCAGCAACTCAGCGCGCTCGCCAGCGTCGCCGAAGTCGGCCGCCCGTATCAGTACGTGAGCGAACAACTTTCGGGGGCCACGCCGTCCCCGCAAGCGCCGCAGCAGATTGTTCCATCGCCGGTTCCTCCTCCGGCAAACACTCCGCTGCCGAGAACGCTGCCCAGTCCCGCGCAGGCCACGCCTATCCCGATGACGCTGCAGACGCCGGTGCCTCCCACATTACAGACGCCTGTTCCGCCCACGCTGCAGACTCCGGCCACGCCGCAACCGGGCGTGCTGCCGTTCACGCCGCCCGCCCCCGCTCCGCCCAGCCGCGCGGGCGCGGTCTTCCTGGCGCTGGGGCTGGCGGGCGGTCTGGCGCTGATCGTGCTCGCGCTGCTGCTCTTCGCGTTCTCGGGCAAGATCCGCCAGTGGATCAGCGGCGATACGCCAGTTCCGCCTCCGGTCCCAGTCGTCCCGCCGCCGCCGCCCGAACCTACGCCTTCGCCCTTCCCCTTCCCGAAACCCGTGCCCGCGCCGTTCCCCGTTCCGCCGCCTGCGCCTGCTCCGGTTCCCGTGCCTCCGCCCGTGCAGGCAGGCACGTTCGAATCCCGGCTCGCGAGCGCGCAGCTCAAGCTCGGCCAGGGCCTGTACGACGCGGCGCTGAATATCTTCGTGCCGCTCAGCCACGAACGGCCCAACGCGCCGGACGTGCTCGACGGCCTGCGGCGCACCGGCAAAGGGCTGCTGGACCTCGGCGACCGCGCCGCCAAGGGGACGAACAACGCCTTGCCGGACCCCAATCACGCCGAGTTCCTCTACAACAAGGCGGCGCTCGCCTTCCGCGAAGCCCACGAGTCCTCCCAGCTCTCCGACGCGCTCTACCGCCAGTCGCTGTACCTGATGCTCGACCGCAATCCCCGCGGCGACTACGCCAAGGCCGTGGCCTGCCTCAAGGAATGCCTGAGCATCGACACGGAAGCGCGCAACGAGATCGGCCTAGCCGACACGCTCGCGGAACTCGGCTGGTGCCACCGCCCCGGCAACCTGCCCGCGGGCTCGTGGGCGGAAGCGATCCGCTACTATCAGCAGGCCGCGGCCCTGGACGGAAGGCTGGGGCGTAAAAAAGAGCTGGCCGATCAGAACTACGCGCTCGGCTACTGTTACCAGCCCGACCACAACGAACAGGGCGAATGGTTCCGCGCCGCGAGCTATTACGAATCCAGCGCCCGCACGCGCGCGGAACTCGCCGACAAGCAGGGCCAGGCCGAAGCGCTGCATCAGCAGGCCTGGTGCCTCGCGCCGCCGAACAACACTCGCGCCAACGCCGACCGCACCGCGCAGCTCTTCGAACAGGCCGCGCGCTTGCGCGCCGAGACCAACGACACCGGCGGGCGCGGCAAGAGCCTATACATGCAGGCGTGGTGCCTGCAGCCCACGTACAACAATCGCGGCGACTGGGGCCGCGCCGCGGCGCTCTTCGGCCAGTCCGCGATGCTCTTTAACAGCGCCAAGGACCGCGAGAACGAGGCCAACGCCTACCACTGGCAGGGCGTGAGCATGTGCCGCGGCAACAAAGCCAACCTGACCAACGTCGCGCGCCAGATGTTCCAGCGCGCCAGCGCGATCTGCCGCGAACTCAACGACGAAGCCGGCGCCAAGCGCTCGGAGGACTGGCTGCAGTAAGCAGTTGGTAACACGATTACATCTATATTCCGCGCAATGCGTTATCCGAATCGCGTAATGTTTGATCTTTAGAAGGTGTCCAATCCCTTGAGTTGCACGGAGGGATAGAGACATGCAGCCAAAAGCACTTCAGAATTCCTTCCTCCTGAGCGGTCTCCTCTTTTTGTCGCAAGCCTTGGGCGCCGAGACTAGTGCGCCCCAACCCAACGTACCTTCAGAGATCACCAAGCTGGTTTGTCAGTTGGGCGATGACGAATACGACACACGCGAAGCGGCAGAAATCCGTCTATTGCAGATCGGCGAACCGGCTGCCGTGGAGATCGAGCGCGCATGCTCCAGTTCCGACCCCGAGCTGTCCTATCGAGCCCGTCGGTTGCGGCCGCATGTCCGAGTGGCGCCCTGCCTGCGGCGCTTGCAAAAGTTTTCGCAGAGTGGGTTCTGCTGGGAAGCGGATCTCCTGGTCGAGGCGTCTGGTCCGGTGCTTGTGGGGCGTGTTAAAGCAAAAGGGCCCTGTTTTGCATTCGAGGGCACGTGGGGATTCAATGAAAAGGAGGGGGTTCAACCGGTTCGGATCGTGAGCGACGGCCAGACAGTTTGGATTGAATCGACGAGCCTCTCAAGTTTTAGCGGAGGAAGCCACGAAAAGGGGGTCGTGAAGATCTCCTTGAAGGAATTCAATATTCAAAACCTATGGCCCTTCTTGTTTGAAAAGCTGTTCGAGAAATTCGAGTTTACAGGTACATCGGAACGCAATTCCGATGGTGTGTCTGTTATCGTACTAGAGGGGAATTCTAAGACCTTCGAAAATGAAATGATTCTGCAGGTTCCCGACTTCAAAAGGGTTCGGATTCTTATCCCCAAGGAAAAGGCGACCTTTGTGCAATTGGAATCGTTTAACTCGAAGAACGAACGTATCGAAAAATGGAAACTCTCGCAGATACGCGCTGGCAAGCCGCCAGGGGAGAAGGACTTTATCTATCAGCCTCCCGAGGGCGTAAGCGCATTAGATTTGACGGAGTATCTGAAAGTGTCCAAGTAGCCCTAGAGCGGCCACACGCAGCGAGCCCGACAAGAAGCTCCTACTAAATCGAGGTCAACTCCAAAACCCTGCGCTCATGGAGAAGCTTCCTGTTCGCTTCGCTCACCCGGCCCGATGGGCCGGGCCACCCATCGTCAAAGCAAACCTTTCCCCACCCGCCCTTCCCGCTACACTCCGCCCGATGAACACCCTCTCCCGCCACCTCCTCGTCGGCTGGCTCTACGTCGTCCAGGCCATGAAGATGCGCCTCGAATACCGCGCCGACTTCGCCGTCGAATGCCTCGCCGCGCTGCTCCAGCAGGCCACGCAGCTCCTCGTCCTCGAAGTCCTCTTCGACAACGTCCCGCTCCTCCAGAACTGGAAGCGCGAGGAAGTCTTCTTCATCTACGGCTTCATGCTCCTGCCGCGCGCGCTCTTCGACGCCACCGCCATGAGCTTCTACATGTTCTCGGACAAGTACCTCGTGCAGGGCGAGATGGACCGGCTGCTGCTGCGCCCGCTCTCCACGCTCTTTCAGATGATGATGGAAGGCATCAGCTTCGATTTTCTGGCCGATCTCGCCCTCGGCATCACGGTGCTCAGTTACGCCTCGTCGAAGCTCGGCCTGGAATGGACGTATAGCACGGGCCTGCTGCTGGTCGTGATGATGCTCGGGGCCTACGGCGTCCTCACCGGCGTCTTCCTCACCATGACCGGCCTGTCCTTCTGGTCGCAGGACCGCGTGGGCCTCATCCCGCCCGTCTACAACCTGCTCAACTTCGCGCAATACCCGCTCAACATCTTTCACAAGGTGGTCGTCTTTATCCTCACCTTCATGATCCCCTTCGGCTTCGTGGCCTACTATCCCTCCACGCTCTTCCTGCGCGAAAGCGCCCAAATCCCCGGCCTCGCCTGGTTCACGCCGCTCGCAGGGTTGATCTGCCTCGCCGTCGCCGGCTTCACCTGGCGCGCGGGCCTGCGCCAGTACGCCGGCGCGGGAAGCTGAAACAGCTCACCAAATGAGCCGCCAAGACGCCAAGTACGCCAAGAAAACCGCTGCTCAAGTATTCAAGGAGTTCTTGGCGTCTTGGCGGCTAAATCCCTTTTGGTATTAGCCCTTCTTCACCGCCGGCACCAGCAGTCCGGGCAGGCCGGGCGGATCCGGCTGCGGGTTAAAGCCCACCAGCGTCCCGGGGTTCAGAAAACCCGCCTGCTTGCCGGGCGGCTCGGGCTGCGGATTGAAGCCCTTGAGCACGCCAGGATTCACGAACTTCGAACCTTGCTGCGTTTGGTTGTTGACCATGATCGGAGCCCTCATTCCATCGCGCAGCCTCATTGCCGCGCTATGTGGGAAATCAAAGCAAAGGCGAGTCCAGGGCCGCAGAGGCCCCGTCTAAGTCGCAATCTTCACCACATAAACTTATGTAAGTATGAATATTATGTGCAAAGACCGTCTCGGATGTTGAATCTGAAGCACCTGCGCGAATCGTTCGCTAGGCAAACGCGGCTGACAATACTTGGCGAAATCGCGTTCGGGAGGACAACGGCGCAGAAGGCTTAGGGTTGTTATTCCCCTATAGTTCCAGTAACATGCCTCAGCCAGTTCACTTTACAGGAGCACGCCGCGCATGGCCGATTACCACCGCAAGTACTTCGGGCTCAAGAAGGAAGTCGCCCCGGTCCTCGAGGCCACCTACGCCTCCAAGATCGTGGACCTCCTGCGCCTGAAGGGATTCCAGGTCACGCGCGAAGGCATGACGATCAAGCTCGCCAAGGAGTTCGGCTTCTGCGTCGGCGTCGAACGCGCGGTGCAGATGGCCTACGAGACGCGCCGCAAGTTCCCCGACAAGCGCCTCTTCATTACCGCCGAGATCATCCACAATGCGTACGTGAACAAGCAGCTCGTCGAGATGGGCGTCATCTTCCTCAACGGGCAGTACGCCAACGGCATGACCTGGAACGACATCGGCGCCGACGACGTGGTGATCCTCCCGGCCTTCGGCGCGGCGGTGAAAGAAGTCGAGATGGTCAAGCAGAAGGGCGCGTTCATCGTCGACACCACCTGCGGCGCGGTGGTGAACGTCTGGAACAACGTCCAGAAGTACGCCAAGGACACCTTCACCAGCGTCATTCACGGCAAATACAGCCACGAAGAGACGCTCGCGACCGCCAGCCGCGCCACGGGCGACGCCGACGGCTTTACCGGCCAGCGCCTCGCGCAGCAGGGCAAGTACATCATCGTCCGCGATCTGGATGAAGCGCAGCTCGTCTGCGATTACATCCTCGGCAAGAGCAAGCTCGACCACGACGCGTTCTTCAAGCGCTTCGCGCCCGCGGTGAGCGAAGGCTTCGATCCCGATAAGGACCTGGAACTGATCGGCGTTGCGAACCAGACGACAATGCTCTCCAGCGAGACGCTCGCGATCCAGGCCCTGCTCAAGAACACCTTCATCCAGAAGTACGGCCCGGCCGAGACCGCGCAGCGCTTCCGCAGCATCGACACGATCTGTTCGGCCACGCAGGACCGCCAGGACGCGGTGAAGGATATGCTGGTGGCCAAGCCCGACGTGACGATCGTCATCGGCGGTTACAACAGCTCGAACACGACCCACCTGGCCGAAATGGGCATCGAGAAGGGCGTGCCGACGTACCACATCGACGACGCGGCCTGCATGATGAACAAGACTCAGATCCGGCACCAGCCCATCGGCAAGCACGAAGAAGTCGTGGCCGAGGACTGGTGGCCGAAGCGGTCGCCGTTCACCGTGGCCGTCACCGCCGGCGCGAGCACGCCCAACAACAAGATCGGCGACATCTTCATGCGCCTCTTCGAACTCCACGGTTGCAACGTGGACGACCTGATCGAGGAACTCGACGCGCTGCCCACCCCGGAACTCACCCCCGAAGAGCGCGCCCGCATGGAACGCCAGCGCCTCGAACACGAGCAGCACCACAACAATTGAATAGCCGTGAGTTGTGTTGTACTTCTCTAAGATATTTACCGTTCATCAAGGCTTGCGAATTTGTACATCGAACTCGTTAGCGATACCGGCTCTGCCTTCAATTTGCCCAATCTTATCTGGCTTTATGTTTGCACGCTTGCCCAAGCATGCGGTTGGGAACCACAAGGACCGACAAGTGTAGACAGTCAATCCTTTGGGACTGAATTTACAGCATACTTGGAAGACGATGGCCGGAAGGTCTCCGCTGAAGACTCCTGGGCTCTTGCAGATGCCCTTCAGAAACTCTTGGACCTTCCTATAAGTGATGAGATTGTCGAGACAGTTCGAGAGGGAATTGTAAGCGCTTTTCGAAAACTCGATCCACCCTACACATACCCGATACCTCCATTTCGGTTTTCGGAAAAGGGAATAGAAGATACCGTCGAACTCATCAAATTCCTGCGTCTCGGCGCCTTTTCGGTGGGACGCAAGCAAGTCTGATTCAACTCATTGCAGCCCCGGAAGCATCCTCTTCACCGTTCATCTAATTCCCGGCTCTGTTCGCTTGGCCTGAAAGGCCAACATAGGATAGCCCAGGGTTGCGTCCCGGCTGTTTGGGACGCCACCCTGGGTCAGCGACGCAGACATTTCCTCCCCCCTCCCAAGCGCCAACACGAATCTCGTGTTGGCGCTTGGGAGGGGGGACCGAGGGAGGAGGGCCGCACACCCAGGGAGGCGGCCGATACATCCGGCCTTGCCCTGGGCTATCACCTGTTGTCCCTTTGGGACAAGGGAACAGCTTACGTCACGAAATAATAACAACCATACAGAACCGGAACCCTTGCACGGCGCGACGTCTTCCTTCACCACATGCCCTTGGCACACCGCTTGCCCCTACTCTTCCGTAGGGCCGCGGCGGCGTTTCGAGATCGAACATCGAACCGGCGCGGCCCGGGTAAAGAAGGCTGGCGGGCAAGGAGTTGCAGGAACGGATGCGCGGCGGCGGCTGTGGTTCGCGCGAACGCCGTTGTCCCCGGCAACACCGCTTCGGCCAACGGACGGATAAAGGAGGGGTCATGTTCGGCTATCGTTCGGCAAACCGAGGTTTCTCGATCGGGAAGGTCTTCGTCCTGATCCTCCCCGCGATCCTTTTCTGGGCCGCCGGCGACATGCTGTACGTCTACTTCACCAACCCTCAGATGGTCGAGACCAGTCTCGCGGACTTCAACGCCGGCAAGACGGGCGCGGCGTGGGTCAAGCTCACGGACTGCTCGGTCTTCGTGCCGGGCGCGGTGCTCATCGAGCAAGAACACAGCCAGGAGATCGACAAGGTCTATCTGCCGCTGCGCCCGGCCAGCGATCCCGGCGCGCCGCTCGCCCACGTGCTGCTCGAGACCCGCGACCCGGAGCTCGTCGCGCTGGTGCAGGACCTCGACAAGCGCAACCCCGCGGAAGTCGCGCAGTACATCAACGAGCACCGTGAAAAGTTCCAGTTCGAGCGCGTCTTCCAGGGCCTCGTGCGCGTCGGCATGGACTCGGGGCCCTCGGACCGCGAGAAGGTCGCGAAGGCTTCGGGCAAACTCACGCCCGAGTTCTTGATTGTTCAGGACGGCAAGGAACCCATGCTTGGTCTTCCCCTGTTCCTCATTGGCATCGGGCTGGCATTCCTGTACGTCATGCTCGTTGGCGTGCCTGCACGCTCGGTGAAGGCCGGGCCGCGAGGACTGCAGGTTGGCTCGTTGGTTCGTTGACTGGTTTTCTAGTTTGCGGGTGTTGCAAAGGGCGATCCATTAACCAGCCAGCCAGCCAAGAATTCCGTCCTTCCCTTAGGCCCGAAGGGCCGCGCGGTAATAGCTAGGGTCGGAGTCCCGATTCATCGGGACGAAGGCCCTGGTCAGCGGCCCCAACAAGAAGGGAAAGCCCTGAAAGAGCGCCTATTTCGCGCGACTTTTTGGCATGAATTAAAAGCGGGGTCTTCCTCGGGCACGCCCCGTTGGGGCTAAGGCCTAATTGGGAGCGCTGCGTACCAGGGCCTGCACTCCGCTTCGCGTCGCTTCGACCCTGGCTATTTCCGCGCGCGCCTTCGGCGCTGCATGCGCACGGCGCGTTTCTGCTTTGCAGATTTTCTGGTTTGCCCGTTTACCAACAAGCAAACCAGCCCTGTCCATTTCTCCCGCAGTCGCATAAGCTGTTCTTGAGGGCTGCCCATGTCCCCCGACGAACACGTCTGCCTCTGCTTTCACGTCTCCAAGCGCAAGATCGTGAAGTTCTGCCAGCGCGAGAAGCCCAAGGTCGCGAGCCAGATCAGCGCATGCCTGGGCGCGGGCACCGGCTGCGGCTGGTGCGTCCCGTTCCTCAAGGTCCTCTTCGAACAGTGCAAACGCGGCGAACCCGATCCCGACCTCCCCTTCTCCATCGAAGAGTACGCCCGCCGCCGCCAGACCTACCGCGACACCGGCGCACGCCCGGCGGAAGTCCCGCCACCCACGGAGCCCAACGGCACGCCATGACCTCCCGCGCCGAAAAAATCGGCCTCGTGAGCGCGTACTGCGCCATCGCCGTCGCGCTCGGCATCTACCCCTACGACCGGCAAGACTGGGCGCTCGAGAACAGCGTCCCTTTTCTCGAGGGCCTCGCTGCGATCATTTATTACCGCTTCCGTAAGGTCGAATTCACGCGCCTCTGCTACTACCTCATTTTCGTCCACCTGGTGGTCCAGATGATCGGCGGGCATTACACCTACGCACGCGTGCCGCTCTTCGATTGGCTGCGCGATTACTTCCACTGGTCGCGCAACCACTACGACCGGCTCGCGCATTTCGCGCTCGGCTTCTGCCTCTATCCGCCCATCCGCGAGATCTGCCTGCGCCGCACGCCGCTTAAGGCCTCGCGCCGCTGGGCCGCGTTCTTCACGCTCACCACGATCTGCGCCATCGCGGGCCTCTGGGAAGTCTGGGAATGGCTCGTCGCCGCGGGCACTCACTCTGACCTCGGCGAAGCCTACCTCGGCACCCAAGGCGATCCGTGGGACGCGCAGAAGGACATCGTCCTCGCGCCGATCGGCGCCGTGGCCGCGCTCTTCGCGCTCACCAAGTTCCACGACGCCGCGCTCGCGAAGATCCCCGCCGACTGAAGCAGCGCCCGCAGCGGCTTTGCCAGTTGCATATTGGATATTCTTGGCGAACGTGGCGTCTTTGGCGGCTGCTTCCGTTCTTTCCAGGAGCTATCTCATGAAGACCCCGCGCGCGGTCGTGATCGGCTACGGTTTCGCCGGCCGCTGCTTCCATACGTACCTGATCAAGCTCACGCCCGGCCTGCAACTCCACGGCGTGGCCTCGCGCAGCCCCGAGACCCGCGCGCGCGTGCAAAAAGATCTCGGCTGCAAGACTTACGCATCCTTCGACGCCGTCCTCGACGACCGCGACGTGGACCTCGTGGTCCTCGCCACGCCTCACGATACGCATTGCGACCTCGCCGTCCGCGCGCTCGACGCCGGCAAACACGTCGTCACCGATAAGGTGATGTGCCTCAACCTCTCCGAATGCGACCGCATGATCGGCGCGGCGAAGAAAGCCGGCCGCATGCTCAACGTCTTCCACAACCGCCGCTTCGATGGCGACTACCTGACCGTCCGCAAGCTGCTCGACGACGGCAAACTCGGCCGCGTGCACTGGCTGGAGATGGCTTGGCAGGGTTTCGGGCCGCCCGGCGGCTGGCGCGGAACCGCCGAGGCCGGCGGCGGGCGCTTCTTCGATCTCGGCGCGCATCTCGTCGACCAGACGGTCCAGCTCTTTCCGCAAGTGATCGAGTCCGTCTACGCGCGGATTCACCGGCACTTCGAGAAAGCCGGCGTCGAGAGCCACGCCACGATCGTGATCGGCTTCGCCGGCGGTTGCACGGGCATCGTCGATGCCGGCAGCATGGCCGCCGTGCGCAAGCCGCGCTACTACGTGCTCGGCGACCAGGCCGGCTTCATCAAATATGGCGTGGACCCGCAGGAAGCCGCGATGATTAAAGGCGACATCGACGCCGCGCGCGAAGACGAGAAGAACTACGGCCGCCTCGGCGACGGCAAGACCGAAGAGATTGTGCCCACGCTGCAGGGACGCTGGCGGAACTACTACGAGAACATCGCCGCCGTGCTGACCCAAGGCGCCGAACCCGCCGTGAGCCTCGCCTCCGTCCGCCGCGCCCTGGCCGTGCTCGACGCCGCCCAGAAATCCGCCCAGACCGGCACCGCGTTGCGCCTGGACTACCCCGCCCTGAATTCCCTGCGTTGACGCGACGCTGTTTCACCGCAGAGAACGGCACGGAAGTGAACAGCAAAAAAGTAAACAGTAATCAGTTACTGATTACTTCAGTTATTTTTTCCGTTCTTCGCGCCTTAGCGTCTTTGCGCGAAAATTCCGTTCCGTTTGCAAACCCGCACGCCGTTCTCCGCGTCACTGCGGTGAAAAAAGACCCGCTCCCCTCTTTAACAGGAGGGAGCGGGGAACGCGGTCCAACTTTATACTGATTAGGCCCGAATGTTGATCGTGCCGATGTAGCTGTTGTCGGACACGTTGCCGCCGTTGAGCAGCCCGCCGCTGGCGCCCGAAGCCGCGCCCGCCGCGCCCGCGCCCGCCCCGGCTCCGCCCGAACCCAGACCCGCGCCCACGCCCGTCCCGACGCCCAGACCCAGCGCGCCCGAACCCGACACCGCGCCGGTGGCCAGACCGCGCGCATCGCCGCCGCGCTTGCCGCTCTGAACGACGCTGTTGCCCGTGCGACCGACGTTTCCACTTCCGATTCCGCTAGCCATGATAGGCTCCTTTTTCTGTTACCTGCAGCCCCAGAAGGCGTCCGGCGAGTTTCGACCCGCCACATAACCCCTCCTGCTTCGGAAGGAGGTAATGGCAAAGTCCGTGCCAGCGCCAAAAGCGCGCCCCGGCCCGCGCAAACCCGTTCAAACCGCGGTTCCACGCGTGCAATCGCCGCTTTTCCCGTTCAATGCTTGAGCAGTGCCGTGGATTCCCGCGTTCGGAGAGCGGACGGGACTTTTGTTAAGTGTTGAGCGAATGGTGCGGGGCGCGAAGAGAATTTCCCCTTAAGGGATCTGCCTGCAAAAAGTAAGTGGGATTGCAAAGGCGGTGACGTTTACGGGGCCTTGGGTTCCGGAGCTTTAGGGGCGCGCGGGCCGCCGTCGTTTGGTTTTGGGCCGTCCATATCGGAGGCGAGATCTTTGCGTTGCCAGGCACGGACGTAATCGAAGATCATGTCCGCGGGAAGCTTAGCGTCGTCGAAGCCCTCGGTTTCCCAGCCGCCGGAGATGTGCTGCAGGATAAAGTAGCTGGGCACGGAGCCGATGCGTTTGCACTCCCATCGGAAGACCTCCTTGCCCTGTTGATATATGATTGCCTGTCCGGGCGTCCAAAGCATGCCCACCGTCACGAAGCCCTCGGCGTCCGGGTGGTGGTACAGGGTCAACGTACCGATGGACTTGTGGTTTTTCAGATAGAAATCCCAGTGCATGCCCGCGTCATGGCGATTCGGACCCCAGATGGAAAGCTGCTCCATGATGTCGAATTCCATTCCGTTGCCATTGGTGGAATCGCGGCGGAAATGGCGCGTCTCGCCGAAGCCGGTCTTCTTGGGATCCATCTCGTAAGCGAGGCCTCGGTCGGGCATCATCCAAAAAGCGGTAAAACTGTTGGGAGTGGCCGGCATCTTGAGCCGGGCTTCAAAGTAGCCATACCGCTGGGTCCATTTCCCGTAGGTGTCGCAGTTGCCCGTGGCGTAATTGAGGATGGGTTGATTGGGATCGTCGTTGTGGCGGGCCTTGCGCTTTTCCAGCCGAAGGTAAAGCAGATCGTTCTTGACGATGACGTTGTCTTTAGACCATGCGGTCTCCTTGCCGAGGTGCCAGTCGCCCTCGGAATAGATGTTCCACTTGTGAAGGTCGATCGCGTTCCCGCTAAAGTTATCTTCAAAGGTGAGCGACCAATCGCCTTCCACGGGTGGGCGTTTACCTAGCCACTCGGGGAGGCTTTGACGCGGAGGCATCTCGGCGATGATGGATAGAACCTGCAGGGAGCCTTCCTGCCTGTCGGCGCCCACCACGATGCCGTTTGTGGCATTCGACGCATACACCGAACCGGTGCCCGGCTCGTGTTCCTTTTCGAAGACGTGAGCGGGGCCTTGGCTATCGAGCATTTCTGAAGTCTCCAAGCCGCGCCATGGCCGCGGCGGAACGAACGAGGCGAATATGTCCGCTTCGTCGCCGGGGGCGACCGGCGCGGCGGCCCGAAAGGCATCGGTGGGGCCTTTTGTGCTTTCCAGGCGGATAAAGGGAGTCAGCGAAGTGGCGCCGGTATTTTTCACGCGAACTTTGACTTGAAGATATTCATTAAGATTCCAGACGCCCACGGCGGGTTTGAAGACGATGGACTGCTCGCCCACCGGTGTAAATGTGCCCGTGAGCGTGGCCGGATCGAACTTGGCGCCGCCGCGCACGGCAGCCTGTTTGGCGGGATCGAAGGCGGCCTTCGGGCCGGCGATTACGCCGCCGGGAGGCATGAAGGCGAGTTTGTTTTGATCGAGGCAGGGCTTTTCGCCTGGATGGCCTGCGGCGTGTATGGCCTCTATGCGGAACTTCTGCTCGTGGGAGCTTTTGCCGGCGAAGAATATGAGTTTAGTGATCTTGCCGGTATTCAACGTGTGGTCTTTCTTTCCCCATTTGTAATGGAAGATTGCCGTGACGGATCCGGACTCGTGCGGTTTGAGCGTAACCTTGCCGGCGGAATAGGGTTCGTTTTGCCAGGGGCCGTCGTCATCGGCTCGGAGCGACAGGTTGAGCGGGCTCGCGCCTAAATTGACGATCCTGGCATCGATGCGGCCATAGGCGGACAAGTCCCAGGCGGCCGGCGGCGTAATGACAATGCCGGGAAAGGATGACTTGCCGTCCGCGGCTACGGTGACTTCGATGCCGTTGTCGGCCAACGCGCAGGCGACTTCGGGCTGTGAAGAGCCGTTAAGAGCGACCTGCTTGGCGGCGTCGATCGCGGCGGGATCGAAAAGGACTTTGGTCGGCAGTTCCGCGGCTGCCTGCTCGGCCGTGGCGGCATTCATGCCCGCGACGATTGGGAATGCGAACAACAAGCCCGGCAACCAAGGAGTCCGCCGCGCTCTACGGCCATTGATCGTAACGCCCTTCATGTTGCTCCTCCAAACGAACAAGCAAGCCAATCCCCAGCCGAAATCCCGTTGCGGTTCGCATTCCCCCGATGGGGCGGGAGTGAAAAGGAGCGGACGTTGTCGGTCTCCCCAGGCGCGCCATCCCGCTCTCCCATCGCGTGTTCCCCGGTGCGCCGGAAGAGCGGGGAACGGCAAACGCCCCGGGCATCTTCATTTCAGATCCGCCTCGCATAGTGTACCCTTCGGAGGCGCTCAGGGCTTTACGGAATGAGTGACTAAAATGCGCAAACACGTGACTGCAACGCCGCTTTCTCGCGAACGCTGGCATCTGTTGAAGCTGGAGCTTTACTGGGTCTACCGTGGCGCGATCGACCCCCGGTATATCGACTGCCAGACTTTTACGCCGGCATCGACCGCGTGGCTGATCCTTCGCGGGTGGGCCGGTTTGCGCTGCAAAAGCGGAGTGGTGCGGGCTCAAGAGAACGAATGGCTTGTTGCGCCGCCGGGAGAACGCACGGTGGTGGCCAGTCGCGATTGCGAGCTTCTGTCGATCGCATTCGTTGCCCGATGGGCCTTCGGGCGCGAACTGTTCCCGCTTCCCGCGGCCCTGGTGCTCTCCGGTGGCCCCGGGCCCGCGCTTCGCGGGCTGGCGGTTCGGCTGGCCTGCGAGGCCGAACGGTGGTTCCCGCGCGCGCGATACCAATTGCCGGCCAGCGTCGGCAGCATGCGTGGACATCTCCGCTTGGCCGCGGCCTTTTACCCCTGGTTTGAAGCGTTCGCCGATTCGCTCCAGAGTGCCGGTCTTTTTCCTGACGTGCTCGGCTTGGATTCGCGGATCGAGCAGGCGTTGCGGGCGCTCGACCGGGACGATCGGCAAATCCCAACGCCCGGCAAACTCGCCAGGCTTGTTGCGCTTAGCCCCAGCCAGCTTAACCGCCTGTTTCGCCGTGAATTAGGCAAAACGGTTCGGAATTATTGCGAATCGCGCAAGCTCGACGCCGCACGGTCGCTTCTCGTTGCGTCGAACGTTTCCATTAAAGAGACGGCTCACCGGCTAGGCTTTCTCTCTTCGCAACATTTCTCTCGCTGGTTCCGCCGTTCGGCGGGAACGACCCCTTCGCATTATCGCACCCATTGCAGAGCAGTCTCCTGATGCCGGTGATCGTTGTTGGCCGAAGGCAGGAAAAACGCTCATGGCATCTCCCCCCCAGGAACATTCGGCGACCGGATGAATCGCACACAATGGCCCGCTTATCGCGGACACCATCATCGCCACCGCCGCGACCTGGCTTCGCTCATGGCGTGCGCGCCTCGCCGCGGCGGATGAGCGCCTCGCAAATCCAGGCGACAAGAACGAGCACCAGCAGATTGACGATCACGCACGGGAAAACGACGCCCGCCGAGTCGGCTTCCACGGCATCGGCGCCGACGAGCGAACCGATGGCAAGCTCCAACGCGGATTTGATGGCTTCGAAATTGCGAACCTCTACAAACAGCAACGCGCCCGCTACGAACATCAACACCACCGCCGTGCTCAAATGAATCTGAAACCAGCGCCGCGTGGTCGGCTCGCTCATGCCTGCGCGCCTCCCTCCCCCGCCCCGCTACGTCTTCTCCTCCTCCTTCTCCTTCGCCGTCTTCCCCTCCCCCTTCTTGCCCTTGGCCGCTTTCATCTCTTCGATGAACTTCAATTCGCTTATGGCGGTGGTGTTGCCGGGGTCGATCTTGAGCGACTCCTCGAAGACCTTCTGCGCGCCGTCCAGATCGCCCAGGTCGATCTTCGAGAACCCGATCCCGCGCAGCGCGATGGGCAGATCCGAGCGCGACGCCTCGAAGCGCTCCGCGATCGCCCGCGCCTTCTCGTACTCGGCCAGCGCCTCCTTTGTCTTGCCCAACTGGTTCAGGATGTAGCCGCGCTCGTTATGCAGCGCCGCCGCATACGGCGCGATCTTCTCCTCTTCTTCCAGATACAGCAGCGCGGGCTTGAAGCGCTTCTGCGCCGATGCGATGAACGCGCTGAGCTGCAGCGCTTCCAGGTAGCCCCAATCGAGCCACGCCACGTCCTGGTCGGGGTGCTCCTTCTTGTACGCGTCCACTTCCTTCTGGCTGGCCACGGAGATGTACGTCTTCTTCGGATCGGTGCACAGGGCCTTGAACCCGTCCACGGCCTTATCGAGCAACTCGCCGGCCGTGCGCAAGTCGCCTTTCTTGATCGCATCGTAGGCCTGCCCCGCCAGCTTGCGGTGCTCGCTGCCCGGCCCGAGCTCCAGCCCCGCGACCTCGTGGAAGGTGTCCACCGTCTCGCTCTTCGACGGAGCCGGCTTCTTCTCTTCCTTGGTCTCTTCCTTCTTCTCTTCACCTACCAGCAGCCCGCAGGCCAGCACGGCGGCGGCGATCCCGGCATAGCGCAGCATCACGATCTCCTTTTTGAGTGCCTTCCGCGCCGCTGAAAGCCTGCGGCCGCGCCAAAATTTCCCCTTAAGTGAAGGGGAGATACAGGGGAGTTCATTCGTACGCTTCTGGAAACTCCCTAGTGTAGTACCCCACGCTTCGTGAAGTTTTTCCCTCCCCCACAAGGGGGGAGAGGAAAAACGTCAACATTCGTAAGGCACTCCCCTAGCCCCTCCTTACGTAAGGAGGGGCTTTCAAGAGAGCCAATGCCTTCCTCACCCCGAGCAGCCTATCTTCCCGCGCTAGCGCCGAAAGGCCAGCCGAAAGAAGAGGTGGACGCGGCGGGAAGCGCAAGATCTTCTAATTTGGTTCTTATTTCAGATTAAGACTTTCGTGTTTCAGATTTCGAATAGGCCGTTCTTCGTGCGTCTTCACTTCTTCGCGTCCCCTCGGCCTGAGCTCGGGTCGAAGGCTTCGTGGTGCAGTTGGCCGTAGTCTTTCGGATTTCGTGCTTCGAATTTCGGCTTTGCCGTTACTCCGGTTCTTCCGTCTTAACCGCCAGGTGGCTCCACCCCGCGCTCTTCAGCGCCTCCTCGACTTCGCTCAGCGGCAGCGGCGCGGACAGATCCGCCGCCGCGCGCGCAAATGCCACGCGGCCCGGCGGCAGGAGTGCGACGACCCCGCCGAGCTCCGCGTCCTTCATGATCTGCGTCCCGTTCGTACCGAGCAGGCTCCTGAGCCCGCCCAGCAGGCCCTTCGCCTGCTCGCCCGTCTCGCTCACGCGCCGCATCCCCGCCGCGCGAAACGCCCGCCGCTCCGGGTCCGCGTACATCACGCACCCCGGCCGCAGCTCCTCTTCGAACGGTTCGAGGTACACGGACTCGCTCGGCACGATGAGGTACACTTCCGCGCCGCGCAGCCGCAGTCCTTTCAAGTGCGCCGCGGCCTGCGAGGTCCGCGCCCGCGCCGCCGCCGCGAGCGCCGCCTCGTGCAGCGCCGAAAGGAAGATCAGCACGGCCTTCTGGTTCGTCCAGAGCTTGCCGAGCTCGCTTTTGTCGCCCTCGCTGTCGCGCACTTCCGCCTTGGAAAGCGCCGCAAGGTCCACGCTGGCCGCGGGAGGCGGATTTGAGGGCGGCGCGTGAGCCGGTTCGCTGGACATGGTTTCGATACACCACTCGTTGTTGGATAGCGGCGCCCCAGGCCGCCCGCGAGGCCCGGAGACCCTATCGTATCTTTCTCAACGAGCTAAGGCACGGGCCGTCAGGGAAAAAATGGAACTTCTGGCCAGCTACGTACATGGCCGGGAACGGATGAGGGACTGGGCGGCACCCCCAAGACTTGGTTACATAGATTCAGCTCGGGCTCGGGTGCCATGGGTCGCGGTTGTAGGCGACCCGTGCCGCCATGCGCGGTGGGCCGCGGCACATCGATGTAGGGTGTGGGCCGCACGCGCCGGTGGTCTTGGATTCGTCCCTGCCGTAGTGCTTCCGTGCGCCACGGCCCAGGTCGCAAACAGCCGCGACCCGTGGCGCTCACAACCGATCTGAATCTATTCAGAGGGAGGGGAATGCGCGATCCCGGCCACCCGCCGCATTATAATGACAAAGGTGAGCACCAAAAACACACAAATAATAATATTCAAAACGGAAAATACGAAATCAACATTGTAAGTTATTCCACTGCTATCGTTGATTATTAAATAACGCATGCCCATAAAACCATTGAAGTCTTGCGATCTAATAGGCTCAACACATCTAAGCGGCCAACCATAACCAATTGGCGTATAATAATCACTCTCCGACAAATAAAAATAGGGCCTCCGAAATAAATTCAACGCCAGAAGAATACCTGAAAACGATGCAGCGATAACAAGTTCAAGCAATGAATATCTTATCTTTCTTATCTTCATTTTTCATACCTTATGAGCTGATTGGCTACTGTCGCTGTCAGAAACTCAAGACCGCGCCGTGCGCCCATGTCACTGGTGACACTCACCAGTCCATAAACTTTTTTCCTCTCAATTTGAAGACAATTTCAAGTTACTGCACTAGCTGCATACAACCGCTGCCAGTGGCGCCAGATCGAAAAGCCCTAGACCTAATCGGGATCTTAGCCAGTGCTTCAAGCTCAAGGTAAGGGGGATAGAGAGGGTATTCAATTATCTCTTGGGTCATTGTTGCTTGGGGGAGTGGGGATGACGGCCTACGATGTACTTTTCGACAATATATCCTGTGGCCATGAGCACCAGAAATACTATCGGAATTGCGTACCAAAAATCCACCAAGGTGTCTTTATAAAATTCTGACGCCGAAATATTACTTCCTGCTGCTAGGTCGTCGGCTCGTCGTTTTTCGGATTCGAGAACTAAAATGCCCAAGCCTATACTCGCTAGGAAGAAAACAGCCAAACAAGTAGATAAATGAATTCGAAATCTGAAGTGTATTAAAGGTACAAGTTTTATTATAAGCAAAAGGATACACACAAAAATAATGACATTTCCTACGACAGCAGCCCAATTCGTCTCAGTTCCAGACACAAGTTTCAAATCATATCCAAAATACTCAACCGTGTAAGCTCTGAATGGCCAGCCATAGTACGCCCAGACCATAGGTTCACCTTTCAACGCTGCGCCGCCCGACACTCTGAAATTAGCCCACATAAATACAACGGCGACTATCGCAATCGCTGTAATCAGATGAGAGCGAATCTTTTTCATTTGAACGTAGACCTGGTGTTTGCCGGCTGCCATCACTGTCTGAAACTCACGGGTTGGTGGCACTGGCTGAAGCAGTATGCAGCCAGTGAATCTCCACCACTTCCCTCCCCAATAGGCTATGAAGTGCCCGAGCCCGTTCAACCTCCGGCGCTCATATGCCAGCTCAATGAATTGCAAGACGCCTTCGGATATCGCATTTCGGATCTGCCTTTCTTCGTGAACCTTCGTGTTCTTCGTGTCTTCGTGGTGCAGTTGTCCGCCGCTACGATTTGGACTCGGGGGTATCGGGAAAGTTATCGGTCATGGCCACTTTGTAGCCCAACAGACCGGAGATCTTTCCGGCGAGCGCCTGGACCTCGGCGGAATGGCGCATGCGCCCGCCGTTCAGGTCGAGCGGCTTATTCCGGCCGCGCAGTTCGATGCCGAAGGATTTGACCGGATGGAGGCCGTAGCGCGGGGTCCATTGGAACGTATACAGGTGGATGTTCGTGAACTCCCCCGCTTGCCAGGTTTTTAAGATGGCCGTCTTCCCGAAGCGGATCCGCCAGGAAACGATGGTGCGCGCCTGGCCGTCGAAGGTGAAGCCCCGTGTGGTTCTCGCCTGGAACGCCGCCCGGAGAACCATCAGGCCCGAAATCCCCCAGATCACGGAGCACGCTTCCCACGGAAAGCGCCACGGCTCGAAGCGCTCCGGGGCGCTCCACCATTTGGTCGTCGCGTCGGGCGTAGGAACCTCGTTCTTGCGCGTCGGTTGCCGGTCGGAGAGCAGCGGAATGATCGTGAGCGTGGAGAGCACCCCCGCGCAAAAAACCGTCAGGATCGCGTCGAAGTATTTAACGCCATCGCGGGGCCGATAGCGCAGCCTGGGGCCCTCCTGAACAATCAGGTCTTCCACCGCTCACCCTCCGGGACTTAGGTCGCATTATACACCAGGCGCCGGATACAGGGACAGCCCGCTCACCAACTTTTGACAGTCGCCCATTGCATCTGAACCGTCCGCGCCCTCCTCCGTTCTCCGTGCCTCCGCGGTGGAATAAGACACCTCATAAACACAAGCGGCATGGTACCTTCGGAGGCGGTTCGAAAACCAGCGGCAGGCTTTTAAGTCGGTACACGCCGTAGGAGCGCGGCAAGGGCTGGCGCGGCGTGATTTTCTTCGTCTTATAAGTTATTGTTGGATAGAAGGATGTACACGAATATAAGAAACTGGCGACAAACGGATTGACTCGTAGACAGATTAGGGTAATACCTAAATAGTATCTTCCGGAGCGCGACCGCGCTCCATTCCACAACCATCCGCCCCCAGGGCGGCCGGCGCCATCGCTGGGCGTGGCGACCGTTCGCATGCGTAACGCGGGCCCAACCGCGCGATGGGGGGACTCATGTCTGAACATAACCTGTGGCCAGGAAAACAGCCGGCGCCGCCCGGAATTTCGAACGGCGCAGCGGCGGAACTCTTGCGCACGCCTGAGGTGGCCCGGCGGCTGGGGCTCTCGAAGCGCCGCGTGCAAATGCTGCTCAAAGCAGGCCTGCTGCCCGGCGCCCGCTTGGGCCGCACGTGGCTCATCCCGCGCCAGGCGCTCGACGGGTACCTCCGCGGCGTCGCCACGCAGGCCCGCAAGAACCTTGTGCGCCGCAAATCGCTCGCGCAAGAAGCGAAACCAGGCGAAATCGAGCGCAGCTAGCGTCTTCAAGCGCGCTACCCGCGCTTTAACCTCGTTTATATATACAGAGAGGACAAAGGAAAAGATGAACACGAATTCAGAACCAAAAACACTCAAAAATACAGGCGAGGAGAAACTCCATCCCGTCGCAGCCGCCGTCGCGCTCCGGAAATTCTTCCGGAAAACGGCCAAAAAACTCGCGCCGAAAGATCGCGCCATGCAGGAAGATCTCGCGCAGGAAATGGCGCTCGCCGTGCTTCAATGCAAGCGTCCGGCGGCGCGGAAATTCTTTTGCACGTTGGGCGAATGGCGCGCGAAGGATTTTCTGCGCCGTTACGGCGATCCCGCCGGCGGGACGCTGGAGGACATCATGCGGCGCGAAGAGGCTGAAAACGAGCGCGCTGCGAAGGACGAAGAAGATCCTTCGGAACGCGTTTTGGAGCTGCTTGGCGTTCAGGCCTGAAAACGAATGCACGAAGCGAGTCCGGGAGAATTTCCCGGGCCGGCGGCGGGGAGATACTGTTTCACAACAGTCCCCGCGGCCCCCGTCGCGGCCGGTTCCACGGCCGCACGGCGGGCCCCTCCGCCGCCGCCAAGGTTTTTCAGAGGAGAAAAAATGGAACGCGCGCGGACGGAACTTCACGGCGAACGTTTGGCGCGGCTGGAAGCGCAGCTCGACCAGCTCGTTTTAGTGGCGGCGCGGACGCACGCGGACTTGCGCGAACACCTCGACTGGCAGCGGCGGATGCACGAACAGCACGCGGCGCGGATCGGCGCGCTGGAACTCGAAACGGCGCGGACGCGGACGCATTTGGCGTGGATGAAAGCGCTTTGGGTCGCGGCGCAAGGCGTGATTTTTGGGTGGCTAGGGCTGAAATAGTTTTTGCTTCGAGTGAAACGAGTTGTTTTGCGGGAATGCGTAGAGCCTCGCGGAAGTCTGAAAACAGAGAATCGTTTTCACGCTTCCGCGGGGCTTTTTTATTTACCTTGATTTTTGCTCCGGAATTCGGGGCATGGGAAAACAGGAGGCGGCGCATGCTGTTGCGGATCTTGGGGAAGCTGGGCGGGCGGAAGTTCATCGTGGCGGTCTTTTCGGCGCTGGCGGTGGGGCTGAATTCGTATTTCGGGATCAGCGAGGCGGCGGTGATGACCATCGGCGGTATCGCGGCGTCGTACTTGCTCGGGCAGGGCCTGGCGGACGGGCTATCGGGCGGGGAGACGTCGTCAGTGGCGCAGGTGCAGGGCGAAGCGCAACAGGATAGACAGGATGGGACAGGATAAGACGAACTTGGCGCGTGGCGCGTAGAGCGAATTGCAACGACATTGCAAATCGAGAATTGAAAATGCAAATTGAGGCGGGGCGCGAACGGCATAGGACTTATGGGACCGATTAGACCTATGGGATCTGGCGGCGATGTGGATTTTGTGCGGGAGCGTGGAGTTGCGGGGGATATGGCTGGGAGATTTACCCGGGAAGTTACTGAGCGATTGGCCGCGGAAGTTGCTGAGCGTTTGACTGAGAAAGTTGCTGAGCGATTGGCTGGGGATTTTGTGGTGGTTTTTGCGGCAAAAAAGGGTGCAGGAGCTGGCGGAAGTAGCCTTTGGGTAGCGGTTCGGCGAGGCCGACGGCGGCGGGTTCGTGAGCGGGGCAGCGGTAGGTGCCGAAAAGAAGATCCATGAGCGGCGAGATATTGGCGTAATTGCCGGCCTCGCGGTCGCGGTCGTGGTGCCAATGGTGGAGTTCCGGGGCGCCGAGGAGCATGCGGAAGGGGCCGAGCGGCAGGCGCACGTTCGAGTGAATGAAGATCGCCCAGATGCCGCGGAACGCGATCAGGCCGGCCAGCGTTTCGAGCGGAAAACCGAGGATAAACGCGGGCAGATTGATGAGGCCCATCGTGTAGACGGTGTCGACGGGATGTTCGCGGTGCGCGGCGAGCCAATCCAGGTGTTCGGCGCTGTGATGGACGGCGTGGAAGCGCCAGAGAAAGCCGACGCGGTGCTGCAAGCGGTGGCCCCAGTAGACGCAGAAATCGCTGAGCGCCACGACTTCGAACGCCTGCGCCCACCACGGCTGCGCGGCCACGGCGGCGCGGAACTTCGCGGGCGCGAGCCCGTCGATCCAATCGCCGAACCCGAGCAGCAGCGTGAACACGAGGCCGCTCCAGAGGAGATACTGGCCCAGGAAGAAGCAGAGATCCGTGAACCAGCCGGGGCGGAAGACGCGCTGGCGCGGCTGTGCCGGAAAGGCGGCTTCCAGCGGGCGGAAGAGCACGAAGAGGAACAGGAGACTCAGGCCGGTGGAGAGCGCGAGCATTATGTACTCCAAATCCGAAATTCAAATATCGAAATTCGAAAAGGCCTTTTTTCACCGCGGAGACGCTGAGAAAGGCATTCGTAAAACGTAATGCGTAGTTTGTAGTTACTGTTCACTGATTACCGCCTTTTGCCTCTCGTTTTCGAGGCTTATTTCTCCTCGGGAGATGAGGTCGGAGCGGGCACGCTGAGCGGCGGAAGATCTTCGGGTTCGTAGACGCGGCCGGATTTGGAGCTCGACATGAGGACGCGGCGGCGCGGGCGCGGGGCAAGCACCGGGGCACCCTCACCCCCTGCCCCCTCTCCCTTCGAGGGAGAGGGGAAACGGCAATCCAAGCGGAAAAAAGTTGCAGGCGTGTCGGTAACGCCCGGCACGTTCCTGGCACCCTCACCCGCTCGGCCGAGCTCGCCGCGAGCCCCCACCGCGGCTCGACGTGAGTCTTCGGCGAGCTCAGACGAGCCGCTCGCCGACATGTCTCTTCCTTCGAGGGCGAGGGGAAGCGGCGCGGGGTCGGCGTAGCGGAAGCTCGTGTCGAGTTCCCGCGGGGCCGGGTTCGGCGCGGCGCTCGCACTTCCCCCGCCCTCTCCCCTTGGGGGAGAGGGCAATGGCGCCGCGATTCTTGGGGGAGAGGAGACGGGCGTAGGCGCGGCGGCGGTTTCTGGCGGGCGGGCAGGAATGCCCGCCCCACTCAAGTTTAGCGCGGCGGTCTCGTCTTGGCGCGCGGGATTTGCGGCGCGCGGCTCGTCTGGGCGCGCCGAAGACTTCGCCTCGCGGACGCCCGCTGTAACGGTGCTTGGTTCGGCGGGGGCGCTGGGCAAGTTACCTGCACCCTCACCCCCAGCCCCTCTCCCTTCGAGGGAGAGGGGGGACGATGCCGGAGCGGGCGCGGCAGCGCGGGTCTGATACCAGAGGTACCCCGCGAAGAGCGTCACGGAACTGACGACGGCGGCGCAGCGGCCGATGGTGTGCAACGTGGGCATGCTCATAGGACTATTCATACGGATTTGGTTATCAATCTTTTTCCGATTGTTTCGCGGAATGAATTCGGCGCGGGCGGGGCTCAAGTGCAGAGCGGACGCGGAGTTGGAGCGCGGAATTGAGGTTGTAACTGGGGTGTAAAATCAAGGCGCAACGGCACCACGAAGACACGAAGAAGTGAAGACGCACGAAGAACGGCGAAGAGCGGACTGCGACGGCATTGCAAAATGAAAATTGAAAAATGAAAATTTATAGATAGCGCTCCCCATCCAATTTGCGTTTTGCAATTTGCGACTCTCAATTTGCAATGTCGTTTCGCAGTTCGCTCCACGCTCTTCGCTCCACGCCTCTCGTCCCTTCAAAGGAGATCGCATGTCGAAGATGCTTGCTCCGGGGCGGCGCGTGCCGGCGCTGGCGCCGTTCGGGGCGTGCGGCGTCTGCGGGCCGGGGATCCGGGTGTTTCGGGTGGAAGGCGAGCGCGGGGTACGGTGCAGAGGGTGCGGACTCACGGCCAATCCGCAGCGCGGGACGGCGAACCGCAAACGGCACCACGAAGACACGAAGAAGTGAAGCCGCACGAAGGACGGCGGGGGACGTAGAGCGTAGAGCGAAAAGCGAAAAGACAAAGGTATTGCAAATTGAGAATTGCAAAATGAAAAATGCAAATTGGGCGCTGAGACAGTCCGCCCCGGCTGGGGCGGAGGAGTATACCATTTCAATGCGGGAGCGTGGGGCAAGCACCGGGCACCCTCACCCCCTGCCCCCTCTCCCTTCGAGGGAGAGGGGAA
>JACQFI010000090.1 GCA_016200135.1 Planctomycetota bacterium
CCCCCCTTCAAGTAAGGGGGATACAGGGGGGTTAACGCATTCGTTCCTGAAACCTCCCCCTTACCCCTCCTTACATAAGGAGGGGATTTCAACAGAGCAAGCGCCTATAAAAAACTTTGGCTCTCGCTATCGGCTCGGGACTTTCAGCCGCGCACGAACCGGAAGGGATACCCCGCCTGGAACGCCCGCAACCAGAAGCCAAGAGCGAATAGCTAAGAGCCAGACTTTTTCACCGCAGGAGCGCCGAGCGGCCCGGGCAGGTGGAGGAGGGGGTTACCCCCCGGGAGTCCAAGCTCCGCGCCCCTGCGGTGAAACCTTTATTCAGCCTCAAACCTCGCCGTTCACGACTCAAAACCACCAAGGACATACAACCCTATACTTACACATCGTGCAAATAAATTCCGTCAAAATATCCTTTGTTTAATAATTCGACGTACAAATATCCTACGAAAACAAGGACAATAGCTCAATGAAGCAACAGCTTGGAAGTCCATGCGTTAGACCCTTTTCCACTCATTATGGACGGGCCGTCTCGTGGCTCAGGAGTTCGGAGATCTTCAGGTGGGCGCGCTTAAGGAGGGCCTCTGCGGGGCCGTCGGCCCCTAGACGCTCCAGCGAGTGGCAGAGGATCGTGAGGTTCAGCGAGGGCAGGATGCGGACGGACTCGGTGCGGTCCTGCGGGCAGAAGCAGAGCGCCAGGGCGACGCCGCGGAGCTGTCCGGCGGCTTCGCTCGGCCGGACGACATCGGACCACGGCCGCAGCAGGCAGACGCGGCGGCGTTCGAAGGTGATGCTCTCGATGCGCGACATAATGTCGTACGCATACGAATAGGCGTCGCCGTCGTGCTCGCCGAGATTGAAGTCCACGACGGGCGGATCGCCAAGGTCCGGGCTGCGCGGGTGGATGAAGAGCGGCCAGGTCTCCCCATCCTTCTCTCCGGCGGCCTCGCGTTCTTCCAGCGCCGCAAGTTCCCCCGAGAGCAGGCGCGCGACGGTTCCGGCGCAGGCGTGGGCGCGGTCCCCCAGCCTCACGGCCAGCCACAGGCCGGCGTGACAAAGATAGGCATCGTTGCACTCCACGAGCGTCTCGATTTGCGGCAGCGCGGTCTCGTCCATGGACTCCAAGGCGCGCAGGGCTTCCGAGCGGTCCTCGTAATTGTTGGCCTTGAGGAGCTTGATCCAGCCGGCGGCGCAGTAACGGCCGACGCGCGGGCCGTTGAGCACCGCGTCTAGACGGCTTTCGAGTTCGGGGTTATCTTCATCGGCGGCATCGCGGGCGGCCTGGGTTTGCTTCAGTACCGCGGCACCCATGCGGCGCAACGCAACCAGCGCGGCCTCGCGCGTCTCAAAATCAGCGGAATTGAGGCGTTGAATTTGGGCGTCAATCTCCGTGGAAGCGGGCGTCACGGAATCGCCCGAGCGCGCGGAAAAGGACCCTAGCAGAACCGCGGCCACTGCGGCGGCTCGTATAACGGGGAGGTACGTCACGCTGCCCTCGCTTCCTCCTCCAAAACTAAAACTATCACACCCCCTTAACGAGAAGCAAACCTGCGGCCAATTTATTTGGCAGTTTGTTCTCGAATTAATTTGTAGTACCTTTGAGCCAAACACGCGGAATGCACGCGTGCGCTCGGAGATCCCGCGGATATGGCGCGCTTCGAACTCAAGGCGGACTACAAGCCCGAAGGCGACCAGCCGCAGGCGATCGAACGGCTGGTCGCGGGCCACGAGAGCGGCAAGCGGCACCAGGTTTTGCTCGGCGTGACGGGTTCGGGCAAGACCTTCACGATGGCCAATGTCATCCAGCGCGTTCAAAAACCCGCACTGGTGATCAGCCACAACAAAACGCTGGCGGCGCAGCTTTACAGCGAGTTCAGGCAGTTCTTTCCGGGAAATGCCGTTCAATACTTCGTCAGCTACTACGACTATTACCAGCCCGAGTCCTACATCCCCGCGCGCGACATCTACATCGAGAAGGACGCTTCGATCAACGAGGACCTCGACCGCCTGCGCCTGGCCGCGACGACCTCCCTGATGTCCCGCCAGGACGTCATCATCGTCGCCTCGGTCTCGTGCATCTACGGTCTCGGTTCGCCCGACCTGTACGCGCAGAGCGCCATCCTGATCGAAAAAGGAGCGCCGCTCGACCGCACCGGCCTGCTGCGCAAGCTCACGGAGCTCCAGTACGTCCGCGGCGAGATCGACTTCAAGCGCGGGAGCTTCCGCGTGCGCGGGGAGTGCATCGAGATCTTTCCGGCATACGACGAGACCGCGATCCGCGTGGAACTCGAGTTCGAGAACGTCGCGCGCATCGAAGAGGTGAGCCCGCTCACGGGCGAGATCAAGGCCGTGCACGAGAAGATCGCGATCTTCCCGGCCAAGCACTACGTCATGCCCGAAGGCAGCCTGCAGTCGGCGCTCGAGGACATCCGCACGGAACTCGCGCTGCGCCTGGAAGCTCTGCGCGGCCAGGGAAAACTTTTGGAAGCCCAGCGCCTGGAGATGCGCACGCGCTACGACCTGGAGATGATGGAGGAAGTCGGCTACTGCAAGGGCATCGAGAACTACTCGCGGCACCTCGACCGCCGCGCGCCGGGCTCGCGCCCGTTCAACCTGATGGACTTCTTCCCCAAGGACGGCTACCTGCTCTTCGTCGACGAGTCCCACGTCACGCTCCCGCAGGTGCGCGGGATGTACAACGGCGACTTCAGCCGCAAGACGACGCTGGTTGAGCACGGCTTCCGGCTGCCGAGCGCCCTCGACAACCGGCCCATGACCTTCGATGAATTCGAGCGCGTGATGCCGCGGGCCGTGTATGTCTCGGCCACGCCGGGCCCGTACGAGTACGCGCACTGCAAGACCGAAGGCGGGCAGGCCATCGAGCAGATCATCCGGCCCACGGGCCTCGTCGACCCGCCGATCGAGGTCCGTTCGACCGAGGGCCAGGTGCCCGACCTGCTTAAAGAGTGCCAGACGCGCGCGGCCAAGAACGAACGCGTGCTGATCACCACCCTGACCAAGCGCCTCGCCGAGGACCTCGCCACGTACCTGCGCGAGGCCGGCCTGAAGTGCCGCTACCTGCACAGCGAGATCGACGCGATCGAGCGCGTCGAGATCCTCAAGAGCCTGCGGCTCGGCGACTTCGACGTGCTCGTCGGCGTGAACCTGCTTCGCGAGGGTCTCGACCTGCCCGAGGTCTCGCTCGTCGCGGTGCTCGACGCGGACAAGGAAGGCTTACTGCGCAGCCAGTCGTCGCTGATCCAGACCATCGGTCGCGCCGCGCGCAATGTGAACGGCGAGGTCATCCTCTATGCCGACAAGGTGACGCAGGCGATGAAGCAGACCATCGACGAGTGCGCTCGCCGCCGCGAGAAGCAGCTCGCCTACAACACGCAACACCACATCACGCCCAAGACGATCAAGAAGGCGATTACAGAGGGCATCGAGGCCATTGTGCGCATGCGCCGCGCCGAAGAAGAGGCGACGGGCCTCGGCGAGTCCGCGATCGATAAGGCCGAACGCGTCAAGGCGCTCGAAGAAGAGATGGAACGTCTCGCCGAGGAACTGCGCTTCGAAGAAGCCGCCGAGCTCCGCGACAAGATCCTCGAGCTGCAGGGCCAGAAGGTCGACCGCAGCCTCGGCGGCCTGCGCCGCAAGAAACGCGGCGCGCGCGCCGCGCCTTCCCAAGCCGACCGCGGCATGGAAGCTCCCGCGCCCTACGGCCGCAAACGCTGGCGCAAGCGCTGAGGATTTAGGCAGAAGGTTTTTAATGAGCCATTGGCTAATTCTACCTCAGTACCGTCCAGTTAGTGTGGGCCTGGGTGCGCTAGCAACTTTACCGCCAACTCTGAGTGCGCTGAGGCATGGCAAAAGCGAATCCATGCTCTGGACGAGCATGGGCGCATCAATAATTTATTCTGTAAGTAGCCTCTGGTCTGCAGGTATGGGATGGTTTTTCTATCAAGGTCATTCCTACTCAGAGCTGGCTTTTCGATTTCAACTTTTCTATTTCTCATTTCTTGCAAGTACGATCCTTCTTTCATTGCCCATACTTGATCTCTATCCGAATTGGTATAGAGGAACTCAGCCTCGAATAGTCGCAATTGTATCGTTTGGAATAGTGGCGATAAGTAGCCTCATCTTGCTCTATTCTTTCTTTGCTTATCAAAGATCTTGGTAGGCAGGACCCTTAATGGGTGAAGCCGCACGCTTTTCGCCGTCTCGCTCCACGTTCCACGCTTTACGCTCCGTTCAGCGTGTACTAAGGAATGGAACCGCTTGCTCCGGGTCGGGCCAGAGCCACAGGCGGCCCTGGGCATCGGCGCCTTGAAAGAAATACAGCATGCCGCCGGGAGGCTCGGAGCGCTCGCCGACGAAGGCGTGGGCCTGCGCGTCCCAGTCCAGCGCGCGCACTTCCCACGGGGCCTCGCTGTCCAGCGGGCAGGCGACGAGCGCGGCGCGCGCGGGGCGCGGCGATCCTTCGGGGAAGCGCAGCGCGACCACCAGGGCGTTTTTCTTGCGCGAGATGTCGGCCGTGGGTTCGGCGAGCTGCGCGCGCTCGAAGCGCTCGGGCAGGCGCGGTTCGAGTGCGTCCTCGGCCTTCAGCTTCTTCTTTTTCGCCGTCTTCGCGATCTGTTTGTCGAGCTGCGTGAGTAGGCGCTCGAACTGCGGGAGCTGCGCGGCCCACGTGTAGCCGTTGCCCATGCGCAGCGGATCGTTGAACGGGAGGTAGACGGCGTCCGCGAGGGCGCTGAGGTCTTTCCAGTCGGCGGCGGCGCGGGCGAGCGCCTCGCGCGCCTTGGCGAGCCAGCGCGCGTCACCGGTCTTGGCGGCGAGCGCATAGAATGTGAGCGCGCGCAGGCGCGCGGCGTGGGAGCGGCCGAGCGCCGCGAGGGCGCGGGATTCGAGCGCCAGCGTGCGCAGGTCGGCGGGTTCGCGGGCGCCTTCCAACGCCTCGGCAAGCTCGGCGGCGGCGCGGGCGGCGTTCGCGGCGTCCTCGTCGAGCGCGGCGGCGGATTCGAGCGGGTTAATGCGCGCGTCGAAGCGGTTCGAGAGCAGCGCGTCGGCGCAGTCGAGCGGGGAACTCATGCGCATGCGGTCCAGCGGCTGGATCGCGGCGAGGTCGTCGAGGCCGCGCTGCTCCTTCATGTCGCGCGTGGCGGCTCCGAATTCGAGTTCGGGCGCGGCGTCGCGGTGGTCCACGCCGAAGGCGTAGCTGGCATAGACGCGTGGGAGGATGCGGCTGGCGGCGGTGAGTGCCTTGAAGGCCGCCGCGCCCGCCTTCGCGCCGTAGCGCACGTGAAAGGGCCGCGCCAGCGAAGCTCGCGGCGTGGCTGGATCGTAGGCGAGGCGGCCCCAGACCGTCTGCCAGGCAAAGCGGGATTCGAAGAGGTACTTCGCTAGCGGCGGCGGGCCGGGGTCCGCTCCGCTGGCCGGGCGGTAACGCGCGGCGGTCTCGGGCGGAAAGTACGCGGTGGGCGCTTCGAGCGAAAAGCCTCTGGCCCCGCCGAGCGGGATCGCGGCGACGGTGCGGCGGACGAAATCGGGATCGGCCCACGGGAAGACGCGGTGCGTCCCGTTCGCGCGGATCTGCCATAGCACCTCGAACGGGCGCGGGCGCTGCAAGTACGCCTGGTACGAGTAGTCTTCGCCCCAGCCTTGGATGGCCGGGTACGGCAGGCCGAGGTGCTCGCCGTTGAACTTCACTTCGACGACGAGGCGGCCGGGGCAGAGCTGGGCCATGCGGCGGATCGTATCGAGGTCGGTGCCCCACGAGCGCGTCGAGAAGTTGCCGGTAAAGCCCGCGGTCTGCGCGGGCCGCAGGTAGCCTTTCTCGAACGGTTCGAGCGCGGCGTCGCCTTCGCGCTTCACGCGCAGGCCGAGCATGCTCAGGCCCGGGCAGCCGCGCAGGAGTTCTTCGACGCGCGCGGCGGTCTCGTCCATCTGGGCACGCGGGGCGTTCAGATAGTTCATAAGGCTCACGCGGATGCCGCGCGCCGCGGCCAGCGCGACGATGCGGCGCAGCGCGGCGAGGTTCGCGGCGGGCCCTTCGCCCTCGGTCGCTTTGCCGCCACCGGGGCCGGACGTGAAGAACGGGAGCATGTTCGAGAAGACAGTGGTGGCGGGCGCGTAGACGCCGTGGATATCGATCATGTTGAAACGCGATTTGGCGAGCAGCGCGAGGTAGCCCGTCCAGTAGGCCTCGTCGTAGAACCAGGGCAGCAGTTTCCCGTTCGGGTCGGCGTGCAGGAAGATGTTCTCGGCGCGCACTGCGATGGCGGGCTTGCCCGAAGCTGGCGTGACGGCGGCGAAGAAGCGCGGCCAGTCTTCAGCCGGTGGCGCGAGCGCGAGCTGTTCGGCCAGGTCGAGCAAGCCGTACATCGCGCCCGTGGCGTCGCGGCCGAGGACGGTGATGCTGCCGTTGGCTATTTCGAGGCGGAAGGATTCGGGATCGACGCCGACGTTGTGGCCCACGGGCGGATCCAGCAGCACGCGGATCGATCCGGCGCGCGGGCCGTCGGCGCCGGGCACCTTGGCGCGGGTGAGCGCGTTCACGACTTCGCCCGCGGCCCAGCGGATGCATGCGGGGGCGCGTTCGGGCAGGCAGACGGCGGCGGCGAGGCGCGCGACGGCCTGATCTGCGGCAGGAGCGGCGGGAGCGGGCGGACCGTCTTCGGCGGCGCATGCGGCTAAACAAAGGAGCGACCCGAGCAGAAGGAGGTGGCGGTAGCGGGTCAAAACGAACCTCACGGGCCGACGATCGCATCACGAAAGGAGGGTTGGCGCGTTAGCGCAAACCCTTTATGGGGGCAGGCAGGAATGTCTGCCCTACCTGATGGCCACCATAGTAACAATTCTTGTCAATGCGATGACAACTTTTGGCGGGAGAATGAAGCCAAAGTCGCAGATTCGCGTCCCAACTTACGCATTTGAGCCGCCCGCAGGCCCGTAAGCCGCTCTTTGCGCTGGCAGAGGATTTGCCAGAAAGGTACATTGCAGTAGAGGAATTCGCCCGCTCTACTTGGAGGCATTATGGCCGGCAACAAACCGCTAAGCTGGAAATGGAAGCTCTTGATCGCCCTGGTCGTGCTGATCCTCGTCGGCATCGGGTTCGTGTTCACGCCGTGGGGCCACTCCACGATGCAGAACTGGATCAACAAGAGCTACGACGAGTTGCCGCCCGCCGAACGCGCCGATTCCACGCTTGCGGACTCCCAGTTGAAGCTGGCCTACTGGGAAGGCAACATCTGCCAGGCGTCCCAGAAGGCGCAGGAGACCTACCTGGATTTCCTGGGGCTGAGCAACCCGAACTTCTTTCAGCGCTACGCCGACACCGGCCGGATGGAATGGAGCGGGAAGTTCGAGAACACCGGGAAGACCCCCTATACCGGCTGGGGCATTATGCATCCGCGGGCTCCGGAGGCTTTCTTCAATTACCTCGATCTCTACCAGGAAGGCAAGTCGGGCCAGTTCATCAAGGACGAGGCGGCCAAGTACTACGTCCTTTTCTACGAGATGTACCCCAAGATCGCCAAGAAGCACGGCAAGCCGCACCCGCAGTTCTACGTGTACTGGGACAAGATCAAGAACGGCTTCATCATGAAATACAAGGGCCCCATGCCGCACGTGGATCCCAAGCCGCCGGAATACGAAGGCCCGATCGAGCAGAAGGAAGGCAAGCAGTAACGCCGGGCCGCGCAGCCATGTCCTCCCACGCCAAGCCGTCTGCGAAGCCCGCGCTTCCACGCCCCGAGGCGCTCCGCAAAAGCCTGCTCGGTTGGTACGCCCGCGCCCAGCGCGACCTGCCGTGGCGGCGCAACCCGCGGCTGTATCCGGTGCTCCTCTCCGAGTTCATGCTCCAGCAGACGCGCGTCGACCAGGCGCTGCCATACTACGCGCGCTTTCTGCAACGCTTCCCCACGCTGAAGGACCTGGCCGCGGCGGACCTGGGCGCTGTGATGAAGCTCTGGGAGGGCCTGGGCTACTACCGCCGCGCAGGCTTCCTTCACGAGACCGCGAAACGGCTTGCGCCGGTGCAAGAACCCGGCGTCGCGGAGTTGGCCGAGTGCCCCGGCATCGGGCCGTACACGCTCGCGGCGATCGGGAGCATCGTCTGGGGCGCGCGGTTGCCCGTAGTGGACGGCAACGTCAACCGCGTACTGGCGCGGCTGCTGGCGCTGGAGGACTTTCCGCAGAGCAAGGCCGGCAAGGCGGCGATTCTCGCGCGCCTGCAGGAATGGATTCCCGAAGCCGCGCCCGGCGACTGGAACCAGGGCCTCATGGAACTGGGCGCAACGGTCTGCACGCCCCACGCGCCGAAGTGCGGCGCGTGCCCATGGCAGGCGTTCTGCTCCGCGCATGCGCTGGGCCGGGTGGAAGACTTCCCCAAAGTGGAGCCCAAGGCCGCACGCCCGCACAAGCACGCGGCGGCGGCGGTGATCCGGCGCAAGGACGGGCGGATCTTGGTCGCACAGCGGCCCGCACAGGGCCTGCTCGCGAACCTGTGGGAGTTCCCCGGCGGGCTGCTCCTTAAAGAGGAGACGCGCGCGGCCGGGTGCGCGCGAGCCGTCCGCGAACAGCTCGGCGTGGAGATTCGGGTCGACGAAAGCCTCGCGACGGTGGAGCACGGCTTCTCGCATTTCACGCTGACCTTGCACTTTTTTAGCGCCCGCCACTTAAAAGGAGCGCCCGAGGCATTGCGCTGCCAGGCATGGAACTGGTTGAAGCCAAGCGAGTTGCGCCGCCTCCCCTTCCCTCGCGCGCACTGGCCGGTGCTCGAAAAGTTGGCGCCCGAGGCGAAGTAATCGGCACGCGGAACGTCCAGCCCGTAGCGGCGTCTCGCCGCTGGGCATACGGACGGTTGCCAGGACCGTAGCATCGGTGTCGCGCCGATGGTTTGACCGGCGGCTTTGCCGGGGGTCCAGATTGCAGCGGCGGGACGCCGCCGCGACCTCCGCCGGGACGGCGGAGCCACGAAGGGAACATCGTAGCATCGGCGTCTCGCCGATGGTTTGACCGGCGGCTTTGCCGGGGGTCCAGGTTGCAGCGGCGGGACGCCGCCGCGACCTCCGCCGGGACGGCGGAGCCACGAAGGGAACATCGTAGCATCGGCGTCTCGCCGATGGTTTGACCGGTGGCTTTGCCGGGGGTCCAGATTGCAGCGGCGGGACGCCGCTGCGACCTCCGCCGGGACGGCGGAGCTACGAACGCGGAGCCACGCAGGGCAGTGCCTCGAATACCCATTGCAGGAAAAGCGAAAGGAATCTAACGTAGGTTGTACTTTGGATGGGGTGAGTTCTCTTAAACCTAAGGAGTATGCCTTCATGCGTTCAAATGCTTACTTGAGACGGTCCAGCCTGGTTGCGGCATTGGTGCTGCTGACGGCGTGCGCGGTGCGGGCCGAAGACGCGCCCAAGCCGGTCACGGCGCAGACGCTGCCGCCGGGGACGTTCCTGTACGTCCACATCGGCGCGTGGAACACGTGGGAGTCGTCGTTCGGCCAGACGAGCCTTGCACAGATCTGCAACGAGCCCGAAGTGCGGACGTTCGTCGCGGGGCCGCTGGAGAAGCTCGCGGGGCTGCTGAATCGGGCTATCGGCGGGCCGGCCGAAGGCGCGCCCGGAAAGAAGGAGGAAGGCAAGGAAGGCGAACCGTGCTCGGTCTGCGCGGTCTTCCACAAGCTCGGCCAGGTGACGCCCGGCCCCACCACCATCGCCATGAAGTACGACAAGGAAGACCAGGCCGCCAAGCGCCCGCCCGCGGTCGCGATCGTGCTCGGCACGAAGAACCTGGGCGAGGACCTGCAGAAGACGATCTCCAACGTGCTCCAGCAGATGATGCCCCAGAAGGAATTCAGCTCCGACAAGTGGATGCGGCGAGTGCAGTTCATCCTCGCCGAAGTGAACGACATGATCCAGGAAGGCACGGGCAAGGGCATCGTGATCGAGCACTACAAGGACGCGGACCTGCGCATCCTGCCGATGGGCCGGTTCACCGTCACGATGACGCTCTACAAGCAGAACCTGGTGCTCGCGAGCGACCAGGCATTCGCCAAGCAGATCCTCGACGGCATGGCCGGCACGCTGCCGGCGACGCTGGCGCAGGACGCGACCTACGCGGCGTGCGGCCTGGGCGGTAGCGAACATCTCTCCGCGTACCTGGATGTAAAGGGCCTGCGCGAAGTGCTGAGCATCGAGCAAGCCGCGCCGAAGATTCAGGAGATGCTCGCCAAGGCGGGGCTCGACAACCTGCACGCGGCGGCGTGGTCGCTGCGCATGAACGGCGCGGCGTTCGAGTCGCGCACGGCGGTGGTCAGCGACGCGAAGCGCACGGGCGTGCTGGGCGCGATCGACAGCGAACCGCTCTCCGTGGAGGCGCTGAAGATCGCGCGCGCGGACGCGCCGGAGGTTCTCGCTCTGCGCGTGAAGGGCGACGAGCTGTACCCGATCCTGCGCGGCATGCTGCAAGGGACGGTCGGCGCGGAGTCCGCGGGCCGGCTCGACAACGTGGAGAAGAAGATGGCCGCCGAGGGCCAGGACTTGAAGAAGCTCCTGGCGGAAGCCTTCACCGGCGAGCTCGTCGTGACGCGGTACTCGGCGCAGGCCACGCCCATCGGCGCGTTCTCGTCCGAGGTCGGTTCGGCCACCGTCCGCGACGCCGCGAAGGCGCAGAAGCTGATGGTGGACGTGATGAAGCGCATCGTCGCCGAGCGCGAGGGCGCCGAGAAGTTCGAGGACGTGTACAAGGAGGCGGACTTCGAGGGCGCGAAGATCTGCTACCTGCAGTTGCCCCCGGGCCAGAAGGGCATGCCGCCCGTCTTCGCGCACGTGGACAACCGCGTGCTGGTGGCGCTGGACATGCAGACGCTGAAGGCCGCGGTGAAGGATGTGAAGACGCCGGGGCTCACCGAGACCGAGAGCTTCAAGGCTGGCCTGCAGCCGTCCGGCGGCAAGCTGGGCTCGGCGATCTACTTCAACGACTGGCGCCAGCGCTACATCAACATCTTCGATGTCGGCGCGAAGACGCTCAAGCTGGCCGCGTCGCTCGACCTGCTGCGCGGGCCGGGCATCGACGTGAACCTGCTGCCGGCGCCGGAGTCCGTAGCAAAGCACCTCTTCCCCAGCCTGACGAACATCCAGGCGACGGACACCGCGCTGGTGCTGACGAGCCGCAGCCCGCTGCCCTCACCGGAAGTGGTGGGCCCGCCGTTCGCCGCCTTCGCGACGGTGATCGCGACCTTCATCCCCGAACGCAAGCCCGCGCCGGATGCGCTGAAAGAGGAAGTGAAGAAGACGGAGTAGCGGCCTGGATACGCGACGGAAATAACCTCCCCTTACCCCTCCCTACATAATGAGGGGATTTTTTTGCGCCGGGGGGATTGTCGGAGCACGGTAGATTTGCGGAAACCGGGCGGCCCGCACCGGAGCGCTGGCGTCCTCACCGGCTAACACCGTCGCCGTCCTCGGCGGCGCGTTCACCAAATGCCGGCGAGACGCCGGCGGCCCTGCCGGCCATGAGGCCGGCGCTCCCAACGGCTCCGCGACCGGCTGCGCAGCGGGATTTCATGTCGCTTCGTTGACTCGTCATGTAACGCCGGAGGTATCCCAAGCGTTGGTAATGGCCGCCCGTTTTCAGCCTCGAAGAGGCGCGCTGAAATAGCGAGGGGTGGAGCGAAACGCAGCCCTTGGTACGTAGCCACCCAACGCCCAAGCCCTGACAGGGCGCGCTAGCCGAGAATTACTTCTCCTTGGGACTATCGCCGCTTGGATGATTAGGCTGTGAAAGTTTCTCTGAAATCGCAAAGTTTGGCGGAACGACTCTTTTACTCCGAAGGTGCTTTTCAAATCCTATTGAAATAACAAGGACAACAACGCTGCCTGCAACGCAGTTCATAATTACCCCAATGTAAAGCGGCGACACTACTCCCGTTTCAGAACCATTAAATTTGTACATAAAGTTCTGCACCGGACCAATAGGGACTCTGGATCCATTAATTAGCTTCTCCATTCTAAAACAATAAGAGGCTGGCCATCCGTAAGACACCCAAACAATAGTTTCTCCCTCTTCGTTAATAGTTTTATCTTTTATTGATCCACCAATGTTCAACCAAACCAAGAATCCAATTGTTACCATTGCCAACATCGCCGTACTTAGACTGCAATTGAGCGTTTTATAACTCATGAGTTCATTCCAGTTGGCTAGCAAACTGTATGGTACTCATGATCGCATATTTACTTCATTACAGATCATCAAATAATTTGGGATTTCACACGCCCGCCGCTGCCTCTACCGTTCCAGAAGATTTCCCATCCTTCTTCGCCCCATCCGCCACGCCGTCGATCTCGCGGGCCTTGGTCGTGCCTTGGTCGTACGCCGCGGGCGGGGGCATGCCGCTCTTGATGCGCACGAACAGCTTCATGTAACGCACGAAGCGCGTGAAGGCGCAGAACGAACAGACGGCCAGGCCGGGAATCCCGTCGAGAAACCCCAGCTTGAGGACATACATCTTGAAGAACTCCCAACCGGGATGAACGAAGAAGCTCAGCAGCCGCGGCTTGCGGCCCTCGCGGTGGTAACGTTCCGCGGCTTGAGTGGTATAGCGGTTAAAGCGCTGGAAGTACCGGTTGAGCCCCTCCAGCGTGCACGGACAAGTGATGTGATCGAGCTTCGCGGCCAGCCGCCCCGAGCGCCCGGAACTCACCGCCACGTCCGCGTGAACTTCGCGCTCGGCGTAGCGCCCTAAGTCACGCTTGAAGAGACGCTGGACGTCGTTGGTCTCCCAGCCGCCGTGCTTGATCTCGCCGCCCAGAAAATAATTCCGCCGCACCACAAAATAGCCGTCCTGCTCCGGACCGCCGGGCCGCGAAAGGACCTCTTTGAGTTCCCACGCCAGTTCGGGCGTAACGCGCTCGTCGGCATCGATAATGAAGACCCACTCGTGGGCGCACTGCGGGATGGCCCAGTTCTTCTGCGCGGCCGAATTCACGTACTCGTGCTGGACCACGCGCGCGCCCGCCGCCTTGGCGATCTCCACCGTGCGGTCGGTGCTGAAGCTATCAACGACGAAGATCTCGTCCGCGAGCCCTTTAACGGACGCCAGGCACGCGGGCAGATTGGCTTCCTCGTTGAAGACCGGGATGAGGATGGAGAGGCGTTGCGCCATAGAGGTATTCTAGGGGAAAAGGTGCGGCAGTAAACGGTAGTAACTCAAGTGAGCAGTAGCTGAAGTAACCAGTGTGTGAATGCTGTTCACTTCCGTTACTGATTACTTCCGTTACTGGTTACAGGGACTTTGGGGCGCCATAGATCCCTCGCGCCGCACGGCGTGGCTTCCTGGCAACATCTTCACACCTTGCGGCACTACCGGTCCATGGCGCCCGATGCCATGCCCTCCCCTGCACGGCCCGCATGTCCCGAGCCGCGGGACTCAGGGGTCGGGGAAGTATCTTCCCCTCCCTTCGCCAACCGCTGACACCCGCGGCCCGAACTACGGCAGTAACTAAAGTCATCGGTAACGGAAGTAATCAGCAACAGTATTTCCATTAGCCTGACACTTCCGTTGCTGCTCACTTCCTTTGCTGCTCACTTCCTTTGCTGTTCACTTCCGTCGCACTATCCGTTCCACGCCCTGGCCCAGATCGCGGTAGATCTCCCCGCTCTCTTCGTAGCCGTGCGTCGCGGTCGCTTTCAGGGCCTCCCACGCGCAGCGCGGCTTGCCGCCGACGGCTAAACCAAGCAGCGCCGCGGCCATCAGGATGTTGGCGAGGTAGATCGTGACCATCGAGAAGAACCAGCCGTCCGGCTTGAGGTCCGACTGGCCGCGGTGCAGGCTCCAGACGGTGAACCCCACATGAAACGCCCAGAAGAAGCCGAGCACGCCGGCCAGGATGTAGCGGTGGTCGCCCAGCGGCTTCCACCAGGCGTCCAAAGCCATCCATAGACCCGCCGCCAGCAGCGCGTACAGCGGCACGAAGTACGGCGCGAGGCGGATGAAGGTGTTGCTCTTACTGGTGGTCACCTGCCCGCCCGACGTGGAGGCGCTCAGGTTGGTCACCTTGCCCAGGCACATCCACGTGGCCAGCGCGTGGACCAGTTCGTGCCCGAAGACGTACACCAGCACCGGCCGCCACAGGATGCAGGCCACCGCTGCGAAGACCGCCATGCCGCCCAAGAGCCAATGCGCGCAGGTCACGATGCCGGCGGGGTCCAGATGCAGGATCTCCGAGACCCGTATCACGACACACCAGTCGTGAACGACATCCCGAAAAGCGATGGAGAACGCGATGCAGGCAGGGATCAGGAGGATGCCGAGCAACAGTTTCAGGACGCGCAGCACAAAGCCGCCGGTGGTTGCACCGGAGGCCACGGCGGCACCCTGCGCGACCGCACCGACCGGCCGCAGTGTGGCTGTATCTGCTCCCCCCATAACGGCTGGTATCGGCCGGTCCGTGTCGACGGCTTGAGGAATAAGCGATGGGAGGTATCGAACTGAGTGTCCGCCATATAAAGGATAGGGGGGGGTGATGAATGTTAATTGAATGATGCGATGGTTTTCGTTACCTATTTTATACAAATAAGTTACAGCTTAGGTACCCAGCCGCATAATGTGATGTTTTGGCTTTACGCGCTGCAATCGACTAGGTTGCAAATTCCACGACTGGCCGTTCCTTTAAGAGACCGGCTTCATACCCCGCATCGAGGAAGCGGCGGATAGCTTCACGTCCTTTCACCCCATAATCCAATGTGTAGTCATTCACGTACATCCCCACGAACTTGTCCGCCTTCTCCTCGCCCATATCCCGGGCATAGCGTAGGGCGTACCGGAGGGCCTCTTTGCGATGGTCAAGGCCCCACTTGATGCTGTCGTGCAGGTGCCGGGAAACCTTCCGGATGCGTTCGGCCCCCAGGTCCTTGCGGATGCCGTTGCCACCCAAGGGCAGCGGCAGGCCGGTCTCGGCCTTCCACCATTCGCCCAGGTCCACCACCTTCTTGAGCCGCCCCGATTGGTCCTCGTGGTACGTAAGCTGCCCTTCGTGGATGATCAACCCGCCGTCGTACCGGCCCGCGGCGACCTCCGCGATGATGTTGTCGAACGGGACGATCTCGGTCTGGAACGCCGGAGCCGGCCCTTTCAGGTTCTTGAGCCCGCGGGCAAACAGATTCAGCGCCAGAAAAGCGCTGGTCCGCGTGCCGGGAACGGCGATCTTCTTGCCCGCCAGCCACGCCCGGGGATCGCCCTCCGCGGCTTTGCGCGCCACGATCATCGGCCCGTAGCCGTCGCCCAGGCTTGCTCCGTGCGGCAGCAGCGCGTACTTGTCGGACACGTAGGCGTACGCGTGAAAACTCAGCGCGGTGACCTCGTACTCGCCCTGTTCCGCCTTGCGGTTGAGCGTCTCGATGTCGATCAGGTGGTGCTCGTAGACCTCCGGCGTCGTGTCGAACTGGGGGAACGTCAGCGCGTAGAACATGAAGGCGTCGTCGGGGTCGGGCGAATGGCCCACATGGATGGTCGCGGTCATGAAGGCTCCCTGGCGTCTCTCTTGGTTGCCTGCGTTTTTAGCCTATGCGCGCGCGGGTGTCCAGGAGACCCGTAGCATCGGCGTCCTCGCCGGTGAGGTCTCGATCAGCGCGGGACGCCGCTGGGACCTCCGCCGGGACGGCGGAGCCACGAAAGTTGAGCCGTGCAAGGCCCGGGATTCCCCCGCTTTTCGGTTGGCAGCCCGGCCAACTTACGTAAGCTGTGCCGAAACGAAAGACCCGATTATTCAGCGCAAGGAGCCAAGCCATGTTCAACATTATCTTAGGGATTATCTTCGTCATTGGCGGCTTAAGCGGCAAACTGGTTCTGATCGGCACGCAGAGCGGCCCGGCACTGGCCGTCGTCGGCGTCATCCTGATCCTGTTGGGCATCTTCCGGCTCAAGAATAAAGGCTGAACACGACCCGCATGCCCAAACCAACAGCCGGCGGCCCCATCGAATGCTTCCCCAACCGGCATCCGGACCGCGACTACGAGATCCGCATCGTCTGTCCGGAGTTCACCGCGGTCTGCCCGCGCACCGGCCAGCCCGACTTCGCGACGCTCACGCTGACTTACGTGCCGGACGCGCGCTGCCTGGAACTCAAGAGCCTTAAGCTGTATTTGCAGAGTTACCGCAACCGCGGAATTTTCCATGAGCACGTGACGAACGCGATCCTGGACGACCTCGTGTGTTCGTGCCGCCCGCGCCGCATGACCTTAGTGGGCGAATTCAATGCGCGCGGCGGCATCTCGACGGCGATAACCGCCACCTATCCCGCCGCGAAGTCGCGCCCACCACGCGGATAAAGGAAGCCTTTCGCTCTACGCTCTACGCTCTACGAGACGTTCGCTACTTGTGCCCCGCGTATTTCAGGTTCAGCTCGTCAATCAGCTTGTCCAACTGGACGGTCTTGCCGAGCAGCTTCGTCTGCGCGGTGGTGTCGGTCTCGGAGCGGTCGACCAGGTCGAGGATCTCCAGGTTCAGGCTGTGGAACTCGTGCAGTTTGGGATCGCTCACGCCCGAGATCGGCAGCGCGTTCACTTGCCTGCGAATCTCCTGTGTGCCCTTCACCTGCCCGCGTTCCAGGCGCTTATCGAGGTCCGTCGCGGCGTTCCAGTAGGCCATGTCGCCGCTGGGATGACTGGTAGAAACATTGAATACCGCGGCAATCACCGCGATCACGCAAACCACGCCGATGCGGATAAAGATTGGTGGAACATCGATGCCGCCGCCGTCGGAATTTCTACGCACCGGCCGGGGCCTGCGCCGAACCGCAGTCCCGCCGGTTCCGCCGCTCGCAGTTTGCACGGGCGGAGGAGCCACAGGCGCCTGCTGAACCGGCCGAGCCGCGGGCGCCACGGTGCGCGCCGAAGGCCGCGAAGGCGGCGGCTCCGCGGGCAACGCCGCCACCGTTCGCCGCACACTGCCCGGACGCCGCTTGGGATCATTGGGAAGCGCCATAACCAACCTCCGGTGTCGATATGTGGACGCCGGGTTTAGCGCATGCGCTGCAAAGCGCCACAAAAATCGAAAAAAGTCATGAAGTAGATGAAAAGGATGAAAATCACTTGTGAGTATCTGCTTTGATTTCCTTCGAGTTGTCCTCTTGTTCACCTTTATCAGGACGGCCTGGCCCCGAGTCATTCTGGCTTGAAGGTACCTCTTTCATTGCTTCCATTCCCTTGGACATTCGAATCCAATGCGCTTCATCTACCTGCCTCTCGTCACCTATAGCTTCAACCATATCCAGCAACCGCTCCGCGGCTTCCGGCTGATTTGAATGCAACGCTGCCTGGCCCCGCTCCAACAGTTTCTCCCCCGCCGCGTGCGAGCGCATGTACCGCGCCCAGTCCCGCGCGGCTTCGTAACGCGCACGGGCTTCTTCGGTCTGGCCTGCATCCTCCGCCTTCAGTCCCAGATAAACGTGGTAGTACGGGTCCCAGACCGTCCAGCGCGCGGCCACGATCAGCGAGACCGAAAACGCCACCAGCGCGAGAATCAGCGCCAGCCCCACGCGGCTGTGTTTGCGCCAGAACTCGAAGAGCATCCCGTACAGCACGCCGAAGATCAGGCCGCCGAGGTGCCCCCAGTTGTCGGTGTGGCCGTCGAGCATCAGCACGAAGTACAGTATGGCAATCACGAAGGCCTCGCGCCGGACCGCGCTGTTCTTCCAGGCGCGGCTGAGCCGCGCACACGCGATGAGTTCCACGGCCAAGTGCGCACCCATGATCCCGAAGAGCGCACCCGACGCGCCCACCGAAAGGCGCCCGCCAAAGAGCATGCTCAGGCAGACGCCGCCGATGCCGCTCATGAAGTAGATCGTGCCGAAGTTCGGCGGCCCGAAGTGGAGCTCCGCCGGCGGGCCGAAGTACCAGAGCGTGACCATGTTCATCACGATATGCATCAGGCCGCCGTGCATGAAGATCGGCAGCACCAGCCGCTGCCAGTCGCCGCCCCAAAGGCCCTCGCGCATGCTCGCGCCGTAGCGCAGCAGCGTCTCCCCGTCGAGGTTCATGATGCCGCCGCGCCCGCCTGCGAGCGCCTGCGCGTTCGCGCTGGCAATGGCGAGGAAGACGAAGAAGCAGATGCAGCCCGCGAGATTTGCGCAGGTGATCGGCGCGGCTTCGAGCAATGTGTTGGGGCGCGAACTCATGCGTATGGTCTCTAGACGCAGGGCCTCGTTCCCGCAACCACAAGACAAAACTGCGTATTACCGGTCTTGCGATGTCCTGTGAAATACGGCATGATGTGCGTCTTACGTGGCCATTCCGTGGGGGATCGACCGGGAAACGACGGCGCCTATGGGCGTGCGCTTCTGCGTATTGGGTTCGGGCTCCGCGGGCAATGCCGCGCTGGTGATGACGCCGCGCGCGCATGTCCTCATCGACATCGGCTTTTCGCCCGACCAGCTCGCCGCGCGCATGGACGGCACCGGCGCAAGTTGGGAGACGCTCAAGGCCGTCGTCCTCACCCACACCCACGCCGACCACTTGAAAAAGCGCACGCTCAAAGAGATCGCGCAGCGCGAGATTCCCTTCTTCTGCCACGAATCCCACGCCAAGCAGCTCCAGGGCGGACGCTACTTCAAGCGCCTGAACGAAGCAGGCGCGGTGCGGCTCTACAACGGGCGCGAGGCCTTCGACGCGGCCGATGGCGTGCGCTTCAATCCGCTCCATCTTCCGCACGACTGCCCGCCGACCTTCGGCTTCCGCATCGAGGCCGTCAACGGCGACGGACGCGCGGTGAAACTCGGCTATCTGGCGGACCTCGGCCACGAACGCGACGGCCTCGCGGCAGCCATCGCCGACGTGGACCTGCTGGCGCTGGAGTTCAACCACGACGAGGACCTGGAGCGCAATAGCGGCCGGCACCCCAAGCTCATCGGCCGCGTGCTCGGCGACGAAGGGCACCTGTCGAACCGCCAAGCCGCGGAGGTCTTCGAACGCGTGCTGAAGATGGCGAACGGCAGCGGCGGCCCGCGCTATCTGGTGCAGATGCATTTAAGCGAGGACTGCAACCGACCCGAACTGGCCTTCAAAGCCGCGCAGGAAGTGGTCCTGAAGATGGGCGCGCAGACGAAAGTCTTCTCCACCAAACAAGACCTGCGCGGCACCGTTCACGAGATCGCGTAAACGGGCCGCGCAGGCCAAACCCAAAAACAACCGTCTGATTTATTTGCCGCCGCCGTCCCCGCCGTCGGGAGGCAGACCCTTGGGACGATCACCGCCCTTGTCGCCACCCGGGCCTCCGGGGCCTTTGTCTACGCCCGGTCCACCCTTGCCGCCGGGACCGCCTTTGTCGCCGCCTGGGCCGCCGATGCCTTCGGCCTTCAGGATGTCCTTCAGCTTCGCCATCTGTTCTTCGGTGAGAATCTTGGAGAGTGGCGAGTCCTTGGGCGGGCGCTTGTTACCTTCTCCGCCGCCCGGCTTCTTTCCGTCAGGGGGACCTTTTCCATCGGGCGGGCCTTTGCCGTCCGGCGGACCTTTGCCATCAGGCGGGCCCTTGCCTTCAGGAGGAGGTCCGTCCTTTGGGCCGCCCTTGTCACCGCCACCATCTTTGGGCGGACGCTGGCCGTCGCCGGGAGGACCATCTTTCTTGGGCGCGTTCTTGAGCAACTCTTCAAGCTTGGCCTTCTGTTCGTCGGTGAGTTGCAAATCGGCGGCGTGGTCCAGGGCGATCTTAATGATCCTGCCCGGCTCGGGGCGTTTGGGCCGGGGCGGCCGGTCGGGCTTAGCGCCACCCTGTCCGCCTTGGTCGCCCTCGCCTGCCAGGGCATAGCTCGCGAACCCTCCCATCAGAACCGCAACCGTCAATACGCTACGCCAACTCTTCATGTGGTGTCCTCCCGCGAGTGCGCGTCCCCCTGCTCCAGCCTTAAGGTAGAAGAGGGCCAACCGAGGCCATTTGCTGCGGCTAATACGAAATTCCTGAAACAGGGCCCCCAGCCCGTCTTAAAGAAGGGTCCTACGTGCAATGGTCGAACATTTGATGGTTGAGGCTACTTGGCTCCGACTTCGGCCAGAATCCCTTTCAGCGCCTCGGCCGCGGCTTTAAAGCGCTGCCCGCCGTTCAGCTCTTTGAAGCCGTCGGTGTTCGTCAGGTGCGGCTCAAGGGTGAGCATGCCCGCCCAGTTGTTGGCGAACGCGTCCTTCAGGATCTCGCGCATCTTGCCGTCGCCCTTGCCCGCGGGCACGGTCTGCTTCGCGTCCTTCGACCAGTCCTTGATGTGAAAGTCCTTGACCCACTTCTTGAGCTTGGGCCAGGCGGCGAGCGGGTCCTCGCCTTCATGGGCAAAGTTCGCGAAGTCGAACGCGGCCATCAGATTCGGCGCGTTGACGCCCTCGAAGATCTGCACGCAGCGGTCGGCCGTGTTGCCGAAGATGCCGGCCTCATTCTCGTGGATGAGGTTGAGGCCCTCGGTCTTGGCGTAATCGGCCATCGCCTTGATGCGCCGGATCACTTCATCCTTGTGATTCGCCGGGTCGTCGCCTTCGGGCAGATAAAAGCTGAAGATGCGAATGACCTTGGTCTCGAACTGCTTAGCGCGCTTGCAGGCGATCTTGAGCCGGTCCATTTCCTTCTCAAAGGGATCGGTGATCTTCACTTTGCCTAAAGGGGAACCGATGCACGAGAACTTGATCCCGCGGTTTTGAAACTGGGTCTTCGTCAGCGGGATCTGGAAGTCCTCGAAGTCCATTACGTTCTTGTTGTTCGCCCCGCGCAGGGCGTTGAATAGGACGCCGTTCTCGATCAGGTGGTCCATCTGCACCTGAATGTCGGTGGAGATCTCGTCGGCGAATCCGGCCAGGCGATACGGCATCGGCGCATCCTCCCAGGCTATCGCGGCCGGATCTTCCCCTGCCCCGAGGAAAGCAGGCCGCCGATCCCTTTTTCTTACTTCTCTATCGCCCTCAAACAAGCGGCGCCGGAGGTTTTTCTCCGGCGCCGCCGTCACCCCATATTTATCGCAACGGTAGATTACTGAGTCTTCTTGGCCTCGTCCTTCTTCGCTTCGGTCTTGGCTTCGGTCTTGGCCTCGGTCTTAGCTTCAGTCTTCTTTGCGCCTTCCTTCTTCGCTTCCTCGGCCTTTTCCTTAGCTTCTTCCGCAGCCTTTGCGTCGGCCTTCGCCTTCTCCTTGACCTTCTTCAGGTTCTCCTTGGCAGCCTTAACCGCGTCTTCCGCCTTCTTGACGGCGTCCTCGGCGACCTTCACCGGGTCGGCGGCGTCGGCGGCCTTCTTGTCGTCCGCCTTGGGCGCAGCGGCGGGCGGAGTCGCGGGCTTCTCTTCGGCCTTCAGGCTCGCGCAGCCCAGGACAACCAGCACGGCCACGAAACAACTCATCCACGTCTTCATCCGTTCATCCCTTTCTAAAATGGTGGTTTAGCTCCCTTAGCGTTGAGTTCATACCAAGTTAGGAGATAAGGTCAAGCAAAGACGTAGGTTCGCGCCGGCCGCACGTCTCTCCAGAAAAGCGCCTTGGCGCGAATATTTCCGCGGGTACCATCGTCCGTGCTCAAGCAAGGGGCCATAGGGGCCGCCGGTTGCGTTTGCAGCTCCATCATAAAGGAGGAGAGGTTATGTTACGTCATTTCTATCTGGCAGCCCTGCTGCTGTCGGTGCTGTTGTGCGCGGTCGTCCGGGCCGAAGAGCCCAAGACGCCTGCGGCGGTTACAGCGGCGATCTGCGTTATGCAGGCCACTGAGGGCAACAAGGTTACCGGCGTCGTTAAGTTCGTCGAAGAAGGCGGCAAATTGAAGGTCACCGCCGATATCGAGGGCCTCGAACCCGGCAGCAAGCACGCCATCCACGTCCACGAGTTCGGCGACGCCACGTCCAAGGACGGCATGAGCGCCGGCGGCCACTTCAATCCGGAAAACCACCAGCATGGGCTTCCGGACAAGGCCGAGCGCCATGCCGGCGACCTGGGCAACCTGGAAGCCGACAAGGACGGCAAGTGCCACTACGAGATCACCGTCGAGAACGCCACCGTGGCCGGCAAGAACGCGGTCATCGGCCGCGGCGTAATCATCCACGCCAAGGCCGACGACGGCGGCCAGCCCGTCGGCAACGCCGGCGCGCGCATCGCCTGCGGCGTGATCGGCTACGCGAATCCGAAGTCGCTCGCCAAGTAACGCCTGAGTTCATCGCTGGGAGGTCAAGACGGGCCGGGCGCAAGCCCGGCCCGTTCTGTTTTGGGAGCGCCGGCCAAAGATGTTCGAATGGTCATGATGGAGAGCAGTTCTTGGCGTTCTTGGCGGCTAAATTCCGCGACGTTCCCACTCACCCGCCCGCCGGCGGCTTCTCGTCTTGCGAGCGCAATTCGTTGATCTTGTCGCGCAGCCGCGCGGCCTCTTCGTAGCGCTGGTTGGCGATCGCGGCCTGCTGGTCCTGCGTGAGCTTCTCCAGTTCCGAGAGCGGCCGGCGCCCGCGGATCTCCTTCTCCATCTGGTCGAGCGCCTCCGCGGAGCGCTTCTTCTCCTGCGTGAAGACGTCGTTCTCCTGCGGCGCGAGGTCGTTCATGCGCCGGCGGCAGGCGGCGATGGCGTCCAGCGCCGCGTCCAGATCGCCGGCCTCGAGGTGCTTCATCACCACGGCGGTGAAATGGATGCGCAGGATGTACGGCCACCAGCATTCGAGGTGGTTGCGGTCGGACTCGTGCGCCGCGAAGTCGTGCACGAACCGGAAGAGGCGCATGTTGCGCGTCGTGTCCTTGATCACGCGCTCGTAGTCGCCCATCTGCAGCATCACCACGTAGCGGTGGTAGAGTTGCCCGCTCTCTTCGAAGAGCTTGCGGCACTGGCTGCGCGTGAGCTTGAACTCGGCGGCCTTCCCGCCGGCTTCCAGGCCCGCGCGCTTCTTCTCTTCGATGTGATCGAGGTAGAATTCGCGCCCGTGCGGGCGCTTGCCGTCCGGCCGGCCGTCGCAGTCGAACTGCAGCATGCCGTGAAAACTGTCGATGCAGACGCGAATCTGCACTTTCTCGCGGCCGTCCTCGCCGCGAATGCGCCGTGCCGTCGGGCCGTCCCCGTGCGGCCAGTCGTTAAGCAGCTTCGAGATATCTCTGCTCATGCCACCGTCCCGAAAACCCCCGCCTTATGTTAGACGCCGCCACCGCGGAGTCCATCGGCCGTTCGCAACTATTCGCGTCCGCCCATTACCGTCTCGCCTTGCAGCGAGAGCCCGGTCGCCCCGGTCACGCGCACAGGCACGATCTTTCCGGCCAGTTCCGCGCCGCCGGGGAAATGCACCAGCTTATGCTGCCGCGAACGGCCGGTCAGCCTGGATGGATCGGTCTTGCTCGGACCTTCCGCCAGCACATCCTCGACGCGTCCGACGTGCGCGCGGTTCTTCTCCAACGAGATGCGCTCCTGCAAGTCGAGCAGGCGCTGGTTGCGTGCGCGCTTCACCTCTTCGGGCACGTCGTCCTCAAGATTGAGCGCCGGCGTGCCCTCGCGCGGCGAGTACTTGAAGATGTAGCTCGACTGGAAGCGGATCTCTTCCATCATGGCGACCGAAGCCTCGAAGTCCGCATCGCTCTCGCCGCAGAAGCCCACGATCCAGTCGCACGCGATCTCGACCTCAGGGCAGAACCGCCGCGCCATCTCGACTACTTCCGTGTAGCGCTGCCGCGTGTACCCGCGAGCCATGCGGCGCAGCACACGGTCGCTCCCCGACTGCGCGGGCATGTGGACGAACGGCATCACCTTGTCGCCTAGGTCGCTCATCGCGCGCCACAGGTCTTCCTGGCATTCCTCGGGGTGGCTGGTGATAAAGCGGATGCGTTTCAGGCCCTCGACGGCGTGCATTGCGCGCAGCAGCTTGGTGAGGTTCGCGCGCTCGCGGCCAAGGTCGTAGCCGTAGGTGTCGATCGTCTGACCGAGCAGCATGATCTCGACGACGCCGTCGTTCACCAGCCGCCGCGCCTCGGCCACAACGTCCTCGATGGGGCGGCTGGCCTCGGGCCCGCGCGTGTACGGGACGACGCAGTACGTGCAGCGCTTGTTGCAGCCGCGCGTGACAGTGAGGTACGCCATGTGGCGGCTCTCGCGCCGGGCCACGGTCTCGCCAAACTCGACCTTGGGGCTCTCGTCGATCGCCAGCAGCGGGGTCGGCGCGCCTTCGCGCACGCGTTCCAGCAGGCTGGAAAACTGATGCAACTGCCGCGTGCCGACGATCAGATCGACGTACGGGAACCTCTGCGCGATCTGCTCGCCTTCCTTCTGCGCCATGCAGCCCATCACCGCGATCAGAAAGCCCGGATCGCGGCTCTTGCGGCGCTTCAGATAGCTGAGCCGCCCGTAAACGCGGTCTTCCGCGCGCCCGCGCACCGAACAGGTGTTGAAGACGAGCAGCTCCGCGTCGTCCTCGTTGGGAACAAAGCCCGCGCCGTGCTCGCCGAGCAACCCCGCGACCATCTCACTGTCGTACTTGTTCATCTGGCAGCCAAACGTGACGAGGTGGACCTTGGTCCCCGCGATCAGCGGATGCGCTTTCGACCCCGCCAGCGCCATGGGGTCGGCCGCGAAGACGGCGCCGCTCGGCCCGCACAGATCCGGGGCCTTGTCCGCCGACTCGATCCCGCGCTCCGCCGCTGCCGCGCCGGCGCCGCCGGGCGGGTCAGGGTGAAACAACGGCCGCACGGAGTTCCAGAACGCTTCCATAAGGAGCCACGTTTACCCGAATTCGCAGGCAGTTTCAAAGACTACCTTGGTACGGCGGCAAGAGGCTCAAACGAGGCGTTCATAATATTCGAAGGACTCTCGGACAAGGTCGTGTGCGATCGTTAACTGCCCGTCGCGAAGCGCGGCGATGATTCGGCGGTGAAAGTGGATCCCGTTCTCAAGGGAGGCCTTGCTGGTGCCGGCCGCCTCCTTGCGGAAGCGGTCGAAGAAGCAGCGCAGGAGTTGATCGAAGAAGATCAGCGGCTCGATCCCGCTGGCCTTCATGATCTCGCTATGAAACGCGATATCGGCCTTCAGGTAGATGGCGGGGTCCGCCGTAATGCCGGGAAGGTCGGTCAGCGCATAAAGCCGATCGTAGAGTTCCGGATCGCGGATCATCTGTTGGATGACCTGCGGCAATACGCTCGTTTCCAGGACGATACGCGTTCGAAGGAGCTGCTCGCGCGGATAACTTTTGACCAGGAAATGGAAGTCGAGGCATTCCTTGAGCCGTTCAAATCGCAGATCGCCCACGGTAAGGCCGCGCCGCGGCGCCGAATCAAGGATCCCCAGGTATCGCAGCGGTTTGGTCGCTTCGCGCAGACTGATCCGGCTCACGCCAAACGTACGGGCAAGTTCGTCTTCCGTAGGCAGCCGGTCGCCCGTTTTCAGCCGCTTCTTGGCGATGAAGTTTTTGATCTTAATAACGATGGAGTCGCTCAGAAGTCGAGACGGCGCAAGTGTTTTCATTTAATTATATTATAATTCATCAAGCCAATTTTCAAGGTGCAATCTAATTCCACGTCGAAAATTATACGTAACACAATGAATACTAGTGTAATACAAGAACATGGTGCCGCTGGATTCTTGACCCTCGCATACGAGAGGGTATGTTCCCAGTCGTATTAAGTAAGACAATTAGTCTTGTGGTGCACCACAACGAGGACGGCGAAATCATGAGCCCCGCAAAAAAGTTTTCCCTGACCGTCGAGCAACTGAGTTTCTTCCATTCCTTCGGGTACCTCGTGTTAAAGCAAGTCTTCTCTACCGAAGAACGCCACCTCATCGACAAGGAGTTCGAGGCCGCCTTGGCGCGGAATTACCCCGATATGCCGTTCGATGGGTCGTTCCGGCATTACGCAACCATGATGGACGAGGATACGCCTTTCTTTTCTTCGCTCTTGGATGAAGCCCCTTTTCTGCCGATCATGAAGCAAATCTACGGCGAGCGCACGCTCGGAATCTGTGCGGACGGCAACCGCTATGTGGGAAACTCGAACTGGCACAGAGACACGGCCAATGCACAGTATCCGGCCCAAGGGGTGAAATTCGCCCTCTATCTCCAACCCGTGGGATCGCAGACCGGAGCGTTGCGGGTGATTCCCGGAAGCCATCGGATTCCGACCGACGACCATCAATTCGCGGCAGGCGTGCACAAACTTCCCATCCAGGATGTTCCAGCGGTCGTGCTTGATTCGGAGCCGGGCGATGTCGTCGCCTTCGACCTGCGGATATGGCATGGCTCCTGGGGCGGCAAAGCCGACCGGCGCATGTGCACGGTGGTGTATCTGCGTGAACCGGAGACGCCCTCCGAGATAGAAGGACTTCTGCAAACCGCGAAGTTCAATGCCGTCGGTCCCGCGCGTGACTTCCGCACCAAACAGAAGTTCTTCTATTCCGCGCGCTGGGTGGCGAATTCCGGGCAGAACCCGGACCGGGCAAACTGGATCGCGCGTCTGAAAAAGTACGGTTATTTCGATCCGCCCGGCTTGGTGGAAGGGCCAAACGTTAGTGAGGACGCCAAGAAGGATCTCGCTCCCGCGCGCCGAGGCCACGAATGACCGGTGCCGTGGGAAGATCGCACCAGGGGCTCTGTTTCGCGTCACGCCTGGCTATTTCGGCGGTGCTTCTTCGGAGCGGAACAGACGCGTTATCTGAGTCGTTGTAATAAAGGCACTCAAGCGAAAGCTCGCAGAAGACTTTAGACTTCAGACTCTCCTGTGGGCTTTGCACCCTTTTGAGCACGGTTTGCATTTACGCCCCAAACTTTTTCAAAACCGATCCCTGTCATACATGTAATTGCGATGAACAAAATCAGATCAAGGATTAAATAACCGTAGTCCCATACCCCCTTCCATGTTCCCCAAACAAAATCCTGACTAGAGCGTGTTATGCACTTTCCGCCATCACGAGGGCCAAGCGGGCAAGCAGAACGGTGGTGAAGACGACGAAATGCAAGCCCGCGACCGTCGTGGGCAACCTTTCGTAGTCCTTCGCCAAGCGGCGGAATCGCGCCG
>JACQFI010000094.1 GCA_016200135.1 Planctomycetota bacterium
CCCCTTACCCCTCCTTACTTAAGGAGGGGATTTCACCGGAACAAGAGCTGTTAATCCCCGTTAAGCTTGCGCATTAATGCCTCGATGCGCGCGGTGGCTTGGCACATCCGCTCTTCATGCGCGCCCGCGATCTCTACGAACGGCCGTCCGTCCTTCGCGAGTTCTTCCGCGAACGTCCGATGCATCCATTCGCGGATCGCCTCGCCGTCGCGCGTGCCATCCTGCACGAACGGCGTCTTCGCATCGGCCAGAAGATAAAGATCCGGACGCCGGTGCGCCGCCGCGATCTTCTCGACCTCCTCGCAGCGCGAGCCTATATACCGCTGGTGCCAGATGGCCGTCGCGAATGCGTCGGTGTCGCAGATCAGCACGCGCTCGGCCTGCCGCGCGAGCGCCTGCTCGTGTTCGCATTGCGTACGCGCGATGTGGATGAAGTCATTCGACGTCCAACGGTACGCGCCGTCGCGCGCGAGCATCTCCTCCGAGTACGCGCGGCCGTACTCCGGCACCCAGCGCGTGCGGTAATGCTCGCCAAGCGCCTGCGCCAGCGTCGTCTTGCCCGTCGATTCGGCGCCCACGATGCAGATACGCAAGGCGTAATGTGCGCGCACGGGCGGTTCGAGGAAGTCCCAGCAGGCCAGGGGCGCAGCGCGCACGCGCGTACCCGAGACCGGTGCCGCCACGCGTCCTCTATCCACCAGTACGTGGCGGCAGCCGAGAAACCCCGCGTAGCGCGCGCCGTAGTCTTCCGACGTGAAGACCACGTCCGGCGCGAAGCCGAGCACCCGCACGGTCTCCTCGGCCCAACCCTGCGAATCCTCTCCGTCGATCGTATCCGGCGTCAGAATCACCTTTGCACGCGGATGAATCTCACGCAGCCACACCGCGCGCAGTTCGCCCTCCGGCCGCTGCTCAGGCTTGGCGCACACGATCACATACAGCTCGTCCGACTGCGCCTGCGCCGCTTCGATCAGGAGTTTGTGACCGCGATGCGGCGGATAGAACTTGCCGATCACCAGCCCGCGCGTCGCCATAATAAAAGATCCAAAGTTTCAAAAGAATACTTCCCTTGCGGTTAATATATCGTACGTGCCCGAACCGACGAATGCATCCGGAGCCCCAAAGGACCGCCCCTTGAGGGGCCTCCGTGCCACGCTGCTCTCCGGCAGCGCGCTGATCGCACTCTCCTTTTTTCTGCCAACCTTCGGCGGCTGCTGGAACGTCAAGCCGTCCGAGGTTTTTCTTTCTAGTTTCGAGAATCCGTCGGAGTTGGAGCCCGAGTCCGACGCGCCCGAAGCCCGCGCCCGCGAACTCTTGCGCATCAGTTCGATCCGCGCTTGCCTGTTTTTTCCCTATTTGCACGCTTTGCTGATCGCCTGCGGCGCGCTTGTCGCCTGGCGCGCTCAAAAGTCCGCGCGGACTCGAGCCGTCGCGGGCCTCGCTGCCCTCGCGGCGGCCGGCACCTGCGCCGCGCTGGGAGTGGCCTGTCTGGGCGTGGATACCCACGAAGGGCCAAATACGGAAGTCTTTCGCGAACCGCTCGTACCCGTGGTCCTAATCTCCTGGCTGCTGACCGGCGTCTGCATTTTATTCGGTCGCAGCGCTAAGGATGCCCGGGCCGCGTTGCTTTGGTTCGCCGCGGCGGGCGCGCTGCCGGCGGCGGGCTGGTTCGCGTTCCTGGCGGCGAATCAGGAAGTCGATCTCGCCCAGAACTACGGCTGGTCCATCGCCGTCGCGGGCCTCGCGCTGATGCTACTCGCCGGAATCATCGGTTTGCGCGCTATGCGGCCGGTGCCGGCGCGGCCTCCGGCGACTCCCGCCGCTCCGAGCTAGCGCGCGCTGGAGCCGGCTGAACTTCCGCCGCGGATTTTGATTGAGCGCACAGTTTTTTACGCAAAAGAAAAGGCGCACCTACGTAGAGAGAAACTCGGAGCTCTCCGAAGTGCCACGCACCTCGGCGAGAACCTCGCGCGGCAGGCCGAAATACGCCGACCGTTCGGCCCAATGCGCGTCGAACAGGCACCGCGCGTCCTCGGTCAGGCGGAGGTCGCCGATGACCTCGATCAAGCCCTCGGCCTTCCGGCGCAGTTCCCATAGTTCCGCCTTCTCCGCCACGCGCATCCCGGCCACGTACAGCATCAGCGCGCGGCGGCGGCGGTGCATCGCGTCCCACCTCTTGCCTTCCTTCTCGAGCGCCAGGCCGTCCAGGCTCAGCAGGTCGCCCAGGATCGAGTAGCGGTAGGGTCGCACCTTTTCGGCGACGCGCAGCGCCTCAAGCAGATCTTTTTCCGTGAGTTCCAGGACGAGCGGATACGCCAGATGCGCGTGATGCCAGCAGAGCGACGCGAGTTGTGCTTCCAGGTCCCGGTAGTCGAACGCCTCTTGCTTGGAAAGCAGCTTGCGAACCGCCGCGCCAAACTCCTCGATCAGGTGCTGGATGTAGTCTTCGCGTTCGAACATGCCTCGCGCTCCGGCCCCTGCGTTCCTTTTTAGTGCCGCACGCGCGCCCTGTCCACCAAGACCCGTCCGGCGCCGGTCGCGTATTGCGCTCCAGGCGCAGCGCGCGGCCACGCGAGCTTGGCCCTGGGCAAGGTCCAGGGCCGCAACCGCTCGCGGAACTGCAGCGGCGACTGACCTTCCGTGCGCTTGAAGACGCGGCTGAAGCTGTACGGGTCCGGAATTCCCACGCGCTGGGCAATCTCTTTGATCGCCAGCTCGGTCTCGGCGAGCAGCCGGCGCGCCTCGATGCAGCGCAGCGAAGTGAGGTACTCCGCCGGCGCCAATCCGGTGATCTCCCGCAGGCGGTGCCGTAACGTCGAATAACTGATGGCGTGCGCGCGCGCGAGCGCCTCGAAATCGAGGTCCTCGGCAAAGCGGTGGCGGCAGCAGGCCAGCACGTCGTGGATGGAAGGCGCGCAGACGCGCTCCTCGAACGCGGTGCGCCCGTGGTACATCTCGACCAGGAGCCGTTCTGCGATGCAGACCGCCCGGTCGGGCGCGTCGCGGCCCGCCGAAGAGAGCGTCTGGAAGAGTTCCCGAAAGAGGTCTCGCAAGAACGGAAAGTTCCGCTGGGCGTGCACGCTCCCATCCACCGGCAGCCAGCCGTACGCAATCCAGCGCTTCACGCCGGGCCCCGCCGGCGAAAAGTAATACTCGTCCCACGTCGCTCCCGGAGGCGGCCCGTAATCGAAAAAGGTTCCGGGATAGACGGTGAACATGCACCCCGGTTCGACCGACCGCAGGCCGCCCTTCCCCGCTCGGTAATCGCCGCGCCCCGAGGCCACCAGGCCCACTCCGTACGTGTGGAAGACCTGGTTCTCGCGGTGCGCCTTGGCCGGTATATGGCCGGCTACCTGGATTAGCAGGTCGCGGTTCCGCGGCGCGGCGGCGCGCGGAAGGAACTTCCGATACAGCGCGCGCGTGGAATCGATCTTTGCCAAATCTGCCATCCTCTTTGCCGCGTCGGCCATGGCCCCGGCCCCGCCCCTGGAGGTATACATAAGCGCATGAAGGTCAACCCGCAACTGGAGACCATGCCCATGAAGCTCACCGAAGAACAGGTCCGGCAGTACAAGACGCACGGATTTGCCAGGGTCGAACGCTTCTTTTCAGAGTATGAAACGGCTGCACTCAGGCACGAGATCGAGCGCCTGCACGCCGGGGGCGGCTTCACCAACGTAGCCACCGAAGGCGACGGCGCGACGGCTTCGGCGAAGAAAATCAACCTGCAACTGTACGGCTTGAGCGCCGTCAGCCCGCTTTTCAGAGCCTTGCCATTTGAGCCAAAGATTGCCGCGACCGCCGAGCGCCTCATCGGCGGGCCGGTGCTCTTCCACCAGGATCAGTGTTTCCTCAAGCCTGCGCGCAGCGGCACCGGCACCCACTGGCACCAGGACAACGCCTACGGCGTCTCCTGCACCGATCCCGATGGCGGCCTGGCCATGTGGATCGCCGTCCACGACGCCACCCTGGCGAACGGCGCCCTCCAGGTCATCCCCGGGCGCTGGCGTGAAAAGTTCCCGCACTCCCGCGATCCTGACAGCAACCATCATATTCGCTGTTACCCCGACGAACGCGAGGCCGTCGCGTGCGAAGTAAAGGCCGGCGGCGTCGTCGTCTTCTCCTATGGCACCCCGCACTGCACGCGCGGGAACGCCACAGACAAAGCGCGCGCCGGCGTGGCGCTCCATTTTATGCGCGAAGACTGCGCCCCACCGCGACTGCGCGACCCCGAACAGTGCAAGTTTCCCTACCTGACGGGCCCGCAGGCCGGCGACGGCACGCGCGAGTACGGCGTGGCGGTGAAGGGCACATGGCCGCGGGAAGTCCGGGCGGTTCTCGCTGCGGTCATAGCCGCCGCGGCCGAGTTCCAAACCCAGCCGGCGGGGTGAACGCAACGCGCCGGATCGGAGAAGAAAAGTTCTATCGTCTCCAGGATTCCCCCGGTATAGCGAATGCCAGTTTTAGATCCGCAGGCATGCACGGAGGGCACCATGGCCAGAAGCAGCGCCAAGACCGTCGCCGCGTACTTAAAAGAACTCCCCGCAGAACGCCGCGCGGTGATCGCCGGCATGTTGAAGCTGCTCCGGCGTCACGTTCCCAAGGGTTATCGCGAAGCGCTAACCTGGGGCTCGATCTGCTATGAGATTCCGCTCGAACGTTTCCCCAATACCTACAATGGCCAGCCGCTCATGTACCTCGCGCTCGCCGCGCAAAAGAACTACTGCGTTCTGCATCTGATGTGCGTGTACATGAACCCGGTGAAGCAGAAGTTTCTGCGCGACGCGTTCAAGAAGGCCGGCAAGAAGCTCGACATGGGCAAAGCCTGCATCCGCTTCAAGTCGCTCGACGACCTCCCGCTGAAAGCAATCGCCAAGGTCATCGCGAGCGTCAAACCGGAAGGGTACATGGCCTATTACGAGAAGAGCCGGATGGCGCGTCAGAAATAGCGCGCTCCGCCGCCAATTTCTTAGATTCAAAAGAAGCGTACGCCACACGAAGGTTCGGAACCCGATCCTGCCAGCGCCGCGCTATTGCAGGTTGTAACAGACCACCCCGTCCTCGCGGCGCACGAAGAGCCGCCCTGTCGCGAAGGTGGGGTTGGAAAACGCGCACATGGTTAGAGCAAACGAGCCCAGCGGCGTGTACTTTTCGGGCGTCATCTTGAGCATGAAGAGCGTATAATTTCCTAAGACATAGTTGTCTTCCTTCACGGTGAAGATCTTCCCGTCGGCAGCGATGCATGGCCCACCGCAATTCTTTTCGATCCAGTTCAACTCGCCGGTCTTCAAATCGAAGCAGCAGAGCCCCGTCGTTTTACTGGGCTGGGTTTCCATGCCGGTAACGTATTCGTACAGATGGCCTTGATAGAACGTGTGCCCGCTGCAATTCATGTTGGTACCTTCAAGGCATTTGTTCAGCCGGGGCAGCGCCTCCACGCCGGCCGGCGTGATCTTGTATTGGCCGACCGTGGTCAGAACGTCGCCATTGACTGCCCAGCGCATCACCGAGTGGTAGCCACCGTCGTACTTCTGCGTCCAGGCGGTGTTCCCCGTGGCCAGATCGAGGCCGCAGAGCACGTCGATGCCGTTGGACGCGATGACGTATGGTCTTCCGCCTGCGACCCAAAGCGTCGGGGAACTGTTGTCGCCCCCTTTTTCCCACGCCAGAATGCCCTTCCAGAGCGGCGTCTTCCAGAGCAGCGCGCCATTCTCGGCGTTGTAAGCCGATCCGCAGTGATAGACGACGCCGTTGCTGACCAGCACCGACGGATGCAGCGGCTCGCGCGCGACCTTCCAGACCAGGGCGCCGTCTTTGGCCGAGAGGCAGTACAGCCCCATGGCGCCGGTAAAATAGCACTTGCCGTTCCAGACCGACGGCGTGGCGCAGACGCCAAGCTCCCGGCCGGCATCCAGGGCGCGCAGTTTCGCCAGGGTCTCCTCGTCCACCGGAAAGTCCTTCTTCCATAGTGTCTTGCCCGTCGCCGCGTCGAGGCACACGAGCGTATCGAAGAGCGCGTAGCTGTGATGCCACCAGGCGCCCACCCAGGGAGAAATTCCGAAATGGTGCCAGAGGTTGCCGCGGCCGGCCGAGCGCACGGAACCGATGGTGCCCGCCCACGCAGTCAGCGTGGGGTGCGCGGTATCCTGCATCTTGCTCAGCTTCACGAGCTGCGCCCAGGTAAAGCCGCCCTCTTCCACCGAAGTCGGCTTGTCGATGCACAGGCGCTTCTTGATGTAGTCGCCGTATTTCGAAGCGTCCGCCGGGGGCAGCGTGGCGATAAAATCTTTGATGAACTTGTTCAATTCCGGCTTCTTGGCGAGAAACTCGTCCAGTTCCTTCTCTCGGGTCTTCGCGTCGTTGAACTTCAGCCACGGCCACCCGACGCTGCTCGGCCGGTTCGGCGACGCCCACGCCTCTTCGATTTTCTTCGCCAACTCCTCCGGCAGGTCCGGCAGCCAGCCCGCGTTGGCCAGCGCTTCCGCGGTAAGCAGCTTGTAGTCGCTCCCGCCGCCCACGGGCTGCTTCCAGGCGGCGTACAGGTAGACCTTCCCGTCCGCCACTACGAGATTCCCGCAGCCTCCGCCGTAATAGCCGGGGACCGGATCGCTCTTCCAAAGAACCGGAGGTCCTCCTTTAGGCCAGCTATCGGCCAATTTCGGGCTGTCGAGTACCACGTCCGCCGCATCGGCGTTGAAGGAACTTAGCGTGACCAGGGCCATCGTCACCGCCAAGCAGCGTATGCGCATGTACACGGTTTGATTCCTCCATGGACCGCCTGCATTCGCCGCGGCGCCTGACCAATATACGGCCTGAACGCCGCTCGGAAGCGGTTCTTGTAGAGCTGTGTCCTTTCTGGTACATAAGTTCCTCGCATGCCCAGCCGCCCGCGCATCGGACGCCCTCCCGGCGACGCCAGCCGCTATCGCGCCATCGCCGCCGACCTCGCCCGGCGCCTGGCGTCCGGCGAATGGCCGCTCGGTAAGCCCATTCCCTCTTACCGCCGGCTCGCACGCCACTACAGCGCCGGCCTGCGCGCGGTCCGTCTGGCGCTGCAGGAACTGTCCGCCGACGGCCGCGTGCTCATCCGTCCGCGCCGGCCGCCGCAAGCCGCGCTCGGCCGGCCGCTCGCGGCCGTGCTGGATAAGGCCATCGCGCTCGTGTCGACGTTCGGCTTGAACCAGCTCGTGGACGTGGCCATCGGCAAGGCGCTCTGGCGCGGCCTCGCGCTGGGCGCCGACGAACTCGGCTGGCCCCTGATCGTGCTGCAGCACCCGCACCGCTGGCGCCAGGAATTTCCCGCCGGTCTTCGCCACCTGCCGTTGAGCGGGCTAATCCTGTTGGGGCCGTTCAAGGCGGACATGCTGCGGCAGTACGAAGCCCTGCGCGTCCCAGTGGTCCTGGTGGACCAGCCAGGCGATGCGCTGAAGCTGCATTCGGTGGCCGTGGACAACTACCGCGCCGCGCGCGACGCTACGGCGCGGCTGATCGCGCGGGGGCACCGGCGCATCGCGTTCGTCCGCTCGCTGGTCAATTCGGTGAAGGACATCGATCCCGACTCCCGCGAACGCCAGGCCGGCTTTATTGCGGCCTGCAGCTCGGCCGGCCTGAAGGAGAAGGATTTCAAGGTCTTCACCAGCCAGCACCAAGCCGGTTCGACCATGCGGGAAATCGTCCAAACGCGCCCGCGCTTCAGCGCGGTCTTCTGCGTAACCGGAACGCATGCGCTTCAAACCGCCGCCGCGGCTGAAGAGGCCGGCATGAAGATTCCGCAAGACCTCAGCATCGTCACCTTCCAGCCGTCGGTCGAGTCCGCCCGTAACTGGTCCGGCCCGCACATCAACTTCGAACGGATGGGCCGCACCGCCGTCCGATTGCTTCAGCGCAAAAGCGCCGGCCCGGAACACGTGCGGATTCCTACAGTCTGGAAGGAGGGCAACACGCTCGCGCAAGTTCGTGTCGGTCGCGGGACCGAAGCGTAAGCCCTGCCCCGTCTTTGCTAATTAATCTGAGAACCTTCCATTCCACGGCATCCCGGTCCATTACCTTCCGTCAATTAGCCGCAAACCTTTGATTCGCGTCGGCGCAGCGGTGTACTCATCTTAGTCGCTCTCGAATTCCTTTGCACAAAAGGAGCTCCCAAGATGCGCATGCCCCGGCCGGCCGCAACGTTCCCTGGTATGCTTTTGCTAATATTGGCAGGCGGCGCACGCGGCGCCGAACCGCCCGCGGCGGCTCCTGCGAGCGTCGCGGAACGCGCCGAGGTCTCCCAGTACGGCATCACCTGGATGTTCGATAAGCCGGTGAAGTCCGGCCAGTTCATCACGGGCGACTGGTGGGTCGTGGGGCCGGTGACGGTCACCGGCGTCACGCCCGCGGCCGGGCCGGCGCCGGCGGACGCGACCACCGACGCCAAGAAGAACCGCTGGGGAGACACGAGCCTCAAGAACGACAACCGTATGCGCAACGGCTCGATGGTGGTGCTCAAGGCCGGCGACGCGCACGGCTACGACTCCCGCAGCGCCACCTTCGATCCCGCGCTGAGCATCTCCTATCCGTATACGCTGGAGACCAACCGCTCGCTGATCTCTACCATCAGCCACAACTCGCTGCCCGCCGACAACTTCTGCCAGAACATCATGTGGTCCAAAGAGAAGAAGTCGCAGTGCGTGCTCAGGGCCGCCGAGGTGCTCACCTGTCTGGCCGAGCCGCCGCCGGAGGACGCCTTCCGCCCCTGCTATGCGGGCACGGAGAAGACGCTCTGGCGCGCGAAGGACCTGAAATGGGACCTGCTGCTCAAGCTCAAGCCCGAGGGCAGCGTGCCCGCATGGGACGAGTTCGAGCGCTACTTCCAGCGGCCGTGGCTCGACCACCTCACCAACTGGACGCAGCAGGAAGTCAACCCGACGGAGAACCAGCCGAATTACGGCCGCGAGCACGCGCGCCTCGTCTCCATGGCCAGCCTGATGCTCCTGCTGGATGTGCCCCAGGAACAGAAGAAGAAACTCGCCATCGGCCTGGTGCAGTACGGGATCGATATCGCCGGCGTGGCGCGCGTCGGCGGGAACTGGAACTGGGGCGGCGGGCACACCAGCGGGCGCAAGTGGCCCGTCGTCTTCGCCAGCCTGATGCTCGACGACTCCAAGCTCCGCGATGTCCCCGAGAGCGCGGTCTTCCACGAGGACGCCCAGACCTACTACGGCAAGGGCTGGTTCGGGCAGACGGTGCTCTGGCAGATGATCGTCCACCACGGGCCGCGCGCGCCCTACGAGGAAAAGCCGCCCGAGCAATGGGAAGAATGGGACAAGACCTCCGAGGCCTATCGCGTCTGCTGCAACGCGAAGGCGTGGGTCGGCACCGCGCTGGCCGCGCGCGAAATGAAGGCGATCCAGGCCTGGGAGCACGACGCCTTTTTCGACTACTGCGACCGCTGGATGCGCGAGGACGATCCGTACAAGGAAAAGCGCGGCGCCCACCCCCGCCCGCCGGACGAGACCACCACCTACGACCCCTTCGTGGATGCGATGTGGAAGACGTATCGCAAGACCGCGCCCGAACAGGATTGGTCCGGCAAGAACCGCAAATGGATCACCGGGAAAGTGGGCAAGTGGGAGCCGAACGAGCGCATTGCGCAATGACCGGAACAAGGGCCACGGCACGCCCAAGAGACCGCGCTTCCTGGATTCCATCCGGCCGCAGATTGCCACGAGTGCCGCAGGTCGCAGGTCGCAGACCAGTGCGCCGAACGCTCTCCCGAGAGAAGTATTCGGAACGCCTCGAGCCCTCGAATCCCATAGCCCAACGCACGAGCCACCCTCGCCTTCTGCCGTTGCCGTTTTCCGCGACTTGGATTCTGATTGCGCAATGCAGCCGAGCGCATTCGCCGCCCTCAACAAGCCCGGAGGACCTTTCGCGTGGACGTCTCGCCCAAGTACGACAGCGGTGCCCCGGCGCTCAAAAACCTCTGGGTCGATCCCGTCTCCGGCCGCGACGACGCCGACGGCTCTACGCGAGTCCAAGCTATGCGCACGTTGCTCGCAGCGTGGAACCGCATCCCGCTGCAGCCCGCAGGCCACGGCTGGCAGATCCTGCTCTGCCCGGGCCGCTACGCACCGCAGCCGCACGGGCACATCTGGCTCGACGACCGCAAGGGCACGCGCGCGTGCCCCATCGTCATCCGGCCCGCCGACGCGCCGCAGTCCGCGGTGCTCCCCGGCGTCTTCTTCAAGCGCTCCAGCTTCGTGTATCTCCTGGATGTGCGGCTTGAAGCGCCCGGCAACACGCAGGTGATCCCCAGCGACAACATCGTCCTGCACTACGCCGACAGCTCGGACTTGCTCGTCCGCGGCGTTACCGCCGTGGGCCTGGAAGGCCCCAACGGGCTCCCGTTCCTCACGCTCAAGGCCAACCAGTGCCTGCGCATTTACATCGAGGACGGCGACTTCTCCGGCGCGTCGGGCAATGCGCTCGACTACGTCGCCGTGCATTACGGCCACATCGTCCGCAACCGTTTTCACAAGACCAAAGCCGAATGCATGTACGTGAAGGGCGGCTCCGCGTACCACCTCATCGCCGGCAACGAGATGTTCGACGGGAAGAACCACGGCGTGCTCGCCGGGCAAGCCACGGGCTTTCAGTACATGGTCCCGCCGTGGCTGCATTACGAAGCCTACGACATCAAGATCGTCAACAACGTGATCCACGATGCCGGCAGCGGGCTGGCGACGTTCGGCGGCTACAACATCCTCATGGCCTGGAACACCTGCTACCGCGTGGGCTCGAACCGCGACACGATCGTGCTCGGCCCCGGCGGCCGCGGCTGGAACCCCGGGCCGCGCCCCAAGAACGTGGACGAGTACCTGCGCCTCGGCGGCTGGAGCCAGCCGCAGGGCGGCGAAGGCTACAACATCCCCTGCAAGAACGTGCTCGTCTGCAACAACGTGATCTACAATCCGGACGGCTACGAATCCCGCTGCGCGACGTTCGGCATCTCGGGCCCCGTGCCCACGCCCGAAGGGAGCAATCTGCCGAATCCCTCGCGCACCGATGACGGCCTGGTGATCCGCGGCAACGTGATCTGGAACGGCCCTGTGACCAAGCCGCTCCTCGATGACGTGGAAAAGGAGTACCACCTCGCCGCCAAGCCCACCCTCAACCCCGCCGAACTGTTGCGGAACAACGCCATCAACAGCCTGCGCCCGCAGTTGCTCGACCCCGACCGCGGCGACTTCCGCCCCGTCCCCAGCGGCAACCTGTACACGCAACCGCTCGCCGCGACCCCCGACTTCACCTGGTCCGACGCCCCCACGCGCCCACCCGTGCCCCCCGGCAACCTCGACAACACCGTCCCCACCGACCGCGCCGGAAAACCTCGCAGCCCTCGCAATTGCATTGGGGCATACGTGTAGAATTTCGGAGTTCGATTGTTCACCGTAAGGCTTGGCAGAGCCCGAAGGCATGGTTAAATAGATTCAGACCGGTCGTGGGTGCCATAGCACGTAGTGCCGTGCTAGCCGCCGCCATCGCACCTATCGCAAGGTGGGATCGGACAATGAAGATGATTAGAAGAAACTCCATCTCTACATTGCTGATTCTTGTCATTCAATTCAGCCTGTGTGGCTGCAATTGTAATCCAAATAAGACTGAGAAAAAGAACGAAGTGGTTGGTCCTGTTTCTGAACGAAAGGAGAATAACTCGAAAAATAAGTACGCCAAAATCCCTTTTGCCACAGCTAGGACGGATGCCGAGTTGGCGGCGTTGACGCTTAAAGGTCCACTTTTGATATATTCTCAAGTAATGTTTAAAGAATGGGATGCATATATTAATTGGGATCATGCCGAATTATCCGGCGGATATGATCCAGAAAGATATAAGGTTGGCGTTAGAAAGAATTATCAGCAATATAAAAAAAGCGAATCCGATGAGTTTATTACGGAAGATTTCAAGGTTGTGCTGCAAACCCTTGGAAAACTTCCCAAAGGTTCCAAAGTCCTAGGTTACCCGGATTACACGTGGGAAGTTGGTGGACCACTAACCCAATTTTATTTTGATTTCCGCAAGCTCGAAGATGTTGTTCGCGAACGAGAATTAGTTTTAGTGCTAAGTGAGTTTGACCATCAAGGAAAACATAGGAAAAGGAATGAGGTTCTACTACTCAAAAAAGAAGTGGAGTGTTTTATGCTAAAGCGGCCACCCGAGCCTGCGAGTGAGGGGGAAGAGAAGTCGAAGTAATGTCTTCTGGGTTGTATGGCGGCCGACCCACAAAAACCATAACCTGCCTTGGGCAACAGCAGTTAGTCCCGATCTATCGGGGCTAACGACACTTTACGAATAGGTCACGCAAACCTTCGGGTTGGGATAATTCGATCTGATTTGATGGCGATATTTGTGTTAATTCTCGCCTCACTCCTTTCCCACCTTCCGCTTATACAACCCCACCCCGCCCGCCCACAGCATGCCTTCCTGCTCGTCGTAGCGCAGCACTAGCGGCTTCTGGTACGCCATGCCTCCGGTGATATCCTTCCAACTCTTGCCGCCGTCGCGCGACTCCATCACGCTGCCCAACGCGTCCTCGCCCCAGGTCACGCGCGAAACCCACAGCGTCTTGCCTTCCGCATCGCCGCTCGCAATGCCCACGATCTGCATGCCGTCGAAGTCCGAGAGCTTCTCCCACGTCTCGCCGTGGTCCTTGCTCTTCCACAGGTTTTTTCCCGCGGCGAGAACCGTACCGTCGGGCAGAATCTCCATGTTGAAGATCCACGTCTCGTCTTTGAAGACCAGCTTCCACTCGCCCTCGTTCTCGCTGCGATACACGCCGCCGCCGGTGCCGCACGCGCCCCAGTACAGCCGCGCGGGCTCCGCGGGGTCCAGCGCCAGCGCGTTGAAAATGCGGCGGCACGCGGGCTGGTGCTCCATGCGCTTCCACGACTTCCCGCCGTCGCTGGACTTGAAGATGCCGCCGCCCTCGAGCTTCTTCGCGGGCTCGGGATCGCCGTCCATGCCGAGGTACATCACGTCGCGGCTCTTCGGATGCACGGCCAGCCCGCGCGGATACGATTGCCCCCACATACAGTTCACGCGCGGCAGATAGTCGGGCAGGCCCTCGCGCACGACGCTCGGCTTATGCCCGCTCTCGCAGAGCAGCACCTGGTTGCGCTGCGGATTCAGGTTCCAGGGGCTGTTCGCGAGCAGCAGTCTTCCGGCCACGCCATCGGATACATTCAGCAGCCCGATGCGCCAGTGGTGCCCGCTCGTCTCCGCGTCGTACTTTTTCGGCCACACGGCCTCCCACTTGCCGCGCCGGTCGCCCTTGTAGGTGCCCTCGTCCATAGCGCTCACGTACACGTGCTGCGCATCGAAGCGGATATCGGTCACGCAGGTGATGTCGCAGCCCTGGATGCGCTCTTCAAGCGTCTTCCCGCCGTCGCTCGAATACGCATTGCGCCAGTTCGCCGCGATAAAAAGCTCCTGCGCATTGAGCGGGTTGGTGGCAATGTTCTTGGTGGCGCTCAGCGGCACGTTGGCGTCGGGCCCGCCGCCGTCCTCGGGCAGCGTGGGATCGCCCGCGCCGTCCTTTTTGAGCGACCGGTTCGTCCGCCAGGTCTTGCCGCCGTCCTCCGACGCGAAGAAGTACCCATCCCAATTCACATTGCCGATGCCATAGACCTTCTCCGCGTCCTTCGCGTCCACCGCGACCTCGCGCATGACGCAATGCTCCGGAATCCCCTGGTTGCAGAGCGTCCACGTCTGCCCGCCGTCCTCGGACTTCTGCACGCCGTCCTTGCCGAACGCGCCGAAAAGCACCTTCGCGCCGCCCGGCGCAAGCGCCACGCTCGCGGCGTTCTTGGGCGATGGCAGCGCCGTCCAGTGTTCGCCGCCGTCCTCGCTCTTGATGATGCCCGCCGTCGTCGCGGCGAAGACCACTTCCGGTTCAGTTTCGCTGATTGTAATCGCCGCGATCAGGCCCTTCTCCGCGAGCGCGTACGTCTTCGCCCAGGTCTCGCCGCCGTCCTTGCTTAAGAATATCGCCCCGCTCACGCCGCCGGCGTAGACGGTCCGTCCGTCCTTCGGATCAATAGCGATGGCGCGCACACTGCCCTGCTTGCCGAAGACCAGCGCCACCGGACCCTGCGCCGTCGCCTTCAGCAGCGTCCAGTGCTCGCCCGCGTCGATGCTCTTGCAGATGCCGTGGCTGGTGCCCGCGTACACCGTGTCGGGGTTCTTCTTGTCCACCGCGATGCTGAAGATGCCGTAATTCGTGAGCCCCTCGTTGCATATCTTCCAGTGCGCGCCGTGGTCCACCGTCTTGTAGAACCCGCCGACATCGCCGCCGGCATAAATCGTGCCGTCCTTCGCGGGATGAAACGCGCAGGTCCAGTAATACCCTCCGCCGCCCCACCCCATCCACGCCCACTCGCCCGTCTTTTCCGGATTCGACTTCTCTTCCGCGCGCGCATTGCCCGCCGCGAGCATCGAAGCGCTGGAAACCAGCAATAAAAGAATAAGTCTTGCGCGCATGTAGATCCCCGTTGGCGAGTTAGCCTGCGAACGCATACACCAAGCATTGCGCTCAAAGCACGGAAGGTAAATTACATCCGCCGTTCTACAAAATCCCTCCTTATGTAGGGAGGGGTAAGGGGAGGTTAGGCGAACGTGAGTATCTGCCGCACCGCCTCGCCGCGGTCGAGCACATCAAATGCGCTGTTAAGTTCCTCGAAGCGGATCGTCCGGCTCACGAGCACGTCAATCGGCAGGATGCCTGCCAGGTACATGGCCATGAAGCGCGGCACGTCGCGACTCGGCACCGCGGAGCCCATGTACGATCCTTTTACCGTGCGCTCCTCGCCGACGATTGTCACCGGCGCGAGCGACAGCCGCTTGGAAGGATGCGGCAGCCCGATGTACACCGTCGTCCCGCCGCGGCGCGTGGCGTTGAACGCCTGAAGGCCCACCGCCTCGTGCCCGGAGCATTCGAAGACGTACTGCGCGCCGCCACCGGTGAGGTCCTTCACGGCCTGCTCTGAATCGCTCGTCTTCGCGTTCACCGTGTGCGTCGCGCCGCAGGTCTTTGCCAGCGCAAGCTTATCTTCGAGTACGTCCACCGCGATGATGGGATTCGCGCCTGCGGCCCTCGCGCCCATCACGGCGCTTAGGCCCACGCCGCCCATCCCGAAAACCGCCGCGCTCGAACCCGCCTCGAGTTTGGCCGTGTTCACCACCGCGCCGACGCCGGTCAGGATCGCGCAGCCAAAAAGCGCCGCCTTATCGAGCGGGAACTTCGGGTCGATCTTGATCAGAGACTCCTGCGCGGCCACCGTGTGCCGCGCGAAGCCCGAGACGCCGATGTGATGATTGAGCGTCTCGCCGCCGCGTTTCTTAAAACGCCGCGCCCCGCTGAGCAGCGACCCCGCGACATTGGCCTTCATCCCGTTCTCGCACAGCGAGGCCCGTCCCGTCGCACACGGGTTGCAGTGCCCGCAGATCGGCACGTAGCTGAAAACCACGTGATCCCCGCTTTTCAGACCGGTCACGCCCGCGCCGCTCTCGAGCACCACGCCGCAGGCCTCGTGCCCGAGCACCAGCGGCGTCACGCGCGGGCGCGAGCCGTTGATCACCGAGAGGTCCGAGTGGCACAGCCCCGCGCTCGCGATCTCGACGAGGACCTCCCCCGGCCCCGGCGGATCGAGTTCCACCTCTTCAACCGAGAGCGGCTGCGACTGCGCGTACGGCTTCGGAAGTTCCATCTTCGTAAGCACGGCGGCGGTGGTCTTCATCGCGCAAGGACTCCTAAGCTTGTACGGCTACCATACTATGGCATAGACATGCTTGTCAAAATGCTTGAAACTCCTGGGCATTCGCCGCGTCTAAGCGCGAGCTTGCATAGCCAAATCCGGAGACAAGCATGAATTACAGAAAAATAAGCGGAGCATGGTGGTTGGGAGCGCTGACTGTCGCAGCCACGGGTCTTCGGCTCTCGGTGAACGCCGAGTTCAAGCAGGCGCCCAGCGTCTCGGTGGAGCGGCTGCTGAAGAACACCGCCGCGTTTATCAAAGAGCATCCCGACGACCCACAAGGCTATTATGTCCTTGGGCGGCTGCATCACCTGGCCTTTGCGATGAAGGTTCAGGACCTTCCCACTTACGGCGTCGGTGCGACCGTCAAGAGCCAGCTTCCGGAAATCGACAACCGCTCGCTGAATTACCGGGACGATCTGAAGAAGGGCCTCACCGACGAAGAGGCCGCAGTGCATCTGAAGGAAGGCTTGGCTCATTACCGCAAGGCCATCCAGCTCAAGCCGGACCGCGCGCTGTATCACTTGAGTCTCGCGAGCCTGATGGAGACGGCCGCCTCGCCCGTCATCATGAAGGAAGGCGACGTGCCGCAGGCCTCGGACAAAGAAAAGAACGGCATCGAAGAATCGATCAAGGACCTGGCGGCCGAGGCCGCCGAGACGCGCACCAAGGCCCATGACAAGCTTCTTTCGGTAGGCTTAAAGGCGCTGCCGGTGCTGGTGACGCACGCGGCCGACGAGGACCTCGAGCGGCGCGCGCGGGTGAACCTGCTGATCGCGCTGCCCTGCAAGGAGAAAGCGAAAGAGGAATACCTCAAGTCCTACGAGCTCGGAAAGGAACAGGACCTCGCCCAGAAACACGTGCCCATTGATGGCGTTGAATCCCTGGTGACCTACGAAGCCGGTGAAGGTTTCCTCCGCCTACTTAAAGGCCGGCACCAGAGCGACACGGAGACGAAGAAGGCCGAAGAGATCGCCGAGCACCTCAAGAACCTCAAAGGTTTGCCCCCGGGCAAGATCACGCCCATCGTCTTCTCGCTGCACGCTGGCGTGGACGCCTGCATGGCGGACCTGCTGGACGATGCCAAGACCGTGCGCTTCGATCTCGATGGCGACGAACGGCCGGAACTGCGCCGCTGGGTCAAGCCCGAGACCTGCATTCTCGTCTGGGACCCTGAAGGCCGCGGCAAAATAACCAGCGGCCGCCAGCTCTTCGGTTCCGTAACGTGGTGGATCTTCTGGAACGACGGCTACCATGCCCTCGATGCGCTCGACGACAACCGCGACGGCCGGCTTAGCGGAGAAGAACTCCGCGGCCTCGCCGTCTGGCGCGACGCCAACAGCAACGGCGTCTCCGATCCCGGTGAAGTCGCGCCGCTCTCTACGCTCGAAATCGAGAGCCTCTCCGTCCGCGCCACCGGCCTCGACGGAGCCTCGCCCATCTGCCGCGACGGCCTGCGCATGAAAGATGGAAGCACGCTGCCAACGTTTGATTGGATCGCACCTGCTGTGAACGAAAAGGCAACTACAGATGAACACCGATAAACCTGGATGAATACAAACGGCTCTAACGCATCGAGAAATCCGTAACAGTCTCTAGCCAAAGATCTGCAAGACCTGGACTAGCGTTGATCGACGTTTCCCTCTCCCCCAACGTATTGGGGGAGAGGGCCAGGGTCAGAGGGCCGGTGTACTTGCAGGTGACGCCCGCATCAATACCAATAGGATTCTGCCCTAGGAGTATGGACCAAATCCTGCGGCCAAAGACTCAAATGGATGCTGGTGCGGCTTTGCATTCAGAAACTTCTCCATCCACCAGGCGACACTCGATAATGCTCCAAAGAAAAACAGGATATCGACGATCAATCCGAAGGGATCGAACAGGTTTGCCGGGAACCCGATGTAGGAACGCGACCCACAAACAATACCACCTGTAGTAACATCACAAAAATTTTCAGTTCTTCCTATTAGATTTATAAGCACCAAGAGCGAGGCCATGACCATAAGAACAAACAAAGTCGAAAGGTGTAATTGAAACCATCCGCGCTTTTTCGTGGACTCTTCCATATTACTCCTCTCGATTCAATCCGCCGCATTCACATATCGTTTATCAGCTCGAGTTCTCCCGCCTAATACGTCCCTCGAGGAGTAACACGGTCATAAGAATCGCCGCACACGCCACAAAACCATCGATTAAGAGCGTAACGAAAGAAAAGCGCGTTACAGGTGAGCACTCAAAATAATCCACCGGATCCTTCGACGTTAGCTGATAGGCTTCGGCGTAAATGGTGAACGGCCTTCCATACGCGTGCCATCGCGGACCTGGCTCATTACAAGATGCCAAATCATTGCGCGTATAAGGAATGAAATTAGCCCAAATTAGACCGCCCAATACAAACATCAAGATGACGCAGGTCGAAAGGTGAATCTGAAACCCGCATTTCTTGTCTCCTGACTTCTGCATACCGAACCTTCTTTCCTTCTGTTATCGGTGTGCATCCGTGTTCATCTGTGGTTGCATCATCCGGTCGTCCGAATCGCCACCATCTGTATATTCGTCATCTCCTCGATCGCGAAGCGCAGGCCCTCCCGGCCGAGGCCGCTCTGCTTGTTGCCGCCGTACGGCATGTGGTCGGCGCGGAACGCCGGCATGTCGTTCACGATCACGCCGCCGAAGTTCAGCTTCTTGATCGCGCGCAGCACGCGGTCGATGTCGCGCGTGAAGACGCTCGCCTGCAAGCCGTAGCTCGTCGCGTTCGCCTGCCGCAGCGACTCCTCGAAGTCGTCGCACGCGATCACGCTCGCCACCGGCGCGAAGACCTCCTGCGCCATCACCTTCATCTCGGGCGTCACGTTCGAGAGCATCGTCGGCCAGTACACGCTGCCCTCCCGCTTGCCGCCGCTGAGCACTTTCGCGCCGCCCGCCTGGGCTTCCTTCACCCAGCCCTCGATGCGCTCGGCCTCCTTCTGTGCGATCATCGGCCCGATATCGGTCTTCTCATCGAGCGGATCGCCCACCACCATCGCCTCGCCGGCCTGCACCAGTTTCTCGCTCAGCGACTCGAAGATCTTCTTGTCGCCGTAGATGCGCTGCACGCTGATGCAGACCTGCCCTGAGTATACAAACGCGCCGAAGGCGGTTCTCTTGGCGGCAAAATCGAGGTCCGCGTCGGGCGCGATGATAACCGGCGAGCTGTTCCCAAGTTCCAGCGTCACTTTTTTGATGCCCGCGCGGCCGAGAATAATCTTCCCCACCGCCGCGCTGCCCGTGAAACTGATCTTCGCCACACGCGGGTCCGTCACGAGCGCGTCACCCACGGTCTCGCCGTCGCCGTGCAGCAGGTTGATCGCGCCTTCGGGCGCGCCCGCTTCGAGCAGGATCTCGAAGAGCGCCACCGCCGTGAGCGGCGTCTGTTCGGCGGGCTTGAGCACCAGCGCGTTGCCCGCCGCGATCGCCGGCGCCACTTTATGCGCCACCAGATTCAGCGGGAAGTTAAACGGCGTGATCGCGCCCACGACGCCCACCGGCCGCCGCAGCCAGAAGCCGAAGTAGCCTTCGCCCGCGGGCACCGCATCCAGCGCCACCGTCTCGCCGTGGATGCGCCGCGCTTCTTCCGCCGCGATGGTGAACGTCGTCGCCGACCGGTCCACCTCCGCGCGCGCGATTTTCAGTGCCTTCCCGGCCTCCGCCGCGATGGTTCGCGCAAGCGTCTCCTTGCGCTGCTTGAGTAGTTCCGCCGTCCGCAGCAGGATCTCCGCGCGCTTGTGTACCGGCAGGTTCGCCATCGTCTCCGCGTGCCGGTCGGCCGAGGCGATGGCCGCCTCGACGTCTTCCTTGCGCGCCGTGGCCACCGCTCCGAGTGACTTGCCATCGTACTTGTTCTTTACTTCAAGCGGCGCGCCGCCCGCCACCCACTTCCCGCCGACGAAGAGCCCGCTCACCATGGCAACCTCCTTAATGGCAAATCCAAAACTCGAAGCCCGAAATAGACGCCAAACCGAAAACGTAAACCAACGGCGCTACATGCTGTAACGGTTCAAGCCCCTCAAGGCAACCGCCGCGCAAATCGTAGCGGAGGCTTCCAGCCTGCCGCCCCAAGTTGTCCTTTCAGGACAAAACGGCACGTTACGCCCGGCTGGCAAGAATGCTTGCCCTGTTGGCCTCACGGAAACACCAGCAACATCGCCGCCGCGCCGAGCGCCGCGCCGACCATGCCGGGCAGCCGCAGGCGTTCCTTCCAGAAAAAATGCGCAAACAGATTATCCATAATCACCACCGCGCAGCCCGAGACCGGGAAATAGACCGTGCGCGGAACCAGGCTCAGCGCGATCAGGATCACGATCAAATTGAGCATATTATACACGCCGATCAGCGCGCCCATGCCCGCCTCGCCGCGCGTCGGACGGTGGCGCTTGAACGCGACGGCCGCCGCGCCAATCAATCCCGCGGCGGACGCGGTCGCAAAGAGCACGCTGAGTTTCTGCGCGTCCAGGTCCATGTAATGCACGGAACTCAGGCCCACGTGGCTCAGGCTCTGCGAGAAGAAAACCAGCAGCAGCAGCGCCAGCGCCTTCGCGGAAAAGGGCGCGACGGGACCCGCGCCTTTCTGCCCCAGCGTCATCAGCACCAGGCCCACCAGCGCTAGGGCGACCCCCGAGCCTTGCATGGCGGTAACGTGCTCGTGCCAGAGCCACACGCCGAGCAGGATCGGCAGCAGGATCGAGAGGCGGAAGGCCGTCAGCACCGCGCCGACCTCGGACGTCGCCAGCGCCTGCGTGAGCACGATCATCGCGACGATGAAGAAAGCCCCGGTAAGCACCCCGATCTCCAGCACCGGCCGCGAGAGTTCAAAGTGCCCGCTCAGTCCCAGGTACACGCCGAGCGCCGCGGCCAAGACCAGGTAATTCGCGGTCACCACGGTCGGCCCGTGGCAATTCTTCCGCTGCGACCACTTGAAGAGCTGGCCGAATCCGAAGGACATCAGGCAGGCAAGCGCAAGCCAAGCCAAGCGATTACTCCGGCGGCGATAACGGTCGCGATTTCACACTCGTTAAGCAACCCAACGTTAACAGAATCGGGAGTATTCGGTAACGAAGGTCTCCAAATTCCTGGAGGGAACCCTGGACTTAGCCGGCCGCGCGTTCGTACTCAACCTGGGATTGCTGATAAGCTTGGTTTCGAACAGATGTTTTAGGAACCTATTTTGGATGATTTGCTGAAACCGCATATATGCAACGTACGTCTAATCGATACCTTTAAAGGAGCCACTTTGACCGTTATGCGCGCGCTCTTCTTTCTCGCCCTCCTGCCCTACCTCTTTCTTGCGCCCGCGCGCGCCGCGGAGGGTGAAGACATCGGCGCAGCCAAATTGCGGGCCGAAAAGCTGGTAAAGAGCCTCGAAGCCGCCGACTTCGCGACGTGCGAAGCGGCCACGACCGCATTGAAGAATCTCGGCCCTGTCGCCATCCCTGCCCTTCTGGCCGCGGAAAAAGAGGGCGACCCGGAACTCAAAGCCCGCATCGCCTACATCTGCAAGGTCATCGAACTGCGCGAGAAGCTCTCCGCCGCTCTGCGCGCGGCCGATCCTGGCATCGAAGACGACCTCGCACGAGACCAGCGGGCGTGGCCCAAGCATTTCTTCGAAGCCGCCAAGCGCGAAAAGAAGACCTCAAGGCCCGACCTGGAAATCCTGGCCGCGGGCGCCTTCCGCGTCGTGCGCGCTGAAAAGCAGGCGAAGGAACTCAAGGAAGTGCTGTCCGCCGCCGCGGACCTGCAAATCCGCTCGCTCATCCCGGAACTCTGCAAGCTCCTCGAGGACGAAGATGGGACGTTGCGGGACCAGGCCGCCCAGCTCATGGGCCGAATGGAAGCCGAGGAAGCGGTGCCGCAGCTCATCAAGCTCATTGATAAAGACCGCGGCTGGCCGAGCGCCCACGCCGCCGAATCGCTGGGTATGTTGGGCGCGCCGAAAGCCGTACCCAACCTCATCAAGCTGCTCGACGCCGAATTTGCCGTCAGCCGCAGCAGTGCCGCCGGCGCACTGGGCAACATCGGCAAAGAAGCCCGCACGGCCGCGCCCAAGCTCATCAAGCAGCTCGGAGATTCCGATGGCTGGGCGCGCGCGAACGCCGCGAGAGCCCTGGGCCAATTGAGAGTCAAGGATGCCGTGCCAGATCTCATCAAGCGCCTCGCCGATGACGATAGCAATGTGCGCTCCTATGCCGCGCAAGCTCTGTGCGAATTGAAGGCCAAAGAAGCCATTCCCGAGATCGTCAAGCATATCGACAAGAAGAGCTGGTACGCATCCTTTGAATTCGCCACCGCGCTCTGCGCGATGGAAGACGTGCAAGGCGCGGACTTTCTCATCGAGCAGTTCCCCCAGATCTGCGAGATTTATCGCGGCTCCGCAGTCATCGCGCTCATTAAGTCCAGGTCCAAGCACGCCGCGACCCTGTTCGTCAAACTCCTGGACGACGAGTACCCCTACTTTCGCGCGCACGCGGCCTTCGGCTTGGGAATTTTAGGCCACAAGGAGTCCACCGCGAAACTGGAAGAGCTCGCGAAGGGCGAGGACGCGTTCGTGCGCATCGGCGCTCAATTCGCCTTGACCAAACTCGGCGTCAGGGACTTCAGCCCAGAGATACTGAAAGGCTTGCAGGTAGAAGAAGAGTGGGTTCGCTGCATGGCCGTGCAGTCCGTAGGTGAACTTGGCCTCAAGGCCGCTTTGCCCGAGCTCAAGAAACTGTCGGCCCACCCCAATCACTCGGTCCGCGACGCCGCTCGCGCTGCGCTGGAGAAGTTCGAGACGCCGTAAGCGCGCCGAACGGGTCCTCATCCCGCCTTCTTCGCCTCCTCCTTCTTCGGCGGGCCGCCGGGCGCCTCGAAACGTCCCATCAGCTTAAAGAGCCCCAGGATCCCCAGGAAGACCAGCATCGCCAGACTCTCGCGATGCTGCGCGGCCGGCGTGAGCAGCACGATCGCGAAGAACGCGCCCACCAGCACGCTGATCAACTGCACCGAGGCCAGCGTCTTCGGCGGGATCTTCTCCGCGAACAGGAACTGCGCCACGCTGAGCAGCAGCATCATCGCCAGCACCACGCCCGCGAACGCCGGCACGAACCGCGCGATCGCCTGCTCTTCCGCGCGCTTGTCCCGCTCAGCGTCTTCTTTGGTGTACGGAATCTCCTTCGGCCCGGCGATGCTCGCCCGCGCGTACGCGTCCGGCGTCTCGAGCACCTCCGCCTTAAGCACCGAAATGCGCACCTTCGGCTGGAACTGCGCGTCGCGCGGCACGCTCTTGAACATCTCCACCACGTCCATGCCCCGTACGACCTCGCCGAAGACCGTGTACTTGCCGTCCAGGTGCGGCGCCGCGGCGAGCATGATCGAGAAGGAACTCTCCCCCGAGTCCGGGTCGCCGTCCGCGTGTGCCATCGAGAGCACGCCGTACTTGTGAGGCACGCGGCTGAACTCGGCCTTGAGCTTATGCACCGTCTCGCGCTGTGGCCCGGTGAGTGGCTCCGGCCGGTCGTTGTGCCCCGCATTCTGCAGCACGAAGTTCGGGTCGAGCCGGTGGAAGCGCGTGCCGTCGTACACGCCCGCGCTCACCATCTCAAGAAACTGCTCGCACGTCCGCGGCGCAACTTTCGGGTACAGCGCGAGCACGATGTCGCCGCCGTTGGTGTGCAGGATCACGCGCTCCTTGCCGAGTTCGGTAGGCGAGAGCACCTCCGCCCGCGCCGCGCACACCGCGAACAAGATCGCGGCAAACCCAAACCGGAGCGTCCTCATGCGTGCGGCTCCGGAGAAGCGGCCAGGGCCGGGCCCGCGGCCGCCGGCAGCGCGGCCAGCGTCGCCCCGGCCAGGGCAGGTTCGGGCGCGTGGACCAGGTCGTCGATGTTCACCATCAGCGGCGACGCGACGTGGGGACTCTTCAACTTCCATATCACGCCGTCCACGAAGAAGTGGTGGATCTGCACCCCCGCCGTCACCACGCCGATCGCCACGGCTTCCGGCGTGCCGTACAGCGTCGCCACTTTGGGCAGCAGGAAGAAGAGCGCCGCGCCCACGCCGAAATTCCGCTGCGCCCAGCGCATCGATTCCAGCAGCGCGTAGGGAATCGACGGCATCGCGCGCACCTGCCCGAAGACCTCCGCCGCGTACAGCGCAGTTGTCAGCACCGCGAACGCCGCGCCCACGTGCGGGTCGTTCAGCCGCGCGAGCGCGAATGCGATGACCATATTAAAGAGCCACCACCCAAACGCCGTAATGCCCGCCGGCGCGTCGGGCGCTTTCTTGCCCTCGTCGACCGACTCCTTTAATTGCATCGCCCACGCGATGAGCATGTACTGCAGGCTGTGGAAGAACGGCACGAACTCCTGGAACGACGGCCAGCCGCCGCCGAGGATCGGCATGAACCAGATGAACTGCGCCATCGCCGGCACCAGCACGATCAGCGGCACGCCGCGCTGATTGCGCACGCACCACCTCAGCACCAGCAGCAGGAACGCGATGCCCGCCAGATACACCCACACTTCCGCGATCTGCCCCGCCAACTTCGGCACCCCCAGCCCCGGCACCTGGACACCGAAATAACCCTGCTGCTGCAGATCCTCGTGCGCCCTGATCGAAGTGCAGATGAACGTCCCGAAGACGAAGCTCGAGAGGAAGAAGCGCTCCAGCTTGCCCACGCGGAACCCGCTGCGCCGCGCGTACACCATTGTCACGCCCACCGTCTGCCCGCTGAAGTGGTACGGCGACCAGAGCAGATAGATCATCACGAAGATCGGCGCGAAGCGCTCGGGCTCGGCCAGCGATCCAATCACGCCCGCCGTCACGATCCACGGAATCACCAGAGCCGTCAGCGGATACTGCGCGATGTTCCCGCGCGAATGGTAGAGCCGGTAATTCGTCGCCGCGAAGTGCGGCCAGTTGCAGACCCACATGAGCTGCGCGCCGAGCGTGTAGACCGCCGGGGTCCGCTCGCCCGAATGGAAATGCCGCAGCAGCGTGAAGGCGATGATCGACGCGCCGCCGACGAGCATGAAATCCACGAAGCCGTTGATGAAGTAGAGCTTCTTCGCGCCCGGCACGATGGGCGGAAGCGCGGGCGGCGCATTCGGATCGCGACCTATGCCGCCATGCGCAGCGTCCGCACTCGCGTCCTGAGCGCCGGTGTCCGTGGGTGTGGGTTCGCTCATCGCCATTTCCCTAACGCCCAAGCCTGATCTTCACGTGCGCGACGATGCGCGCGCCGTGATCGCGCGAATTGTCGATGAAGATCCGATCGGTGTCCAATCCCGCCTGCACCGTCCCGGCCACGTACAGCCCGGGGACGTTGGTCTCACACGTCAACGCATCGAATTGCGGGGCCAGCGTCTCCGGATTCACCTCGACCCCGCACTGCTTCAGGAACGCCACGTCCGGCCGGTAGCCGATCAGAATGTACGCCGCGTCGGCCGCCACGAAGAAGCTCGTGCCGTCCTTGCGCCGGACCTCCGCGCCCTTGGGTTTCTCCTGAAAGGCCGTCACCACGCATTCCATGTGTGCGCTTATAGACCCTTCTCGGACACGGTTTTCGATGTCCGGCAGGATCCAGTACTTTACGCTTTCGTGAAATCTTCGGTCGCGTACGGCCAGCGTCACCCGCGCGCCGTTGCGCCAGAGGTCCAACGCGGTCTTGCAGGCTGAATTCCCCCCACCCACAATCAGCACGTCCTCGCCGAAATGCGGGAACGGTTCTTTATAGAACGTCTGCACCCAAGGCAGGTCCTCGCCCTCCACGCCCAACTTAATGGGGTTGTCGAAGTACCCCGTGGCGCAAACCACCGTCCGCGCCCAGTACGCCCGCACCTTTTTATCCTTATAGGTGGAGACGCAGAAGGTCCCGTCCACCGCGCGCCGGATCTCGACGACCTCTTCATGCAGCGCCAGCGGCAGCTTGAAACGCGTCGCCACCGCGCGGTAATACGCCAGCGCCTGCTGCCGCGTGGCCTTCTCTTCAGGAATCGAGAGCGGCACGCCGGCGATCTCCATGCGGTCGCGCGTGGTGAAGAACGTGAGGTACGTCGGATAGTTCAAGAAGGAATTGGTGAGCGCCCCGCGGTCGAAGACCCGCACGCTCAGGCCCTCCTTGAGGGCCTCGCAGCCGACCGCAATCCCCGTCGGCCCCGCGCCAATCACCAGCATGTCGAGCACTTCGTCATTCATACAAAACAAGATACCGCAGCGGAGGCAAGGCCGCTATGGAAAGGCTCATCCAAGAAACCAAGAGGCTCGCGGAAAGGTTATCGCTTGAACTTCATCTCCACCGCCAGCTCTTCCTTGCCTTCCGGCGAGATGTTGTGCATCATGATCTGAAACGCGTCGTCCGCGGCCTTCTTGAGGCCAATCTTCCAGCCCCAGTCCGGGCCGGGAGGCGCGGCATAAGCGCCCCGGACCACAACCTCGCCGCCGTCCTCGGTCTTTCCCGCGCAGGTCATCATCTTGCGGTCCATGTGCCAGGAGTCCACCCAGATGATTTTCGCCTCGGCGGTCTTCTCATTTCGTCCGATCAACAGCATCCCGTCTTGAGGCTTTCCGTCATAGCACCAGGTGTACTGGATGCAGGTGAACTTGCCCTGCGCGACGAGCGAAACCACGGCCGTCGCGTCGCAGGCCGAAGGGGGTGCATTGGGCGCTTCCCACAGGCGATTGGAGCCCTTCCAAGCGCCCGCCAGCTTTTCCAGCCCGCCGTTATCGGTCATCTTTTTTTTTCAAGCTTATAGGTCATCAGAAAGAGCTTCGTGCCCGGCTTGGTCTTGAACTCCGTGGGCCGCGCCTGCCCGCTCAGGTCGTAGCAGATCGTCATTGTATCGTCTTTAAGCTCGTAGATCGCTGGGTATTCCTTGCCCTTGTTGGGCCCTTCCTTGCCAATGATGTCCATGGCCATCGGCTTCTTGGACGCGTCCACCTTGATGACGCCCTTATCGTCGCCGATTGCGTTTGTGAGCGTGTACGTATCGCCGTCCAGAACTAGCTTTATGCCCTTGAGCCCATCCTCAGGCATCTTCTGGCCCGCCAGTTCGCCCGCGACCGGCAGCCACGTGCCCTGCACAGCCTTCAGCGCCGCATCCTTCTCGTCCGCCCCGCGAACCGAACCCGCAAGCACCGCGCAAACCGTTAACAGGAACAGAGCCGCAATCTTCATCGTCGTTCTCCGGAGGTTTTCTTGGTTCATACCCGCTGCCAGGACTTCCTGATCGGTTACCTTTAAAACAATAACTAAGCCCTAAGCAAATTCCAAACTGCAAACGGCAAGAACCCAATAAACAGCAAACCGAATTCGCAGTTGCCCGCGTCGCGGTTTGCCGTTCTCTGTTTGCCGTTTGCCTGGTTCTTGGTTCTTCTAATTTGGTTCTTATTTGTTGTTCATCGGTTCAACGGCAGGTACCGGTAATAGACTTCCAGGCTGAGCGTCGCCATGGCCGTCGAATACACGCGGCCGCCGGAGCAATCGAACGCGGTGACGGGGTCCCAGGAGCCGTCCACGTCCTGCACGCTCTTGTCCAGCGGCCCGCCCTTGCGCTGATTGGGCAGCAGGGCCTTCTTCAAATCTTCATTCCATTTCTTCCAAGCGTCGCCGCCGGTCTGGAACATCCCCAGCGTGCCGTAGTACCAGTAGTAGAAATTCTGCGGCGGCTGCTCCCAGTTCGCCGCGGGATCCCAGCGCGGCGAGTTCTTGGAAATCATCTCCGCCTGCTTCTGCGTCTCCGCGCCCAAGCCGAGGAATTGCAGCGCGGCCATGCCCACCGCGGTCATCGTGATGCCCTTGTTGGCTTCAAATTCCTTAAAGGGATCGTAGCGCACCTTGCCCCAGTAGCCGTCGGCGTCCTTCTCGGAAGCCTTGGCCAGGAAATCGACGGCGCGCGTGAAGACCTCTGGCGGAACTTTCAGCTTCGCGATCTTGGCGCTCTTCAGGGCCATGATCACCCAGCCGAAGAGCGACGTGGAACTCCACTCGTGATGCGTCCACGCGCCCGTCGGACGCTGCAATTGGACGAGATAATCGACGCCTCGCTGCGCGGCGGTAGCGATGTAGGAATCGTGCGACATCGCGTACGCTTCCGAGAGCGCGAGCGTGGCGAGCGCCGCGTCGTAGCGGTCGTAGTCCTGCTCCCGCGGCGGGTTGAAGCTGCCGTCGGGCCGCTCTTTCGACATCAGGTACTCCAGCGCCTTATTCACCTGCGCTCTATATTTGCCCACCTTCGGCGTGTGGCCCGCGCCCAGAAACGCGAGCGCGGCGAGGCCCGTCATGCCGACCTCGTGGCTCGCATTCGCCGCGCAGCCGAACCCGGGGCTGTTGCCGCCGCCGTACTTGGCCACTTCCCAATGCCCGTCGGCTTCCTGGTGCCGCGCGAGCCAATCCAGGCCGGCGTCGACGGCGGACTCGGTGGCCTTGCTCCCGCCGTGGCGCATGACCATGAGCCTGCGCCCGCCGCCGTTGCGCATCCCGAAACTGCCGTGCCCGGATCCGTTGTCGATGCCCGTGCCGGTTCCGTTGCCGCCGCCCCAGCCGCCGCCCGTACCTGGGCTGGAAGGGCCGCCGACGCCGATCAGATCTTCGAGCAGCCCCGCGCCGCCGTTGCCGCCGCCGCCGGGCGGTTCGTCGTTGCCCGCTTCGCTGTGGAACATGTGGGCGTCCGGGTTGCCGAACGCGCTGTGCGTGTCCGGCCGGTCCGGGTTGACGGTCTCGAAGTGATCGCCGAGTTCCGCCTTGGCCAGGATATCGGGCGGGACCACGATGTTGGAGGAGACGTCCGAGTTCGGATCCGTCGCGGGGGTCGCGTGCTTGCTGTCGAGGATATCGCGGACTTCGGGCTTCTTGAGTTGCTCTTCCAGCGGCTGCAGCGTGGGCGCGCGTTCCAGGTTCGCCACCACGATCACGGTGTCCTGGTCGCCGATGCCGTGCACGGCCATGGTGATCAGTCCCAGCAGCGCGATGAGCAGCACGTGCAGACACGCCGAGATCGCCCACCAGGGCGCGGAGCCCAGCCTTTCGAGCTTACTTGAAGAGGCCTCGGCCGGGACGCGCTCACGCTCTTCCAGCTCCGGAACCTTCGGCAGCGGGCCGGTCGAGACCGTATGCAGCCGCCGTTCGGCTTGGCGCTCGAAACCCGGGCTCACCGCTGCCGCCGGCAGCACACTGCGCAGCAGTCCCTGGACCTCGCGCAGGTTCTTCACCGCCGCGCGGCACTTGGCGCAATTAAGCAGGTGATTCTCCACCTGGGCCCGGTCTTGCGCGGACAGCGCCTGATGGGAGCAGTCCAGGATCTTATCGCAAAGTTGCAGGCATTCGTTCGGGGCCGGCATGCCGCGTCTCCTTTTAGTTAGGCTTCGTCCCGCTTGCGGCCGGAGCAACTCGCGTCTTGCGTGTGCGTCTCGCCCAGGTACGTCTTCAGTTTGGCGTGCAGCTTGAGTTCGGCTTCGTACAGCCGCCATTTGACCGTGCCGGCCGGCGCCGCGAGCCGCTCCGCGATCTGTTCGCAGGTCAACTGTTCCCAGAAATGCAGCACGACCACCGTGCGGTGGGCATCGGAAAGGGACTCGATCGCGCGCGCCACGACCTCCCGGAGTTCCAGGAGGTTGAAGCCGCCCGTCGTCGCATGCTTGCGCGGCAGTTCGCGCGCCTGCCGGTCCGCTCCGTCCGCTTCCCTGCGCCGTCCGCGCCGGCGGTCGAGCGCGTTGGCCCGGTTGATCGTGCGCAGCCACGCGCCCAGCGATTGGATCTCGGCAAGCTGCCCGCTCTTCTGGAAAGCCTTGCAGAACGTCTCCTGGACGGCGTCCTCGGCCTCGGCTTGGTCGCCCAGAATCGCCACGCCCTGGTTGATCAACTCGGCCCGGTAACGTTCGACGATCTCCCAGAAATGCTCCGGCACTCGTCCCTGAGCACTCAAGCTCATACCTTTCAGCACGTGATGGGCAGCCGTAGTGGAAGCCATGGTTTCGTCCCAGACCCGTTTCCTGCATTATGGCCGATGGAAACGGCCGGACGGTTGGGGTTATATGGAAAATATCCCGCACAAATACGCACATCTGCGCACAGCGATACTATAAATTTAGTATTCAATTATAGTTATGATTCAATTCCGGAACGAGCGTTGGCGAAAATTGGGGCATTTCTTGAATAGCTTACCCCACGACTCTCTCCTGCCGAGGCGGAGAAGAAGGAACAGCCACGAGAAGGCGGTTGTTATTCCGGGAAATGTCCAAATATCCGTTGACGCTTCCGCTTTCGCGCTGTAGTTAACAGTTAAGTTAATTAACCATGGAGTTAATTGAGATGGTGGACACCCTCAGTCAGACCTTCTCCGCGCTCGCCGATCCTACGCGCCGCGCGATGCTGATCCGCCTTAAAGACGGCGAGGCCTCCGTCTCCGACCTCGCCAAGCCGTTTCTCAAGGACATGAGCTTGCCCGCCGTCACCAAACATCTGCAGGTCCTCGAGCGCGCCGGCCTGATTGCCAAATCCCGCGCAGCCCAGTGGCGGCCCTGCCGCCTCAAAGGCGAGGGCCTCAAGGATGCCGTCGACTGGATGGAGCAGTACCGTAAGTTCTGGGAGGAGCGTTTCGACCGCCTCGAAGAATACCTCAAGACCGTGACCGCCAAAACCAAGGGGAAAGGAAAAAAGCATGGTAAAGGCCAGCAGTAAGTCCAACGAGATCCGTCTCATCCGGGAGTACGACGCGCCCGTAAAGGTCGTCTGGGACGCCTGGGTCGATCCCAAGCAGGCCGCGCAGTGGTGGGGGCCGCGCGGCTTCACGCTCACCACGCACAGCAAGGATTTCCGCGTCGGCGGGACCTGGGTCTACACGATGCACGGCCCCGACGGCACAGACTTCCCGAACAATACTGTTTACCTCGAAATTGTGGAACACAAGAAGATGGTCTACGACCACGGCGGGAACATCAACAGTCCGCCCATGTTCCGCGTCACGGTGCTCTTTTCCGAATCCGGCGGCAAAACAAAAATGGATATGACCATGGCGCTGCCGACGCCCGAGGCCGCCGAAAACGCCCGCAAGTTCATCAAGAAGGCCAACGGCGATTCCTGCTGGGACCGCTTCGCCGAGTACCTGGACAAGAAGATTACTCAGAAAGAGATCTTCGTCATCAACCGCAGCTTCGCGGCGCCCATCGAGACCATGTTTGAGGTGTGGACCAATCCCCAACACGTCGCGCAGTGGCTGCCGCCGACGGGCTTCACGATGGAGTACCTCAGCGCCGAGATCAAGCCCGGCGGCAAGACGTCCTATTGCATGGGCAACGGGCAGATGAAGATGTACGGGCGCGCGCATTACCTGGAGATCGTGAAACCCCACCGCCTCGTCTACACGCAGGAGTTCTGCGACGAGAAGGGGAATATCGCGCGGCATCCCAAGGCGCCGACCTGGCCGGAGACGATGCTTACCACCGTTACGCTGACCGCGGAAGGCCCCGAGCAGACGCGCGTGACGGTGAAGTGGGAGGCGTATGGCCAGTACACGCCGGAAGAACTGGCGACCTTCCTCCACGCCCGCGGCGGCATGACGATGGGCTGGACCGGCTCCTTCGACAAGCTGGAAGAGTACCTCGTGAAGGTCTAAGGAAACATGCGGTCCGGTGGCCATCCGCGAACACGCGGATGGCCACCACTCAGTGTTACTCGTAACGCTTAACGTTTTTCCGTTTGCTAGATTCTTGGTTCTTCTGATTTGGTGCTTTCGCCGGTCTACGGCTTCGCAAACCACGTCTTCGCCAGCGGATTCGTCTTGAAAAACTTGAGCAGCAGGTCGCTGACCTTCTGGCGTCCGCTGTTGCTTGGATGCGTCCCGTCCGCGACAACATCCTCCTGCTTCCAAACCAGTCCGTCGTCTTTTCGCGCAGTCAACCCATCGGCCCAAAGGTACGGGCCCCAGAGCGTCAACGGCGCCTTCACTTCGCCTTTGGCGGGATCCCAGTTGAGTTCGGCCTTGCCCTTCTGCTGGTCCTGGATCAGCCAGCGCGCCGCGAATGCGCCCTCGTACGCATAGGGTTCGGGGTTGAGCACCGTCGTGGCGTAGCCGCCGTAGATCCGGCTCGAAAGATAAGTGAGCCGCAAATTCGGATAGCGCTTCTTCGCGTTGTTCAGCACCTTGACCGTGTCGTCTTCAAGTTTGCGCCCGTGTTCGGCAAGTTCGCCCGTAGGCCGCACGTTCGCCAGCTTGACCCATGCCGCCTGTACCTGCATCGGCGTGACGCCGGCGGACTTCAGCCGTTCCTCGGCGTTGCTCCAAGTCTTGGCGTCGGGCGGCGCCCACTGTGCCATCGCCTGGCCGCTCTGAGCGCAATCCACGATGGTCAGCAGAGGCGATTTGTCGGGGTCTTTATCGGCGTTCGCCTTGAACGCCGAGAACTCCATTGTCGCGTTCGACATGCTTATGGAGACGAATACGATCTTGCCCTCTTTCGAAGGCTTGCCTTCCGCATCCAGGGGCACGATCTGGCCCAATTCCTTCTTTATTGCCGCTTGCAGTGCTTCCGGCGGATCATTCTTGCCGCCACCGTAAAGACCGCCGTCCTCGCTCTTGTATTGTTCCGTGCCCAGCTCAGTGAGCGGTTTCATCCCGGTACTGGTTTTCGCCGCCGGTGCCCCCTCTTTTCCCTGCGCGGGATCGCGCCCGTTCGTCTTGGAAAGCTCGGTCCGCGCGCGCTCCACGTAGCGCTTCTCGTCATCGGTCAGTTTCTCGCCGCTGCGTATGCGCTGCATCAACTCACGCGCGCGTTTGAAGTCGATCGGTTCCTGCGCCTCTTCAGACGCCGCACGCGCCTGCCAGAGTCCAAAAGCCAGTGCAGCGCAAGCCGCCCAGCGTAACCACGCCTCAAGCACTCGAGTCTTCATCGCAGCACCCTCCTCCCTGGAATGTCATGTAACCATTCAGACAGCCCGCGCCTAGCACTCGATGTACCGTCTCTGGCAGCATAACCTCAATACGAGTCAAACGAAATAGGCCACTCTGCGCCGATTCGTTTGCCGTTTTTCTTTGAAGTTTGTTCAGTTCTTGCTGTTTGCAATTTGTAGTCGTTTACTTGGTTCTTGGGTCTTCTGATTTGGTGCTTCTACCCATCTATTTTCTGCCCTGCCTCAATATCTCCGCCTCCGCCTTCTCACGCTGCGAGATCATCAGCTTCTGCAAGTTCAGCCACGCGTACGGTTCCTTGGGCAGACGCTGGCCCGTATTGGCCATCAGGAACTGCCAGGCGGCCTCGCTATATTGAGGGTCCGCACCTTTCAGCAGCGGCGCGAGAAAACCGATCGTGTCCTCGAGCGAGACCTTGCCTCCACGCGTGGCCAGCAGGTGCAGGAAGACCCACTTCGCGCGGTTCGCGACCTCCGGGTCCTCGTGCTTGCGCAGCGCCAATACGCGCGGCAGCGCCGCCAGCATCTCCGGGCGCAGTTTTTTCGACCCTAGCTTGTCCAACAGCTCCAACGCCTTGGACAGCACCGCGCCGGGCGCCGGCCGGTTGGAAGACAGAAACTCCGCGAGCACGCCCAGCCCGTCGAGCCGCGCGTCGCAGAGCAGCGCCTCGGCCGCCGAGCTCGCCATGGTCCGGCCGTGGATCTCGCGTTCGGGCCGGCTCGCGCCGCCCTCAACCATGCGCAGCCAGCAGCGGTCTTCGACAAAGCCTTCCCAGACGGTCTGCGCCGCGAACGGACCGATCTCCGCGAGCACCTTCGCCGCGGCCGCCTGCACCCCCTGCGGATCGGCGGTCTCGTTGAACGTCGGCCCAAAGCCGCCGTTGGGCGCCAGCCGCAGCAACTCCGTGAGCGCGCGCACAAACGTCAGTCTGCGTTCGAGAACTTCCCTCAGCGCGGCCTCCCGCGCCTGGAAGCGTTCGCAATCTTTCACCGCGGCCGACCGCTGCTCCAGAAGCTGGAGCTTCTCCAGGTCGTTCGTCTCCGCGCGCTTGTTCAGATTTTCCAGGCGCTTGCCCGCCGCGCGCGCGTCCAGCGTGGCGCGCTCCAGGTCGCCGAGCAGTTGCCGGCAGGAAGGATCGCCGTCGAAACCCAGGTTCCGGCGCCACTGGCGCTCCCACAACGTCTCGATGCCCGCCACCAGATCCTTCGGCGAAGGCGGCGCGACGTGCGCAGCTTCGCTTAACATGGAGACCAGTTTCGCGTAATGGCTGGTCGAGAGCGCCGGCCCGGTCGCGGGGTCTTCCAGGCTCGAATTCAGCTCCGGTTCCGCGGCGTCGAATTGAATGGGGTGGGAGGGCTCGTTGTAGAGACCGTCCTGCATCCACAGCGCCAGGTCAGCCAGCGCAGTTTGAACCTGCTTGTCCCGCGCGCGAGTTTTCGGGGTCGCCGCGCCTGCTTCGCCGGCATCGGCCTCCTCCGCAAGCTCCGCGTCTTCCGGCCGGGACTGGTCGACGGCCAACCGTCCGCCGTTCTCGCGGATGATGTAGGCTACGTTCGCCCGGTGCGCGTTCCCGCCCGTGCTGAAATAGAAATAAGCCGCTGCAGAGATTCCGGGCCGCACGGCCGCCGAACCCGAAACGCTCACCCCCGCAGGTTGCTCAGCCTTCTCGACAATAGGTCGGCTCGCATCCTGGGTCTGCGGACCGGCGCCGGCTTGCGCGTGAGGAATCCCCGCGACGGTCGCCTCGTTGTCCGCGGCCTGCGCGAACCGCCCGCCGACGTGAGAAACGCCAACGCTCGCGACGATCAGGAACAGGGTCCGCACGTTCGCCATACCGGTACTCGCCTCGCCATAGGTCAACACCTACTAACATTCTAACCCAAGGATGTGCAAGGCCCCTCGTTTTGTGACGTGGGAATCCACTCCATTCACCCCATAACCTTATTTATTGCAATCGGTTGCAAGGTCACCTATCGTGCAGTTTCAGCCTTCCAATTACATCGCGATGAAAAGGAGAAGGCGCCTGGCATCCGGACGGAAAAGTAGCATGTCCAAGCCCCGCAAAACCTCCCGTCCGTCCTTCCTGAATACCGATCGCACAGACAAGGCTCCGCGAGCTTACCTGGAAAGCATCGGCCGCATCTTCGCCGAGTTCGGCGAGCAGACGCAGGATTCCGTCAACATCTCCTACGGCATTGAATGCGCGGGCGAAAGTATTTCGTCAAGACGGCGGGCCGGCCCGATCACACCACGGCGGCCCTGACCCACGCCGGCCGCGTGGAATTGCTGCGCAGCACCGAGCGCCTCTCGAAGAGCTGTTCGCACCAGGCGCTCGTGCCGCTGCTGCGCGTAATCGAATCGCCGGAAGGCCCGCTGCTGGTGTATGCGTGGGCACAAGGCGCCCTCGTACGCTCGGTCCAGCCGCGTTTTCGAGCCCTTCCGGTCGAAGAGATCCTGCGCGTCCTCGATGCCGTGTACGAACTCCATCGCGATTTGGCGCGCACGGGTTGGGTGGCGTCCGACTTCTACGACGGTTGCCTGCTCTACGATTTTGAAGCGCGGGGGCTGATGGTCATGGACCTGGACTCCTACCATATCCCGTACCCGAACCTTGAGCAACGTCCCCCTCCAGCGCCACCAGCTCACGCTAATGGAAACTCGGGCCTTTTCATTTTCGCATCCTTGCCGCCGCAGTCCTAAGATCCTTGCGAACAGACCTCACCATTACGGCACGTATCGAAAGGCGAAGAACATCCCCTTGCTAAGCCCGATAAGGCAGTCGTTCGTAGAGTCGTAACAGAGGCGCATCCAGTGGACCGCAGGATCTGGAATCTCATTCGTAGACTTGATCTCGTGCCAGGCGTCCTTCTTAGGATCGTAGCAAAACATTCCGGACGGTTGCTCCGCCTGCTCGTCCTTGCCGTAGACCACCGTGGTCACGAACAGGTCGCGCCGGGAATCGTACGCCAATGCCGCTTCGTTTAGCGCGGTGGGACTATCCGCAAGCTTGCTCACTGTTTCGGTCTTGGGATCGAAGGCATACAGGCAGTTGAAGCCTCCCGTCTTTGTCTTCCAGGCGCCATACGTGCCTCCGCCCGCCAACAGCATGCGCTTGCGAGGCGCATCCAAAATAACCGACATGCCCATGTGGCTGCGCGGGAGATCGTTTTTCGCCACACGCCACTGGCCCGTGCCGGTGTCCATGATCCATATTTTTCCGTGGCCGGCATAAACGATGGATTTTGTATCCGGGCAATAAGCCATGCCGTCTTCCAGTTGATTGGGCGGATGCTGCTTCGATTCGATCTTGGTCCAGAGTTTCTTTTCTAGGTCGAATCGCCAGGTGTCGTTGGTCGCCTTGTGGCCAACGATCTGGCCGTCGCGCGACGCGCCCTGATTGGCCCCGTTGCATATGAAAAGGGACTTCAAGTCGGGCGCATAGTCAAACGCCTGATAGACGTGCCTATCGCAAGGCGAAGGCTCCTTTTCATTTTCCGCCAGAGTCTTCGTGAGGTAACCGCCTCCGGCCGTTGGCTCCTTGCACCAGTTGTTTATCTTGAGCGGCGTCAGCTTGGCTGTGGCCGGATCGAAGCTGAAGATGCAGTTGCCATAGATCGTGTATCCGCCGTGTTTCTTGTCCACCCAGCGGTCGTTGAAAAGAACACGTTTGCCTTCTGGATCATAGACAAGCTTGTTCCACCAGACGCAGTTCCACTGGCCCTTTTCATCAGGATTGTTGTTGGCCTGTTCGGAAACGGGTTTAAGCGGCACCCAAGTGTTTGGCGGCAGGTTCGCGAGGTCCGCGGTGCGCGCAGTTCCAGCAAACATCGTGAACCCCGCGAGCAAGGCCAGTGTTCTCATATTCCCAACCCTCCGATCGGTGTTTGTCGCCCAGTGGTATTTACAGAAGTGAACAGGACTCTTCCCACGCCAATCTATCCTCTCCATCTTTAGTGATAATTAGAACGCACCGCCTGAAAAAACCGCAGCCAGTGGCGCCAGATCGCAAAGCCTTTGTCGCATTCACGGCGAACTCGTCACCTTTGCACTCTTGTCGTCATATCTCAGCAGAAACGTCGTCGCCGCCGCGCCGAATCCGACCTCGTGGATCAGCACCACCACTTTATGAATTGGATCGTACGCGAAGCTCGTGTCCCAGCTCGACGGCGTGCGGCCCTTCGCCGGCAGCGCGATCTCCGCCTGCACCCACTCGTTCGCGGCGCAGCGGTAGACCTGGTGCACCGACGCCTTCTTGCCCTCCTCCCCGAACGTCATTTGAAAGATCACATCCTGCTCGGGGATATAGCACGCCTCGCGCGTCGCCTGAAATGCGCCCTTCGGCGCGCCTTTCGTCCACGCGCCGCCGGTCAGGTCGAAGAACCACATCTCCGTCGCGCCGCCCTTGGAGATCATCGCGACCAGCCGGTTGCGCTTCGAATCGAAAACCGTCGGGTCCTGCTCCGAGCCCGTCACCGGGCCTTTGTCCGCGACCTTCGTCCATGTGCCCGTGCAGGTCTCGTCCTCGCCCGAACCCGACCGCGTCACTTTGCAGAGCCAGAGCACTCCGTGGCTGAGCGCGTACACGCCTTTCGGCGTCGTCACCAGGCACGTGCCGTCGTCGGTGCCCCACGGCCGGTCGAACGTCGGCTCGAAGAACTTTTTTTTGATCGGATCGTAAATCCAGTTGTCCGCGCCCGCCGCCTTCACTTCTTTCTTGCCGTCCTTGCCGAGATACAACGTCTTCCCGTTAAGTTCCCCGCCCTGCCGCGCGTAAACCATCGTCTTCGAGACCGGATCGTACGCGTACCAGCGCCGCGTGTGCTCACTCCACGGATGCAAATTCGCCGACCATCCAAAGACCGTGCGGTTGGTGCTCTCCAGAAACGGGGGAAACTCCGGGTCGTGCGAGAGCGTCCAGCGGTTCTCGCCCACGTCGTACTGCGCCACGTCGCTCCCCGAATACGCCGAGTGGCCCCCGCCGGTGTAGAGGATCACGCCGCGGTCGGTGTCGATCGTACAGTCGGACCAGGTCTTGTTCGTCGCCGCGCCCGGAGGCTCGGCGTCCACCCACTGATTCGCGGGCAAACTCGCGAGCTTTGCCTCCGTCGCCTTGCGGTCAGGCGGCGGTGCGCTCAGCAGCGCCTTGCGCTGGCCTTCGTGCTTGTAGACCGGCGTCCCCGGAGCCGCGCCCGCGCGCTTCTCCGCCGCGGTCGCCGGATCGAAACGGTAGACGTACATCTTGCGCGGCGCGGCCCAGCCGATCGAACCTTCCGCCGCCAGCGCCACCGCGTCGTCCTTCGCCGCATAGTCGCAGCTCAGCCAGTCGGAAAGCGGAAGCGTGCCCTTGAGGGGCGTCCAGACGTTCTGCGCCGCGTCGTAGACCCACGTCGCACACGTCCGCGCCTGGCCGTCCGCCGCGCAGAGCAGCACCAGCCCGTGCTTCTCGAGATACGCCGTCGCGCAGACGAACGCCGCGGGCGGAGCCGTCGCCGGCTTGCGTTCGGACCACTCGCGCTTGGCCGATTCGTACACCCACGTGTCGTTGAGCGCTTTCGACTGGTCGTCGCCGCCGAAGAGCACCATCAGCTTGTTCTTGCCGTCATACACGATGCGCGAATTGCCCCGTAGCGGCGGCTCGGTTTTAAGCTCCGGCCTGCGCCACTCGTTCTTCGCGCAATCGTAGAGCCACGTCTTCGCGCCGCCCCATGTGTTCAGCGCCATGCCGCCGCCAAAGAGCAGCGCCTCGTCGTTGACCGGATCGTAGCAGAGCGACGCCCACACGAGCGCCTCGCAGCCCAGCGGACTTTTTGCCGGCTTGAGGTCCGTCCAGACGCGCGCCTTGGGGTCGTAGCCAAACGTCCGGCCGCCCACGAAGTAGAGCATGCGCTGCCGCTTGCTGTCGTACGCCGCTTGATTGAACACGCAGCAGCGCGTGGGCCGCGCGATCCCGTCGGTCTCGACAAAATCCACCCGGTTCGCCGCACAGTACCCGCCCACCACGCGGTCGTTCGCGCCTTTGAACACGTTCGCCGTGTTCCCCTGCGGCGACTGCCCGTAACAGACCCAATTCGGAAAGTTCCCGTTCGCCCAGCTCTGCTCCTTGCCCTGCGGCAGCGCATCCTTCCAGGCGTTCGAACGCAGGTCGAAGGTCTCCACGTCGTACTTCTTCGGCAGCTCGTTCGCCGCACCCGACGCCCCCCACATGATGAACTCGTCCGTCGCCGGCACGTACCACATCGAACTCAGATACTTGCACCCGCCCTTCTCGCTGCTCACCTCCACCCACGTATTCGGCGGAGAACCGCCCGCATCCGCGGCTCGCCCCGCAAGCGCCGCGCCCAGCAGCAGCGCACAAGCAAAAAGTTCGCGTCGCATAAGTTCCTCCTTAAGATTCTTACGGTTGATAATGGAACGTGAACGCCGTGAGTTGGTACGAGAGCACCACCAGGTCCGTCTGCGCGTCGTACTGCAGGTAGCCGTTGACCAGCTTCGGACCGCCGGCCTTCACCTGCGACCACGCGCTCTTGATCGGGTCGTAGACCCACGTGTCTTCGGCCGTCGGTCCGTTGATCAGGTACACGTCGTGCTTCGAGATGTAGGTGATGCCCTTCATTCCGCCGCGCGGATCTTTTTTATCGCCGCTCAATTCATACGCATTGGACAATTCCTTGAACTCCTTCGCTTTCGGGTCAAACGTGCAGAGCTTCGGTCCCAGGCGGAAGACCCACAGCGCGCGCTTGGAATCCCAGGTCGAACGCGCTTCATAAAGCGTCATCGGGCACTTGCCTTTGAGTTCCGCCTTCTCCCACTTTTGCGTCTTCAGGTCGAACTCGGCGTACAGTCTCCCGCTGTCGTTTAAGAAAAGCAGCTTCCCACCTTCGGGCCAATACCTCAGGTGCGACTCGTACGGCGAGCTTTTGTATTCGTCCCAAAACTGGCGGATGCTGCCGTCGATGCGCGTCCAGCGCTTCTCCACGAAGCTGAACTTCCACGTGGACGCGTTGTCCTTCTTCAGTTCCTCTTTCGCTTCCGGATCCACGCCTTCGCCCAGGCACGTCTTCCAGTTCGCGCCGCACATCATGTACAGCGCGTCCTCGCTCTCGACATACGCCAACCCGTCGTACGTGTGCCGCGGGCTTGGCGTCGGACGGTCCTTGAACGCGGGCAGCAGTTTGCCGTGGCCGTACGAACCTCCGCTCCAGTTCGCGACATCCACGGTCTCCGCCTGGTTCGTCTTGAGGTTCCACTCCACCGTTGTGTTGGAGTAGTAGCCCGGCGAATACCCCACGCTCTTCGAATCGATACCCGTGCGAATCAGGAGCGTGCCCGTCTTACTGCGGTACACGTTGTCGCTGAAGCCGTCGCCGGTCGTCCACTGCGCGTCCTTTACGTCCTTGGGCAACTTGAATGTAGGCTTCGCCTCCGCCCAGGTATTCGCGAGCGCGGGCGATCCTTCTTGCGCCAAGGCCGACCCCGAAACCACCCACGCCAGCATCCCCAACCAACGCATGCTCGATTCTCCTTGTCCTGGTGTCTTCAGCCCGCCGCAACCGGCTGCGCCGCGCGTGCCCACTCCATCGGCACGCCCACGCGCAGCGGCGCGCGTTGCGGGCGCTGCAGTTTCCACAACAGCATCTCCGCCGCCGTGCGGCCAAGTTCCACGCCGTCGATCACGATCGGCTGCGCCGCGCCGGCCTGCGCGCCCTCCGCCGCGCCCGCGCCGCGCACGCGCACGCCCTTTTCCGCGCACGCCTTGATCAGCGCCTCCGCCTGCGTCGCGCTGTGGCAGACGAACGCCTCCGGCCGTTCGGCCTCCGGTAGCGCCAGCAGCCGGTTCGCCAGCGCGGCCTCCGCGCCGTGATGTTCGAAGTGGACCTCCGCGTCCCGCACCGCCAGCCCCGCCTCGTCCATCCCCGCGCGAAACGCGCTCAAGCGCAGAAAGCTGTCCGGGTCGATGCGCGCGCGGCCTTCCTGATACGCCTGCACTTCTTCCGGCGTCATCTCGGCCGAAGGCGCCGCCGCCATCATCTTCGTGCCCACGAAATGGATCCGCCGCGCCCCGTTCGCCGCGAGCGCCCGCACCGCCGCGCGGTACCCCGGCAGCGCGTCCACGTACACAAGCTCCGCGCGCGCCGCGAAGCGCTCGCTCGGAAAGTCCACCAGCACCACCGGTATGCCCAGCGCGAGCAGTTCCTCGATCCACGGCTCCTCAATGATGCTCAGCGTCAGAATCCCGTCGAAGCGTTCGGCCTTCACCGCCTCCAGCGCCGGATGCCGCTCGCGGCTGTAGACGGACTCGCCCAGCGCCGTCACCGTCGCGCCGCGCGTCACGCTCGTCCACGCACCGCGCGTCGTCTCGCGTTCCCCCGCCCGCGCAAACTCCGGCGTCACGCCGTCCAGGCCCCACGCGGCCAGCGCGCCGCGCGTCATCGCGCCCTGAAAGGTCCCGTGCAGCCGCTCGGTCATCACCGACTGCCGCCATAGCAGTCCCAAACGCAGATGCCGTCCCGGAAGCAGGGGCGGGCGCTGGTGCTCGGCCACGTACGTCCCATCGCCGCGCCGCCGCACGATCGCGCCCTCGCGCACCAACTCGTTCAGCGCGCGCACGACCGTCTGCTTGCCGGCGTGGAGCATTCCCGGCAACTCGGTCTCGGCCGGCAGCCGCGAACCCGGCGGGTAGCGCCCCTCGGCGATCTGGCTCCGCAGCGCCTCCAGCACCCTTTGATGCTTGGGCGAAAAGATCGGTCGGCGGCGTGTGTTCACGGGGTTCCTCATATAAGAGGAGATACACCAAAACATCGATGTTTTAAACATAAAACATCGGTGTTTATTATAGTATCCACAACATATTTATATAAATAAGGTTATGTGTACGCAGTGGTAGTTTTTTTTCGCCTGCAATCCGGCTATAGTCGCACGCCTCGGGCCGTCCTACCCATGGCCGTGAAGGAACCTGCATGCCCTTGAAGACGCTCGCGCTCCTTATAGTAGCTCCGCTGGCGCTCGCCGGAAGCTTCGCGTTCGCCGCGCAGCCCGCGGCCGAAGTCCGCCCCGCCGTCTCGAAAGAACTCGACGCGCTGCTCAAAAAGCCCGAAGCCGAAATCGACCTCGCGACTGGCGCGCTGCTGCTCTGCAAAGAAGAGCACGCCGCGCTCGATGTAGCCGCGCAGCTCAAGCTCCTCGACGCCCTCGCCGCGAAACTCGCGCCCGCGCTCGCCAAGGCCGGCACGGCGGAAGCCAAGCTCGACGCGCTTAAAAGCCTGCTCTTCGAAGACGAGAAGTTCGGCCTCCCGCGCAAGGACGACGCCGCGGCCTTCCTGCTCGCCGATGTCCTCGCCAACAAACGCGGCAACTGCCTCGGCCTCTCCGTTCTCTGCCTCGCGCTGGCCGAACGCACCGGCCTCCCGCTCCACGGCGTGCCCGTCCCCAGCCGGCTCTCCGGGCCCGGGCACCTGCTCGTGCGCTACGACGACGGCGTCGCGCGCCGCAACTTCGACGCAACCGAAGGCGGCGCGCTCCACGACGACGCCTACTACCGAGATCTCTTCAAGCTCAAGCCCGACGACTTCAAGTCCCGCTACATCCTCGGCAACGCGCAGAAGCTCGACGTGCTGAACCTGCTCCTCGTCAACCTCGGCGGCGCGCGCGTCGAAGCCGGCCGGTTCCGCGACGCCGTCCCACTGCTCGAACGCGCTGTGGAACTGAAACCCAGTTACGCGCCCGCGTTCAACAACCTCGGCGCGGCAAAATTTGGAGACAAGTCCGGCGCGAGCGACCTCGACGGCGCGCTCAGGGCCTACGCGCAAGCGGTCAAACTCGACCCCAACTTCGCCGCCGCGCACGCCGGCCTCGCCGCCGCCGCCTTCCGCCTCGGACAGCTCGAAAAAGCCGAAGAGGAAGCGATGACCACCGAGGCGCTCGAACCCGGTAACGTTCAAGCGAAGATCGTGCTGGCCAACATCCACCTCGAACGCGGCGAAAAGAAGGCCGCCTGCGCGATGCTCGAAGAGGCCTGCCGCGCCGCGCCCAAGGACGCGCGCCTGCGCTGCCACCTCGGCGACGCGCGCCTTGCCTCCGCTGAACTCCCCGAAGCCGAGTCCGCCTACCGCGAAGCCCTCACCCTCGATCCGAACGCTGCCGACGCCGCATTCGGCCTGGCCGAAGCGCTGCGCCTCGCGGGCCAGGCCGAAAAAGCCAAGGGCGCCTACGGCGACGCGCTGCGCCTCGACCCCGGCCACATCCCCACGCGCCTCGCGCTCGCGCTGCTCGCCAAGCAGTCCGGCGACTTAAAGGGTGCCGCCGCCGGCTACGAAGCCGTGCTCAAGGACCACCCCGCCGAAGCCGGCGCGCTCAAGGGCCTCGCCGAGATCCTCACCGCGCAAGGCCGCGCGCAGGAAGCCGAAAAGCGCCTCGCCGAAGCGCTCAAGGCGAACCCCGCCGACGCGGCCCTCGCCGTCGCCTGCGCCGACGCGAAGATGAAGGCCGACCCCGCCGCCGCGCTCGCGATCCTCCAGCCCGTCCTCGAAAAAGCGCCGGAATCCGCCCGCGCGCCGATCCTGCAGCGCATCGCCATCTGCCACGGCCGCCTCGGCAACCACCGTAAGGCGCTCGATAACGCCGAAGCGCTCCTCAAGACCGACCCCAAGGACCTTCCCGCCCTCCACGTCGCCGCCGCCGCCAGCGAAGCCCTCCGCGACGGCCCCCGCGCCCTGAACTACTACAACCGCATCATCGTCGTCGACCCCGCCGACCAGACCGCCCGCAAAGCCATCGCCAGGCTCAACGCGAGATGATGGACTTCTTCCGCCGCCGAGGCGCGGAACGGCGCGTAAAACGTAATGCGTAAAACGTAATTAAAAACACCGAGCACGCCCGCCCAACGTTTCGTTTAAGTATTACGCATAACGCAATACGCGTTGCCGTTTACGTATTACGTTTTATGTTTTATGTTTTATGTTTTACGTTTTACGTTTTACGTTTTACGTTTTAGTACTTACCGTCAACCAGCAATCGCCTAACCCTCTCTCCTGTCTACGAATTACACAATCTACAAAAATTACTCAACTTTCCCCTTGCCCTTCGGCTCCCGATAGGGTAAAGAAATCTCCAGTGAGCGCATGATTTCCTATGGCCGTGCCTAACCATGCGCGCACAGCCCGTATC
>JACQFI010000004.1 GCA_016200135.1 Planctomycetota bacterium
CGGCGCACACAACATCGCGAATGCGCTCGCGGCCAGCGCGGCGGCGCTCGCACAAGGTGTTAAGCCGTGGCAGATTGCGGAAGCACTCGCAACCTTTAACGGCCTGCCGCACAGGCTGGAAATGGTCGCAAGAACCTCAGAGAACGTAACGTATTATAACGATTCCATTGCCACGACACCCGAGTCCGCCATCTGCGCGCTCGAGTCGTTCGAAGGTCCAATTACGCTCATCGCCGGAGGTTACGACAAGGGCACGCCCTTCGAGGACCTCGGTCGTGCCATCGCGCGCAAGGCGCGCCGAGTCGTTCTGCTCGGCGCAACTGCGGGCAAGATCGAAGAGTGCATCTCGCGCGCATCGCGGGAACTCATGCGTGGACCTAAGATTATGCGCGCCCGAAACCTTGAAGACGCGATGAAGATGGTCAAGGAAGGCTCGGTCTCCGGCGAGATCGTCCTGCTCTCCCCCGCCTGCGCCAGCTACGACCAGTTCCGCAACTTCCAGGAACGCGGCGAACTCTTCAAACAGCTCGCAAAACGCCTGGCCCAAGCCGGCTGATCAACCCGTAATCCATTGGTGTGAAAGATGTTGACTGCGCAGGTCGGCCCAGCCAATTTTATTTCGACTCTCCAAACAATTCGCCCTTCGGGCTCCTTCTTTAGGTTACCGCTTTGAGCCTCGGGGCTTAAGCGGAGCCGGGGGCCAGGGAAGAGGAGAGCTTATCCATGAACAAGATCGCGCTGGGAATGATGTTACTGGCCGTCGCGTGGGCTTCTAGCCCGCTATGCCATGCGGCAGCGACCAAAGATCCCGGCAAGCAGATCGACGACCACACGTGGCAGGGACGGATCACGGTCGAGCAGGGAATCGCGAAAATCACGGAAAACAATAAGGTTATATCGCTCAAAGCGTCCGACAAGATCGATGACAAGTCGAAGGCGCTGCTCGCCGATCCAGCCAAGAGTTTCAACGGCGGTAAGAAACCTCCGCACGCAAAAGTTACGGGAACCATGAGCAAAGATAAGGATGGCGGAGACTTTATCGCGGTCGACAAGATCGAAATCATTGCCGACGACGCGGCGGGCGCAGGCGCGGGCGGCGCTAAGGGCGGCAAGAAGGGTAAGTAGGCCGGATTCAAGCGGGAATTTTGCAGGACTTGGTCCAGTTCGCGGACGCATCCACTGAAAGAGCCCGGCCTTTCGGCCGGGCTCTTTTTCCTGGAGACCGCTTCGACGCTCAGAACCGGAAACCGCCGAGACCCCGGGTCTCGTGCCGAGGTTCCTCGCGCCGGCAGGGCTCGCGGCGGTGGCAGTCGTCGCCGCGGTTCACGAAGATGCCCAGATCCAGCGTGATCGGCACGGAGGAGCCTTCGTAGGAGGATTTGCCGTCATTTTCCTTCTGCTTCTTCTCTTTCTTCTTGAGTTTCTTCAACGCCTTCTTGGCCTTCTCCAGCGTCTTTTCAAAAGTCTCCTTGGGATCCTTAAATTCAGGTTTAGCGGTTTTCGGGTCCTCATGGTCGCTGTTTTCGGTCGCCAATTGAGTGGTGGCGCCCTCTTCAAAAAAGGTGAAACTTGTGTACGTATCCGATTCATAGAAACTGATGTCCATGCCGTCTTGGTGCAGCCAGAGCACGTCGCCCTTTTTGTATCCCTTAAGGTTGACCTTGATGTTGCCGTTCTTGTCGAATTCCCAATCGCCGCTGCCGATGGGATGGCGGGCGGTGGGGTCCTTCAAGCCCATGTCCGCATTGTCCGTCTTGCCCGTAACGGTTCCTTCTTCGCCCTTCGCGCCAACGCACGCCAACGTGAGCGCCATGACCAGCAGGGTCAGCGCGGCACAGAGCGCGCGCGGGAACACTGTTCGATCGTCTTTCGCATCCATGGTTCTAACTCCTCTCCGCCTTGATAGGCGTCCCGGGTTGCAGCCGCCGCGGACCCATGCCCGTGCGCTTACCCTCATGCAAAGGTACGGTGCGAAGGACATGCCAGGAAGCGACGGAGGCCGCAAGAGTATATAGGTTAATGGTTTACGGTATAGCCCGAGGATTTGCGCTGCGTTCGATTATTGAGCAGCGTTCGACAAAGCGCGTTGCGCGCGGATACGAACACAGACTTTGACCGGAAGGTTTAAAGAGGTGAATCCGTGCGCCACGTCCTCCCCCACACAAGCCTTTTGGGCTTGTGTGGGGAATCGAAATAGAGCGTTACCGCTTCACGATAACGTCAAGCGTTACCGTCTGCCCCTCGGCGGTGATCGCGATCTTGCCGTTTCGCGCGCCCTTCGGAGCCTTGACCGTGACCCGCGTGGACGTATCGCCGGCATTGAACGCGCCGCCCGAGGTGAACAGGTTGGAATCCGCCGAGGCGGTAAGGCCGAGTTGCAGCGCCTTCAGTTCGCCGCCGGTACGCATGACCGTGACATCGGCTTGGCTTTCAGGGAGCAGATCAATCGAAGTCCGGTCTAGGCTCAACCGGGATTGGACGGAGTCCAGAGGCTCGTTGCTCTTCGCGACGAGATCCTTGGCATCCTGCTTGATCTTCTCGCCGATATCCTTGGCTTTTTCGGTCAAATCCGACGTGTCTCTTTTCACCTTGCCCTTATCCACGGTAATCTCGATGTTGCTCTTGTCGTTAACTTTGTCGTTCGTCGCCTTAACGGCTAACCAGCCCACGCAGAATGCGGCGATGACGAGTACGACCACCAATAGCGTTGACGTTCTCATGGCTTATCTCCAATCATTCGACAAAGCAGGCCCCCAGCCAAGGTAATGGGCATGCGAATTAGAGGCCAAAAGAGCGCATCAATTAAAATTCTTGAATTTCTGTATGCATGCGATCTTGAAGCGCCGAACACGTTTGGAAGAGAATGTCACTCCTCCGAGTATCGACACGTGCGAATGATTTTCGGACGCTTTTCGACTTTTAGCGCTCTTGAAAAGGTATTCCCATGCTATGCGCGATTCGGCTCCCACAAATGCGTTTCTGGAACATTTGCGAAATGATTCTTGAAAATAATGTTCTACGTTCCGCCGGTCTTACGGTAGCGGCCGGGCGGAGCGCCGACGAGCTTGCGGAAGATGCGCGAGAAGAAGTAGACGTCGCCGAAGCCGACGAGCTCGGCGATCTGTTTGATCGGGTATTGCGTGGTCTGCAAGAGCTGCGCGGCGGTCGTCATGCGCAGGCGGTGCTGGTACACGATCGGCGTGGCTCCATAGAGCGCCTTGAAGCGGCGCGAGAGGTAGTTCGGCGAGCAGCCCGCGAGGCGCGCGAGTTCCGGGAGGCCGACGGGTTCGTTGTAGTGCTTGTGGAGGTACTCGCGCGCGGCCGGCAGGCCTTCCGCGGCGGCGGGCGCGGCGCGTTCGGAAAAGACGTGTTCGTACAGCGCGAGCAGGATCCGCGCGAGGCCCGCGTTGATGGTCAGCTCGTAGTTGCGTTCGCGCGCAAAGCCCGCGCGAACCATGCGCTCGATCTCTTCCATGATGAGCAGATGCAGGTCGGCGGGCGCGGAGACTGCCGCGGCCGCGCGGCAGGGCCGGCCGGTCCACGCGGCCACGATTTCGTGCATGGGAATCGTGAGGACCGCGCCGCCCGCGTCGCTCGCACCGTTTGCAGCGCTCGCGCTGCCTGCGTTTACAGCGCCTGCTTGCGCGCGGGTGCCCCCGCCCTTTCGGAGTCCCCTTCTTCCAGGGCTCGCAGGCTCGGCCGCGCGGAACTCGAAGGTGGCCTCGCAGTATTCCGAGTTCTCCCCGATCTCGCTGCCGAAGCTGTGCCATTCGCCCGGGCTGGTGAGGAAGAGTTGCCCCGGCACGGCGACGCGCTCTTCCTGCCCGATCACGAACCGCCCGGCGCCGCCCGTGACCAGCACCACGTGGTAGACGTCGTGTTTGTGGGGATTGCGCGCGCCGCGCCCGGGTTGGTTGCGATTGCGGTACGTCGCGTGCAGCAGCCGCGCGCGGTACGGGACATCCAGCGGAATGGTGAGCACCCCGTTGGGCTCGGCGCGCGCGGTCTCGGCGAAAGGTTTGTTATCGATCTCCATGAGAACAACGGTTTCCTGGTTGGCAGGTTCTCTGGTTGGCTGGTTACCGGGAAAACAACAAACCCGCGAACCGATGCCGTTCGGGATAAATAGTACAAAAATAGTCCCTTTGTGTCCATTGTTTTCGGACATCTAAGACCGTATTGTCCATGTATTCAGTAACACGCGGGTTGAGGCCCGCCGGACTTCAGGAGAACGATGACCATGTTTCTGAGCGCGAGCCAGGTGCGGGAGTTCAAGGACAACGGCGTGCTGATCGCTAAGAACGTGTTGACCGAGGCCGATTTCGCGGCCGTGGAAGCCGAGACGGCGGCGTACGTGGACCGGCGCGCGCGCGAACTTCAGGCCGCGGGCAAGCTCAAGGATCTGCACGAGAACGCGCCGTTCGATAAGCGCATCGGGTTGCTCTTCGAACAGTGCCCCGAGATCGAGCACGGCATCGACATCATGCATCTGCGCGGGCGCGCGATGTTCGCGTTCCTCCACAACAAAAACCTGCTGGACGCCGTGGAGAGCCTGATCGGGCCGGAACTCACGTGCAGCCCCATCCAGCACCTGCGCGCGCGCATGCCGGGCGGCAAGGACGGCGGCAAGCACGGACTGGTTCCATGGCACCAGGACGCCGGCGTGACGCTCGAAGAAGCGGACGCGAGCGACATCGTGACCTGCTGGCTCCCGCTCATCCACGCCACGAAAGAGACCGGCTGCATGGAAGTGATTCTCGGCGCGCACAAGCTCGGGCATCTGGAACACGTCGCCGAAGGCGGCACCACCATCCGCCCCGATCTGCTGCCCAAGACGGAGCCGCTTTGCGCCGAATGCCCGCGCGGCGGCGTGGTCTTCATGACCAAGTACACCCCGCACCGCGGCCAGCCGAACCTGAGCAATCTCGTGCGCTGGACGATCGACCTGCGCTACCAGCGCACGGGCACGCCGACGGGCCGCCCGTTCCACCCGGATTTCCCGGTGCGCTCGAAGGCCGACCCGGCGAGCGTCACGCAGGATTACGAGAGCTGGTGCGAACGCTGGATGGACGCGCTCTCGAACAGCAAGGGCAAGCAGATGCACCGTGTCAAGCCGAAGCCGGCGATGGCGATGTAATCTTCCAGACTGGCATCGAAGGTTAACCGGTATCGAAAGGCCTCGGGGCGACCCGGGGCTTTTTTTGCTTCAAGCACGAAATTCGAAGCTCGAAATCCGAAACAAACCGCAATTCTCAATACTTAAACTCAAAACTGTGGAGCTCTACGTTTACGGAAGAGCGCCTTGCCGTTTTGAGTATGGTCCTTCGTGCTTGCTGGTTGTTTCGGATTTCGAGCTTCGGATTTCGGATTTGCCGTCAGGAATTTGCCGTCATATTCCGCCATTTCAGTTTCGGACTCGGCAAATCGGCTCGGATTTCGAGATTCGAGTTTCGGATTTGCCGTTATGAATTTGCCGCCGTGCGGCGCTGCTCGTATGAAATAGGCATTCCCAGCGTCAAGAAAGAGGAGCTTCCATGCCCGCCAAGCCGACCGTCGCGATTCTGGTTACCGAGAGCACGCAGCATGAAGTGCTGAACGCGGAGACCGTCGCGCGCATCAACGCGCGCTTCGACGCGCGCTGGCCCAAGAAGACCGAGAAGATCGCCGACGCGGAATCAGTCGAACTCCTCCGCGACGCGCAGGCGTGCATGACCGGCTGGGGCAGCCCGCAGCTCTCCGCGGAGATCCTCGCCAAGGCCCCCAAGCTCAAACTGCTGGCGCACTCGGCGGGCTCGGTAAAGCCCTTCGTCAGCGACGAACTCTGGAAGCGCGGCATCGTGGTGACAAGCGCTGCGGCGGGCATCGCGGTGGACGTGGCGCACTACGCCATCGGGTTGATGATCGTGGGGCGCAAGAACGTCTTCGAGATCGCGCCGCAAGTAAAGCAGGGCAACTGGTGGAAGGGCATCCAGGCGCACCGCAAGCCGGACGACTTGCGCGGCTGTACGGTCGGGATTATCGCCGCGAGCCACGTCGGGCGGAATGTGATCAAGCTCCTGCAGCCCTTCGGCGTGAAGGTGCTGCTCTACGATCCGTTCTTCAGCGCCGAGAAAGCGAAGGACCTGGGCGCGGAGAAGGTCGAGATCGACGAGCTGTTCAAGCGCTCGGACATCCTGAGCATTCACGCGCCGTCGGTGCCCGAGACGAAGCACCTGGTCAACGGGCCGCGGCTGGCCATGCTGCCCGACGGCGCGACGCTGATCAATACGTCGCGCGGCAGCCTGATCGACGAGACGGCGCTGGTCGCGGAGCTGCAGAAGAAGCGCATCTGGGCTTATCTGGACGTCACCGATCCCGAGCCGCCCGTCGCGGGCTCCCCTTTATATACGTGCCCGAACCTGACGCTCTCGCCGCACATCGCCGGTTCGGTGGGCCGCGCCCGCCGCATGCTCGGCGCGCTCGCGTGCGAGGAACTGGAACGCCACTTCGCCGGAGAGAAGCCGCTTCACCCGGTGACGCAAGAGATGTTGAAGTTCATTGGATAGCATTTTCGACTTTGGATTTTCGATTAACGGAGCGGCCAGTACACGCGGGCATTGCTTGCAAGGCTCTTGTAAGCGCAGAACGCCTCGCCCAATCCAAAATCGCAAAATCCAAAATGCCTTCGTTCGCTGGCGCTAGATTGAAACAATCGCTACAATCCTTCGCTGCTTTATCACTCGGGTGAGGGAACGGTCATGCCTGCAAAAACGGTCGCGGAGAAGCCCAAATCGGTCAAGCCCGGCAAACCAGGCGCCGGGGCCGGCGCGATCGCCATTCCGGAAGGCTTCCCCAAGCCTGAAGCGCACCGCATGGGCATGCTCCCGCCGTACCTGCTCGGGCGCATCAACGCCTTCAACGACGAACTGCGCGCCAAGGGCGTCGACGTGATCGACCTCGGCATGGGCAACCCCGTCGATCCCGTGCAGCCGGAAGTGCTCGACGCGATGCGCGAGTCGCTCAAGGACGTGAAGAACCACCGCTACTCGCAGGCGAAGGGCATTCTGCCGCTCAAGCAGGCGTTCGCGCGGCATTACGAGCGCAACTTCGGCGTGGAGCTCGACGCGACGAAGGAGATCATCGCCACGATCGGATCGAAAGAGGCTTTCTCGCATCTCTGCCTTGCGATCCTGGGCCCGAACGATGCCTGCGTGGTGCCCACGCCCGCGTTCACGATCCACATGTACGCTCCGATTATTGCCGGCGCGCACCCCATCGGCGTCTACATGGATGAAGAGAACCCCGGCGAGAAGCTGCTCGCGGACATCAAGCGCGTCTTCGAGACCGTCCGGCCGCGCCCGAAGTTCCTGGTGCTGAATTTCCCGCACAACCCCACCGCCAAAACGGTGAACCTCGGCTTTTACGAGGAGGCCGTCGCGATGGCGCGGCATTACCGCTTCTGGCTGCTGAACGACTTTGCGTACGGGCACTCGTGCTTCGACGGCTACAAAGCGCCGAGCATCCTGCAGGTTAAAGGCGCGAAGGACGTCGCGGTCGAGACGTTCACGATGTCGAAGCCCTACAACATGGCCGGTTGGCGCGTGGGCTTCCTCGCGGGCAATCCGCACCTGGTCGATTGCCTCGCGCGCATCAAAGGCTACTTCGATTACGGCATCTTCCAGTGCATCCAGATCGCCGCGACGGTGGCCCTCGACGAGGGCGACGGATTCATGAAGAACCAGGCTCTCGTGTACCAGAAGCGCCGCGACGCGCTGCTCGCGGGGCTGGAAAAGAACGGCTGGGGCCGGACGATAAAAAACCGCGCGACGATGTTCACGTGGCAGCGGATTCCGGAAAAGTTCCGCGGCATGAGCAGCGTGGATTTCAGCTTCAAGCTCGCGGAGGAGACCGGCGTGAGCTTTACGCCCGGCGGCGGCTTCGGCGAAGAAGGCGAAGGCTGGCTGCGCATGGCGCTGGTGGACACCGAGGCGCGCATCGCCGAGGCGTGCAAGCGAGTGAGCGGGTTTCTTAAGAAGGGATAGGGACGAAGGGCGTGGCGCTTGGGCGTGGAGCGAAGAGCGTTGTCGGCGCTGTCCTACAATTCGGAAACGTTTTAGAGATCGCTAGGGGCTGTGATTATGTGCCGTTCGAGTTGTACCGTTCGTACCGTGCCGTTCGCGCCGTACCGTTCGTGCCGTTTGTGCATGCCGTTCGTGCCGTGCCGTTCTGTGCTGTGACCGCTCCGAAGGAGCACACGATAATAGCCAGGGGCGAAGCCCCTGGTAGACGCGCCTAGCGAGAGAAAAGCCCCAACGGGGCGCGCGAGATTCGGAGGCTTGCGACGCGCACGCCCCGTTGGGGCTTTTGAACGTCTGTTGGGCGCGATCCAGGGGCTGCGTCCCGTTGAATCGGGGCTCCACCCCTGGCTATTACCGCACGCCTCTTCGAGGCTAACGGACCGCGACAGCAATAAGGACATACATTAACCTTCTGAAAACAAGATCCGCGAGCCGCGAGCAAAACATGACCGAGCCCGAAGAGAAAGACGAGACCGAACCGAAAGAAGAGGCGCCCGCGGAGGCCGCTGCCGAACCCGCGGCGGAGCCGGCCGGCGGTACGCACGCCAAGGAACCCGGCGGCGAGGGGCTCGACCTGAGCCAATCGAAGCTGGCCGAGGGACTGCCCACGGCGAGTGAGGCTCCGAAGGACGAAGAAAGAGAGGACGCCGAGCCGGCCACGCCGGTGGATTTAGAGGCCCTCGGACGGACCATCGAGGCGCTGCTCTTTGCGAGCGAAGCGCCGCTGACGGCGCGCGAGATGGCGCGCGCAGCCGGGGCGCGCACGGCGGACGTGCGCCGCGCGCTGGTCGCGCTGAAGGAACAGATCGAGGAACAGCGGCGGCCGTACGAGGTCGCCGAGGTCGCCAACGGCGTCCGGCTGGTTACGCGGGCCGAGCACCATCCCGCGATCCAGCGGCTCAAGGCGGCGCGCACGCAGCGCAAGCTCACGCAGGCCGGACTGGAGACGCTCGCGCTCATCGCCTATAATAAAGATCCGATCGCGCGGGCGGAGATCGAGTCCGTCCGCGGCGTGGACGCGGGACCGGTGCTGCGCCTGCTGCTCGACCGCAAGCTGATCAAAATCGCCGGACGCGGCACAGGGCTGGGGCAGCCGCTGCTCTATTGCGTGAGCAGCGAGTTCCTCGAGCACTTCGGGTTGAAGTCGGCGCAGGATCTGCCGAAGCCGGGGGAGTTCAAAAGCGCATGAACCACTTTCACCGCTGAGACGCGGAGAACGGCGCGGCTATTTCAACGCTTTCAAGCACCCTGCGCACGCTTTGGAAACATTATAGTTCGGTGCATGAAACCATTCAGGAGACGGCCATGATTGCGCGCTTGAGTTCACGGGTGGCGGGGCTGTGCGCGCTGCTGGCCGCGTGTACGTTGCTCTCCGGCTGCAGCGGCGAGAAGCGCGCCGAGAACAAGACGGACGAAGGCAAGACGCCGCAGATGGAGAAGACCGCGGCCGAGAAGACGGAAACGGCAAAGACGGTGGCGGCAAAGACCGACGCGGCAAAGAGCGAGGCCGGCAAGGACGCGAAGGAAGCGGGCGAGGCGGCGGAGGTCTCGTTCGGCAAGAGCGTGCTCTTTACGGCCAAGATGCCGAAGGCGTGGGCGTCCGAGGAACCCGAGAACAAGATGCGCACGTACCAAGCCAAGGTGCCCAAGCAGGGCGAGGACAAGGAAGACGCGCAGCTCCAGATCTTCAAAATGAACGGCGCGGGCGGCGCGGAAGAGACGCTCAAACGCTGGCAGACGAACCAGTGGGGCGGACAGGATTCGATGGAAGAGCGGCGCGAGGTGAAGACGAAGCTGGGCGGCGAGGCCACCGTCGCGACGTTTTCGGGCACGTACACCGCGATGGACTTCTCTCCCGACAAGAAGGAAGCAAAAGAGAACTTCATGATGCTGGGCGCGATCGTTCCCACGAGCGAGGGCACGTTCTACATCAAGCTCGTGGGCCCGCGCGCCACCATCGAGGCCAACCGCGACGCGTTTGAGACGATGATCAAATCCTTCGACAAGAAACAGGAGACTGCAAAACCATGAAGACGCTGACGCTGTTCTGCGCGGCCTGCGCCGCTTTTGTATTCGCCCATGCTGCCGTGATTGGCGAAGAAGCCGCCAAGACCGAAGCCAAGAGCGAGGCCAAGACCGAAGAGAAGAAGGACGCGCCGAAGGTGGAGACGCAGGCCTTCGAGTTCGGCAAGGACACGAAGCACAGCATCGCGATGCCGAAGACGTGGAAGGCGCAGGAGAACAATTCACCGATGCGCCTCGCCACCGTCGGCGTGCCAAAGGCCGAGGGCGACAAGGAAGACGCGGAACTCGGCTTCTTCGCGCTGCCCGTGGGCGGCGGAGTGGACGCGAACGTGGCGCGCTGGTCGAAGCAGTTCGGCGGGAAAGATTCGATCAAGAGCCAGAAGAAGATCAAGACGGCCGACGGCACCGAGGCGACCGTGGTGGAGCTCGAGGGCGAGTACACCGCGATGGCGTTCGGCGGGCAGAAGCCGGAACCCAAGAAGGACTACAAGATGCTCGGCGCGATCGTGATCCTGAAGGAAGCCGAGTACTTCCTGAAGCTGACCGGCCCGCAGAAGACGGTCAACGCGGCGAAGGACGCCTTCGAGGCGGCCATCGCGTCGTTCAAGTAACGGCATTTCTCGCGCAAAGACGCAAAGAACGGCACGTATTTGCTCGGTGCTTTTCTTAGCGCCTTTGCGTCTTAGCAATTTTGCGCGAGAAAAGCAGGGGGTAACCACACATGGACAACCCCGATTCCAACGCATTGCTGGCGGCGGCGCTGTTTGCGTCGCAAAAGCATAGCAAGCAGCGGCGCAAGGATCTGGACGCCAATCCTTACATCAATCATCCCATCGCTGTCGCGGAAGTGCTTGCGCGCATGGGCGGCGTTGCGGATCTGGCGATTCTGCAAGCGGCGCTCCTGCATGACACGCTGGAAGACACGCAGACGACGCCGGAAGAGTTGGAGCAACATTTCGGCCGCGACGTGATGCTGCTCGTTCAGGAGATGACCGACGACAAGAGCCTGCCGAAGCAGGAGCGCAAGCGGCTGCAGATCATCAACGCGCCGCACAAGTCCCCGCGCGCCAAGCAGATCAAGATCGCCGACAAGATCTGCAATTTGATGGACATCACGCCCGCGCAGCCCGCGGACTGGCCGCTGCAGCGCAAGCTCGAGTACCTGGATTGGGCGGAGAAGGTCGTGGCCGGCTGCCGGGGCTGCAATCCGGGCCTTGAGGCGCACTTCGACGCGGTGCTGAAACTGCGCAGGAAATCCTTCGAGTCGGCGTAACAGCTTGTCTCGCGCAAAGGCGCTAAGAACGGCACGTATTTACTCCGTGCTGTTCTTAGCGTCTTTGCGTCTTTGCGTCTTTGCTTCTTTGCGCGAAATAATTAATTAAAGCGCGTCTTGGCGTGAGCCTGCAACCGCAGTTACTCGTCGTCCACTTTGCCCGCCTTGGTCTTCGCCGGTTCCTTCGCGCCTGGAGCGGCGCCCGTCTTGGCGGTCTTTTCAGCGCCGCCGGCGAGGTCCACGCCTGCGGCTCCCCCGCCCTTCTGTACGACCAGTTCGTAGCGCTGCGTTGCGCGCTTGCCGTCGGCTCCGGTGCAGGTGACGGAGATCGGGAAGCGGCCTTCCTTATCGAGCGCGCCCGCGAGCGTGCCGTCTTCGGCCATGGTCACGCCGTCGGGCAGGCCGGTCGCGGCGTATTTGTAGGGCTTCGCGCCGCCGCGGGCCTTGATCGCCTGCGAGAATTTCTCGCCCTCGCGGACCATGTTCAGCCCGCCCGGCGGCAGGACGGGTTCCATTTTAACCGGATCGCCGTAGGGTTGCAGCTTGGAGCCCGGCACCATGCCCTGGCCGCGGTCGAGCTTCGCGGCCCAAGCCAGTTCGAGCTTAGGCGGCTGGTTGCCTTCTTTGCTGCGGAAGCGCATCTCGGCGGTGCAGTTGGGATCGAACAGCAGCGCGAAGCCGTAGTTGGGCTTGCGCTTCGTCACCCAGAGCTGGACCTGCGCGGTGACGTCGAAGTCGAGCCAGTAGCCCTTCTCGCCGCCCATCGTACCCGAGACGATATTACCGGAGAGCGCGACCGGGTCGAAGTCGCCGCCGAGGTTCGTCCACTGGTCTTCCTGCTGGCAGAGGTCCCAGCTCGCCCACTTCTCGTTCCAGTCGCGCAGCACCGGATGGCAGCGGATGGTCTCGGTCTTCTTCGGCGAGCCCACGTTCCAGGCGTAGATGCGCAAGAGCGCCTGCGTCGGCGGCGTCTTGACTTCGCTCACGTCGAACTTGAGCAGCGCGCGGAACTGCTTCTTGTCCGCACCACCGTAGATCTGGAACTCGTCGCGGTCGCCACGCCCGCCGGGCCGGCCCGAGACATCCGGAGTCAGAAAGGTGTCGTCGATGGGCTTGAGGACGAGCGGGTCTTCCTGGGCGCAGGCGCTCAGCGCGAGCAGGATACCCATGTAGAACCAGGCGCTTCTGTTCATAGAAATCTCCAGCACCCCATAGGAATCATCTTACCCAACTCGTAGCAATGGAGCATATAAAACATACCTTAAATTCGCCAGAACAGAGCGATTTAGAGGATTCAAAATGGATTATCTTTGAAGAAATACCGCAAAGCGGAAGATGAACGGTATCGGTTCGGAGTCAAAATCAGGGCTTGGGCTTCGGCTTGGCCCAGTCCGGCAGCGGGGCCCAGGCGCCGGCGTCGACGGCCGTCTTCACGTCCACGCACACGGCGCCGCCGTCTTCGACTTCCACTTTGTACCACTTGAGCGGGCGCGAGGCGGGGCCGTTGGTGGGCTTGCCTTCCAGCGAAAAGCGGCTGCCGTGCAGCGGGCAGTAGATCGCGCCGGATTTGGCGTCGACGTCCAGTTCTTGATGCTTGTGGGTGCAGGTGCGCGAGAGCGCGGCCACGCCTTTGGCGGTGCGGACGAGCAACACGCACGGATCGTCCATCGCCTTGGCGGACTCGTTGGCCAGCGCGGAGAGGTCGGCGAGTTTCGGCGGACGCGATTTGTCCGCTTTCTCTTCGGCGAACACGCACGAGCCGGCCAGTGTCCACCCCACCGCGGCCGCGCGTCCAAACCACGCGAGGGCGTCGCGGCGCGTCATGGTCCGTTCACCGGAGGAACTCACGCTTCGGCATCTCCCCTCTCCCGGCGCGCGGGTTCGTGCGGCGCGGCGGGGTCTTCCAGGTACCCGATGGAATCGAGCAGCATGTAGACCATCCAATGTTCGGGCTTGGGGAGGAGGATGTCGAGTCCATCCCAGACGCGGCGGCAGGCGCAGCGGTAGCAGCAGAAGCGCGCGGTCGCGCCGTTGGCGTAGAGTTCGAAGCGGCCCTCGGTCTGCGCGCACGGCGTAAGCACGGAGAGCACCCCGCGGCGGAGGCAGCGGCGGACCAGTTGCACCGGGGTCATCGAGCGCCGGTAAGACTCGAAGTAATCCCAGCCTTCGCGGTCGTGGGCCAGGATCCACCAGCCTCCGGCGCATTCGAGGCGCTTGCGCCGGGACGTCCGGTGGAGTTCGGGCATCGTCCAGTCCAGCGCCGCGAGCGCCCGCAGGTCTTGCGTGCTTTCCATGGCCGCGGCCCTTAAAAACCCACGCTCAAGCCAAAGAGCAGCGCGTCGGTGTTCGAGCCGTCGCCGGACTCCGGATGCGGCCCGCCGGTGCGCGAAGGGCTGTGGTCCATCTGATAGTCGAGCTTGAAGACGACGCGGCTGGTCGGGCGGTACGAGAGGCCCACCGTCGTGCGGCTCATGTCGTTACGGTTAAAGCTGTCGATGTTGAGGTCCGTCCAGTCGTAGCGGACCGCAAAGACGAGCCGCGGGTCCTTGAAGTCCCGGCCAAAGGCGGACTTGGTGAGGAAGCCGGGCCAGAACGAGTAATACGCTTCGGTGTACCAACCCCAGGCCTGCTGGCCGGGCGCATCGGGTTCGCGGCCGGGCGAGACATGCGCCATCGCGGCCTCGCCGCGGACGCCGAGCGTGCCCTTCTTCTTGAAGGACTTCTCGTAGGTCCAGTCCAGCGCGAAGAGCTGGATCGTGCCGTCGCCGCCGAGTTTGGGTTCGCCTTCCCCCTCGCGCAGCCCATTAAAGCCGCTGACGTAGCCGCTCACGCCGATCTCGAGCAGATCCGCGAAACGCTTGAGCGAGCGCGCGGGCTCGAAAGCCACGCGGAAAGCGCCGGCCTTGTTGTTGCGATAGATGGGCGAATTGCCCTCGTTATGGATATCGCGGAAGCCTTCCTGGGTGACCTCGTTGGCCCGGCCCGGATTGAAGAAGTACGCCTCGTACGAGATGCCGAGGTAATCCTTATCCAGGAGCTGGCCGTGGAGGCCCGCACCTTCCTCGAACCAGGTCGAAGGAATCACGCGGCGATCCACCAGCGGGCGGTCTACGAAGTTGTTGATCCAGCCTTCGTGATACAGGTTGTAACGGCCAACTGGGACAAGCAGCATGCCCGCCCGGAAGTTGATCGCGTCGCTGAACTGGAAGTCCACCCAGGACTGTTCGAGTTCCCACTCGCCGGAGCCCGCTTCCTCGCCCACGATCACGCCGCCGTGCTCGAACTCGAACTCCGAGTAGAACCGGACGCGATCATGGACCTGCGCGCCGAATTCCAGCACCGTGCGCGTCTGGTCGAACTCCTTGGTGCGGTCACCGCGGTCAGTGTAGGCGAACTCGCTGTACCCGCCCATGGTCATGTTTGTGGAAGAATGCACCGCGTTGGCGCCCGTAATCGTGTCGGGCCGC
>JACQFI010000086.1 GCA_016200135.1 Planctomycetota bacterium
GAGCGTAGAGCGTAGAGCGTAGAGCGTAGAGCGTAGAGCGTAGAGCGTAGAGCGTAGAGCGTAGAGCGTAGAGCGTAGAGCGTAGAGCGTAGAGCGTAGAGCGTGTACAACAATAAGGGCAAGCCGAAAGGCTTGCCTTTTCTTTTTTTAACATCAACAGCGAAGAGCTAGCGCACCTCTACGGATTGGAACGCTTCGCCGCGCGCGTCTAACTGCCAACCGGCCAGTTCGTCTCTGTCCGGATCGCGCAGCGAGACGATCAGGTAGAGGTAGCGCTCGGGAAAACTTTCATAGAGTCCCTGCGCCCATTCGAGATCGACCGGAGAAGGCTCGGGCGCGCTTTGGGGGTGCGAGTGCCAGAAGCCGAGGATGCGCAACGCCTTCTTCTTGTGCCGCGCGCAGTAGCCCTCCGCTTTGGCATAGTCCAGCGGATCGATGGTGAAGCGGTCGTCGCGGCTCGGGTGCAGATTGCGCGCGGGCCGCACGGCGGCAATCGCGAAGTTCTGAGTTCTGGGTTCTGCGTCCTGAGTCCCGATCAGGAACCCGCAGGCTTCTTCGGGATGCGCTTCGCGCGCGTAGATGAAGAGTTCGGCGCGAAGATCGGGAGGCAGCGAGAGATAGGCCATGTTCGCTTCGCGCCCCGGCGCCACTACGCTTTCTTCAGCTTCGCCAGTGAGAGCAGCAGCAGCTTCGGGCCGACCTTGCGGAAGTGGACTTTCACTTTGGCCGAGAGGCCGCTGCCGCTGACCTGCTCGACGGTGCCGTCGCCAAAGAGTGCGTGGCTTACGCGATCGCCGACCTCGAACGTGTCCTCGTCGATCTGGCTGTTCTCGCTCGAGTACCCGCCGCTCACGGTGCGCGCGAACTCGGCGAGCCCTTTGGCCTTCGCCTTAGAGCTCTCGTCCTTGCTTCCGGCATGCGCTTGTGCGAACTCGCCCAACTCGTGCTCGAACTCCTCGTAACTTCCCTGCTTGGGTTTGGGCTTGCCCCAGGCCTGCTTCTCGCGCCCGGAGAAACTCGAGCCGAACATAGAACTGTCGTCCCACGAACCCTTGGCGCGATCGGTGACTTCTAGCAGTTTCTCGGGGATCTCGTCGAGGAACCGGGAGGGCACGGAGAGGTCCGTCTTACCGAAACGCATGCGATACTTGGCGCGAAGAAGGTAGAGCCGTTCCCGCGCCCGCGTGACGCCGACGTAAAAGAGCCGCCGTTCCTCTTCCACCGCGCGGTCCATCTCGCTCTCGGCGTCTTCGGAGCCGATATTCATGGCGCCGCCGCCGCGAACCATGGGCAGCAGCCCTTCTTCAACGCCGGTGATGAACACGAAGGGGAACTCGAGGCCCTTGGCCATGTGCAGCGTCATCAGCGTGACGATGTCGGTGTTGTCCTTGCGCGCGTCGTTCGGCGTGAGCAGCGCGGCGTTCTCCAGGAAACCGGCGATCGAGGACTGCTTCTGCGCGAGTTCTTCCAGGCCGTCGAAGGCGCCGGGCTCGGGCGGTGGGCCGTCGGGCACCGCGCCAGGCTTGTTGTCGGCGTCGTAGGCGGCAGCGGCGGTGACCAACTGCTCCAAGTTCTCGAGCCGCTCCGTCTCGTTGGCTTCGCGCAGCGCGTCCTGCAGGCCGGATTCCTTGAGGACCTTCACCGCTGCATCGACCACCGGGTACGCGGGGAGCGCGCGCAGCTTGTCCATGATCTTCGCGAAGGCGTAGAGATCTTTGCGCGCCTTGGGCTTCAGCTCGCGTTCCATCCAGTCGGGCTTATCGAGCACTTCGAGCATGGAACACTTGAGTCCGCCGGCCTTCTTCGCGAGCAGGTCCAACGTCGAAGGCCCGATGCCGCGGCGCGGAACATTGATGATGCGCGCGAAGCTCACGTCGTCCTTCGGGTTCACGATCAGGCGCAGGTACGCCAGCGCGTCCTTCACTTCGCGGCGTTCGTAGAACGGCGTGCCGCCAATGAGCTGGTAGGGCACCGCGGTCTGGATCAGCGCCTGTTCGAACGGCCGCGACTGCGCGTTGGTGCGGTAGAAGACGGCGATCTCGCCGTAGCCCCGGCCCGACTGCGCGAGCCGCTGGATCTCGGCGGCCACTTCGTGGGCTTCGAGTTCCTGGTCGCCGAGGATGCGGAACGAGGCGACCTCGCCCTGATCGTTCTCGGTCCAGAGTTCCTTCTCCTTGCGTTCCTTGTTGTGCCGGATCACCGCCGAGGCGACCGCGAGGACGGTCTTGGTCGAGCGGTAGTTCTGTTCGAGGCGGACCACCTTGGCGTCGGGGAAGTCGCGCTCGAAGGAGAGGATGTTGCGCACGTCCGCGCCGCGCCAGGAGTAGATCGACTGGTCCGGATCGCCGGTCACGCAGACGTTGCGGTGGCCCTGGCCCAGCAGCTTGACCAACTGGTACTGGCAGCCGTTGGTGTCCTGGTACTCGTCCACGAGCAGATGGGCAAAACGGCGGTTATAGCGCTCGCGGACCTCCGCGTGGTCGCGCAGCAGCGCCACTCCTTTGAGCAGCAGGTCGTCGAAGTCGAGCGCCTGGTTGCGCAGCAGCGTGCGCTCGTACTGTTCGTAAATCTGCTGCGCGATGCGCTCGTGGAAGCTGGAGCCTTCCAGATCGTCGGGCTCGAGCGCCTTGCTCTTGAGGCCCGAGATGAGCGTGCGCAGATTGCTGGTGGAGTAGCGCTTGTCTTCGAGGCGCATCTCCTTCTTGATCTCGTCGAGAACCTTGGAGGCGTCGTCCTCGTCGTAGATGGAGAATTGCGGCGTGAGGCCCAGCACTTCGGCCTCGCGGCGCAGCAGCCGCGCGCAGAAGCTATGGAAAGTTGAGACCCACGCGCCGGACGAGCCGACGAGGTCTTCGACGCGGCGGCGCATCTCGCCCGCGGCCTTGTTGGTGAACGTAATCGCGAGCACTTCCCAGGGCTTGGTGCCGTGGGCGATCAAGTTTGCGATGCGCCGCGTGACGACGCGCGTCTTGCCCGAGCCCGCGCCCGCAAGGATCAGCAGCGGGCCTGACAACGTCTCCACGGCTTCGCGCTGCGGCGGGTTAAGGTCGGTCAGGATTTCGGCGGGCGTGGAGGGCATCGAACGGTCGGGTCCCAAGGTCGGCCAAAGATTTGAGGATACCCGGTTTTCAGCGGGCGCAAAGAGGGATGCGGAAGGACGCTTAACTCTTCGGCGCTTCGGTCGGCACCGGCGCGGCCGGTGCGCAGCTCTGCGATGGCACGCTCGCAACGGGAACCGATGCGGCAGGTGTGGCTTCGGCAGAAGATTCAGGAGACGGCGGCACAGGCGCAGAAGGGCCTGCCGTTGCATCGGGCGTGACGCCGGCCGTAGGCGGCTGGACCGCGGGCTCGCCGTGCGCGGGAAGTTTCTCCGGCGCGGCCGGGGCCGGCGGCGTCTCTTCGCAGTTCTGGATGCTGGGGTCGAGCTTGTTCTCGTTGAAGGTGTTGGGCAGCGTGTCGGCGGCCTTGGTCATGTCGGCCGCGGCCTCATTCAGTTGCTGGCGGAACTCTTTCATGGGTTCGGTGATGGGCCCGGCGGCGGCTTCGAACTCGCGGCGCACCTGGTCGGTGGAATCGCGCATGCTGCGCTTGAATTCGGACAGGCCTTTGCCAAAGCTGCGCGCCACGTTCGGCAGGCGTTCGCCGAAGAGGAGCAGCGCAATGATCATGACGATGCAGAGTTCGCCGAAGCCGAGGTTTTCGAGGAAGGCCAGAGGTAGAAACATGGCGCGGCTCCCAGCCCGGCGGGCGCGCTAGGTCTTCTTTTCGGTGGTCTGCGCAGCGGGAGCGGCGGGCGTTGCGGGCGTTGCGGGAGGCGCCGCCGGGGCTGCGCCGGTGGTCGATTCTTCGTGGCCTTCTTTCAGGCCCTGCTTGAACTCGCCGACGGACTTGCCCAAGTTGCGGCCCAGGCCCGGCAGGCGGTGGCCGAAGAGCAGCAGCACGATCACCAGGATGACGATCAGTTCCGTCATGCCGATGTTCTCGAGGAATCCCAGCGTAAGCATGATGGTCTCGCTTCCTTTGGCCGCCGCCTATATCGACGCGCTCAAGTCGTCCGACTTCAATCGGCCTTTGAGACGCGCAGGCAACTCACACGCATAAATAGTATCATCGTCCGGCCTTATTATCAATCGTCACTCTCGTCCTCGAAGGATTCCTCGGGCTTGGGCGCGGGTCCCGGCACCACGTACTTCTCGGTAAGCCAATTGCCCAAGTCGACATCCCGACAGCGCACGGAGCAGAAGGGAAAGGGCTTGTGCTCCTTTACGGAGCGATAGGCGTAGCGCTTCCCGCAGCGCGGGCAGCGCGCCTCGTTGGGCTCGACCATGCCCGGCCGAGGTTCCGGCTTAGACATTTGACAGGGCGATCCCGTGCTTCAGGCTTGAGTGGCCGCCGCTTCGGCGACCGCGTTCTCCGCGATCTCGACGGATTCGGGCGTGCCCGCCGGCTGGCTGTCCAGGATCTTGCGGATCTCGGTCTGCACGGCTTCGATCTCGCGGCGCCACTTGATGCGCCCCTGGAAGCCGACGACCACGTCGTACATCTGCTGGGCGCGCTTGAGTTCGCGTTCGAGCGCGCGGAGCCGCTCCTGATCGTCGCGGCGGACATTGCTGTCGTAATCGGTCTTCTCGCGCGGCGAATCGTTGTAGATCATGCCACGCCGCCAGATCTGTCCGTAGTGCCTGCGGCAGTAGCCCTTCGCATGCGACGGATTGGGACACCCTTCGACGATGCAACGGGACGGCTTGGGCATAGAGGATCTCCCTCCAGTCCCCCCCGGAACCGAGTTTTCCGTATTCATGTTTTCAGTTTTCGTTGGGTAACGAACTGAGTGCGGGTAATACGTTCGGGCTCCTGTTAAGTCAACAGCAAAGTTTAAAACTCGGCGAAAAAAATATTCACAAGCCGTTAGAATGCGCGCGGCAAAATTTTTTCTCGGCGCGCATTCCGGCTTCCGGCTATGCTTTGCGACTCCGGTGTGCCCTATGGAGCCCACGGAGACGCAGGCGCATCCATGACCACCGCCATGCTTCAAATGCCCGCGTTGTTCTGGGTCGTCGTCTTCATCTGCTTCGGCGCGATTCTCGGCAGCTTTGTCAACGCACTCGTCTATCGACTGCCTCGCGGCATCTCGATGATCACGCAAGAGCGCAGCTTTTGTCCGCGCTGCAAAGCCATGATTCGCGGGTACGACAACATCCCCATCCTGAGCTACTTGTGGCTGCGCGGGCGCTGCCGCGCCTGCAAGGAGCCGATCCCCGCGCGCTATCTGCGCGTCGAGGTGCTCGTCGCGTCGCTCTGCGCGCTCGCGGCGTACCAGTTCTGGATGTTGAACCGCCCCAATCCTCCGACCGGCGAACTGAGCCAGATGCCGGCCATTCTGTTCGCGGTGCAGATCTTTTTGAGCGCCGACCTGGCGTGCGCGGCCTTCACGGACCTCGAAGCCTGGATCATCCCCATCGAGACCACGTGGCCGTGGGTCATCGCGGGCCTGCTCCTTGCGCCAATCTTTCCCGAACTGCATCTCTCCGCGACGGTCTGGACGGGTTCGCCGCGCTGGGACGCGCTGATCGACAGCTTCCAAGGCGTGGTGATGGGCTCGGGCATTCTGTGGTCGATCGGCATCTGCTGCGTGGTCTTTCTGAAGAAGGAAGGCATGGGCGGCGGCGATGCCCACATGGTGGCGATGCTCGGCGCGCTGCTGGGCTGGAAGCCCGCGCTGGAGACGCTGATGCTCGGCATGAGCCTGGGCGCGGTGATCGGCATCGGCGTGATCGCGTGGGACCGCATCCAGCGCCGCCGCATGGGCAAGAACTACAAACCGTACCAGCCGACCTACGAACTGCCCGAAGCGGAAGAAGACCCGGGCCCCGGCGCCTCGTGGCCGTTCGGCGTATTCGGGGCGCTCGTACTCGCATTCGAAGCCTCGCTGTATGCGCTCTCCATGGGAAAAGGGTTCCTCTTCATCGACCCCAAGCATCTCTCGGCCCTTGCCGGCGGTTTCATCGGCCTGTTCTTCCTGGGCGGATCGTTCGCGCGCGGGCATCTGATCAAGACCGGCGAATGGCCGCAGGGCGAGATTCGCGAGCGCGAGGACGGCAAAAGGGAAGAGGTGCTGGAAGGCAACTATCTGCCCTTTGGCCCGTTCCTGGCGCTGGCGGGACTGATCGTGGTCTTTTATGATCCCCTGATCCGCGAGTTCATGTGGTGGTGGATGGTGGACCGGTTCAACGTAACGCCGGCGATGATGGCGGCAGGCCTACGAGAGATCCCGTGGCCGCAGCACATCGCCTTGAATCCGCTGCCGTTCAAAGTTCCGCTGGGTCCATAATGGGTGGCCTCCGATGAAGATTGCCATTGTCGACTGCGGCTCAGGGAACCTGGGCAGCGCGCTCAAGGCCTTCCAGCACCTCGGTGCGGATGCCGCGCTATGCGAGCGCCCCGAGGAACTCGACCGGGCCGACGCGCTGGTGCTCCCGGGACAGGGCCAGTTCGGCGATGTGATGAAGGGCCTTGCCAGCCGGAATCTCGTTGAACCCATCCAGGCTGCGGCGAAGGCCGGCAAAACCGTCTTCGGCATCTGCATCGGCCTGCAGTTGTTCTTCGAAACGAGCGAAGAGTCCAAGGGCGTCGCGGGGTTGGGGTTGCTCGAGGGCTCGGTGCGGTTCTTCCACGGCGTGAGCTACGGCGCCAAAGGCGGCCTGAAAGTTCCGCACATGGGCTGGAGCCCGCTGCATCTGGCGCGCCCGCACCCGTGCCTGGAAGGCCTGCACGGCGAACACGTCTACTTCGTCCACTCCTATTTCGTGCTGCCCACGCAGAAGGAAGACGTCATCGCCTACGGCGAGTACGGGCGGCACTTCTGCGCGGCCGCGGGCAAGGGCAATGTCGTGGGCGTTCAGTTCCACCCCGAGAAGAGCCAGCAGGCGGGGATGCGCATTCTGAAGAACTTCCTGGCCTGGAAACCGTAGCGGAACGGCACATCCGAAACTCGAATTTCGAATGCAATGCGCCTTCGGCGCCGCGTAGATCGTTCCTTTCCTTGTCCGCTCGGCAAATTCGGATATCCCGTAGGCCCTCTGGCCCTTTCGATGCAGCACGACCGCATCCTTAGCTTGGGATCGAGGATTGTCCGATGTCCGTGGCTCCGCCTCGCGAAGAACTGCGTGCTCGATTGAACCGGTTCCGCGCGATGCTCGCCCGCACCGGCCTCTCCGGCGCGCTGATCACCGACTTCATGAACGTCCAATACCTCTCCGGTTTTCCCGGCGGCGACAGCGCGGCGCTGGTGACGCCCCGACAGCAGATGCTGCTGACGGACTTCCGCTACATTGAAGAAGCCCAAGAGAGCTCGCCCGGCTGGCGCATTGTGGTCAAGCCGCCGAGTCTGATGGAAAAGGCCGGCACGCTGGCGAAGAAACTCCGCGTGCGCACGCTTGGCGTCGAGGCCGGCCACCTAACGCTCGGCGCGGCGAAGGGCTTGCGCAAGCACGCGCGCGGCGTGCGCCTCAAGCCGATGGGCCAGATGGTCGAGGAACTGCGGATCGTCAAGAGCCCGTGGGAGGTCGCGCAGATCGAGGCGGCGCTGCGCATTCAGGAGCGCTGCTTTGGCGAGGTCTGCCGGATGCTCCGCCCGGGCCTGCTCGAATACGAGGCCGCCGCCGAACTGCGTTATCGCATGGTGCGCGCGGGCGCGGACGACCAGGCCTTCGAGTGCATGTTCCAGTGGGGCAGCAACTCGAGCCGTCCGCACGGCCGGCCGACTGCACGTAAACTCAAGCACGACAGCATTGTACTGATCGATTGGGGCGCAAAATATCACGGCTATCACGCCGACTTGACGCGTACGTTCTTTTTGGGTAACATCCCTACTCGCTTACGCAAGATTCATGAGATCGTAGCACGGGCGCAAGAGCTGGCGGTGGATCGGATTGCGCCCGGGGTGGAGTTTGCCGACGTCGACAAGGCGGCCCGTAGCTACATAGATAAGGCCGGATACAAGAAGAACTTCGGCCATTCGACGGGGCACGGCATCGGGCTCAAGATTCACGAAGCCCCGACCCTCTCCTGGCGCGGCAAGGGCAAGCTCAAGCCCGGCATGGTAGTGACCGTGGAACCCGGGATTTACGTACCCGGATTAGGCGGTGTGCGGATTGAAGACGACGTCCTGGTGACCGAGAAAGGCCACCGCAAGCTCAGCCGGGTGCCCGTGGGCCTGCGCTGGAACGGCGGAACGTGATGGGGACGCAGCATTCCGAAGCGGCTCGAGAATCGCGCATGTCATTGCAATTGGACACCATTGAAAAGCTGATCCAGTTCATGGAGAAGCACGACCTGGCGGAACTGGCCGTGCGCCAGGGCGAACTGGAATTCAAGGCGCGCCGCGGCGAACGCAAGGAACCGTCGATCGTCTTCCAGCCCGCGCATGCGATAACACATCCGGTGGCCGCCGCGCCTGCCGCGGCAGGAACGCATGCGGCGGCCGCAGAGGCCGCCAAACCTGCTTCGGGCAAGGCCGTCAAGGAAATCTGCTCGCCGATCGTAGGCACCTTCTACCGCAAGCCCAACCCGACCTCGCCGCCGTACAAGGAGGTGGGCGACCACGTGGATAAGGACGACGTGGTCTGCATCGTCGAAGCGATGAAAGTAATGAACGAGATCAAGGCCGACTGTTCCGGCAAGGTCGTCAAGATCCTGGTCGAAGACGCGAAGCCCGTCGAGTTCGGCCAGGCCCTTTTCCTTGTGGAGCTCGGCTGAGCCCCGCCCCGACATGTTCTCCCGCATCCTGATCGCAAACCGGGGCGAGATCGCCCTGCGGATCATCCGCACATGCAAGCGCATGGGCATCGAGACCGTCGTGGTCTATTCGCAGGCGGATAAGGACGCCGTCTACCTCAAGATGGCCGACCGCGCGATCTGCATCGGCCCGCCGCAGGCCAAACTCAGCTACCTGAACATCAACAACATCATCGCCGCGGCCGAGATCGCCGATGTGGACGCGATCCATCCCGGCTACGGGTTCCTCTCCGAGAACGCGCACTTCGCCGAAGTCTGCCGCTCGTGCAAGATCACCTTCATCGGCCCGCCGACGAAGGCCATCGAGGACCTGGGCGACAAGATCAGCGCCAAGGCCATCGCGAAGAAGGCCGGCGTGCCGACGGTGCCGGGCTCCGAAGGCGAGATGGCCGACGTGGACGCGGCGCTGAAGATCGCGGAAAAGATCGGCTACCCCGTGCTGCTTAAGGCCGCGGCGGGCGGCGGCGGGCGCGGCATGCGCGTCTCGCACAACCCGATCTCGCTGCGCGCGAACTTCCAGCAGGCCAAGACCGAAGCCGAGGCCGCCTTCGGCGACGGCACGGTCTACCTGGAAAAGTTCATCGAGTCGATGCGCCACATCGAGATCCAGTACCTCGGCGACGAACACGGCACGGCCTTGCACTTGGGCGAACGGGACTGCACGGTCCAGCGCCGGAACCAGAAGCTGATCGAAGAGTCCCCGAGCCCCGCCATCGACAAGCGCACCCGCTACGATATCCAGATGGCCGGCGTGCGCCTGATGAAGGAAGCCGGTTACAGCAACGCGGGCACGTGCGAGTTCATCTACGACCTGAAAGAACGCAAGTACTACTTCATCGAAGTCAACACGCGCCTGCAAGTCGAGCACCCCGTCACCGAGATGGTTACTGGCCTGGACCTGGTCGAAGAGCAGTTGCGCGTGGCCAGCGGCGAGAAATTGCGCTGGCGGCAGAAGGACATCGACCGGCGGCTGGCGGCGGGCGGGCACTCGTTCGAGTGCCGCATCAACGCGGAAGAGCCCAAGCGGAGCTTCGCGCCCGCGCCGGGCAAGATCTCGTTGTACTGTCCTCCGGCCGGCAGCGATATCCGCATGGATACGCACATCTACTCGGGGTACTCGGTGCCGCCGTACTACGACTCGATGGTCGGCAAGCTGATCGTCCACGGCAGCGACCGGCTCGACGCGGTGCGCCGCATGCGCAATGCGCTCGACGAACTGGTCCTGGAAGGCATCCCCACGACCCTCTCCTTCTTGAAGGAAGTCTTCGGCCACGCGAAGTTTGTGGCGGGAGCATACGACACGTCTTTCGTCACCTCCGAGATGGGTCTCTAGTTTTTGCGCTATGGCGGCCGTCCTGTATCGAAATCTTTACGCGCATTTAATGATCTTGCATCGCACCTGCGAACCGCTACCATGAAAGCAGCTTTTGGAGGTAGTGCATGAAGAAGGTTGGTATTTTGACCGGCGGCGGAGACGCGCCGGGTTTGAACGCAGTGATTCGTGCCGTGGTCATCCGGTTGGCCGTCGAGAAACACGAAGAGTACCACTGCATTGGATTTATCGACGGCTGGGCCGGTCTGCGCGACAACAAGACCGTTAAGCTGGAAGCCGGCAAGGTCGACTCGATCCTCCACGAAGGCGGCACCATCCTCGGTACCTCCCGAACGAATCTTTACAAGAAACCCGAAGACGTCAAAAAAGCGGTCCAGAACTACCACCAGCTCGAACTCGACGCGCTCGTGGCCATCGGCGGCGACGACACGCTCGAGATCGCGTACTACCTGAACCGCGACGAAGGCCTTAAGGCCGTGGGCGTGCCCAAGACGATCGACAACGACGTCATGGGCACGGACTTCACGTTCGGCTTCTGGTCTGCAGTCGAGCAGGCCACGCAGGCCATCGACGATCTGCGCGTGACCACCACCAGCCACCGGCGCGTGATGGTCATTGAGTGCATGGGCCGCCACGCGGGCTGGATTACCGCCTACACGGGCCTGGCCAGCGGCGCGGACTTCATCGCCGTGCCCGAACGGCCGGTGCACATCAACGACATCGCCCGCGAAGTCCGGCACTGCCGCGAGCTGGGCAAGGCCCACGCGATTGTGGTCGTGGCCGAAGGCGCGTCCATCGGCGGCATCGAACCCAAGCCGCGCGTCACCAAGGACGCCAACGGCGGCTGGAAGCTCTCGGACAAGATCGAGCGCGACAGCTTCGGCAACGTGGTACTCAAGCCGGGCGAGATCGCGGAGGCCGTCGCGACCGAGATCGAGAAGCTGACGGGCATGGAAACGCGCGGCATCGCGCTGGGGCACTTGCAGCGCGGCGGCGCGCCGAGCGCGTACGACCGGATCCTGGGCACGCGCTACGGCCTGCAGGCGGCCGACGCGGTGATCCACGGGCACTTTGGGCACATGGTCGTGCTGCAGGGGCTGCGCGTGGAGACCGTGCCGATGAAGGGCATGATTCGCGAGAATCAGAGCGAAGCCAAGCGCTACAAATATCTTCCCGATTCGTTTTTGGACATGGCTGAGGTCTTCTACGGTTAGCGATACGATGAACCCGACCTCACGCCCTGTTAACGCCCGCCGGCTGCTTTTGAAGCAGCATATCGGCGGTTGCACCGTTTTTGTTCGTGGTCCGATCCTTCATTCGGGGGCGCTGTGCCATCTGGAAGGTTCGGGCCGAAAGGCCGTAAGGTAAGAAGGAGACGTACAATGCCTAGGGGTAAGGTAAAGTGGTTCAACGATCAAAAGGGCTATGGTTTCATTACGCCCGACGGAGGCGGCAAGGACCTCTTCGTCCATCACACCGCGATCGTCGCGGAGGGTTTCCGGACCCTCTCCGAAGGTCAGATGGTTGAGTTCGATGTCGTCGAAGACGTGAAGGGCCCCAAGGCGCTGAACGTGAAGGCCGTCGCCGGCTAATTCCCGCCAGCTCCAAATGAACCAAAGGCCCCCGCGCGCAAGCGCGGGGGTTTTTATTTGCCTCCACAGCAACCGATTTGAGATTGGGCGCCGGAGCCTTTGCCCTATACTTCCGCCATGAGCCGCGAGACCGACTTCGACGTCATCGTCGTGGGCGCAGGGCATGCGGGCTGCGAGGCCGCGCTGGCCTCCGCGCGCATGGGCTGCCGCACGCTGCTGACCACGATCGCGCTCGAGGCCGTCGCGCAGATGTCCTGCAACCCGGCCATCGGCGGAACCGCCAAGGGCATCGTCACGCGCGAGATCGACGCGCTCGGCGGCGCGCAGGGCTTGATCGCCGACCGCAGCGGCATCCAGTTCCGCATGCTGAACCGTTCGCGCGGTCCGGCGGTGCAGTCGCCGCGCGCGCAATGCGACAAGCGCCTCTTCGCCATCCTGATGAAGCAGCTTATCGAGCGCACGCCGAACCTGACGCTGCGGCAGGAGATGGTGGAAGAACTGCTCATTTCCGATTTTGGATTTGGGATTTCGGATTCAACTCCCGCCATCTCGCCATCCCTTGCTCGTCCAATCCAAAATCCAAAATCCAAAATGCAAAATGCAGCCGCATTGTACACAGAGCGCCTCCAGCACCTCCGCGACGGCGTAGCACCAGAGGCGCTTCAGACCGCGGCGCCGGAGCCGCACTCGCTGCGCGTGGTGGGCATTCGCGGCGGCAGCGGGCTCACGTACACCGCGAAGGCCGTGATCCTCACAACCGGAACGTTCCTGCGCGGGCTGATTCATCAAGGCAAGAAGACCAGCCGCGGCGGGCGCGCGGGCGAACAGGCCGCGATGAGCCTCTCGGGCTCGCTGGAGGCGCTCGGGTTCGAGATTCGGCGGCTCAAGACCGGCACGCCGCCGCGCTTGAACGGCCGGACCATCGACAAGACGGGGCTGGAAGAACAATGGGGCGACGTACCGCCGCCGCCGTTCAGTTTCCGCACGGAGAAGATCGACCGCCCCAGCCTGCCGTGCTGGCTCACGCGGACCACGCAGGCCACGCACGCTCTGATCCGCGCGAACCTCGACAAGGCCCCGCTGTACACGGGGCAGATCACGTCCCGCGGCCCGCGCTACTGCCCCTCGGTCGAGGACAAAGTCGTCAAGTTTGGCGATAAGGATTCGCACCAGATTTTTCTCGAGCCGGAGGGCTCCGACACCGAGGAGATCTACGTCAACGGACTCTCGACGAGCCTGCCGCCCGAGGTTCAACTCGAACTGATCAAAACCATTCCGGGTTGCGAAAACGCGGAGGTCCTGCGGTTCGGGTACGCCATCGAGTACGACATGGTCCCGCCGCACCAGATCGAACCCACGCTGCAGACGCGGCGCGTGCCGGGGCTCTTTCTGGCGGGGCAGATCAACGGAACGTCCGGCTACGAGGAAGCGGCCGGCCAGGGCCTGCTGGCGGGCATCAACGCCGCGTTGCAGGTGCGGGGCTCAGCGCCGTTTGTGCTGGGCCGGGACGAGGCTTACCTGGGCGTGATGAGCGACGATCTGGTTACGAAGGAGATCGTCGAGCCCTACCGCCTCTTCACGAGCCGTAGCGAGTTCCGCCTGCTGCTGCGGCAGGACAACGCCGACCGGAGGCTCGCCGGACACGCAAAGCGCCTGGGTCTGCTGGACGCGCCGGCGCTAGGCGCGGTCGCGACCAAGGAAGCGGAGCTCAAGCGCGCTGCCGCCTGTCTTAAGGAGCACCGGCCGCCGGGTGCGGCCAAGACTTGGTGGGACCTACTGCGTCAGCCGGAATCTTCGCTGGAGCAACTGCGCGCCCGCGGGTTGGAGCTGGACGTTGCCGCGACGGTCGCGGAAGCGCTTGAAGTTGAAGCGAAGTACGAGGGCTACCTCAAGCGGCAGACCCAGCAAGTTGAGCGGCTGAAAGACCTGGAAGAGAAGGCGCTGCCCGAAGCGCTCGATTACCGGCTGGTAAACGGACTGGGCCGCGAGGCCACGGAGAAACTCGCGCGGCACCGCCCGCGGACGTTTGGCCAGGCGCTGCGTCTGGACGGCGTGACCCCGGCGGACCTGGCGCTGCTCTCGATCCATATTGCCGTGCGCGGTCATCGGCCGCCGGCCCAACAGCCCCTCGAAAAGCATTAGCAGGGCGCGATCGCGCCTTCATTGGCCGTGTTTTTGCCACGTTGGAGCCTGAGCGGTTTCATCCGGGATCTTTTGCGAACGTTGGGCTAAATACAGGCGAAAACGCGCTATACTTTGGACAGCCGTTGTCGCTCAAACGTACGGATCGTGATGAAGCATGCGCGCTACCCCGTTTTCAATTCGAGCCGCCGCTGTCCGCTGGGCCTTCGGTCTTGCGGTCTGCCTCGGCCATGCGGCCTTTGCGGGCGATACCGGCGGTCCGGCCGTAGTCTTGCGCAATACGCTGCCAGTCGAAGGGCCTACGGTAACCCTTACGCCGCGCTTTGGACTTTTCTACCACCCCGGCTGCGCCTTCGTGTTGGAAGGCATCGTCCGGCCGGCGGGTGAGGATTTTCAAGGCCTTACGGTCCAGGAAGGAAACCCGGACCGCGGACCGCGGTACGAGTGCCAGCGGGCTTTTTCCAAAGACAGGGCTTCGAATTTCCTCCTACCGCTGCGCGCGCCTTCGGGCGGCGCGAAATTGACGCTCCAGGTCTGGAAGTACCCGCCCGGTTCGGAACATCGCAGAAATCTCTTCGTGGCGTCGCTAGCCAACGAACTCAAACCCGTGGACCGGAACGAGTCGATCGTGCTGCAGATCGGCCGCTGTCCGGGGCCGCCGCCGCCTTCCTGGCATGTCGCGACCGTCGAGCCCGAACAGATGCCCGACGAGGCCTGGATGTACGAAAACGTCGACTTGGTCGTGGTGGCGTCGGGAGGCTTGGGAAAATGTTCGGAGGCGGCGCGGCAGGCGCTGCGGACTTGGGTGTGCGGAGGCGGGCGAGTATTGGTCGCTTCGATGGACCCCAAAGCCCGGCTGGAATCCGTGCAAGCCGGGCTTACCCCGCTGCCCGCGAATATCCAAGGCGAACTGAAGAACGATTTCGACTGGTGGTCGCGGAATGCGGGGCTAAAGGAATCCGACGTGCGCCGTGAAGATAATGGGACCATGGTCTACGCGCAGTACCGCTTGGGCTTAGGCGCGGGACTGCTCTTTTTTCCTAACGAAGACCCGCAGACGCTTCTGAAGTTCTGGCCCGACGCGCTCAAGCTCGACCTGTTTAAGTGCGCGCGCACCGCCACGGACGAGCGCGTCCGAAACGCGCCCTTCGATTTCTTCCCAAACGGCACGATCGCGCCGTCGCGACGAAACCAGGGCATCTGGTACGCGGCCGTCGGCGGGCTCTGTTTCATTTTTCTGCTCCTTTACGCATCGACCGTCAAGACGCGCTACATGGCCGCCGGACTGGCGATCGGCGGCGTCTCGCTCTTCGCCGCGTTGCTGGGACGCTGGTTCAAAGCGCCCGAGGGCGTGATCTCGCGCATCGAGGTACTCGAGATCCCCGCCGACGGGCGCGCTGCACGACGGAGCGAATGGGCGTACGTGGACGGCCTGCAGGACGCATCGTCCATGGTCGTGCGCGGACCCTTTGGTGGAACGCTGGCCGAGTTGCACGCTCAAACCGGTGAGATTGCGACAGCCGGAACCGACCTCGATTTGGACGGCCCGCTGCGCCTGACGTTCCGGCCCCCCTGCCCCGCGCCGCTGCCGCCTTTGTTCGAGGCCGTGCGGATCGAGCCCGATCCCTCCGTGGATTCGAGGGCCGCGAATCCGGAAGGCGCGCCAACGCTGCGCGTCTCGGAGTTGGGCACCATCGTGCTGCCGCTGCATGCCGCGGTAACCGGCCGCGAGGGCTTCGCGAAAGGCGTCATCCTCTTGCGCGGGATGGGTGGCCTGCTGCTCTGGCATCCCAAAGAGTGGCCCGGCACGGAGCTGGCGGGGACCAGCTACGAAAGTCCTGCGCAAGCGATCAAGGTTCGCCTCCCGGAATTGAAGGAGTCCGAAGTGGAGGCGCGCGTGAAGGCGCTCGCCTGGGTCATCGCCCATCTCCGCCCGAGCGGCCGCGACGCGCTCATTACGTTTGAAGAAGTCGAACGTACGGCGGACGATCCCGATCCGCTCGTGCGCGTCGAGGGCGTGAACTTGGAGGAAGGACGCCCCTTCCGCATCCGGGTGCTCGAGGCGAGAATCGAGGATCGATAATGAACGTTACCATGAAGCGCACTTGGGCTTGTGCCGAGTAGAATCCCCTTTAGTTTGGTGTTGCGCTTCATCCTTAGAGGACCGAACTCATTCATGCGTGTCATTCCCGCGGTAGACATAAAGGGCGGCAAAGCGGTCCGGTTGGTTCAAGGCAAGGCCGACCAGGAGACCGTGTACGACGAGGACCCCGTGCATGCGGCGCGCAGGTGGGCCGATGCGGGCGCGCGGCGCATCCATATTGTGGACCTCGACGGCGCGTTCGACGGCAGGCCTAAGAACGCCGAGCTGACGTTCCGTATCCTCAAAGAGATTAAGGGCCCCGAGATCGAGATCGGCGGCGGGCTGCGCAGCGCGGAAGCCGTCGCGGAACTCTTCGATGCCGGCGCCGCGCGCTGCGTCATCGGCACCAAGGTCGTCGAGGATCGCAACTTCCTCAAGGACCTGGCAAACCGGCACCCCGGAAAACTCTGCGTGGGCCTCGACGCCAAAGACGGCAAGGTCGTCACCAAGGGCTGGGTGGAAGTCTCGAAACTCTCCGCCGTGGACCTGATCGCGGAACTGTACGACCTGCCGCTCGGCGAGGTCATCTACACCGATATCGACCGGGACGGCATGCTGCAGGGCCCGAATCTGAAGCGCCTGGCCGAGATGCGCGACGCTTGTCCGTTCCCGCTCATCGCTAGCGGCGGCGTGACCACGCTGGAGAACATCCGGGCGCTGCGAAAACTTGGGTGCTTTGGCTGCATTATCGGCAAAGCGCTCTACGACGGACGGCTGGAGCTTCCCCAGGCGTACGAGGCGGCCGGCGATCGGCCGCTCCAGAGCACGTAAAGCCCTCCGGTCAACCCGCCCGCGACTCCATCCAACTCATGCGTCCTTGACCCCATTTGCAAGAACGGTTCTAATTCAACGTGCGAACGAGAGCGTTGGGCCAGGGACTGAAACGTGCGCATCTCCTACTATAAACACGCGTGGCAAGCCGTGCTGATGCTCCTTGCGGGCGCCATGAGCGTGCTGGGAAGCCTCGCCGGTTACCTGAGTTCCGGCGGCGGCGACGAACTGCTGCAACAGTCGCTCGTTACGTTTTTCCCCAAGGTAAGCATCCGGCACGGCGGCGTAATGTTCGATACGCAGTCCTGGTCGAAGATCACCGTCATCAACCTCCAAAGCAATCCGATCGCAGACGGCTCGACCCAGGTGAAGGGCCTGAAGGCGGAACGCTGCGAGATCAACCTGGATCTGTGGCCGTGGCCGCCGCGCATCGAGTCGGTGCATGTGTACGGGATCCGCGAAATCGAGATCTCAATTGAGCCCGGCTACCTTCAGGACGTGAAGCCGAGCATCACCAAAGGGCCCGAATTCCCCGTTTATTTCCACGAGGTCACCGCGGGCGTGAAGATCGGGAACGGCCCTCTGCTCAAGTTTGAGAACTGCGGCGGCGTCATCCAGCAACTCACGGGGCCCCAGTCTTCACCGAGGGCCGTAAAAAGCGGCGGCAAGGAACCCAATACGGAACTGGTCGGCCGCTTCAGCCTCTCGCGCTTGAATGGAAAGCCCTTCGATATCAGCGTGGAGTGCCTGAAGGGCAACCGGTGGGAGACCCACGGACGCAACCTCGAGATCGACACGCAGATCCTGCATGTCGCGCCAGAGAAACTGAGCGAAGCCGTCGAGCCCGTGACCCTGCTCCTGCGCTCGCTCCTGACCGGCGAGATGGGGAGCCAAGGCAAGATTCCGTCGCTGCGCGTGGCCGTCGAGCCGGGCGACGCGGGCCGTCCGTTCGACTGCGAGGGACTCGTCGGCTACGAGAATCTGGAACTGCGCCTGCCCCCCGCAAAGAACCCGGCCGCGACGGCGGTCCCGTTCTTCCTCGACTGGATGTTCTTCGGCGAGAAGTCGATCTGGCCGCCGTGGCTGATGCCCGATTCGATCAAGACGGGGGACGGCGGGCGCCTGGCCTTCCACATGATTGGGAACCGGCTGGAATTCGACTGCGACGAAGGTCCGGGAAGCGCGTTCATCGTGACCAAACGCGACTCGACCTCGCAGGTCCAGAACCTTTCCATCGAGTCGCTGAAGGGCAGCATCGTCACGGACGATGCGCACCGGCCCAAGGCGGCGGTGCTGCGCGGAATCCTGGCGGGCCTGTACAACGGCGAGTTGCGCATGGAACGCAGCGACGCGGGCGTGCGCACCTTCGAGTTGCGCATCGATCCGCGTGCGAATGTGCGCGATGCGCCGCTCTGGCGCTTCCGTTCCCGCGTTGAAGATTACAGCGAGAGCCTGGCGCAGGGCGCGAAGGGCGACTGGGTCAAGTTCGAGATCGAATTCGCATCGCAGGATACGCCAGCCTCGGCGCTCCTGCCGCCGGGTGTCCGCGACCTGTCCGGACGGTTCTTCGTGCGCGGCCGGTTCGGCAGCGACCGGATCCTGGAACTCGACGAGATCTCCTGGAAGAAGGGCACGCTCACGTACGGCGGACAGGAGTTCGCCGCCGTGAATCCGCTGCTTGCGGACATCTATGGACGCGTTTTCGAATCCCTCCGCCGTATGTGGGGCGGGCCGTCCTCCGAATGGAACCTGCAGGATATGGACGTGGCGGGAAAAGTGCGCGTGCGCTTCGACGAGAAATACAATTGGCTGGCGACGGAAGTCAGCGACTGGAAGCTGGGTTCCGGCATCGTTTCCTATAAGGGCATGACCAGCGATTTCGGAGCGGCGGACATCGAATTGCGCGGCCATTACAAACGGGAAGCGTCGGGCGCCGACGAGCCGCAGCTTCTGATCGAAGCCGGGCCGCGCGACCATAAGACCGGAAAACTGAAGTGGTCCATGCGGCTGGAAGGCCTGCGCCTGGGCACGAACGAATCGGAGATCCGCTTCATTGAGGACGATGTGCCGCTCAAGATCCATCCGGAGCGCGAAACGATTCCTTCCAAATTCATCGACGGTTGGCTCGACAAGACCGTCAAGCGAACCCATGTCGTCCGGTTCACCGACGGGAAGCCCGTGCTGGAAATTAAACGCTAATCCGCCGAGCGGCGAAGGGTATCGATGTACCGAGTCAAAATTCTTCCCGAAGACAAGTCCATCGACGTGCTGGACGGCGAGACCGTGTTCGATGCCTGCTGCCGCGCGGGCATCATGATTCAGTCGGCCTGCGGCGGCGTCGGCACGTGCACAAAATGCATAGTGCAAGTCAAGGAGAACGTGCCGGCGCCCAGCCCGCACGGCATTCGCAACCTGAGCAGCACCGAGATCGAGCAAGGGTACCGGCTCTCCTGCCAGCTCAAGGTCCACCAGGACCTGCTCGTCGAGATCCCTCCGGGCTCGCGCTTCTACGGCGAACAGATCCTCACCGTGGGCGGCGCGTCGGCTCCGGATGTAGATTTGGATCCCAACGTCCGGCAGTATTATTGCCAGCTCCCGTTGCCGGAGATTCACGATCAAGCCAGCGACTTCGACCGGCTTGCGCGCGCACTCGTGGCGGACGCGCCCGATCTGATCTCGGGCCTCGATCAATTGCGCGAGCTCGCGGAGGTCCTGCGCGAGAACGATTTCCGGGTCACCGCCACGGTCTCGGGGCGCCGGCTAGTCAAGACGGAGGTCGGCAACACCCGCGGTTCGGTTTTCGGCATGGCCTACGACATCGGCACGACGACGGTCGTAGGGTACTTGCTCGACCTGACGACGGGAAAAGAATTGGCGCTCGCGAGCCGCTCCAATCCCCAAGCCGCATTCGGCCACGATGTCCTGGCGCGCGGCGACTACGCCGACAAGGGACCCGAGCAGCGCAAGGAGCTTCAACACCTGATCGTCGGCTGCCTACAGGAGATCGCCGAGGAGTGCTGCGAAAAGGCGCGCGCGCCGATCGAGCACGTGTACGAAGTGACCTTCGGCGGCAATACGATCATGACGCACCTCGTCTTTGCCATGAATCCCCGGCACATTACGGTCTCTCCGTTTACGCCTATCTGGTCCCGCGCCTACCGCGTTCCGGCCATCGAGATCGGCCTGAAACTCAGCCGCTGGGCGACGGTCTACGCGCTGCCCAGCGTCGGCGGCTATGTGGGCGGCGACATCACCTCCGGCATCATCGCTTGCGATCTCGAAAGGCGCGACGACCTGACGCTCTTCGTCGATGTCGGCACCAACGGAGAGATCGTCCTTGGCAATAAGACCCGCCTGATCAGTTGCGCCGCGCCCGCAGGTCCGGCCTTTGAGGGCGCGAAGATCTCCTGCGGGCTGCGCGCGATGTCCGGCGCGATCGATAAAGTAAGTTACGACGAGGCCGAAAAAGATCTCGCGCTCCACACCATCGGCCACCACCCGCCGCGCGGCGTCTGCGGCACGGGGCTCATCGATGCCGTCGCGACGTTTCTGCGCGTAGGCATGGTCGATCCCGGCGGCCGGGTGCTGGAGACCGACGAGGCCAAGGAGAAGCTACCGCCCAAACTCGCCGGGCGCATTCTTGCCAGCGATAACGGGAGCGACATCCTGCTCGTGCCGAAAGCCAAAACGCTGGAGCGGCGGCGCGACCTGACGCTCACGCAACGCGATATACGCGAACTCCAGCTCGCCAAGGGCGCGATCCGGGCCGGCGTGGATATGGCGCTGAAAGTCTGGGGCGTATCGGGCGCGGACGTGAGCAAGGTTCTGATCGCCGGCGGCTTCGGGAACTACATCAACCCGGCCGCGGCCATGGCGATCGGCCTCTTCCCACCGGATATCACGGTCGACAAACTCGAGTTCGTCGGCAACAGCGCGGCGGTGGGCGCCAAGCTCTGTCTCGCGGACCGCAAGCAGCGCCAGCGCGTCGAACGGCTTGCCCGCGAGATCGAATACATCGAGCTCTCGGGACGCAAGGATTTCGCCGATGTCTTCATGACCGCTATGCTCTTTCCGGGCTATGAAGAGTCCTGAGTTGTGCGCATCGTCGCGCCTACCCCTTTTCTCCAGGTAGTTCTCTCGCGCCGGAACGCAAAAGTCCGGTAATATGTCCGCGTGGAAATTCTCGGCATTGCGTCGGGCGCCCTCGCCGCCCTGATTACGCTTACGCTTACGCCGCTCGTGCGTGCCTCCGCCTTGCGTGTCGGCTTCGTGGACAAACCCGGCCCGCGAAAAATTCATCACGAGCCCATGGCCTACGGTGGCGGAATCGCCGTGGCGCTCGGCATGGCGACCTCGACGGCAGCCATGCTCTGGGGTTGGCGCGAGATCCTGCATAACGTGAACTGGGTGGAGTGGAAGAACTGGCTCGGCATCGGTTTGTATGCGACTCAGGTGAAAATGACTTCCAATCCTTCGCTGCTGCCCCTTCTTCCCGTCTGCGCCGCGGGCGCGCTCGGCGCCCTGGTCCTTGGCATCGTCGACGATAAGGTCGCGCTCTCGCCCGGGGCCAAGCTGGCCGGACAGTTCGTGCTCGCGATTGCCGTAGTGGCCGGAGGCGTCCGCATCACCGCGCTGGTGGGCGACAACCTCCTGATGCAGTCCGCGACCGTGCTGTGGATCGTGCTCATCACCAATAGTTTCAATCTCCTGGACAATATGGACGGCCTCTGCTCCGGCACGGTGACGATCTCGGCGGCCGTGCTTGGGCTGCTGGCCATGCAAGCCGGACAGGCGCCGCTCGCCTTGGCCCTATGCGCGCTCAGCGGGGCCTGCCTGGGTTTCCTGCGCTGGAACATGGCACCCGCGAAAATATTTCTCGGCGACGCGGGGTCGATGTTCGTCGGGTTTCTTCTCGCTACCCTTAGCGTCGTGACGACCTACTTTCACTACCACGAATCCGCATTAAGCGTGGGCGTTCCCTTTTTGATTCTGGCGATTCCTTTGTACGACACGGCCTCGGTCATGTTCATCCGTTTGCGCGAAAGGCGTAACCTGCTTAAAGGCGACACCTCGCACTTCTCCCACCGGTTGGTGGACCTGGGTATGACGCACCGGCAGGCCGTCGCAACGATTCATCTCGCCGCGCTGGCCATCGCTTTGCCCGCAGCGGTCATTTCACGCTTGAGCACCGCGGAAGGCCTGCTGCTGGTGGGGCAAGCGGTGCTGATCCTCACCCTGATCGCCCTGCTAGAACGCGCGGGCAGGCTCAAGCGCGGGGAAACCGATCCGAGCGGCCACGGCCATGCCTGATGACGCCGCGTCCATGCCTGCGTGGCGTGGAGACCTGAGCCGCGCGTTGCTCTTCGTCTTCGCGCTCCTCCTTGGTCTATTTCTGGCCGTTCGCGTCTCCACACAGCAATTGGGCCTCATCACGGTCGATTCCGCGCTAGCGACTCTGCTGGCCCTCGCGCTGGCGGGCGCCGCGTGGGGGCGGTCGGCTGCACTGCCCGGAAAGCGTCCCGCGCTGCCGGACGGCGTCTCGTTGGCGCTCTGTCTCTGGCTTGGGTTGAACCTGTTGAGCGCACTGCGCTCGCCCAATGCCGGCGCTGCCGTTCCCCTGTCCATGAATACGCTCGTATTTGTGCTGCTTCTCATCGCCGGATTTCTATTCGGCCACGGCTGCCCGCAAGGGTTTCGCTGGCTCGCGCACGGGTTGGTGGCGATGGGCGCCTGCGAGTCATTTTATGGCTTATGGGTCAAGTACGTGCAATTGCCGCGCCTGCGAACGGAAGCCGCCGAAGGATTGCTTATGCTCCCCGACGAATTCTCCTCCCAAATCGCCAAGGAGCGTCTGAGTTCGAACGAGATCTTTGGCACCTTCGAGATCGCCAATTCGTATGCGGCGTTTCTGTTGCTTGCGCTATTTGCTCAAATCGGGCTTTGGATCGAGATGCGAAGCCGCCGTCCCGCCGGTTCTTCCAAATTTCAAGGCGGCGATCTCGTTCACCTGTTGTTGCTCTGCTTACCGGGCACCGCGTTCTGCTTCAGCGGTTCCAAAGGCGCTTGGGTAGCATTCGGAGCCGGAATCTGGTTTCTACTTTTGCAATCCAGGCTGTCTTCTTCCCGATGGGCTGGCGTTTTGCGCTGGCTTACGATTGGCGGACTTGCCTTCATCGTCCTGGCGCTTGTTCTGGGCACCGCGGATTTCGTGAATCTCAGATTTCTGGGCGCCTCTATCTCCGTGCGCCTGGAATACTGGCGCACCGCCTGGCGGATGATCGCGTCCAGTGTGGACCATACATTGTTTGGAGTGGGCCTGGGCGGCTTTGGCGAATGGATGACTTTCTACAAAACACCGTTGGGCACCGAAGTCAAAGAAGTCCACAACGATTGGCTACAACTTTGGGTGGAATTGGGCCTTCTTGGCCCTCTGGCGTGGGGCATGGTCTGGTATGCGATCCTAAGACCGCGCAAAAAGAGGGATGAGCCGCGCTCCGCGCCACAGCCCGCAACCTCCGAACGCCGGAACCATTGGGCCGTGGTGGGGGGCGCCGTCTGTGGCGTAGGGCTCCTCTATTTTGCGCTCGGAAGTTACACCAGCGACGATCTGTGGGCTCTGCTTCGCGGCCAAGCCACGGCGGATACGCTCCGTGGCGGAATCGCCGCAGTCTTTGTGCCCTTTCTATTCGCCGCAGCTTTTCTGATTCCTGCGCGCTTTCACCCCGATTCAAGCGCGCCTCCCGGCCCCGGCCTGTTCTGGTCGACGCGCGCGGCCATAGGCGCGGTCCTGATCCACCAGTTGGTGGACTTCCCGTTACGAATTCCAGCCGTCATGTGGCCCATGGCCCTGCTGGGTGGAATGCTGGTAGCGGAGCGCGTGCCGCGGCAGAACACGGCCGCTCAACCGGCGAGTCCCCTCTCCCATTTGGTTTATTTGGCGGTTCCGCTGCTGCTGCTCGCGCTGTTGCCCGCCGATTTTCTGGTTCTGCTGAATTCCGGCAGCGCCCGCAGATCCGCGGAAATCGACTATTCCGAACTTCGTGAATTGGCCTCGCGAAAACCCGCGTCCGATGCGGAGGCGATAGAATGGCGCCGTCAGAGCGACGAACTGCAGACCAGCGCGGTTCGCAATCGTCAGGATGCGTTCCGCTGCGCACCATTCGACGGCGAGGCCGCATTTGATCTGGCGCTGGCCTATATCGCGCTCGAAAGGTCCGGCAAACGCAAGTGGGCGCCGGACGAAAACATCGCTACCGAGCGCTCTCTCGATGAACTGGCCACCGAAAGACTGGAGGACGCCCGGCGTCTGCGGCCCTGTTGGGCCGCTGTGCCAATCATGCAAGGGCACCAGGCGCTGGAGGTGGGCCTTCGAACCCTGGCCTCGGCGGAGCCTGCGGAAGCCTGGAAATTCTTTCAAAAAGCCGAGTGGAATTACCTGGAAGGATCAGCGCTTTACCCACATGCGCCGGGATTTCGAGTGCTCGTGGGCGACGCCTTAATGCTTATGAACCGCACGCAGGAGGCCGGAGAGACCTACGCCGAAGCCTGGGCCGAGGACAAAGCGATCTTCGATCCCAATCGCCGCTTGAGTTCCATCTTTCACGATCCTCGCCCAGGATGCCTAGCGCGGCACGACCTGGACCCGATCATGCTGGGCCTGATACAGGCCGCCATATCGAAGATCAAAGACGAGCGCTCGCCAGCGGCGCTGGGGCTCCGGCTGAGGCGCGTACTCGTTCTGGCATGGCTGCGCTCGCGCGAGGCGGCCGCGGTCAAGACCTCCGAGCGCCTGAAGGAACTGGATCGGTTGCAGGCCGAGGCTTGCGCGGACCTTGCGCGGAGCGCGCCGGACGACGGCCACGCCGTACTGTTCGCCACCGCCGCACTGATGCGCGTCGACCGCAAGGAGGGCTTGTCGGAATGGGCAGCGGCCGAAGAGAAAATACGGCGGCAGCGGGAGCGCGGAGAACCTACGACGCCGGGCCCAACCTTGTCGGACTTGCGCCGGCTCCTGGATGTCAAGTGATCAGGGCTTGGCGCCGCCTGCCGCGTTCACGCCTTCAATGTAGCGGATGGTCTCGATGGTCTCTTCAATTGGCGTCGGCGCTTTGTTCGTTTTGAAGAACGCCAAGATTTGGATGAGCAGATCGCGGTAATTGTTCTTCCCGTCAATTTTCGCGGCCCGCGTGGCTTTCTCGCCAAAATAGGTGAAACCAAATGGCTTATCGCCTCTGCTCAATTTCGTAATCGAACCAAGCGCGCCGCTCTTCCACGGGCAGCTTGCGATTTCCGCGTCCCCGCTCTTCAGATACGAAATTTTCCCGTGCCCTTGGCCAAGCAAGGCGAAAAGGATTTCCACGGAATGAATTCCGTAGAAGAACCAGCCGGGAATGTTGCCCTTCTTGGCCTGCCCACCGTAGACTTCCACCGCAACCGGAGGGCCGAGTTCCGCGCGGTTCGACAGCACGCTCCGGATCTCTTCGGCAAACCGGAGCGACGACGCAGAGAAGACCGGCGCGTTCTTCTTGGCTGAGAGTTCCGCAATCGCCTCGGCATCCTTCGCCGTCCATGCGAGCGGCTTGTCGATCCAGACCGGGAGACTGGCCTCAAGAAAAGGCCGCACGCGCTCCAGATGCGAACTCCCGTCATTGCCTTCCAGCAGAAGGCCGTCGATCTTGCCAAGCATCTCTTCGGGTTTCTGGACCAGTTTGATGCCCAGGTCTTCGCCAAGCGTTTTCGCGAAACCGGGAATGCGTTCCGGCATGATCTTGGAAACGCCGGGACACGCCACCACCACCTGCGCGCCCTCGATCCATTGATCCTGGTCGATCTTCAGGTGATTCAAGCGTTTGGTGAATTCAACCGCGTGCGACGTATCGAGATCCAGCATGCCGAGCCTGATCATGAAGCGTTCCTTTTTGCCGGGGTAGCTTTAATCCGAACCGGGTTCCAGACCGTGTTCCTTCTCCCAACGGGAAATCTCGCCGGTGAAGTACTCGAGGCGAATCTTCTTGTACTCTTTATGCGAATAGAGGATCGCGTAGTCCTTGAGCCCGCTCTTATCGGACATTTCCGCGATGACCTGGTCGCACTGATTGATCTTCTTGCTGTGTACCATGGTGAAGATGTTGTACGGCCAGTCGGGATATGTCGGCCGCAGGTAGCAATGTGTGACCGCGGAATAGCCCGCGAAGAACCCGCCGACCTCCTGCACGCGCGCCTCGGGCACGACCCAGACGCCCATCCCGTTGGCCGCGAACCCCGCTTTGCGGTGGTTCAGGATGCCCGCAACCCGGCGGAGCCGGCCCTGTTTCTGAAAAGCCAGGCACCATTGGAACATTTCCGCGGTGGACGTCTTGAGCCGCTCCGCGATTGGCGCATAGGGATCGGCGCGGACTTCCATGTCCTCCTGAAGCGCGCGCACATAGTCCTTGTCTCTCGAAGTGAGCGCCGTCTTCTCACGATGGCGCTGCTCTTCCGAGTACGACGGCCCTTCCTCGCCGGCGCGCTTGCCGCCTGTTGCGTCCAGCTTCATGCCGATCTTGAAGAGATGCAGTGTCGGCAGCAACCGGATGGACTCCGCGCCGCTCTGCTTCTGGAGCACATCCACGTGTTCCTGAAGCGAACTGTCGCCCGGCACGGCGATGGTGAACCAGAGATTGAAAGCGTGCTTCCGCGCGTAATTGTGGCTGATGCCGGGATGCTGGTTGAGCGCTTTCGCGACGGCGTCGGCTTTGCCTTCGGGTGCCTTGGCCGCGACGAGACTCGATTGGTACCCGAGCGTGCGCGTATCGAAGATCGTCGAGATCTGCCGCAGAATCTGGCACTGTTTCAAGTCGCGGAGCGCCTCGAGCACTTCATCCTCGCACAAGCCGCACTTCTCGCCGAGGGCTTTATAGGGCCGGTCCACGAGCGGAACTTCGTTCTGCATCTCATTGACGAGGACCTGCACTTTCTCGTCGAGGTCGGCAACGGTTCGCGCCATCCTTCGTTCTCCTGGCTTACGATTCCACCGCGGCGGGCGCGGACGAGAGGTTCTGCATCGAGATCCGCGCGGCAAGGCGTTCCGCGCACGCGACAAAAGCCTTGGCAGCGGCGCTCGCGGGCTTGCGAATCACGATCGGGATGCCGTCGTCGCCGCTCGAACTCACGTCCTGTTCGATGGGAATCTCGCCCAACAGCGCGGTCTTCATCTCTTCCGCCGCGGCCTTGCCGCCGCCGCGTTTGAAGATGTCGTGCAGCTTATTGCAATCGGGACAGTAGAAGCCCGACATGTTCTCGACGAGTCCTAGCACTGGCACGCGCATCTGATCGAACATCGCCTTGGCGCGAAAGACGTCGGCGAGGCTCACCTCTTGCGGCGTCGTGACCAGCACGGCGCCGGCCGGCGAGCAACTCTGCGCAAGCGAGAGCGGGATGTCGCCGGTCCCGGGCGGCAGGTCGACGATGAGGTAATCGGCTTCGCTCCAGAGCACGTCGCGGAGGAACTGGACCACGATGCCGTTCAGGATCGGGCCGCGCCAGATCATGGCTTGCTTGGGCTCCACCAGAAAGCCCATGCTCATCACTTCCATTCCGTGCGCAAGGATCGGACGGATCTTCGTCTCGCCTTGGAGCTTCGGTTTCTCGCGGACGCCGGCCATCAAGGGCAGCGATGGTCCGTAAATGTCGAGATCGAGCACCGCGGCTACCGCGCCGAGGGACTTCAACGCCGCCGCAAGATTGACGGATACCGTGGACTTCCCCACCCCGCCCTTGCCCGCGCCGACCATGATCACGTTCTTGATCTGCGGGATAAAATTTTCTCCGCCTCCAAGGGTTACTCCGGTTGCGCCGCGGACCTTGCCCGTCATCGACAGTTCGAGGGTCTTCACTTCCGGAAACGCCTGCGCGACGGCCGCACGGATTTCCTTTTCGATCTGTTCTTTGACCGGACAGGCCGGCGTGGTGAGTTCACAAGTAAAGACCAGCTTCGCGCCGCCGTCCTCGATCTTAACATCCTTGATCATACCCATCGCTACGATGGATTGGCCCAGATCGGGGTCCTTTACACTTTCGAGAGCGCTCAGGAGCGTAGCTTCGGTAAGCGGCATGGCGTCCCCAGGAACCCGCGCGATTCGGTCCCATGTCTCGCGCTTTAAAGGATTATCGCTGGAGCCGCATGGGATGCCATGCCAAAAGCTCGCATGCACCTGAAACCAAGTCGAGCTTTCGACTTGCATTGAATGGCACGCTTCATGCGCCCGTCTAATGCCAAGGTGAGGTATTCTGAAGGAATGCGGGAAATCTCCGCAAACCGTGAAGGGAGATTCAACATGATCCGAACACAATGCACGCTGCTGCTCGGGATACTGCTCTTCACGGGACCGCTTGCCGCAGCCGATGCGAAAAGCCGGCCCAGCGGTCCGATGCATGAAGGCCCCTTGGCCGTCATACTGGAACATCGGCAAGAGTTAAATTTGACCAGCGAACAGATTCAGAAGCTGGAGGCGGTGAAAAAGGAAGCCGACGAGTTCCGCGAGAAGCTCATGAACGATCCTCAGATGCGCGAGATGTTCAAACAGATGCGTGAAGGTAAGGCAAAGGGCGGCGCAGCGCCCACATCGCAGCAGCGGGAGGAACTCCGCGAGAAAATGAAAGCGAAGTTCGGCGGCCAGATGGAACACTTTAAGGAAGAACTTCGCGGCATCTTGACGAAGGAGCAGCTCATGAAACTGCGTGAACTGCTGCCCTCAATGAAGGCGGGGCAAGGCCGGGGCAAAGGCGGCCCCAAGGGCGGCGGGCGCGATGGCGGCCGCAGACGGCCTCCCACGGACGAGAAAGCCCCGGTCCCGTTTGAGGACCCCGCAGCCAAAAAAGAACCCATGGAAGTGAGTTTCTAATTGTTTGGCAGGCGCGAAACGGCCGCGCGCATCGCATCGGCCGCGAAACAGGAAAAGGAGAGAACATGAGCCGGCTGCGAATCGTTATGTGTGTTGCCGCGGTTATGCTGTGTGCAGGTTCCGCGTGGTCGATGGAATGGGGCGCTGAATTCCCCGAGGCGCGCGCGGCGCTGCTCAAGATTTTCACCAATCATCAAAAATTCCGCGCGGCCATGACCGACTGGCTCGCCGACCATCCCAAGATGGCGAAACGCATGGTCAAGTTCCTCGTGGAGAAAGACAGCCATTCGATCGAGGAGTTCATCAAGGCGGAAGACCGCAAGGATAAGGACCTACCGTTCCTGCAGAAGACGTGGGAAGACCACCATGAAGGGATGCTGGCGTTCTGCGAGTGGGTGCAGCATTTTCCCAAGGCCGCGGAAGCGCTCGTGGACCATCCCGCCGTCATCAAGCACCTCGACGATGTCTCCGAGAGACGCGAGCGGAAAGAAAAGTAGTTGGGGGAAATAGAAACGGGCGGCGCGTGAGCGAGAACTCATGCGCTGCCCGTTTTGATTTTGCCACCACGCGTTTCTGGGACGCGTTTACTTATACTTCGCCTTCATGACCGTTCCTTTGCGTGCGGACTGACCCGCGAAATCGAGCACCTGAATCACGCGGCGCGCCCATTCCGGCGAGATGATCAGCTTCTTGCCGTGAAACAGGTGGTCGTGCACGTTCTTGTAGTAGTCGCTGTTGCGCGCCGGCTCCATGCGCACGCTGGTCTTGGTCGTCTGGCCGTCCTTGTCCTTCACATACACGTCGCAACTCCCGTGCGAGGCCACGATGGCGCCCTTCGTTCCCAGAATCCGAATCTGATCCTTCCCCGCAATGGAGATGGTGGACGCGGTGTGCGAGGCTACCGCGTTGCCCTTAAAGCGCACGACGGCCTCGAGCTCGTCCTCGTTCGTGACCTTCTTCCAGACTTCCTTCACCTGGTAACCAGAGATCTCGAGCATGTCGTGGTCCATCACCTGCAGCATCCACTCGCAGAAGTGCGCGCCCCAGTCGTAGATGATGCCGCCAGAGATATCCTTGAAGCTGCGCCACCACGTCCCGGGCTCGCCGTAATGCCCGGCGTAGGATTCCCAGCGGAACGGCCGGCCGATCTTGGGCAGGTGATTCATGATCGTGAGGATGTTCGAGTCCCAGTGGCGATTATGGTAGGTGGAGCAGACTACTTTCTTGCGCTTAGCCATGGCGATCATGTCGTCGCATTCCTGCACGGTCACGGCGAAGGGTTTCTCGACGACGACATGCCGGCCCGCTTTCATGCACTGGATTGCGACTTTGGCATGGACGTTGTGCGGCAGGATGATCGCCAGCAGTTCGACGTCGGACTCGCGCAGCATCTTGTCCACATCGTTGTAGGTCTGGATGTCGGGAAAGTCGGTGGTGGCGACTTCCGTGCGCTTGGGATCCAGATCGCAGACGGCTGTGGGCACGAAGCCCTTGTTCTTCGCCATGTCGTTCAAATGGTGCTTGCCCATGTTGAAGGCGCCGCCGTAACCGATGGTGCCAACCTTAATCTGTTTCACGTGGTTTCTCCTTGGTTTGCTACGGATTCGCCTTTCGCGCCGAATGCGCGACGTGCGCGGCCGCACACCAAGCGATTCTGCGCGGATCACTTCAAGTGTATTCGTGGGATGCTAGCGCATGGTCCAACTTTGCCCAGCAAACGATTGCGGCAAGGGACCAATCCGGAATTAAATCTTCTTGCCTAATTCCCGCAGGCGGTCGAAGGTGTAAATCCCGCTGCCGTGGCCGTCACTGAAGACCAGGTTCAGGCCGTAGCGGCCGACGGGGCGCGCTTCGACCACCATGATGTCCGCGGGCACGGCTTTCTCGTTGACCATCTTCTCGCCGGTCATCTCGTTGACGCAGCTCGCGCAGGGGCAGGCCATGCGCAGCGCGCGGTGGTCGTAACTCTGCACCGCGCCGTCGTCCCAGACGATCTTGGGCGGCGTCTGGTCGGTGAGATGCACTTCCTTGGCGCGCACCTTCACATTCTTCTCGTTCAGGTTGGTGATGCTGAGTTGCGCGGCGATGTTCTTTGCGACGAGTTCGAACGCCTTTGCGCCCGGGCTTGTGGGGTCGAGCGCCACCAGCGGCGTGCCGAGGTCGCCGGCTTCCACCATGCGCGGATCGAGCGGAATCACGCCGAGAAACGGCACGCCCATCTCGCGGGCCGAACGTTCCCCGCCGCCCTTGCGGAAGATGTTGTGAACCGTGTTGCAGTTGGGGCAGACGAAGCCGCTCATGTTCTCTATGATGCCCAACACCGGCACGTTCACCTGCAGGAACATCTTGAGGCCCTTCTTCGCGATGCGCAGGGCCACGTCTTGCGGCGTGGTGACGATGACCGCGCCGTTCAGCGGCGCGCTCTGGGTCAGCGTAAGTTGGACATCGCCCGTGCCGGGCGGAAGATCGAGCAGCAGATAGTCGAGATCGCCCCAGTTCACGGCGCTCAGAAACTGCTGTAGGATCCGGCTCGCGATGGGGCCGCGCCAGATGGTCGGCGCGTCTTCGCCCACCAGCATGCCCACCGACATGGCCTTGATGCCGAAGGCCGTCGGCGGGATCGCGCGGCCCTGTTCGTCGGCGAACGGCTTGTCGGTAATGCCCAGCATGCCCGGGATGCTCGGGCCGTAGATGTCGGCGTCGAGGATTCCCACTTTCGCGCCGCTACGCGCAAGCGACAAGGCCAGGTTTACGGTCGCGGTGCTCTTGCCTACCCCGCCCTTTCCGGAAGCGATGGCGACGATGTTTTTCACGCCCTTCAGCAATTCGCCTTCGATCTTGCGGCCTACCGTTTGGGCGGTCATCTTGATGTCAACAGCCTTCACGCCCGGCAGGGCCTTAACCAGGCTTTCGGCCTGCTTTTTAAGCTCTTCCTTGACCGGGCAGGCGGGCGTGGTCAGTTCGATCGTCACGCCGACAGCGCCGTCGCAGATCTTCACTTCTTTTACAAAGTCGAGGGCGACGATATCCCGGCCGAGGTCGGGATCCTTCACGCCGCGCAAGGCGGCTAGAATCTGGTCTCTGGTAGGGTCAGGCATCGAAAACGTCTCCTTCGACGAACACTGGGTTGGCGACTCGACGCCTCCGGCCTGCAAAGCCCAGGATAGCCCGGACGGGCCAAGTTGCTAACGGAAGTGCAGGTATTCGAATAAAAACGGTTCTGGACTGTCCCTCGTAATGGCACATATATAAGGGAAGCCGTTCCTAAAATCCGCTCTGGAGACCCGTCATGCGAACCTTGCGCGTCCAAGTCCGGCTGGCCGTCCTTCTCGCCGGGCTCTGCCTGTGGATGCACGCCACTCATTCCGCGGCAACGGAAGTAATCATGCTGTCTTTAAACGACGGCAAGAGCATCTCGGGGGATCTTGTTAAGGCGGACAAGGACAAAGTGGTCGTCAAGGTCGGCGACGGCGACCAGGCGAAGGATATCGCCTACACTTGGGATTTGGTCCGGAAAGTGAGCAACGGGCTGACCCGCGACAAGATCCTGCAGCAATGGGCGAAGGACAATCCGGACCTGGTCTGCGCGGATTGCAAAGGCGAAGGCAAGATCGTATGTCCCAAGTGCAACGGAAAAGGGTTCCTCCCCGACGCGCCGAAGGTACCCTGCACCAAATGCCTGCAGACGGGCTTCATCAAGTGTACCAACTATCAATGCACCCTTGGGAAAGTTCCCTGTGATGGGCCGTGCCTCAAGCCCAACGAGGGCACCTGGACCAAAGGTAAAGATGGGCTGCTCTATCGGCGCTTCGTGTACCAAGGCGGCTTTGCGGAATGGAGCGAGCAGCACTATGGCGAAGTCGTCCAAATGAAGGAAGGCAAGCCGGTGAATATCGGCAAATGCGATAAATGCAAAGGCACGCTCAAAATGGATTGCCCGCTATGCAAGGGCGCGGCCAAGATTCAATGCCCCGCGTGCAAGGGTTCGAAGTCCATGGTTCCCGATTGCACGGAATGCAAAGACGGCAAGATCGCCTGTCCTACCTGCCATGGAAGCGGCGAGAAGCCGGCCGCAAAGACCGGCGATGCCAAGACGGATGACGTGAAGAAATAGACGCGCAGTGTTTACGCGGGAGATGCCGTTTCCGCGGCAGGCGGAAAGCCCGGAACGGCGTCTTGGAGCGCTTTAAAAGCCCGGCCGACCGACTCGAGGTCGTGGGCGTCGATATCTTCCTCGCCGTACCTTACCCGTTCGAAGATCGACGTCACCAGCATGACCGGGGCGAGGGACTCACCGCCGCGGCGGACCACGGCCTCGGCGAATTCCCTGGGCGTCTGGCCCGCGCGCCGGACATAACCGCGCTTGCCCAACACCAGCAGCAGGTCGTTGTAGAAGTTCACCGCCGCCCGGGCGCGCGGAGGCAGCGACGCCTGCGGGCCCTTGCGCTTCTCCTGATTCCGAAAGAACGCGACCGCGGAGACGACCAGCGCCACGCCGAGCACGAGCCAGAGAAAGACCGCGCCGCCCACGCCCCAGCGGCCGGAGCCCGAGAACCAGGCTTCCGCGTGCTGCACCGCTTGTTCGAGCTTCTTGCTCACGGCGCCGTACATGTGCTCCTGGTCCTGCTGGCTGTAATTCGTGAAGAACTGCCAGCACGCCTCGACCTTGCCCTCCGAATTGAATTGAGGCTCGTCGGGCCGGGGCACGTGCAGCGCCTTAGGCCCGGGATTCGGACCTCCGTCGATGGCCGTTTCCGGCTGGGTTCCCAGCGGTTCTGTGGAGGCCGGCGTAGGATCGAAAGCAACCCAGCCGTAACGGTCGAAATAGACCTCGCCCCAGGCGTGGGCGTCCGAGTTCCGGAACGTAACCGAGCCTTGAGCCGTCTCCTCGTTGGTCTCCGTGTGCGCGTATCCGACCGCCAGACGCGCGGGCAGGCCCGCGGCCCGGCAGAGCAGGACAAACGCGGAAGCGAAATAACCGCACGGACCATGGCGCGCGCCCGGTTCATCAAAGAGGAACGCGCCCACCCCGCCGCCTGGCGTGCGCAGCGAATACGTAAAACGCTTGGAAGCCAGGAAGTAATCGCGCAAGCGTTCGGCTTTCTCCTTGTCGTTGCGCGCGCTTTGAACGATCTGCCGCGCCAGGTTCTCGAGGCGCTGTTCGTACTTGCGGCCCACGCTCTCGCGCCAGTCGGTGTACTGCTGGTCGATGTACGCAATGCGTGCGCTCTCGGGAAGCCTTGAGGCGTCCACCGGATAGTTGCACCACACTTCATAGTGATAGGCCGGATCGCCGTAGCGCAACTCCTCCCGATGCGGCGTGTGCAACCCGCCGGTCTCATCCACCGCCACGGCGCGCTGGAAGGCCGGCGCGGGGAGAATCCGGCGCGGCGCGCCCACCGTAAAATAGACCGTACCGCGATGGCGGATGTGCCGGACTCTGAAGTGGATCTCTTTTTCGTGGCCGGCCGGTTCGAGGAAACTCGCGCCGCCCAGTCTCAGGTCCGACTTTTCCCTAAAGAAGATCCGGTCTCCTTCTTCCGCCGTGCGAACGACATCCCGCTTGGCATCCGGAACGTCCCAACGGTTCTTCGCATAGCGCACATACGCCAGGCCCCGCAGGTAAATTCGGTTACTCTCGGGCGCCCACGCGCTGGGAATCGGCGTGAAGATCACGTTCATGGCCGGGGCATCGTCCTCGATCAAGCCCCCAACCTCGTCCAGCCCCACGCCCTCTTCGTTGAAGGCCGTGAACTGCTCCTCGAACCCGTCCCGGACCAGGCCGGGCCCGATCCCGCCGTTGCCCGGCCCGCCCGACGGCGCTCCGTGAACGGGGCGGAACCAATCCGCCACCGAACCCAGCACATTGATGCGCGGCCACGTAAAGAAGAGCAGGAAGCCGAAGACGATGCAGCCCGTCGAGAGCATCAAGGTGAGCACCAGGCCTTGGCGGACCGTGCGCTCGGACAGATCGGCGCGCGGAGACTCGGAATCCAGCGAGGGCCGGCGGGTGGAAACCACCGCACTCTGGCCCTCGAACCGGGAACGCTCGCGCCAGAGCGCGGCAAGGAAGAGGGTCCAGGTGCAGGCCATCAGGAACACGAGCAGCCGGAAGAGCAGGCCCGGACCCGAGTCGAGAATGCCCGAGACCACCACGATAAACAGGTTCGCGGAACAGAAGGTGATCACCGAGCCCCGGAATGCCGTAAAGAATAGCGCGATCTGCACGAGGCACAGGAAGTGCGTCATGCTTTCAACCGCGACGCGGTTCTGATCCGCCTTGATGGCTTCCAGGGCCGGAATCAGCGCATTGAGCAGCAGCAGAAGACAGAACAGGCCAGCCAACCCGCTGCGCACGGGACGGCAGCGCCCGGCGTCCACGCTGAAGTGCGCCGCGATGCCCGCCACGAGCACGCCGAGCAGGTAGGCGGGGTTGCCTTCCACCGACCAGACGGCATACGCGCCCGTCGCGACGAGCAGGTAGAGCGAGATGCGCAGGGTCCGATACAGGTTCATGAAATTCAGCGCTTCCTAGCCCACCAACGCCATCTCTTCCTGCGCCAGGGCATCCAGTTCTTCGTCGCCCATGGCCAGGAGCAGATCTTCAAGGTCGTCCTCGCGTAACCCTACGCCCGGGCCGCGCCGGAAGATGCGGCGGAATTCCTCGCCGCGGACATCCAGCGTCTTCACCACGTTGTCCGAACTGCGCAGCCACGTGAGGTTGGCGCCGACGCGCAGCGAACCCAGGCCCAATACCAATACGTACACGTGGCGCAGATGCTCCCGGTTGATGTGCGACCGGAGGTCCACGAGCGTGCGCGTGTTGTCCGGCTGCAGGCCGGCCAGCAGTTCTAGAAACGAGTCTAGATTGCGTCTGTCCCGCGAGACGGTGGTAAAAGCCGGCGCGGATTCCGGGGGCAGCGCCGCGCACGTGACCTCGCAGCCGCGGCGGACGAGTTCCCGCACGCTGGTCGCGGCGAAAGACATCGCCAGTTCAAACGCCGGCAGGCGCCGGCCGCCCAAGCGCTGCAGGTTGGTGTCGATCAGCACCAGCACTCGGCGCGTCTGCGGTTCCTCGAATTCCTTGACCAGCGCGCGGCCCTGTTTGGCCGAAGAGCGCCAGTGGATCCATTTGGGATTGTCGCCGTGCCGGTATTCGCGCAGCGAACGGAAGTCCTGTTCCTCGCGGCTGTGGCGCGAACGGCGGAGACGCTCCAGCGAAGCCTCCATTTCCTGGAATAGGGACGCGTCAATCTCGCCCAGCCTCGGATAAACCACCAGTCGCCCCGTCACACGCCGCTCGGCTTGCGAACGCCAGAAGCCGAAGGGGAAGACCGTCGCCAAGCGCGTCCGCCCGAAACCGTATATGCCGCGCTCGCGCTTGACGAAGTGGTAGCGCACACGCTCGTGCCCCCGGGCGGGAACCACGGTGGCAAAGGCCTGGCCCGTCGATGGCAGCACCGGCCTCGGCGTTCCCAGTGCGGCGGGCAGCAAGCGCTGAGACTCCTGCGCCGACGCCGCCGTTCGTACGGGCCCTAGGGTCACGCCCGCCGCGGTGCGCCGCACGAGCGGGCGGATATCTTCGGCCAGGGAGAGCCCCGCGAGCGGCGTGCGCCCGGAATTGCGAACGGTCAAGGTCACCGTCACGCTCTCGCCGGCGAACATGCGCTCGGCGCAGTGCCGGACGATCTCCACGTGTCGCAACGCGGAGGATCCCAGAATGAGCGCGGAGTAAAGCATGGAGAACAGGACGAGCGCAATCAGGAGCGGGATGTTGCCGAGGTGTTCGGCGCGCGCCGAGACGAGGCCACACGCGAGCGCCAGAGCCACGAAGATCCAGCCGTCCGCGGTCATCCGGCGCAAGGTACGCAGCGGCCATAGCGCCAGGTTCAGGGCGCCCATGCCTATGCGGCGGAGAGTAGATCCTCGCTTTGCCATCGGCTATTCCACATCAACGGGACACGCGCCGGCCTGCAACAGAGGCGCGACGCGCTAAATCGGGACGGGCACGTCTTCAAGGATCTCGGCAAGAATCTGTTCGCCGGCCTTCCGGCTACCGCCTGCGTCGCGGCTCTTCTCGATAACCCGGTGGCCAAGCACCGGCATGGCCAGACGCTTCACGTCGTCGGGCAGGACGTATTTGCGGCCTTCGATGACGGCGTAGGCCTGCGACGCGCGCAGAAGCATCTCGCAGCCGCGCGGCGAGACGCCCAGCGCCAAGCCGCACTTGGGCTCGCGAGTCTTGGCCGCGATTTCCAGGATGTAATCGTAGAGCGCGTCGGCGACGGTCACGGAGCGGACGACCTCCTGAAGTTGCAGGATCTCGGAAGCCGTGACGACATGGTTCAGCGACTCGAGCGGGTGGGCGATGCGGTGACTCTTCAGCATTGCCCTTTCGCTGTCGCGGTCGGGGTAGCCGATGGCGATGCGAAGCAGGAACCGGTCGAGCTGCGCTTCCGGCAGCGGATAGGTTCCCGCGTACTCGATGGGATTCTCCGTCGCCAGCACAATGAACGGCGCGGGCAGCACGTGGGTCACGCCGTCCACGGACACCTGGAAGTCGCTCATGGCTTCGAGCAGTGCCGACTGCGTGCGCGGCGTCGTCCGATTGATCTCATCGGCCAGGATCACATTGGCAAACAGCGGCCCCTTGTGGAACTTGAAGTCGGCGCCGCGCTGGTCGTAGACCGAGACGCCCACGACATCGCTGGGCAGCAGATCGGGTGTGAACTGGATGCGCCTGAACTCGCAGTCGATGGACTTGGCGAGCGCGCGCGCGAGCGTGGTCTTGCCCACGCCGGGCACGTCTTCTATCAGCACGTGGCCGCGGGCCAGCAGGCCGGTAAGAATCTGTTTGACCGTCTCGCGCTTGCCGACGATCGCGAGTTCGATGTTCTCGACGAGGGCTTGAACTTTTTCGCGGACGCTGACGGCTTCCTGGACTTCTTCCGTAACGGTGCGCGCCCGGAGTTCTTCAGCGGCCTTCACCGGATCGATGGGTTCGGCGGCCTCTTTGGACATGGCGCCCGCCGTGTGGGGTGAGACGGGGGTAGCGGACGGTCCCAACGCGGCGCTCATCAAGAGGTCCTCATGCCGGGCCGATGCGCTTCCGTCGCGATTCTTCCGCGGAGCCAAGCGTGAATGTAAGGCTTGGTTTCCGGAAGCAATCCCATCGTGCATGCTATCCTCCCTTACCCGATTCAGCAAGGCATCCCCGCGAAACGGGTAACGTGAACATTCCCCCTTCTTTTTCGGCGCCTGATTCCTCAGGATAAGGATCTATTCATACTTTCGCAGCCAACGTTTCGCCCGCAAAATGGATATAGCGTATTCGGGGGGATACGAAGGTACCGATCCGCCTATAGCCAGGACGATCTCTGAATGGATAAAGTTCTCAAATAATCTTTCGGAGCTCAAACAAAAGATAATCTTTCACGACCGTAAGAACATGTGCGTCTTAATCATTGCTTCAGAAGTTCTATCCGTGGATGTAATGCCCGCGCCTGCCGCCTTCAGAGGAGGAGTCGTTCATGCGTTCGCCGCTCTGCCGGAATCTGTCTGTTCTTGCGCTGACCACCTTGCAACTTCTGACCCATCTTTCGGCCAACGACGACTCGGATGTCCGCAAGAAGGTAGACAAGGCGGTGGCCAAGGTCTATCCCGCGCTGGTTCAGATTCATGTCGTGACGGTGGACTACTCCGAAGGCCGCGAGCTGAAATTCGAGGCCGCCGGCTCCGGCGCGATCATCTCTTCCGACGGCCTGGTCGTCACCAACCATCATGTGGCTGGCAAGGCCAAGCTGATCCATTGCATCATGTCGAACAAGGAAGAGATCCCGGCCAAACTGGTTGGCACCGACCCGCTCGCGGATATCTCGATCCTGCGCCTGGATCTTTCGAGGCGCAAGGAGAAAAAGGAACCGCTGCCCGTCGCGGAGTTCGGGGATTCCGACAAACTCAGGGTTGGCGACCGCGTGCTGGCCATGGGTTGCCCCGTGGCGCTATCGCAATCCGTGACGATGGGCATCGTCAGCAATCTGGGCTTCACCATTCCCAAGATGTTTGCGATGGGCTTCCGGCTCGACGGCGAAGAAGTGGGCTCGGTCGTGAAATGGATCGGCTTCGACGCGCAGATCTTTCCCGGCAACTCCGGCGGCCCGCTGGTCGACCTGGAAGGCAAGATCGTGGGCATCAACGAGATCGGGATCGGCTTGGGCGGCGCCATTCCCGGGAACCTGGCCAAGGAAGTCGCCGAAAAGATCGCCGAGTTCGGGCACATGCCGCGCAGTTTCCTGGGGCTGAAAGTCCAACCGCTGCTGCAGAGTTCGACGCACCGGAGCGGCGCGCTTGTGGGCGGCGTGATGGCGGGTTCGCCCGCCGAGTCCTCGGGCATCAAGGCCGGCGACATTATTCTCAAGTTCGACGGCAAACCCGTGAACGTGCGCTTCGACGTGGAAGTCCCCGACTTCAACCACATGGTCATGTCCACGCCCATCGGCAAAAAAGTGAAGCTCGAGGTCCTGCGCGAAGGCAAGCCGGTGGAACTGGAAGTGACCACCATCGCCCGGGAGAACGCCCGCGGCGACGAGCACGAACTCAAGTCGTGGGGCATCACCGCCCGCCAGCTCACGGACCTCTCCGCGAAGGAACTCAAGCGCAGCGGCAAGACCGGCGCCTACGTCTGGTCGGTGCGGCCCGGCGGACCCGCGGGCGACGCCAAACCCGCGATTCAGCAGGACGACGTGATTACTTCGGTAGGCGGAAAGGCGGTTCAGAGCCTCGAGCACCTGGAACAGTTGACGGACGAGATCGTCAAAGGCAAGACCGCGCCGGTGCCGACCGTCGTAGGGTTCGACCGCAACGGCGAACACCTCCTGACGGTCGTGAAACTGGGCGTGAAGGATGACGACGAGAAGCCCGCGGAAGTCGAGAAGGCGTGGTTGCCGGCCTCTTACCAGGTCCTTTCCACCGACTTGGCGGAGAACCTGGGCCTCAAAGGACAGACGGGCATCCGCATCACGCAGGTCTTCCCGAAGTCCGCCGCCGAGGCCGCGGGACTCAAGGCCGGCGACATCGTCACGCATCTGGACGGCCAGAAGATCGAGGCCAGCCAGCCGGAGGACATCGAGGTCTTCACGCAGATGATCCGGCAGTACAAGATCGGCACCGAAGCCGAACTGACCGTCCTGCGCGGGCCCAAGAACGAGAAGCTCGCGCTGAAGGTCAAGCTTCCGCCCCGGCCCAAGGCCGAAGCGCGCATGAAACAGTACAAGGACACGCTCTTCGACTTCGAGGCGCGCGACGTGACTTACATGGATCGCATCAAGCAGCAATGGGACGAGAAGCAGAGCGGCGCACTCGTGACGGCGGTGCAGCCCGGCGGCTGGGCGGCCCTGGCCAAGCTCAACAACGGCGACCTGATCCTGGGCGTCGACGGCGAAGACATGCCCGACGCCACGGCCCTCGAGAAGAAGATGAAGGCCATCGTCGAGGCCCGGCCGGTCCACGTGACGTTCTTTGTGAAGCGCGGAATCATGACGGAGTTCGTCGAGATGGAGCCGGCGTGGAAGGACAAGTAAGATGCGTTTAAGAAACCGCGCCAAGGAATTCAGCGGGCTCTTCGCGGCGCTGTCCGTGCTGGTTCTGGCCAGCTTTGTGTACGCGGAAATCGTAGGCGCATCCCTGTGGGTCCGCATCTTCCACGGAATCTGGCTGGGCTTCTGCGCCGTGGTGCTGGGTTATTTCCTGCATGCCTGGAAGGCCGCCGAGGCGGACGAGTCTTCGGCGCGGGATGGGATGTCGTAAGTTACGCCAAAGAACAAAAAGGAGCTCCCATGAAGCCGCTGCAAGTCGTAACGCCCGTTCTTCTGCTCGCGCTCTGCACCAGCGTCCGGTCTCAAGATGCCGCGCTGCGCGCCAAGGCCAAGGACCTGCTCGATAAGCACAAAGAATCCATCGTGACCGTTAAAGTCGTGACCACGACCCGGTACATTTACCTGGGCCGCGAGACGCACAAGCAGGAGAACAAACTGGAGGTCTCCGGCACGGTCATCGATCCATCGGGATTGACGGTGCTCTCCAATTATACGACCGATCCTTTCAGCGGAGAGGAGTTCTCGTTCGAGAACGGCGGCGATAAGGTCGATTTCAAACCCGAGACCTCGGTCAGCGACTTGAAGATCGTCCTGGCCGACGGGACCGAGATTCCCGCGGACTTCGTGCTGAAGGACAAGGATCTGGACCTGGCCTTCGTGAAACCGAAGGAGAAACCCGCGCAGCCGCTGCCGTCCCTGGCGTTCGCGAAGCCCGCCGCCGAACCCGAGCTGCTGGAAGAGATCATCTCCATCGGCCGGCTGGGCCGCGAAGTGAATCGCGCAAGCTGCGTGAAGACGGGCAACATCGAAGCGCTCGTCAAGAAGCCCCGTACGTTCTACGTCACCGACTCCAATTTCCTGGGCTGTCCGGTGTTTAATGCCAAAGGTGAGACCCTGGGCCTGGCCGTCATGCGCCGCAGCCCCATCAAAGGCCAGAATATGTTCGGGGGCGCCTCGCAGGTCGTACTGCCTTCCGAAGACCTGCTGGAAGTGGCGAAGCAGGCCGCCGAAGCGAAACCACTGGCGGCGAAAGCCAATCCTCCAAAGAGCGAGGAAGTAAAGAGCGATGTGAATAAGGCGGAATCCAAGGCGGGCCCCGGCGCCGAGCCACCACCCGTGGGCGAAAAAGGCCAGTAACAGATTTGTTTAAGAGCAAAGCTTCTGAGGACGAAATCGCGCGGCTGCTCGAAGGGCGCTCAGAGGATGAGCCCGAAACAGCCAAGCACCAGCACCGCAAGCGCGCCCACGCCAACGGCCGAGAGCGTGAAGAAGAAGGAGACAAACGCGGCCGTACCGATCCGCGCCCATTCGCTGGAATAGCGGTAGCCCCGGCGGTCGTCCTCAAGAACGATCGCCACGCCGCCGTAGGTTGCCGTCACCGGCACAGCCAGGAACCACGGGCCTAAGTTGGAGAAGATCAGCCACCACAAATAGCCGTGAGCACCCTGCAAGACCTGCAGGATGAGCGCAAACCAAAGGGAAATCCTGATCCTGAACCCTTTCACCATCCTGGCATTTCCTAATACCCGCGCGCGTGAGCCCCATCCATCTCGCCGAGCGGCTTCACAAGCACTTTACCCCGCTTCTTATCGCAAGCAATGGGTTGGTGACTCCGCTGCCCTGCATGACTAACTCAAGAGGTTCACTTTCCGTGCGCATTGCAAACACTTGTAATATATAGCGTTATGATATATTTTTGACTAAATGCTCATGTGCCTACTTTTTCAGCGAGGCGCATATGGGCGTCCAAACTCAAAATCCGGGCCCCAATCCAACGACCTGGGTAGGAATTTGCCGTTCTCGCGCTACTATATCGTTGCAAGGATATTGGGCGTGCCACGTCTACTTTGTAGGGTGATAGCGAGCCGGCAGCATGGATACCGCAAGCTCATCTTTGGCGTCTCCTGAGACCCGGTCTTCCGGCCGGATCAAGAGCGGTCTGCCCATAACCTGCGCCGACGTTCGCGAAGTGCTTTCCCAATACGCGGCTGGCTCCCTTTCGTCTGAGACGACCTCGAACCTCGATGCGCATCTCGAAACCTGCGACACCTGCGCGCGCGAACTGATCGCCATGCGTCAGGAGGACGAGTTGCTGTCGGATGCGCTCAGCGAGTTGCGTCCCAACGCCAGCTTTCGCGCGAAGGTCTCGAATCTTTGCACCGAAGTTCACAAGCACGCCGAGGGCCTCGCCAACTCCATCCCAATGCGCGGCTGGGCAATCTTCCGCTGGGGATTCGCGCTGGTTGGGCTTGCGGTCTTTCTGGGCGTCTCCATCTGGAGCATGCCTCAAGCCGAAGCTTTGAATGTCCCGGGCGCCGAGACGGTCGCGGCGGCGGACCGTTCGTTCTTCTTCTGGATTAACGGTTCGGTGTTCGCGATGGCCCTCTTCCTGCTTCTGGGCAGTAACCTGGTCAACCACCTTGAAAACTGGCTGGCCGCGAAGATCGGCAATCGCCCCGAGCGCGGCGCTTCCCGGTTGGAAGTCCTCACGCTCGAAGCCATGGGGATCTGCGGCGTCGTCGCGGCCTCGCTGATTCTGCTCTTTATTCGAGGCGCCTAGAAGGCCGGCGCCGGGCAACGCAGGCCGCTCACCACTGCGTCCGGGCAGGACTTCCCTCGCCGCTCCAATATGCTCGAGATTCCAATGGTTACCGCTTGGATAGCTCTTCCATCTTCGCCGCGAGGTCGAAATCGAGTTGGGTGATGCCGCCGGCATCGTGGGTATTGAGGTCGACCTTCACGGTGGACCAGACATTGAACCACTCGGGGTGATGATTCATCGACTCTGCCACGAGCGCGACGGAACTCATGAAGCCAAAGGCATGGACGAAATCCTTGAACTTGAATTCGCGGTGCAATTTTCCGCTCGCCAGGCTCCAGCCGGGCAGCTTGGCAAGACCGGCCTTAACCTCCGCATCCGTCATCTTGGTTCTGCTAGCCATAGGTTCTCCTCCTTATGATGCGTCCATGAAAGCCTATGACCGTGAGGCTGGAATCGCGAGTCAAAAGGCATGGCCATGAGAGACTTGGAATACTCTCGACGTGCTGGACAACTAGGTTAAGAATAGGCACTGCATTGATGTGAACCGCCTGCATTAGCGCCTATTCAGCGGACGGTTACAGAAAAATGCACGATCGTGTCTGAGTTGGGGCGTCTAACCTCATAGGCCGGCCGAAACTCGGCGTGGCATGCGCAATTCTGGAGGTCCCATGGCCGAAGGCACCGCCTTGACCAACATTCGCTTTAAGTGCGAGCACTGCGGCGAAGCGATCGGCGTTCCGGCGAGCAAAGCGGGCGTGGAGATCGGCTGTCCCGCCTGCCACGCCGCGCTGATCGTGCCTGAACGCTCCGCGGGCGCTTCCGGTGGCATGCGGACCGTTAATGCCAAGGGTTCCGGATTGCGCCGGGCCACCGCCGTGCCCGCGCCCGAACAGAAGACCGCCGAAGTAGAGGCCAAGCCCGCCCAAGTCTCCGAAACGCCTTCCATGCGCGGCCAGACCGAAGCGCCGGCGCCCGCCGTGCGCACCCGCGAAGTCGGCGCACGCCTGGCCGGGCAAGCGCAGCAGGAGGGCCGCGTCGGAGCGCGTCGCTTCAAAGAAACGGCGCCCAAGAAGAGTTCCAAGATGCCCATGATCGTGGGCTCCGCGGCCGTGGTCCTGGCCGTGCTCGCGTACGTAGGCGTTACGGTCTCGCAGAACATGGCGCGCGCCAAGCTGCAGGCCGATCTCGACAATCAAGCCAAGCAAGCCCAGGCCGCGCTCGCACAAGGGGAGATCTCGGAAGCCGCGAAGATCACCGAGAAGGCCCGTGAGAAGCTGAAGACCGCCGAAGGCATGGACCCCGCGCTCAAGGCGGAATGGGAGAAGACCTTCAAGAAGGCCGAAGATTACAACGACCGCATGAAGGAGGTAGACGCGCTGCTCAAAGAGGCGGCCAAGTCCCCCTGGAAGGCCGAGGACCAGCTCCTCAAGAAAAAGGCCCTCTGCGAGACCGAGAGCCCCGAGACCAAGCCGATCGTCAACAAGATCGTCCTGGCCCTCGACGAGGTCGCGAAGCTCGAACGCGACCAGCTCCTGGCCGGCCTGCGCAAGGACATGGACGCCGCCGAGAAAACCTACGCGAGCGGCGATGTGGAAGGCGCGGTGAAGCAGGCCATCGACATACAAAACAAGATCGCGGCCAACGACAAGCTCAAGGACAAGGAACTTCAGACGCGGATCGATACGGTGCGCCGCAATGGCGACCGCTACCTGGCGGCCAAGGGCGTGCGCACGGGCTTGCAGGGCAATTTCAGCGAGACGACTCTGAAGCTGGACGAGATGGCCAAGAAGCTGGACCCGGCCAAGCCCGAGGACAAGCCGATTCTGGCCTTTATCGAACGGGCGAAAAAAGAAGTGGGGGAAGAGGAGAAGAAGGCCAAGCGCATCGACCCGAAGGATCTCGACACCCTTAACAAACTCGCGCGCACCATGGCCCAGCGCGACCCGGGCCTGCAGATCGGCGATTCCAGCCCCTCCTATGGCGTAAAGCTGAGCTACGACGGTCTGAGCGTCGGCCTCGCCATGCAGCATGAGGGCGAGAGCGCGAAGGTCACCATGGAAGCCGACGGCCGCAGCTTCCGCATCGACGAGAAGGTGACCACGATGCGGCCGACGATCGTGCTACGGACGGTCCAGGCGGTAACCAAGGCGATGCGCGAGGCCAACGTGCCTGCCGGCGGAGCGTGGGCTCTGCTTCAGGACGCCCCTTTCCCCGCCGCGCGGCGCGAGCAGGACGGCAAGTCGCTGCTCTTCTACGACGGCAAACTCTACACCGGCCAGATGGAGAAGCAGGAGACGACCGAAGAGGCGGCCCGCAAGTCCATCGCCGATGCCGCCGAAGAACTCGCCAAAGCCATCGAGGCCGACAGCGCCACGCCCCAGGATGTGCGGGACACGATGGCCGTCGTTGTGCGGGGCACGTACCAACAACTGCCCGCCAACGATTATCTGAACAGCGAATTCTGCCGGCGCGTCGTAGGCGACGGCTACGTGGAAAAGAACATGCCCGAATTGGGCCAGCGCTTGAAGGCACAGATCGACAAGTTCAAGAAAGCCTTCGAAGTCGTGTTCAATCCGCAGAAGGTCTATAAAGGCGCTTCGTCCGACGGAGACGAGGTCGAGGAGCGATCCTCATATGAGGATCAGATCACGTTCCAGGTGTACGACAAGAAGAACGACCTCACGACCTTCGGCATCAAGCACCCATCGGACGACCGACCTTTGCTGTACGCCATTTACGAATTCCCAGGCAAAGTCGCAGAGTTCCCGAAGGATCCAAAGCCCAAGGTCGTCCGCATGAGCCATCCCGCCTTGGGCGTGGTGGCCAGCTACGATTTCACGACCGGCAAGTTCGAATCCAATCCGAACACCTGGGCTCTGGCGGCGCTCCTGACCACCTATCCGAACCTGCCGCGTTACTTGGGTTCGCCCGAGTGGGCTTTCCCGCCGCACGTCGCCATGTTCAACGAATACGGCGATCCGATCAGCGTCATCACTCCGACCGGCAAGGTGGACTTCCCGAAATTTCACGATATCGCCGATCTGGCCAAGCGCCGCGAAGCCCAGGACAAATACCTGGACAATCTCGCCAAGGCGCTCAATTCCACGGGCTATCTGAATCTCTACTATGTCTATTTCCACCAGTATGCGCTCGATTCTCCCGTGACCTCGAAGCGCGAATTGCTGGGCAGCCACAACCACTGCGGCGATATTCACCAGACCGTGTACGAGTCCCTCGACCGCGAACTCGGCGGAAAGCACCTGGGCGACTGCGACGACGTGGCCGAGTTCTTCCAGGTGGTGACGCGGCGCCAGGGGAAGCTCAGTTTCGTCATGGCCCTGCCCGGTCACGCGGCGTGCGGCTGGGTCGATAAAGACGGCGACCTATACCGCATGCAGTTCCTCCAGACCGGCCCGCCGCTCATCATCGAAGGCAACGACCTCGACCGGGTCGTCGAAGCCGGCTCGCGCCTGCACGACCACGACCGGACCATGCGGTTCGACCCCAAGAGCATGGGCTTCCTCTTCCGCTTCGCGGGCGAGCCCACGCGGACGCCGTACTGGCTCTCCACGCGGATGTTCGTGGACCCGCAGTACGCGGACACGATGGAGCGCGTGCAGAGTTACTGGCACTTCCATTTCTACGCCCTGGGCATTCAGACGATGGAAGCGATGATCGCCAAGGGCGACAAGGTTCCGGAAAACTGCACCGAACTGGCCGGGCTGTACGGGCAGGTCCGCGAGGTCGCCAAGTCGATCCAGTGGACTCAGGAAGCCCTCAAGCAGCTCGGGCCGGGCGATGTGCTCTCCCGCCTGAGCGAGACGGAACGCATTGGGCTCATGTACCGCCGCGACCGGGACAACGAGAACGCGTACAAGACCATCGAACCCGCCGTGGCGGAACTCAAACGCCTGTACAACAGCCCGGATACGATGCGCTACATCAGTTCGCGCATCGAGTTCGCCGCGCTGCTCTCGGCCGTCAAAAAGCCCTGGGAAGGCTACGACCTCATCGAACGCGACGCCGTCCTCTTTACGCGCCAGCCGCCGAAGGTCCCCTTTGCGCAGGGCGGCGTGCTGGTGGGCCTCTACGACAAGATGCAGGAGATGATCCGCAAGGACGGCTACCAGCCGACCGCGGCCGAGCAGACGATGCTGGGCCGCTGCGAGCAGATCCTGAAATGGTATATCGACAACAAGCTCATCGACGACGACGACGACTTCAACGACATCATGCGGAAGTACGCGACGCTGGGCCGCTACTACGGGGCCAAGTTCGGCGACGAAAAGCTGGTCGCGGAACTGCTCAAGGACGGCCCTTGGCCGGAAGGCGAACGGGAACATTTCAAGGACCGCCGCAATCCCAATATCGAGGACGACTGGAAGTGGATCCGCATGTCCGTCATCACGCATGCGGTTCAGATGGGCGAAGCGCTGGACCCTGAAGAACCGCCCGAGAAGTGGCGCAAGGACGAGGCCATCAAGCTGGCGGAGATGATGGAGCGCGCCGCGACGCATGCGTCCAAGTTCGGCTCGCTCGCGTCTTCCGAAAACGCCCTGTTCAATTCGCGGGTCATCCACGCGTTCCTCACCAAGAATTGGAAAGAGTGGGAGGACGTTTTGAAAGTCGTCAAAGAACGCAACTGGGCGCGCCTTACCTCGGACGTCTCCGAAGCCTTCGGCGCTTGCGCACGCTTCGTGACGCCGCAGGAATTTGCTGCCGCGTACCGCACGTTCTCGAAGTACGTGGATACAGTCGCGCCGTATTACACCGTGGTCTACGAGGCCTACCGGGCCGACGGTTATGAGGCCGCCCGGCTGTCGTCCCAGATCGCGCTGGAAAAGTGGCCGAAGAACGACGACATGAAGCGCGAGGCCAAGTACCTGGACGAGCTGATCAAAGCGCGCCAGACGGAAAAGGCGGAGAAGGACAAAGCGGCAAAGCCGCCCGAGAAGAAGCCGTGAACCGCTGAGGCCCGCGCGCTTGCCGAATGCGTTTGCAAATCCCGGCCGAGGCGGGCAATCTCTCCATCCGTTGATCAGGGCAGACCTTGGCGTCTGCCCCTTTTTTTGAATAGGAATTTCCTGAACGCCCGATGTCCATGATCGAACCCGCGCGCACCTCCCCTAACGCCGCAGGCCATGAGCGCCTCATCGATATTCTTGTCATCGTGGCAGCGGGCCTTCTGGTCGGCCTTCCCTTTCTCGGCCAGGAGGACGATTGGAGTTCGCGCGAAGTCCGGCACGCCCTGATCGCGGCCGAGATGGCCGCTCGCGGAGAGCATCTGGTCCCTTATCTGCTTGGCCAGCAGTACATCTATAAGCCTCCGGTCATGCACATTCCGATTATCGCCCTGTACAACCTTGCCGGCGGCCCATCGATGTTCCTCGCGCGCTTGGTCTCCGTGGTTGCGGGAATCTTGGGGGCCATCGCGTTGTACGCCTTTGGCCGCTTTTTTTACGACCGTCGCACCACTCTGCTGGCATCGCTCATGCTTTTGGGATCCTTCGGAGAGATCCGCATCATGCGGACCGTCCGTCCGGACATGTGTTTTTCCGCCGCAATCATGGCCGCATGCGCACTGGTGGTCTGGGGGATGTCTAAGAAGGGCTTCCTGCGCAGAGCGGCGCCTTTTTTTCTTGCGGGCGCAGCCTTTGGCCTCGCCAATCTCTCCAAAGGCCCGTATGGCATTTTTTACGGCATCTTTCCGATGGCGGTCGTCCTCTTCGGACCCATGCAGCGGCGGGAACTGGTCCGGCCGCTGCTGTACGAGTGGCCTTTGGTGCTGCTGGGATTCGTCGTCTTCCCCTTGGCGTGGATGATACCGGTTTACCTGATCGATCACGGCGTATACCTGCGCACGGTCTTCGGCCAGTACGATCCCGCCACTGAGCATCTGCGCGGCTTCTTCTGGTATTCCCTCCAGGTAGCTCCGGGCATGCTCCTGCCATGGACGCTCTTCCTTTTCGGTTATGCCTGGCAGCGGCTGCGCAGGAAAACGGCGGATGCCGAGGCCGGTTCGGCCGAAAAACCCTCGCGCATCCGCGCGCCGCTCGCGGTGGCCGCCGTAACGCTGCTCGCGCTGAGCCTGGTCGGCGGGAAGCGCGAGCATTATTTAGGCCCGTGGTTCCCGTTCATGCTGCTTGAATTGGCTTGCGAGGTCTCCCGTCTCTTCGATCGAGCGCTCTGGAGAAGAATATCCCTTTCGATCCTCGCGCTCGGTCTGCTCGCGCCCGTGCTTTATTACGGGATCGTCTTTCCTCACGTCCTGAAAGGCTCCAATCCCGAAGGCGAATGGGCGATGGAAATCGTCGACACGTTGCCCGAGCAAGCGGGGTTGATCTGTTTCCGGGATATGGGGGAAGAGGTCTACTGGGAAGCGCATGTGCGGCGCTGGAAGCATCTGCCCGATCTTTACGTGAGCGCCGAAGAAGAAACGTTCGTTGCGCAGGTGGAGAAACTCTGGCGCGAAGGCAAGCCCTGTTACGCGGTGGTGCGGGAAAAAGACATGGCCGCCAGCGTGGGCAGGCTTGCGAACGCCCGCATCGAGACCGTTCGAGAGCGGGTCGTTACAGACGCCGGGTCCGCGTTCTTTCGCTCTAAAGAAGACCCGGTCAAGAAAACCACTTACCGCCTGTACAAGATTATGAACGATCCCGTCAGCGAGAGAATCGCGGGAAATTAGCCCTTACCTTTTCGCAAAAGGTCGAGCGTTTCGGACAGATCCTCCGGAAGTTCGGCCTCCATTTTGAATCGCTCCAGCTTTCTGAATGGATGCGGAAGAGAAAGTTTAGCCGCATGCAGCGGCAACCGCGCCAGCACCACGCGGGCATCCGCTCCGCCCTGAAGGTCGCAGACGCGTAGTTCCGCTCGCGGGCCATAAAGCCGGTCGGCAGCCAGCGGCATGCCCGCGTGCTTCAAGTGAATGCGGATCTGGTGCATGCGGCCCTGCCGCGGCGAGACCTCGATCCACGACCAGCGCCCCGTTGGCGTGCGGAACGACTCCAGCAAGCGATACGCGGTCTGAGACGAACGTCCAGCGGGATGCACCGCGCTGGTCTTGGGCACCGGCGGCGGTGGAAGCTCCGCACCGGGATTCTTTTCGCGGTACCAGTACAGCGCCGACTCCATGCGCGATGGCCGGTCGGTCTGATGTTCCAGAATGGGCGCATCGATCAGGCCCTCGGCCGCCGGCGGTTCGCCTTCACACAGCGCCCAATACGCCTTCTCGGCTTGGTCCCAAACCTTGTGCGCCGCGCTCGCCGCCTCCTTGGTGCGCCCAAGCAGCAGAATGCCGGAGACATCCTTGTCGATGCGGTGCACGAGCGTGAGCGCGTTGAGGCCGTGCTCTTCCTTCAAGATACGCAGGAGCGATGGCCCCGGCCCCGGCGCCTGGTGGACGACGATCCCCGCCGGCTTGGCGACCGCGATGAAATACTCGTCAGCGTATAGAACCGGAATCGGCATCTAAGTTCCTGTTCACCTAGCCTCCCAATTTCGCGTGGCCTTTGTGCTCGGCCTGCCCGCGCCGGCCGGGAACATCCGTAGCCGTGGGGCCGTCGTAGGTGTCGCCGAACATGCCGTGGCACTTCTTGAACTTCTTGCCGCTGCCGCAGGGACACGGCTCGTTGGGCCCGATCTTCTTGCCCGTATTCCGGATGGTGGAGACGGCCTTGACATCCGATCCGCCGTGTTCGCTTTGCGCGGCCATCTCGGCCGAACCGCCGGGGGCGCCGGCCGGCTGGCCTTCGAACGCGCTCTTGGCCTCGGCGTGCGTGGCTTGCGCCTGGTCTTCGTTCCAGACGCTCGCGACCTCCTGCTTCTCGACCTCTTCGCTGACCTGCATGCGGAAGACCAGGTCGGCGGCCTGCTCCTTCATCGAGTTGAACATCTCGAGGAATAGATCGAAGCCCTCGCGCTTGTATTCGAGTTTCGGGTCTTTCTGCGCATATCCGCGCAGGTAAATGCCGTCGCGCAGCACATCCATGTTGTGCAGGTGGTCCTTCCACTTCGAATCGATGATGTCGAGCATCAGGAAGCGTTCCAGCAAGCGCATCTTGCGCTCGTGGCGGATCACTTCGACGTTCGTCGGGAGCTTGCCTTCCGCAATATACTCCCGGTTGACCTCCACCTTGTCCAGTTCCATGCCCGTCGCCTGGGCCAGCTTCAGCTTGACCATGACGACGCGCTCTTCGCCGCCCAGCTTCAGTTCTTCGGGCGAATACGAAATGAGTTTGTAGGACGGAACGCCCACGTCGCCGAGCTCCGTCTCCCGCTTGGCGTAGAGCTCCATCACCTTCTTGAAGAGCGCTTCTTCGATCTCCTTGCTGGAGCGGCCATTCAGATTGTCGATCGACAGGTCGATGGTGAACTTGCGTTTGGCCCAAAGCGTCAGGTCGCGCACGGCGTCGGCCTTCGGCGGCTCTTCCGTGCACGTCCGCTCGACGGCGAGCGCGATCACGTCTTCCAGCCAGGCATTCATCGTTTCCTGCAATTCACGGTACTCCAGAATCTTCTGGCGCAGATCGTAGACGAGCTTCCGCTGCTCGTTCATGACCTCGTCGTATTCGAGCAGGCGCTTGCGGGAGCCGAAATGGTGCTCTTCGACGCGCCGCTGCGCGTTCTCGATCGACCGGCTGACCATGCGCGATTCGAGCGGCACGCCGTCTTTCATGCCGCTGGCACGCAGGAAATTGCGCACCCAATCCTTCGCAAAAATGCGCATCAGGTCGTCGTCGAGCGAGAGGAAGAAGCGGCTCGAACCCGGATCGCCCTGTCGGCCCGAGCGCCCGCGGAGCTGGTTGTCGATTCGGCGGGACTCGTGGCGTTCGCTGCCGATGATGTGCAAGCCGCCCAGTTCGCGCACGTTCTCCGTGAGCCGCAACGGCGTCCGTCCGGACTGCTGCCAGTGTTTTTCCAGGGCCTCGCGGCGCTTCTCGACCGGCGTATCCGCATAGACCTTTTCGTCCAGGAAGAGCTTGGCCCAGTACCCGACGAGGTGCTGTTCCATTTCCTCCTTGGACCGGTTCAGGCCAAAATCCTTGGGCGCGAGCGGCTTGCCGTTCTGTTTGCACGCTTGCCAGTGTTCCAAAAGCTGTTCGATGGAGAAGCGCCCGAGCAGGATGTCGGTGCCGCGGCCGGCCATGTTCGTCGCGACGGTGATCGCGCCGAGCTGGCCCGCCTTGGCCACGATGCCGGCTTCGCGGGCGATATGTTCGCGCTTCGCGTTCAGCACTTCGAAGCGCCCCTTGTAGCCGCGGCGCTCGAGCATGCCCGCGAGCATCTCGGACTTCTCGACTGAAGTGGTGCCGACGAGGATGGGCCGGCCCGTCGCGTGGATGTCCTCGATCTCCTGGCAGATGGCGTCCCACTTCTCGCGTTCGCTCCCGTAAATCACGTCCGGGTAGTTCATGCGGCGCATGGGCCGGTTGGTCGGGATCTGCGCGACCTCGAGCCTGTAGATCTTGCCGAATTCGCGGGCTTCGGTAACGGCCGTACCGGTCATGCCGCCGAGTTTCTTGTACAGTTTGAAGAAGTTCTGAATGGTGATCGTCGCCAGGGTCTGCGTCTCCGCTTCCATCTGTATCTTCTCGCCGGCCAGGATTTCCTTGGCCTCCACGGCCTGATGCAGCCCGTCCGCCCAGCGCCGCCCGAACATCGGCCGCCCGGTGAACTCGTCCGTAATCACGACCGTCAGCTTGTTTTCCTTCGGGTCGTCGGTGACTTCGTAGTTCTTGCCCTTTTTGTAGAGCTCTTTGGCTTTGAGCGCATTGTCGATGAAATGGGGCCATTCCATGTGGACGCCCGCGTAATAATTGGAGATGCCCAGGTACCGCTCCGCTTCGCGAATGCCTTCTTCGGTGAGCGTGACCGTGTGGTCCTTTTCGTCGACGATGTAATGCCCGATCTTGGGTTCTTCGAAGACCTGCTGCAGGCGCAGATTCATGACGCGGTCCACTTCGTCTTCCGGAACAGGTTTGAGGTGCGCCACGAGTTTCGCGGCGGTCATGTAGCGTTCGTTGACTTCCTTGTCGGGCGAGCCCGATATGATCAGCGGCGTGCGCGCTTCGTCGATCAGCTCGCTGTCCACTTCGTCCACGATCGCGAAATGCCGGACTTTCTGGACCTGCCGCTCGGGCTCCATCTTCATGTTGTCGCGCAAGTAGTCGAACCCAAACTCGCTGTTCGTGCCGTAAACGATGTCGCAGGCGTAGATCGGATGGCGTTCGAAGCTGTCCATGGAAGCCTGGATGGCGCCGACGGTCATGCCCAGGATCTCGAACAGCGGCCGGTTCCAATCGCTGTCGCGCTTGGCCAGGTAGTCGTTGACGGTGATGACATGGACGTACGCGTACTCTTCCGGCCGGCGCGGCAGGGAGTTCAGGTAACACGGCAGCGACGCGACCAGGGTCTTGCCCTCGCCGGTCACCATCTCCGAGATCATGCCTTCGTGAAGCACCATGCCGCCCATGAGCTGGACGTCGAAATGGCGCATGCCAAGGGTCCGTTTGCCGGCCTCCCGCACCAGCGCGAAGGCCTCGACCTGAATCTCTTCGAGAAACTTCGCAATCCGGCCGTTCTCGTCGGCCTTGGGATCCTTCGCGCGCAGGGCCGCGATCTGATTTCGATACGCTTCGGTCTTCTCGCGAAGCTGCCTGTCGGTAAGCTTCGCCAGACCCGCCTCCAGCGCGTTCATCCGTTCGACGCGCGGCGCAAGGCGCTTGAGAATCTTGCCGGAACGTGATCCAAAGAGCGTGCCGATCATGTTGCCTACGAATTCGGTGACGTCTTCCATCGCCATGGGAACCACTCCTTCGATCTGTGCGCCAATTTTGAATGCCAGAGCCCGCATGCCCTGGCCGTTTTCTGGATTAAACGTGGAATGGAGGCCCAAGCATGACGCGCGTGCGAAGGATTTGCAGTTCCTCCGGCATGCGCAAGCGGGCCTGCATTCCCGCGGTTAAGGCGCGGACGTCGGATGGTTGGATGGGGCGGGATCGATGAAGCGGTAAAGCGCAAGGGCGAGGCGCGGACCGGCATGTACGGCGGCCGGGCCGCAGTTCAGAACCGCGGCCTCAAACGCGTTGTTGCAGGCGAGGCGGTCCACCACCTGAATCGCATGGGCTGCCTGGTGGGCCAGCGCCTTGCGCGCCTGGCCGGCTTCGCCGCGAACGACGCAACCTAAGTCGGCCGAAGGCTGCATGGCCGCGGGAACGATCTCTTCCGCGGACGAGGCCTGGGCGCTGACGCAGGTGGCCAGCACCATGGCCACCGGCGCACCGAGCCAGAGGCGGCCGGCGAGAGGAGCGTGAGGGCGGTCTTCCCGTTCCATACTTAAGCTACTTTAACCTGCTTTTTCTCGAATGTCCATTGCGATCGAGGCCCGGGGCTTCCGCTTTCACGCTTGGGCTCAGCAGGATCAATGGGATAATACTGATTAAAGTTTCCAGGCGAAGATGACGAAACCTGTGGTGTGGGGGCTTCCTGAGGAGGAGGCCGACATGGCGCAGGCGCTTAAGATCACGTATGCGGTCACGGCGGATGAATTGGCGGAGCGGGCGCGGCGCGAAC
>JACQFI010000091.1 GCA_016200135.1 Planctomycetota bacterium
GGCATGGGCGAGCGACCGAAACAACGCGCAGACAAAGGTGAACTGGCAATTCACCACTGCCAACGCAAGAACCAAGCTCCGACGCCTATACCCGCAGATTCAGGCGTGACGATCCACTAGACTGTGACCATGGACCGCACGTCAACCGTCCCCCGCAAGCGCCATTGGTTCCAGATTCACCTGAGTACCGCCATGGTGCTGATGTTTGTGGCCGGATTGTTCCTATGGGCAAACGTGCCTTTCTTACGTGTGACAAAAAGAGTGGGCTCCGTAGATGGAAGATATACTACGTACACTTGCGTTAAGGGCGGTTGGCCGTTCTGCAAAGTAGAATCGGTGACCCAGCCGAAGGATAGCGTTCTTGAAAATAGCCTCGTCGATCCGATCTTCATTTGCTCAAATACTGCGACCGGGGTTGTCTTGCTCCTAATCGTTGCTTTTGTCTGCGAATCCCTGATCCGTCGCCGCGCGCGTGCAAAAGCCACGGAACCGAAGGACTAGAACTACATCCGGCAAATTCCGCAAGGTGGCCGCTCTATTATTCTATTCTCCCGCGCCGATGATGAGCGAAAGGTTTTTTAGGTATGCTTTGTAGGACTTGCGGCCGTGCTCCGTGATGCCGTATTCGGTGCGCGGCTTGCGGTCCACGAATGTTTTGGTCTCGGAGACGTACCCGGCCTTCACCAGGCGGGACATGTGCGTCGAGAAATTGCCACTGGTCATCCCCGTCAGGCTCGACAGGAACAGGAAGTCCGCGGTCGCGCATTCGTAGAGAGCCGCCAGGATGCGCAAGCGCCCGGGTTCGTGGATCAGGCCGTCCAGTTCGGGCGGCGAACCGTTCGCCTTCATGCGGGTTCTCCGTTCGGCTGCGCATCCAGGCCCTGCTTGCGGAAGATCCGCCAGCGGCGGTGCAGGGACGCGCCCATGATCACCATCAGCACGCCCAGTACCGGCGGCAGGAGCGGCATCAGGCGGTCGCACGATTCGGCCAGTGACGGATGCAGGCGCACGACGACGGCGAGCACGCCCGCGGCCAGGAAGGCCGCGCCGGGCAGGAGGTACTCGAACAACTGCAACTGAACCGAGAGGTGAAAGAAGTAGCCGCCGCTCAGGAGCAGAAACGCGCAGAGAAAGATCAAGCCAATCCATTCGTTCTCGGCCAGCGCGGGGAACCGGTCCGCCAGCAGGCATACTCCGAGCACGCCGAGCGGGATTCCGACGAACAGAATCAGCAGATCCAGGACCGTTGATTTGCGGAAGGACCGCACATGAAAACCATTCTTGGCGTGATGGCGTTCGGCCCAGAACGGCAGCAGGGCCATGCCGAGCCCGCACGCCAGCCCGATGGGCAGCGCGTAGGATGCGGCCGGACCTAATGAGGCCTTGCAGAAAAACAGGACACCGCCGAGCGCCATCATCCCGGCGCCCACGAGGGCGATCCCCAGGCCCTTCGACATCAGGACCGCTCTGCGCGCGAGCTGTTGGATGGCCGCCGCTTCGCTTTGCGGCGAACGTTCCGGTGAGCTTTGCGACGGGCTTTCCGGCAACTCTACGGCACTCATGGTTCTTCTCCTCGTGGGACCCCGGCGGCCTTCTCTTCCTCAAACTAGTTTGTATTACAAAGTAGTTTTTGTCAAGCGAAATCTTGGAAGCCCCGCCGCGGCGTCAGCCGCCGCTACGGATCTTCTTGAGGGCGCTGTTCGCGCGGCCGGAGAGGAAGCGGTTTTTGCCCTTGGCGATCTCTTCAAGGGCGGGAACGGCCGCCTTGGCGTCGGGACCGATGCGTTCGAGCGCCGAGATCGCGGCGCCCGCAAAGGCCTCGTCGTTCTTCGCTGCGCTCAGGGCGTCGAGCAGCGGCGATACCGCTGGAGCGCCGATCTGGGCGAGCGCCTCGACGGCCAGATCGCGGCGCATGGGGTCGCGGCCTTGGGCTTCTTCGAGCAACGCGGGGCAGGCGGGCGCACCGTCCTTGCCGAACGTCTTCAACGACTTCAGGACCTCGACGTAGACCACCCAGTCCTTCTGCCGGACCGCCTCCGCAAGCACCGGAATGGCGGGTGCGCCGAGTTTGGGCAGCACCCGGGCGGCGCGCTCGCGCGCATGGCTGTCAGGATCTTGCATGAGTGCGCCCACGGCCGCCGCCGCGGGCGCGCCGATCTTGCCCAGCGCCTGCTCAGCGGCGTTGCTCACGACGCAGTTGGTGTCCCCTTTTACGGCTGCAGGCACGCAGGCCAGGCATGCGAGATGCGACAGCATTTCACCGGGCAGTGCGCCTGCCTGCGCCAAGGCGGCCGCGGCCGCGGCGCGCAGGTTCACGCGTGCTTTTTCGTCCAACAGGGTCTGGTCGATGCGCTTGAGGAAGGCGTCCTTTACGTCGGGGTGGGAGGCCATCAGGCAGAGCGCCGCGTCGTCGCACAAGTCCTGGAGCGCGATGCTCTCGGCTTCGCGGAGCGCCGCTTCTTGTGGGCTCTGGCCTTTGACGTAAATCACGGAGGGCAGGGCTTGGGTGCGTTCCTTCGCATAGAGTTCCGCCACGCCGTCGCTTACGCTAAGCGTAAGCTTTACCGAGCCGGGCTTGTACCCGCCTGCTTCCTGACCGGCCGCGCCGGGCTGCAGCTTGCGTTCGAAAGCGGCGCGCATGGACACCAGCGGCGTCTTGGCGCCAGGCTGGGACAGACGGTACTGAAAGTACGCCTTCCACAGCTCCGATGCGCTCACGCATTTAACGAGGCTCCCCGCGAGCACGGGCTCCGCCGAGACGGAGAATTCGCTCGGCGGCGCGGCGGCAGGCGGCGCGGGCGAGGCAGCGCCGGAAGACGGGGCGGCCGAAGGGGCCGTAGAAGGTACGGCCGGAGCCTCTGGCGTGAGCGGGGCCGCGGGCGGACTCTTTCCGCCGGAACCGCACCCGGCGAGGAGCAGCACGAAGAGAACCGAGCCCGGCCCCGCGATCCCATTGCGTCGTGAACGATTCACATCAAATGGCTTAACTCTGGTTTGAAATTGTTCAACGTAAAGAAGCGGCGCTCGCGGAGATGCCGCGACATGGGCTTTCCGGAGCAGGCCGGACGCCGCTTCAATCTTTGGCGGCGAGCTTGTTCATGTGCCGCAGGCGGTGGGCCATGATGCGCATCACTTCCACGGCGAAGTACGGCGTCTGCTGGATGAGGAACTCGAAGCGCCGCACGTCGATCGGCACGAGCTGGCATTCGGTGAGGGCCTTCGCGGTGGCGCTGCGTTCGGTGCCTTCCTCCAGGATGGCCATCTCGCCCAGGATGTCCCCTTTGCCGAGCGTATCGACCGGCTTGCCGCCGCAGCAAAGTTCCACCTGGCCTGACTTGATCAGGTACATCACCTTGCCCGGCGCGCCTTCGGCCAGGATGGTCGCGCCCGCGGGGAAGGTCTCGTAATTCGTGGTGTTCTTGAAAATCTCGATCGCCGACTTGGTCTTGGGCATGAGGATTCCTGTGCTCCGGTGTGGGTACGTTGCAAAGTGGAACCGGATTCGATCACCGGCGTGTCAGGATCGCGTTAGAAAACGGTGAAGACCTGCAACGCCTCAAGGATCCTGTGGCGGAGGAGGCGGTCTGCGGCCGGGACCCCGCGGCGCCGGCGGGCGGTCGCCAGCGGGCGGACCGCCTTCGCCACCGGGAGGCCCGCGGCCTTCACCCGGGCCGCCGCGACCGCCGGGCGGGCCGCGGTCGACGTTCGAGGCTTCCACCGCGCCATAGTAGCCACCGATGATGTAGGGGAACTTGCCGGGCGTGACGTGATAGTGCCAGCCGCGCGCATCGTCTTTGTGAACGTTGAACGCGTTGAGCGGGTTGTCCTTATCGTCCTTCGCCAGCGTGTCTTTCTTCTCGTACGGGCCGTAGATCGGGAAGCCGTCGAAGGCGAAGCCGAGCAGCGGCGAGTGTTCTTGGCCTTCGTCGGCCCAGGGCGAGCGCACGCAGACCGGGTACTTGTGGTAATGGTACATGCCGTCGGGGCTCGGATGCCCGCAGCAGCGGTCCATGATGTCGACGGCCTCTTCCATGCCGGCATCGAACGGGTTGTAGAAGACGACGCCGTTGGCCGCGAGGCCGACGGGCCCCATGTTCAGCGCGCGGTTCTTGTTCTTCGCGTCCATCGCCTTGGCGTTGGGATCGGGCTGCGGGTCGAGCGGCAACTTATAGGTGCGGTCCTGTTCCTGGATGGAGTTCGGATTCCCGAGATAGCCGGGGAAGATCGCTGTGGGGTGGTTGGGGAGATTCTTCGCCTTCACGACCAGAAACTTCTCGGTGAAGCTCACCGTTACGCTGTCGGGCACGTACGTGTCCTGCTTTACTTCGCGGCCTCTCAGGTCGAGAAAACCCGCGCGCAGCCAGGCGCTCATGTTGCCCGCGAACGGCGCTTCAAGCCGAGCCGCTTTGTAATACAGCCGTGCGGCCTGCGCGGCGGTGAAGGTCTTGGGCGTCTCGGTCTCGGACTTGAGGCGTTCGAAGTACCAGCGCCCGCCGAGCTGCACGAGCGTGGAGCCTTCCTGGAGCTTGACCTCCTTCGCCGCGCCCGCGTTCGCCAGAGCTTGGTCGAGTTCCTTCGGCGCGTCGATGCGCTCCAAGGATACGTCGTCGAGCCAGAACGCGGCTTCCTTGGCGCTCGCGGCGGACCCGTTTCGATAACCGATGCTGAGGCGCAGCGTATCGACGTTGGGGAACGGGAGCTTGAATTCGAGTTCGTAGTCTTGCCAGACCACCGCGCCCTTGCGCTTGGCGAGACCGTTCGCGTCGAGGTCCTTGCGGCGCTGCTGGACGATGGGCCAGAGATATTTCACGACGCCGTCGAGCGCATCCTTGCCGCCCGTGGCGAAGAATTCGGCCTTCATGTACAGGTCGTGCTCGCCACCGACCGCGAAGCCATTCTCGGGCAGCCCGCGAAAGCGGAAGCGGAACCACCGGCCCTCGTCTGCTTTGAGGCCCTGCACTTCGGCCGTCACCGCGCCGGCGCGCTTGCCGTCGCCGTCCTTGTCCTCGCCCGAAGCGAAGACGACGCCCATGCTCGAGTTCTCGCGGCCCTTGAGGCCGACGAACGCGCGCGCCGCGTCGCCTTCGAGCACAAAGCCCTTGGTCTCCGCCTCCTTCGCGCCGGCTTCTTCGAACCCGCCGTTCTCAATGAGGTTCTCGCGCTCGGCGGCGGAAAGCGGCACCGCGAGTAACGCTGCCAGTGCAAGAATTCCGGTCAAAAGTACGATGTGGAGGCGCATCGAGGTGTCTTCTCCGCAAGCGGCCCGGCGGCGGGCCGAGGGTTAACGCGAGAGTAACAGAAGCGGCAGGAAAGCACAGAGGGTGACGCCGCGCAAAATATCAGTTCCCCTTGCCGAGGCCGCCCAGTGGGGACAGACTGGAGGCGATTCCACGTAAGCCACATTCCAAGCGCAGGCTGGGGGGCGCGCATCCCATGATCGACACCGCCGCGATTGAGGCCGAGATACGCCGCCGGGCGGACTGGCACCTGAAGCAGACGCATCTCTTCGTGGATTACTATCGCGTGCGGCGGCGGCTGGCGTATCCGCTGCCGGTGCGCGCGTTCCACATCTCCGAGATCAAGGTCCGGCGGGATTACTCGCGCGATTACCCCTGGGCGACGTGGATGACATGGGCGCTGGAGGAACGCATTGCGTGCCTGAGCTTTGCTGGCCATTCCCTAGATAACGCAGCCTGCCGCGAAGCCGCTGCGCGCGACGTTGAGGCGCTGGCCTCTTGGCCAGCGTACCGACAGTACGACAAGCCGGATCTTTCGCTCGGGCATGCGGCGCGGACCTTGTATGCCAACGTCCGCTACAAGTGGCTCGATGACCGAGTGAGGTCGAAGATAAAAGAAGCGTTCGCACGCATCGTCGCGGACGCGCTGCCGTTTTCGGACAAGCTGCACGGCGCGTTCAAGACCAAAGAGGACGTGCTCAACAGCGAGAAGCCGGTGGCGGCACTGCACAACATTCCGATCATCGGGACCATCGGCGCGGCGCTCGCGGCGCGCGAGATCGGCCACGAAGCGATGGATGTATTCGACACGCGCCTCTTCGCGCTGCTCGGCGCGTTGCTGGATATGCGCAAGAGCGGGTTCACCGAAGGCGTGGCGTACGACGACTACGTGCTCGACTTTGCCGCCGACTGGCTGGGCGCGCTGCCGGAAGACCGGCGCGCTCCGATTCTGGAACACCCGCGCCTGAAGGATTTCCTCGAACAGAGCTACATGCTGGCGGCACCGGGCGACGCGGTGGAAGTGGTGGAGATGAGCGACGTCGAGCCGCGCGAGATGCCGTTTCATCTTTCGGCACAGGCGAAACTGCAAATGTTGAAGAAGGACCGCGTCCGAGCGTGGCATCTAAGCCGTTGCGATCCAACAAAGTTACGAGCTGAGGCGTTAGTCACACTTCGATACGAGCTTTCGCCCGTCGAGCCGCTCGTTCCCCCCGCTGGCGCGCTGGATGCGCACTACGCGCTGGTCTTGCGCAGCGGGTGGGAGGCGAACGATGTCGCGGTGGCGGTCTCGGCGAGCAATTCGCCCATGGGCCACATGCATTGCGACGCGGGTTCGATCGCGCTCGGGTCGCGCGGGATGTGGCTCATCGCCGACCCCGGCTACCAGCAGTACATGAATACGCGCGAGCGCGAGTTCACGCTGGGCGTAAAGGCCCACAACGCGCCGGTGATCGGCGGCAAGGCGCAGGACCGCAAAGGCGTGAAGCGCCTGGGCCTCGAAGACCGCAACGGCGTGCTGCGCGCGGAACTCGACCTGACCGCGTGCTATCCGCCGGAGCTGAAGCTCGAAGCGGTGAAGCGCGCGGTCTGGCTGGTGGACAAACGCATCGCGATCGTGGCCGACCGCGTGCGCGGCGAGGGCGGCAAGCCCGCGGAGGCGCTCGACTATTACTGGCATGGACATGCCGCGGCCGCGTGGTGGGTGCAGGACCGCTGGGCGCGCGTGTACCACCCCGAAGCGCCCGACGCGGCGGTCTGGGTCGCGTCGCCGCAGGCGCGCATTCAGGAAGAGGGCGTGGACCGCCTGCCGGGCTCGCGCGGACAGATGACCCTCAGCACACCCGCCGATCCCAATGCGCCCACGGTGTGGTGGATCTTCGCCGTCGGCGCCAAGCCGCTGGAACCGAAGGCGGAGGGCGGAAGGCTGCGGCTGGGCGACTGGGTGTTCGAAATCGACTGAAATCCATTTCCGATTTTAGATTTCCGATTGAACAGCTCTTGATTCCGAAGTCTCAATCGGAAATCCAAAATCGAAAATGGCGTCAACAGGACGCCGGCGTGCCGTCGGTTTCCACGAATTGCGCGGCGTGTTCGGCTTTGCTCACCAGGCGCGTGTGCGCGGCGCGGTAGAAGAGCTGCGCGGAGCGGCGGCGCAGGGACGAGCGGTTCGGCGGCGTGTAGTGCGGGAGCATCACGGAAAAAAGAAGCACGCCGCCGGCGCGCATCTCGATGGGCACGGCGCTGGAGTAATCGAGACGGCCCGCGGCAATGGTGCAGTCGTCGAGATGAACGTGCTTCTTCGGCCCGTGCTTGTGCGCGCCGGGCAGCACGTACATACAACCGTTCTCAACGGTGGCGTCGTCGAGCGCGATCCAGACGTCCACGCCCGCGTCGTACGGTTCGTAGTCGAAATACGCGCTGTCCTGGTGCCACGGTTTGGCAGAACCGATGAAGGGCGGCTTGCAGAGAGCCATGTCGCCGTTAAGGATCGGCGCGGGGCCGACCAGCGCTCCGAGCAACGCGAGCAGATGCGGATGTTCGGCGAGGTGCTTGAAGGCGGCGCTGCCGCGGCTCGGAAAGCTGAACTTGCGCACGCAGCCTTCGAGTTCCTCATGCGTGGCCTTGGCGAGGTCGAAGTTCGCGCTGGGTTCGAAGAGCACGCCGTGCTTGTCTCCGGTGCGCTCGATCTTCAGGCCCGAATAATTCTTCATGCCAGCCCAGTCGCTCTGGACCACGGGCGTCTTGCCGGTGCGGGCTTCGGCAACGAGATTGCGCAGCATTGCGCTCATGGCGGATTTTAGCGCTTCGGTTTCACTTGAAGAAAGAAAACCGTCAAAGGGAAGACAGCCGTCGCGTTCAAAGCGTGCACGGTGTTCGGCGTTCAAGGCGGCGGGGCAGCGTTCGAGATCCTGGGCGGCGGCGGGCATGCGGGGGCTCCTTTTGTTCGTACCCGAGGATAGCATACACGCAGACCGGAGCGCGTCTTTGGCCGTGAGCGAGATGGTTTTACCCGAATCCGAGGTGTGATTTTACCGCAGAGACGCTGAGTACGTGGAGAACAGCACGGAACGATTAATTTTATTCCATTCCTTTCTCCGCGTGCTCTGCGCCTCTGCGGTGAATGGTTTTCGTTGCTAGAGCTCGCTGGGCGTGCGACGGAAGCGGGCGGGGCTGGCGCCGACGACGCGGCGGAAGGCGCGGGTGAAGGCGTGGACGGTCGCGTAGCCCGAGGCCGCGGCGACTTCCTTGATCGGGAGGTCCGGATCGGTGGCGAGTTCGTGGGCGGCGGCGCGCATGCGCGCGCGCAGGAGGTATTCGAGCGGCGCTTGCGCAAGGGCTTCGCGAAAACGCTTCGCAAAATGGTCCGGCGTAAGGTGGCAATCGGCCGCAAGACCGGCGACGGTCCAGGCGCGGTAGGGATTGTTTTCGACGCGTTCCAGCAAGCGCCAGAGCTGCGCGCGGAAGGCGTCCGGCGTGGCCGTGCTTTCGTGCGATTTCGTAGCGTCAGGCGCCGCGCGCGCAGCCTCCACAAGGCAGATCGTGAGCGCCGAAGTCGCCATGTGGTTGCGCAGGGGAGACTTCTCGCTCCAAACGCGCTGCGCATACTCGATGCTTTGCAGTGCGGCCGGCGAGAGCTTGACTTGGAAGGACTTCGAGCCCAAGAGCGGCCAAAATCTGGGCGCGAGGTGGAACTTGAACAAGCCTACGCAGAAACCCTTACGGGTGCGGTGCGCGTGACGGACCATGGGCGGCGTGAGCAGTGCGTCGCCGCGGCGCAGACGAAACGGCGCGCGGCCCTCGGCCCCGAGGAAGACTTCGCCACTGAGGATGGCATCGAACTGGTGGAAGCTGTGGAGGTGTTCCGGCCATTGCCTCGCGACGGCCGGATACGAATCGCATCCGAAGGAAACAAGCTCGGTGACGAGCGGAGGCAGGAGACTCATGGCGCGCGAAGGTAAGCGCGCGCGCGCGGCGCGTCAAGACGCGGCGGTGTACTCAGGGTTTTGGAGCAAATGCCTCGGCCTTCGCCTTTGCTTGCTTAACAAGCTTTTCGGCTTGCTTGATGTAGTACTCCATTGCACTCACGTCGATATTGGTCGCCCGACCTTGCGTAACGAGCTTTTTAACATCCTGCAACAATTCTTGCATTCTGGCTTGATGTTCTTCCAAGGCAGAGCCGTGTTCGGCCTCGGAGGCATCAACAGCTTCGGCCCAGCGCAGAGACCATATATAAACGGATTCAAGATCATCCTTCCGGCCTGATTGATATAATAGATAATATGTACGATAAGTCTCGCGGGCGGGCTTGATACAAGGCATCTTAGCTTCATGAATCGCCAGTAGAACCTCGGCGACCGCGGTTTTTGTTCCCTGCTCGGAGTCTCGGGCAGCCACTTTGAGGGCTTCCACGGCGCGGTCGCCCAGCGCGATAAGCTGTTTTTTCGCATCTTCACGCTCTTGATTCTGCCTGGATTGAAGACCTCTGATGAGCGCCGATACATCCCCATCAAACCTGGCTTCTTCTGCATTCAAGAAGATCGTACACAGGCACAGCCATGAGCTGCAGCATAGCATTGAGATAAAATGCATCTTCATTCCTCCCATTTGCCTCATCCAGACGATGGCCTTCGTTTACTTGACTTCCCACTGAAGAGGAGAATGTTGGAGCAAACATACTCTTAGATTCATATTCCTTCTGAAAGGTGCGGGAAAAATGCCAAAAACTTCTTTTATCGTCGTCGGTACCGGCAACCGCGGCCTGGGCTGCTTCGCCAAGGGGCTGCTCGGGTTTCCGTCCAAAGGGCTGCCGGAGTTCAAAGAACGCTCGCGTATCGCGGCGCTCGTGGACACCAACCGCACGCGCGGGCGCGTCTGCGCGAAAGAACTGGGCCTGCCCGAACTGCCGGTCTTTGCGACGATCAAAGAGGCGCAGTTGTTCGCGCCGGCGGAGTGGGCCATTATCACGACGCCAGACTATACGCATTGCGCGTGCGTCTGCGAGGCGCTCGGCGCGGGCATCAACGTCATGGTGGACAAGCCGCTCGCGACGAGCGTGATGGAGTGCGACCAGATCATCGCGGCGATGCAGAAGTCGGAGCGCAAGGTCGTCGTCGGGCACAACTACCGCTACGCGCACAATATTCTGCTCGCGAAGAAGCTGGTGCTGGAAGGGCGCATTGGGAAGATCCTGCAGGTGGAGTCCGCGGAGATCCTGAGCCTCTCGCACGGCGGCGACTACTATCACCGCTGGCATTCGGACTTCTCGAAGTCCGCCGGCCTGATGAACCACAAGTGCTGCCACTTTCTCGATATCATCTGCTGGATCCTCGACGACGAGCCGGTGGAAGTCTCGGCGATGGGAGCGCGCTCCTATTATACGCCGCGGCCGGAGTTGCTGCACGCCGAGCGCTGCACGGGCTGCGGGATCGCGAAAGAGTGCCCGCACTATTTCGACATGGACAAGTGGGACGGCGTGTACCGGCGGATGTACCTTGAGGCCGAGCCCGACGACGGCTACGTGCGCGACCTGTGCGTCTTCAGCGACCGCCACACGGTCAACGACCACGAGTCGCTCAGCATTCGCTTCAAGCAGGGTGCGCTGTGCAGCTTCGCCATGACGACCTTCGCGCCGCGCGAGTACAGTTTCTTCCACTTCACCGGCACGAAGGGCCGCCTGGAGGTGGGCTCGAACGCGGAGGACGGCAAACCGTACCTGCGCGTCGCTGGCCCAAACAGGAAATACGAGACCATCAACGTGGAGCGGGACCTGGGCGAGCACGAGCACGGCCACGGCGGCGCGGACATCGCGCTCATGGCGGATATCCTCGGCCTGCCGGGCTCGCACCCGCTGCAGAAGGCGACGCCTTACGAGGCGCGGCGCGCGGTGAGCATCGCGGACATGGCTGCGCGCTCAATCGCCGGCGGCGGACGCGCGGTGAAGTTGGAGGAGACGGGGAAGGACTATCCACCCGCGCCGCCGAAACGCCTAGCATATTGAGCTACAAGTTTGCCGCCCAGGCGCCAAGAAATGCAAACGGATAGGTAATCTTTTCCTTCGCGCGCTTGGCGTCTTGGCGGCTCATAGATTTATGCTCTGTTGGCCTCAATCCTTCCAATCCGGATTGCGCTCCGGCCTCACGGCCGCGACGGAAGACTGCCAGGCGTGGAGTTTCTCGCGGAGTTCGCGGGTCTTTTCAGACAAGACTTGTGCAAGATCGCGGGTCTCGCTCTGGTCTTCGCGCAGGTTGTAGAGTTCCACGTGGTCGTCCTCGAAGAACTCGATGAGCTTCCAATCGCCGCAGCGGACCGACGCACCGGGCGTTCCGCCCTGGTGGCCGTAGTGCGGATAATGCCAGAAGATCGCGTCGCGCTTGAGGCTTCCGCTTTGCATGAGTAGCGGGAGCAGGCTCACGCCGTCCACTTTCTGCATCGGGTCCGGCGCGAGGCCCGCGAGTTCTAGAATCGTCGGATAGAGATCGGGGCTCGTCACGGCTTCACGGCAGACGCTCTCCGGCTGGATGCGCTGCGGCCAACGCGCCAGCATGGCGACGCGCGTGCCGCCTTCGTACATCCAGCCTTTGCCTTCGATCAGCGGCAGATTGCAGGTCGGCGAGCCTTGCGTCGTCGAGAGCCCGCCGTTGTCGGACGTGAAGAAGATCGCGGTGTTGCGGTCCTGGCCGGTCTCTTCGAGCGCCTTCAGGATCTCGCCGATGCTCTCGTCCATGCTCTTCACCATCGCGGCGTATACGGGATCGGACTGGAGCAGGCGACGCACCACGCACTTCTCCAACGCGCCGATGTACGGAAGGCGTTCGCCCTCTTCGAAGGTGGGGAGTTTGTCGAGTTCCAGCCGCGCGGACTTAGCCTTGAAGTACTCGACGAGTTCCGGCTTGGCCTGGATGGGCGTGTGGACGAGGTAGTGGCAGAGGTTGAGGAAGAACGGCGTGCCGTCGCTCTTCTTGATGAGATTCACGGCCTCGCGCGTGAGGCGCTCGGGGAGGTACTCGCCTTTCGGTCCATCTTCAAGATTGTCGAGTTGGTACGGACTGAAGTAGCCTTTGTAAGGCATGCCGTACTTACCGCCGCCGATGTTGATGTCGAAGCCGTGGTCGGTAGGCAGGCAGCCTTCGCCGCCGAGGTGCCACTTGCCGACGTGCCAGGTGCGGTAGCCGCCGGCCTTGAGAGCACGCGCGAGGCTGACCTCCGAGTGCGGCAGGTGGTCCGTGTACGGCGCATCGATGAGTTTACCTTTCATCGGGTGGCAGCGTTTGCTCCAGTCGATCCAGTCGGTGACGCCGACGCGTGCGGGGTATTTGCCGGTCATGATGCTCGCGCGCGAGGGCGAACAGACTGGGCACGAGGCGTACGCGTCGGTAAAGCGCATGCCCTGCGCGGCCAAGCGGTCGAGGTTGGGCGTCTCATAGAAGGTGCTGCCCGTGCAGCCGAGATCCTTCCAGCCCAGGTCGTCCATGAGGATGACAATGACGTTCGGTTTCACGCTCTTGGCCTCCATGTTATTTCTGATCCAACTCGTTCGTAAGGATATACCGATGCTGTATAGTAAAGAATGGTACGATTGACTCAGTTCTTGTAATTATTGATACCACGCGTTGGGGAGGCCGAGGCATGAATGCGAGACTAGGCGGTTGTTACCGGATGGGCTCAGGCACGCAGGGCGCGCAGTTTCGTTGCGGTATCGTGTTCGATTCGGCAGGTACGGCGGAGCGCGGCTTCGTCACGCCGCAGTATGCGGTCGTGTACGTCGTCGAGGGCCGCGGTTGGTACGCGGACGGGCGCGGCCCCGCGCAGCGCATCGGGCCCGGCGACGTCTATCAGCGCTTTCCCAGCCGCAGGCACGATGTCACGTGGGAGCGCACGGGATTGCGCTGCTACCTCGCGGTGCCGTGCCAGGTGTTCGAACTCTTCGCGCTGACGGGCGTAGCGAATCTGACCAGGCCGGTCTTTCACGCGGGCACAGACCGGAGACTGGTGCGGGAGTTCTCCGAACTGCGCGACGAACTGGGCGGATGCCCGGACGGACGCTTGATGGAACTGCTTGTGCGCATGCAGGACTTTCTGCTGCGCCTGCATGCGCGCGGACGCGCTCGGGACTGCGAGCCCGCAAAGGATCCGGTCTCGCGTGCGATGCAGATACTGAACGAAGATATGGAAGGCCGCATCCCGCTGCCGGACGTGGCCAGGCGCGTGCAGATGGGTTACAGCGCGTTTCGCAAACGCTTCGCGCGACAGGCGGGCATTTCGCCGCGCGACTACCGCATCCGCAGGCGCATCGAACGCGCCATGGCGCTGCTCACGCGGGAACACCTCCTTATTAAGGAGACGGCCGCGCGGCTGGGCTATCCCGACGAGTACGCGTTCAGCGCGCAGTTCAAAAGACACACGGGCCTCGCGCCGAGCGCCTTCCGCAAACGGCACGCGTAAACGTTCGCGCAAAATTCAAACGAGCAACCCGGCACAGCCGCGCTAGACTCCAGGCTCGTATGTTCACGAATGCGCTCATACCTCTTGCCGCGGCCGTCGGCACGTACGTCGCGGTGGTGCTGTCGGCGATGGCCGCGGCCGGGTTGCTCGCGCTCGGCATCTCCTTTCTGAAGACCTGGGTGATGACGCGGCGCTGGGTCAAGGTGAAGGCGCGCGTGATCTCGTGGAACTGGGAAGAGCTCACCGACGCGGGCCAGAAAAAGTTTATCCTGAAAAGGGTGTATGAGTATACGGTCGACGGCCAGACGCACCGCGGCAGCGGCGGCGACGACCTGTCCCTCGAGCACGAGGAACCTCAGGCAAAAAAGGGCGCTTCGAAGCCGCCGGGCGAAGAGCTTGACGCATTCTACGATCCCAAGAACCCGGATCAGGCGGTGCTTGAGCGCAATGCCGTCGGGTGCGGCTGGATGCTGATTGTGCTGGCGACCTGTTTCCTGGGTCTGGCGGCCTACTGCGTTTATGAGGGGCTGCCGCCCGACCCGCCGCCTCCGCCGCCGTTGCCTGCCGAAGCGCCGGAGCGCTTTTCCGGCCGGCCACGCTAGGGCAGGGCTTATCGGATCACGCGCATGTGGAAGCTGCTCACCGAAGTCCTCTTCAAATCCTCTCTGCGCGAGCTCTCGCGGGAAGAGCGCGCGACGCTGGACGGCATTCCCTTCTTGCGGCGGCTCGATGCGGAACAGAAGCGGCGCTTCGTGGAACTCGCGCGCATCTTTCTCAATAAGGTCGAGGTCACGGGCCTTGGCGGCATCGTGCCGACCGTTTCCGAACGCGCCTGGCTCGCGGCCTCCTGCGCGCTGCTGTTCGCTGGGCGGCCCGACTGGCCGTATCCGCCGGTGAAACGCGTCTTCGTGTCGCTCAAGAATTTCGACGAGCGCACGATGGAACCGAACGAGCGCGGCGGATACGCAGGCGTGTACTTCAACCGTGGGGAATATGGCCTCGGAACGGTGTCGGTTACGCGCAGGATGATCGCGCATTCATTTGAGGAGTCGCAGGACGGATACCATGTGGGCGTCCACGAATTCGCGCATGCGCTGGACGACGACCACGGCAACTTCGACGGCGTGCCGCAGTTTCTCCCGCGCGAGCTCGCGGATGCGTGGCTGGCGGCGCTGCAGCGCGTGAAGACGGCCGCGCGCGAACTGCGCAGCGTCCTGCGCGATTACGCGGCGAAGGACGAAGGCGAGACCTTCGCGGTGGCGGTGGAATGTTTTTTCGAACGCCCGCTGGAACTGCGCGCCGAGGCGCCCAAGCTGTACGAGATGTTCGCCGGACTGCTGAAGCAGGATCCCGCCCGGTTCGACGAAGCTGAGCTGCAAACCGTCTTGGATGAAAAAGCGCGCGCGCTGGTAGCCGAGAGCGCGCAGGTTCACGCCCTCCGCTCCAAACCGCGTTCGGGAAAGCTCGTCTGGAAGTTCTCGGAGCACGGCATGCAACGCCGCCTGAAGTACGAGTTCGAACCGGGCAAGTGGTCGCGCGCCGCTGCCGTAAATCCGCATCAGATGGACGATGCGCTGGCGGAGGTCCTCGACGACGAAGTGCCGGTCGATTTCGAACTGGACGGTGCCACGCCCAAACGCGTGAGGCCGCGCGGCAAGACGTTCGCCTTCTGGCCCAAGGACCTCGTTTTGCTTGACGAGAAGCTCGAGAAGGAATTCCTGCTCTCCACCAAGCCGATGCGCGCGGAGGCGCTCGCGAAGGCCGCGGCGTCCGTCCGGCCGCTGCAACCGCGCTTCACGACGACGCTCGACGGCCGCCGCGCGCTGGTGCTGTGCGAGCGCGCGGCCGCGGGCGAGTTCGAACGGCTCGCGGAGGGCCTTTGCCGGAGGTACGGCGGCAAGATCGTGAAGCGCAACGATGGGCCGGACGCGCGAACTTGGGAGATCCGCATCGGCGACGCGACGCTGGTGCTCAGAAAAGAGCCGCTCTCCGGCGTCGAACTGGTCGCGCGCGGGACAAAGGCGGACGAGGCGCTGCGGGCCATTGGCGCGGCAATGGGTGCGGAAGGCCCCGCTTAGCGCACGGGCATCTGGCTGTGCAGGCGGTAGCGGCGCGGCGTCTGCCCGAAGCGCTTGCGGAAGACGCGGTAGAAATAGCTCAAATTGTCAAAGCCCGCGTCGAGCGCGATCTCGAGGATCGGGCGGCCGGACATGCAGAGTTCGCGCGCGGCGTAATCCAGGCGCAGGCGGTTGACCAGGTCGGTCGTGGTTCCGCCGAGGCATTTCCGGACCACGCGATTGAGGTGCTCGGGGCCGCGGCCGGCCAGGCGCGCGAGTTCGGGGACGCCGCCGGACAGATGCTTGGGGTCCGCGAAGACCGGCAGCGCACCGCGCAGCCAGTCGGGAATAGCGGCGGAGGCCTCCAGTGCGGCCGGCGCCGTGCGCTCGAGCATCTCCAGCAGCGCGAGCAGAAAACTCTCCAACCGCAGGCGCGTCTGCGGGCCGCGCGCAAGGCCGTCGGCCAGTTCGGCGAGCCGGCGCAGTTCGGCGGCGCCCACCCGATAACGCGCCGGCAGCTCGGCCCCGCGCCACGGAAACGCGGCCTCGCGGCCCGCGTAGTAACGCTTGCGGAGATATTCGAGCGTCTCCGGGCGGAACGCGAAATTGACGAGCGAGAGACACGGGTTGGTTGTGGCGGACGCGTATGTCCCGATGCCGTGGCGGTCCGGCGGCCGGATGAGAACCACGTCGCCCGCGCGCATCTCCTTGGTCAGCCCGTGAATGCGATGAAGGCCCGTACCGCTTTCCATCCAGAACACTTCGGGGAAATCGTGCGTGTGCTCTTGCGACAGGTGTCCGGGCCCGCGCACGTGCCGCGCCACGTGGTACCAACCTTCAGGCGGGATGAAGTTCTTAACAAGGAGTTTGGGGACCTTCGGTGCCAATGTCATTTAAATGCAATAATAATGTCATTTGAGGCTAAGAAAAGTCTCTTTTGTAGAAGTATCTTCATCTTGGTCGTGAAGGACCTTTGAGTTCCTAAACCTGGAGATTCGCCATGGCCGGCCGCCTGAGCACCACAGAGACCGCCTTCTTCAAGCAGAACGGGTACCTGCTCTACAACCAGCCCGTCTTTCCGCAGGCCAAGTTCGATGCGCTGAAGAAACACTTCGAAGAGCAGCTCCAGATCTGGGAGGCGACCTCCGGCAAGTCGCCCGAGCACATGGACGTGCCGCACTTCACGGACATCAAACTCTTCGAGTGGCTCTTCGCCGACGAGGTGCTGGACCTTGTGGAGTCGCTGATCGGGCCGGACATCGTGCTGTGGTCGTCGCACTTCATCTGCAAGCCAGCGGGCACGGGCAAGCGCGTGCCGTGGCACGAGGACAGCGCGTACTGGGGCAAGACCGTCGATCCCATGGAAGTGGTGACGGTGTGGCTCGCGGTCGATCCGGCCAGCACCGCGAACGGCTGCATGCGCGTGATCCCCAATACCCAGCACAACGGTTACTCGGAGTACGATCCGGTGCAGAACCCCGAGAAGCACGTCTTCGGCACGGAGATCCGCAAGGGCCGCTACGACGATTCGAAGGCCGTGGACTGCGTGCTTGCGCCCAACGAGTGTTCCTTCCACCACGCCAAGACGATTCACGGCTCGAACCCCAACGCCAGCACCATGCGCCGCTGCGGCTACACGATGCGCTACTTCCCGGCGACCTCGAAGTTTTACGCCGAGCGCCGCGACAAGAACTGGCTGCACCAGATCTACCTCGCGCGCGGAGTTGATCGCGCCGACAATACGTTTGGCGATCCGACCAAGGTCCACAAGGCCTGGCAGGAAGCCAGCGCGGCGCAGCGCAAGGCGGTCAAGACGCTCGCGCATTAACCGTCGGGCAAGGTCGATTTCATCCCGGGACCGGGTAGCATGGGCGCATGCCCGATCCGGTTCCGATCGATCCTTCTACGGCGAGGCGCCGCGGCCCCTGGTTTTTTGCGGGGCTCCTGGCGCTTTATGCTGTCCTCGCGCTCGCGATTCCTCCGCGCCTCTTCTGGGATTCGGCCAAAGGGTTCGAGATCTGGTGGTCAATGGAGCGCGGAGGCCCGTTCAACGGCCTCACCATCCCCGACAGCGGCGATATCACGAAGGACACATCAACCTTCATCGTCTGGTGGAGTCCCGGGCAATACCTGGTCCCCGGGGCTCTTCTGAGCGCAGGCGTTCCCAGCGGCGTCGCGCTCACGCTGGTCACGCTGCTCTGCCACGCGTTCGGACTGTGGGGTTGGCATCGCGTCTGGCGCGCGTTGGGCTTCGACGAACGCACCGTCTGGTGGTCCTGCGCAATCCTCGTCACGCAGGGCTTTTTTATAGAGGCCTTCGCCGTCTACCACGGCGGCGAGGCGCTGCTCTTCGGGTTCCTGCCCTGGGCGCTGCTGCTCGCGCTGCGCTGGCGCGATCGTCCTTTTTACATCGCCGCCGCGCTGCCTCTGGCGATTGCCGCAGGCGCTTTCTTTAAGACCTCCTTTCTTCTCTTTGCCGCGATACTGGTGGCGGCATGCGCATGGCGCGAGGTTCGTCGCGCCGGCGAACCCTTGCCTAGGCGCGCGGGGCGTGTTGGCGCGCTCGCGGCCGGAGCCGCGCTCGGACTGGCGCTACTCTGGTGGAGTTTCTACTCGCGTGGCGCGACACCGGCGAGCACCGGCGAGCGGCCGTGGAGTTTCCTGGACGTCCTCGCGCCGCTGGCTAATCCATGGGTGGCCGCGCTGGAAGGCACGCAGCCGCGCGACTGGATCGAGTACCCGTCCGGGGCTTGGGGCGCGCTGTTGCCGGTCGTCGCAGCGGCAGGAGCCTGGATTTTGCTCCGCCTGTACCGAAGGCACCGCGGCACGGAATACGGGACATGGCTAAGCTTTGCGCTGCTGCTCTACCTCGGCGCCTTTCTCGTTCTCTACGCGCTGAAGAGCCACGTCGATTACACGGCGCGCCATCTCCGGCCGCTGGGGTTGCTTCTTCTGCCTGGCATGGCTCTGGAATTTCGCGAGGGCCTGCGGCGCGAATGGCGCATGGCGGGCTTGGCCGTACTTGCCGCCGCGCACCTTTACTGCGCGGGCATCAACGCAATACTCTTTGCGGAGAACGCCCGCGCGCCGCGCGCGAGTCCCTACGGCTATTCCATTCCCCGGATCGGCGCCTCGGCGCTCGCGGCGCTGCAGCGGATGGACGCGGCGTGCGCCGGTTCCAACGCGCTCTTCGCGCTCTCGATTCCCGAAGCGCGCGGAGCAACGCCGCACGTCCGCTTCGTGCACTTCCCTATCGAAGCGGCGAGCTTGGAACAGATCCGCGCGACCGCGTTTCGCGGCCGGACCGAGCATCTGCTCATTGCCCTCCCGCTGGCGCTGGACGGCCGCGCCCGGGCCGTAGCCGCCGCGGAAGCGTTCGAGGGTTACCAACGTTGGCGCATCGTCGCCTACGACGGCTGGATCTTCTGCTCGCCGTCCGACGATGAGGTGCTCGCGCGCGCGTTGGAGCAGGCGGCCACGCCGCGGTAACGGCGGGCGCGGCCTTGCGGGGTTCGGCTTGCAGCGCGCCGTTCGAACCGGATAATGCTCCACGGAGGTCGCGGATTCATGCGGATTGCGGTAGCCATGTCGGGCGGGGTGGACAGTTCGGTCGCCGCCGCGGTGCTGAAGGCTCAGGGCCACGAGGTCCTCGGGCTGACGATGAAACTCTGGGCGTGCAGCAACGGCAGCGCGGAGGCCCGCGCGCGCGAAGAAGAACTGATGGCGAAGACGCGCGGCGATGTCTGCTGCAGCCCCAAGGACGTGCTCGACGCGAAGGACGTCGCCCACGCGCTCGGCATGCCGCATTACGTCCTCGAGATGGCCGAGACCTTCTCGCACCTGGTTATCGATCAATTCGTCGATGAATACTCGCGCGGCCGCACGCCCAGCCCGTGCGTGCGCTGCAACGAGCGCGTGAAGTCGAAGGGCCTGGTTCAGAAGGCGCGGGAACTCGGCTGCGCGGCCCTTGCCACCGGGCATTACGCGCGCATCGAAGCCGACGCGGCAACGGGCCTGAAGCGCCTGCGGATGGGCTTGGACCCGGAGCGCGACCAGAGCTACTTCCTCTTCCCCATCTCGCAGGAGGAACTGTGCTACTTGCGCTTTCCCGTCGGCGAATTGCCCAAGAAAGAGGTCCGCGCGATCGCCGCCGACCTGGGCCTGATCGTGGCCGACAAACCCGACAGCCAGGAGATCTGCTTCGTAAAAGACAACGACCACCGCCGCTTTCTGCGCGAGAAGGCGCCGAACGTTTTTGTTCCCGGGCCTATCCTTTACGAGGACGGCCGCGAGATCGGCCGCCACGACGGGCTCGCCGGCTACACCATCGGCCAGCGGCGCGGATTGAAGGTCGCGTGGACCGAGGCGCTGTACGTGATTCGTCTGGACCTCGAACGCAACGTGGTGATTCTGGGACCGGACGCCTCGCTCTGGGAGAGCGCGCTCGAAGCGCGCGAGATGCACTGGATTGCCGGAGCGCCGCCGCCGGACGGTACGCGCGCGCACGCGAAGATCCGCTACCGCGGGCACTCCGCCCCGTGCTCGATCCACTCGAAACCGGGTGGCAGCGCGGAGATTATCTTCGACGAGAAAGTGCGCGCTGTGACGCCCGGGCAGGCGGTGGTGCTCTACGATGGCGACGCGGTGCTGGGCGGAGGCTGGATTGAACGGGCGCTCACACCGGAGGCTTCGAGCCGAGCAAGGGGTTAGAAGTCTTCGGCGTCGCCGGGCGCCTGGGTTTCCGCGACATGATCGCGCGGCTCGGCGATGGGAGCCTTGATCCGCTCGACGACCGCCGCCTTTGGCGTAGAGCGTACGCTGGATTCAACCGGAACTTTTTCGAGCGCGGTTTTTGGCGCCAGCGCGGCTGGAGCCATCACCGGCGCCTTGCCGCCCGGCGCATTCGAGTCCGGCTGATCCTTGAGACGATCCCAGGCGATTGCGGCCGCGGAAATACCCAGCATCAAGCCGCACAGGGCGAACAGGACCGGCCGCCACGCACTGCGCGGACGGCTGATGTAAACCTTCATCTCGCCCGCATCCTGACGGATGAGAACCTTGCGCTGTGGAACGATGGTCTGGCTGGCCACATCCATGTTTGGCAATCTCCTCGGTCGATCTGGGTCATTGGACGCCGTGCCCGGAAATTGGTTCCCCGGATTTCTGCAAATTCTTATCTCATGTGCATTCCACCGGAGTTCGCGTACCGCCTGCGCTGGAAGGCCGCTACGGGCAAGGTAACCTCTTGCCATGCTGCGAACCCTGGTCCTCGGCACGAATAACAAGCACAAGGCCGAAGAGATCGCACCGTTGCTTGATGGCGTGGGCGTGGCGGTGCGCGCGGCGGGAGCGTTCGGGCGCTTCGATCCGGACGAGACCGGCGCGACGCTCGAAGCGAACGCGATCCTCAAGGCGCGCGCGGCGCTGGAGCTTTCAAAAGAATGGGCCATTGCCGACGACACGGGCCTGGAGGTGGACGCGCTCGGCGGGCGGCCCGGCATCTACGCAGCGCGATACGCGGGCGAACAGTGCAGCTTCGACGACAACATCAACAAGCTGCTCGGCGAATTGAAGGGCGTGCCGGACGAGAAGCGGACCGCGCGCTTCGTTTGCGCGATCGCCTTCTGCCGCCCGGGGCACGCGCCGATGACGTTTCGCGCGAGTTGCGGCGGGCGCATCCTGCAGGCGCGGCGCGGGACGCAGGGTTTCGGCTACGATCCGGTCTTCTTCGTGAGCGAGACCGGCAAGACGTTCGCCGAACTCTCGCTCGATGAAAAAAACCGCGTCAGCCACCGCGCGCGCGCGATGAAGATGCTGCGCGCGGAGTTGGAAAACTTGCGGCTGCAAAAAGAGATCGTTCAACGCAAAGTCGACAACGATGGAAGCCAGGCATGAACACGTTATCGATGAACACCGTCTCGGCTGATCTGGAGCAGGCGGCATCCTTTTGCCGTGCCGAGAACATCGGCCTGGAGATTACCGATTTTGCGTTCCCAAAAAATCTGGACCACGAACTTGGACGCTCCGTGGAGAGGCACGCTGCCGTGGTTCAAGGGGTGTCACCGGTGGGGTCGCACGGCCCGTTTCTGGACCTGATTGTCACCAGCATGGATCCTGACATTGTGGAGGTATGCCGTAGGCGTCATCAAGCAGCCTTGGAGGCATCGCACCACGCCGGAGCGCGTTACTATATCGCTCACGCCAATTACAGCCCTCTGATACGGAATCCATCGTATCGAAAAAACTTCGCGCAGCGCTCCGCGGATTTCTGGCGCTGCTTCGCGGATTGGGCGGGCGCCAAGAACATGACCATCTGCCTAGAGAACATGTGGGAACCCTCGCCCGAGGTTCATGAAGACATTCTTGCGAAAGCCGGTCATGATTTCCTGAAAGCTTCGTTCGATAACGGGCATGCCCTGATTTATTCCGAGCTGCCGGCCGCAAAATGGATCGAGCGGCTTGGAAAAAATCTTTTTCACTGCCACCTTCACGACAACATGGGATTACAGGACGACCATAAGCCCGTGGGCGAGGGAAAAGAAGACTGGCCCTCGCTCATCTCGGCGCTCAAGAAGTGGTCCCCGGACGCCATCCTGGTTGCCGAGAGCGATCATGTGGAACCGAACAAGAAGAGTTTGGCAAAATTGCGCTCACTACTTAGCGAGACGCATTCATAACCTATTGCCGTAAGGAACCCTGAGGCTCTTTCATGCGCATTCTCTCCCTCCTGCCCAGCGCCACTGAGATTATCTGCGGGCTGGGGCTCAAGGACGACCTCGTCGGCATCACGCACGAATGCGACTACCCGCCGGGCATCGAGCGCGAGAAGCCGGTCGTCATCGAGAGCTGCCTGGGGCCTGAAGGCAAGACGCTGCCTCCCGGCGAGATCGACCGGCGTATCAACGAGACGCTCCAGCGCGGCGAAGGCGTCTACCGCATGCGCCCGGGCCTGCTGGAGCAGACCCATCCCGAATTGATCCTGACGCAGGGCCTCTGCGACGTCTGCGCCGTGCCGCAATATTCGGTCGTGGAAGCCATCCGTACCATCAAAGGGTTCAATCCCAACGTGCTCTCGCTCGACCCGACCGACCTGACCGGCATCCTGGCCGATATCCGGCGCGTCGGCGAAGCTACCGGCGCGATCGACGCCGCGGGTGCGATCGTGGAAAAGCTGGAGGAGCGCATCGGCGAGGTCGCGGGTAAGACGCGCGCCTTAAAGGAGAGCGAACGCCCGCGCGTCGCCTGCATCGAGTGGCCCGACCCCATCTTCACCGGCGGCCATTGGGTTCCGGAAATGGTGGAACTCGCCGGCGGGCGGGATGTGCTCGAAAAAGCCGGCGAGCGCTCGCGGCGCATCGAATGGCAGGTGGTGCTCGACGCGAAGCCGGAGGTGCTCGTCGTGATGCCGTGCGGCTACGACATCCCGCATGCGCGCGCGCAGATGAACCTGCTTACGAGCCGCCCCGGCTGGAACGACCTGCCCGCCGTGAAGAGCAAACGCGTCTTCATCGTGGAAGCGAATGCGTACTTCTCGCGCCCCGGCCCGCGCATCGTGGATGGGCTGGAGCATCTCGCGCAGATACTGCACCCGGAACTGTTTCCCGCGGCTAAGCAGGAATGGGAACGGTTCTGATTTTGGATTTCCGATTTCCGAATTTGGATTAGCCTAAGCGCTTCAACATGATCGCGAGGTGCCGACGCACCGCGTTAAGCGAGAAATTTAACGTTTCGTAATCCAAAATCCAAATTCCGAAGTCCAAAATTCAGGAGCCACTCCATGTCCCGCCTCGTCCTCGCCTTCGATCTCGGCGGCACCAACGTGCGCTGCGGAATCCTGAATGAGCAGTTCGAGATCCTCGCGCGCGCGAAATGCGCTGTCGGCACGCGGCCGGCGCCGTCCGAGGCCGTAAAAAAGATGAAGCAGATCGCGGAGGAAGCGCTCGGGAATATCGGCAAGAAGAGCGGCGAGATCGCGTGCGTCGGCATCGGATCGCCGGGGCCGCTGAACTCGCAGACGGGCATCATTTTCGAGACACCCAACCTTGGGTGGAAGGACGTGCCGCTGGCCAAACTTGTCGGCGACGCGCTTGGTCGGCCCGCCTTTCTCGAGAACGACGCCGTGAGCGCGTGCTGGGGCGAGCACGTCAAAGGCGTGGGTGTGGACATTCAATCGATGTTCATCTTTACGCTCGGCACGGGCGTCGGCGGCGGGCTGATCCTCGGCGGAAAAGTCTGGAAAGGGCCGGACGACATCGCCGGCCACCTGGGCCACATGATCGTGCAGCCCAACGGGCCAACGCAGGTCTACGACAACCCGGGTTCGGTGGAGGCGCTCTGTTCGGCCACGGCCTGCATCGCCGCGGCGCAGAACGCGGCGTACACGTATCCCGAATCGCTGCTCGCAAAGATTCCGCCGGGCGAGATCACCGGCGCGTACGTAAACGCATGCGCCGAGAAAGGCGACGAGCCCGCGTGCGAGATCTTCCGCCGCATTGGCTATCACCTCGGTATCGCCTGTGCGTCGATTGCGAACGCGCTCAACCTGGAACTGGGCGTGATTGGCGGCGGCTTGAGCGCCGCGGGCGACAAGATTCTGGTCCCGCTGCGCAAGGAACTGCGCCGCCGCGCGCTGCCTCCGGCGGGCAAGCGCATGCGCATCGAACTGTCGAAACTCGGCGACGACGCGGGACTGGTCGGCGCCGCGGGACTGGCCCTGGAGCGCCTGGACGGGAAGCAGTAGCCGCAAAGACGTCCGGGGGTATTGCTCTCTTCGCAGCCCTCGCTACAGTAATTTGTTTACAAGAGGGGGGTGAAGCATGTCTAAGAAGAATCCGCTGGGCTATTTCAAACATTCCGACGAGTTCAAGACCTACCGGGCCGGCGAGCGCGTCTTCGCTGAAGGCGACGATGGCCACGAGATGTACGTGGTGAAGACGGGCAAGGTCGAGTTGCTCGCAGGCTCCGTACCGCTCGAAGTCGTCGAGCCCGGCGGGATCCTGGGCGAGATGGCCCTGATCTCCGACGACAAACGCATTGCATCCGCGCAGGCGATTGAGGAGAGCCAGCTCGTGCCGATCGACCGCGACAAATTCCGCTTCCTGGTTCAGCAGACGCCGGACTTCGCCCTGGAAGTGATGAAAGTGCTCGCCCAACGCCTGCGCAAGATGAACGTCCGGCACACCAAGATTATTCGGGGCGAAAAAGGCTAACTCCCGCCCCATGCAACCCCAAGACTGGTTCGACGAGACCTTCGACGCCGACTACCTCGCGATCTACGCGGCCACGCGCGATCCGCAGCGGGCCGAACGCGAGGCGTGGGAGATCGCGCGGGCGCTGGACCTGCGCGCCGGCAACGCGGTACTCGATTGTCCCTGCGGGTTCGGACGGCACGCGCTGGTGCTCGCCAAAGCGGGATACCTCGTTACCGGCGTAGACCGCTCCAAGCCGTTCCTCGAACATGCGCGCGCCGAGGCGGCAAAAAACAATCTCAAGGCCGAGTTCGTCGAGGCCGATATTCGGGCGCTGCCGGCGGAACTTTCCGGACGCTTCGACGCCGCGTACAGCGCGTTCACCAGCTTCGGTTTCTTCGACAGCGACGCCGAGAACGAGCAGACGCTGCGCGAACTCGCCCGCGCGCTCAAGCCCGGCGGGCGCGTGCTGGTGGAACTTGTGAACCACCTGTGGGTGCTGACGCACTTCCGGGCGAAGAGCTGGTTCCGCGGCGAGAATTGCCTGGTGCTGGAAGATGTGAGCTACGACTGGAAGTGCGACCAGATCGTGAACAAGCGCGAGGTCCGCTTCGACGACGGCCGCGCGCGTTCGCTCCCGGCCTTCCGCGTCCGCGCCTACCGCCCCGCCGACCTGCTGCGCATGGCGGAAGCCGCGGGGCTCAAGGTCAACGATTTCGCCGGCGGATACGACGGGCGCGCATTCGAAGCGCTGGAATCACCGAGAATGGTGCTGCTGGCGGAAAAGGCGAAATGAATTGTGGATTTTCGATTCAACTAAGCGGGCGCGAAGTATTTCTTTCCAAATCGGAAATTGAAAATCCAAAATCTAAAATAGAAAAGCCCCGGCGCAGGCCATTCGCCGGGGCCTTTTTCGCGCGTGAAGCCTTGCGGCTTCCCGCACTGAAAATCAAGCTTACGCCGATGCGACGGGCTGTTCGTCTTCCTTGAAGACCGGCTCCATCACCTGTTTGAATTTGGGGCTCTGCGCCAGGAAGTTGTACGGATTCTCCCAGACCAGTCCGCGCACCTGCGCGCGCGAGAAGCCCGTCATCAGCATCAGTTTGGCGGCCTTGGGCACGGTCAAAGGATCGCTGGTCTCCCAGTCGCAGGCGCTGTTGAGCAGCACGCGCTCGGCGCCGAACTTCTCCACCATGTCGCGCGCGCGCTGCGGCGTGCACTTGGTCCGCGGGTACATAGTGACGCCGGCCCAGAAGCCCGCGTCGAGCGTGTGGCGGATCGTCTCTTCAGTGTTGTGGTCGATGTTCACGCGCTGCGGGTTGACCTTGCAGTCCTTTGCGATGGCCAGGATGCGCAGGGTCCCCGCGAGCTTGCTGTTGTGCGGCGTGTGCACGATCACCGGCACGTCCAGCTTGCGGGCCATCTCGAACTGTTCGGCGAGCACTTTCTCTTCGTTGGGGGTGACGTTGTTCAGCCCGATCTCGCCGATGCCGACGGCCGTGGTCCGGTCGAGGAACGTCTGCATGCCGGCGATCACTTCGCGCGCGAGCGTGAGGTTCTCGGCTTCCTTCGGATTCATCGCGATGGTGCAGAAGTGGTGCATGCCGCGCTTGGCCGCGCGCATCTTCGGTTCCCACTCGCTGATGTGGTTGAAGTAATCGAAGAAGCTGCCCGCGTGCTGCCGGTCGTTGCCGATCCAGAATGACGGCTCGACGACGGCCTCAATGCCGCACAGACCCATCATCTCGTAGTCGTCCACCGTGCGGGAGTACATATGGCAGTGGGGATCGATGATGCGCATGGCGGAATCCTCGCAAGAACCGTCGAACTCAAACAGGACGCGTTTCTACCGAAATCTACCACTCAAACTTCGTACCAGCAAAAGAGATCGAATTGTACGGTGCACGGTGGAAGAGTTTGGCGAAGTGTGTACACAGGAGCGACAACACCTGTACAGAAACGCGCTTGAGCTACGCGATTCCGGCAACAAGTCCCACGTAAATGAGCGCGCGTTCCATCTCGTTCCGGCTCTGAGAGAGCAATTGGTCGGCCAAGTCGCAGGCATTGGCCGAACCCACCGCCATGGCGAGGGATTCCAGGCATTGAACGCGGTCCAACTGGGCAACGATCCGCTGCAACGAGCCCACCGCGCGGCGCAAGACTTCGTTCAGTTCGGTCTTGCCTTGAACAGCCGCGGCCATGCCGCTGCGCGTCGCGGGCGTGATCTGCTGCGCTAGGCCGCGCAGCCGCGCCAGTCGCAGATGGCCGTGCAGGCGTTCCACGGGCTCTTCGGTACCGTCGATCATCCGTCCGGCGGCGGAAAGCATGGTGGACGCAAGCGGCTGGTGCCCGGCATTTATGAGCGGCTCGGCGGCGTTTAATAGGGCGTCGATGCGCGCCGTGGCCGCGGGCACTTCCATGGCCGCGTCGTACGCTTCTTTCGCGAAGCGTTCGGCGCGCGCCCGTTCGCCGCGCCGCGCCCAGGCGCCGGCGAGGAAGCCGAGCGTGGGCGCGCGTTCTTCGGGGCTCGCGATCTCGCGCATCACCGTCTCCGCGCCTTCCATGTCGCCGCGGTAGACGCGCGAGACCGTCACCGCGCGCAGGGCCTTGGCGCGCGGAAGGCGAAACGGGATCTGTCCAGCTACGCGTTCGGCTTCCACCGAGCGCCCGGTCTTCGCCAGTTCCTGCGCGACCTGCGCAAGCGTGAGCGAGAGGGTCCAGGAGTCTTCGATGAGGCCGGCGGTGTTGAGCGCGTCTTCAGCCAGGCCCGCATGCGCCTGGGCCTGCGCCACCGCGGAGAGCGCGTTGTCGCGGGACTTCTCTTTGTCTCCGGTCAGCTTGGGCAGCCTGCGCGTGGTCGTGGTGACCTGGTGGCTGCCCCAAATCGATTCGAGCGCGGGGTTGGACTTGGTGGGCGACGCCGCCGCTTGACCGCCCGCAGCGAGGAACCCGGCCAGCGCGCCCTGGAAAGCTTTCGAGGCCGCCTCGATATCGCCGTAGACCGTCATCGTGCGGCCAACATCCAAACTTGCGCGGCCGCGGGAAGCCGCGTCGGGGATCGCGCTGGCCGCGGCAAGGGCGCGGTCCAGATACGGGCGCAGGCCCTCGCGGTGGCCGGCTTCGATGGCCGCGCGCGCCGCCTGCGCGAGGCCGCTGATGCGCACGCCGGGATCGCGCGATTCTTCTTGCAGGAGGAGAATCGCGCCGTCCATGTCGGAAGTACGCGCGCGCGCCATGGCCAGGCGGTGCATCTGTTCCTGGCGCGACTCGCCTTCGGGAAACTCGTTCATCCGCGTGCGCGCGCCTTCCAGCCAGGCATGGATCAGGCGCTGCGGCAACCGCGCGCGGGCCTGTTCGACGCGCAGGTCCGATGGGCGCAGCGACGCCGCCGTGGCGAGCGCGTTCTCGGCGCGGGCCCAGTCCCCCGCCGAAGCGAACGAACCCGCGTTGCCTAGCACCTGCTCGAAGGAGATCTCGCGCTGCAATGCCTCGATGCGCGAGTTCACGCTCGTGCGGTCGTCGGCCAGGGGCAAGGCTTGGCGCCAGAGTTCGACCGCTTGCAGCCACTGTTCGCGCGCCTCGGCGTCCTCGGCCGCGGCCGAGAGCGCCAGGTACTGTTCGCGCCGCTCCTGCGGCTGAGGCTGTAGCGGCGCGTTTTCATCGCGGACAAACTGGCCCGTGGACGGCCGGTGCAGGATGGAGCTCGGCGCGATTCGCGTCGGCGGGCGCACGTTCATGCCGGTGTCGTACGCGGCCGACATGGGATCGGGTGTGGCCAGCAGCCCGGAGTCCGTTCCCGGCGCCGCGCCGGGCGTGGAGTCTCTGAGCCGCCGCAGCGCGAAGGCCAGGTCTTCGGCGCGGCCCGGCCGGACGTGCGCCGCCTTGGCCAGGCACCAGAGCACGGTGGAATCGAGGCCCGGGTAACGCGCGAGTTCCGGGCGAATCTTGCTCGGCATGGGCGGCTCGGCGTGCAGATGCTGGTACAGCCAGCCCTCGACCGTCTCGGACTCGAACGGCAGCCGCCCGGTGAGCAGTTCGAAGATCACGACGCCGAGCGCATACAGGTCGGTGCGCGCATCCACGTTCGCGCCGTTCACCTGCTCGGGGCTCATGTAGGCGGGCGTACCGACGAGCACGCCTGCGGAGACGAGCGTCAGCGTGCGCAGATCGGACGTGCCGCCGACGATCTTGGCCAAACCGAGGTCGAGAATCTTGAGGAACTCGCGGCCCGAACTGTCCTTCCGGACCAGCAGGTTGGAGGGTTTGAGGTCGCGGTGGATGATCCCGGCAGTGTGGGCCTCGGAGAGCCCCGCGCAGGCCTGCAGCATCAGGTCGCAGACGCGCACCGGGTCGAGACCGTTCGGTTCTTCGCGCAGGATCTGGCGCAGGTCCTTGCCTTCGACGAATTCCATCACCAGGAACGGGCAGCCGGACTGCGAGACGCCGACGTTCTGAATCTTAGCCACGTTGGGATGGTTGATGATCGCCTGCGCGCGAGCCTCGCGCAGGAAGCGCTTCTGCGCGGTTGGGTCGGCGCCGTAGCGGTCGGACATCAGCTTGATGGCAACGGTGCGGTCGAGCGCCGAGTCCAGGCACTGGTAGACCACGCCCATCCCGCCGCGGCCCAGCAGCCGCAGGAGGCGGTAGCGGGGCGGCAGATCTTCCTGGATCTTCTGGATATTGGCTTCGCGGTCCTCGCGCGCGGCCAGGATGTTGGGGGCGCCGGGCGCGTGGGTCATGGTGGCGGGACCGGAAAGCGGTTTCACGGCCCGCCCGCACGAGGGACAGAACGCCGCCGCCGCCGGGAGCGCCATCCCGCACGCCAGGCACGCCGGAGGAAAAATCGACGATTCGGTTCCGCTTGCCAAGACGGCTTCCCCAGCCCGTTCCTACATAAGCCATGCTAGCGCAAGCCGGGGTCTCCCGCGAGCGCCAGCAGTTCGGTTTGAGCCCTGGCGCGGATCTCCGCGCGCTCGACCTCGGTTCGCGCGCGCTCCAACCGCCGCACCCATTCCGCGAGGGTCCCGTTCGCGAGCGCCTCGCGGCCGGCTGTACGCGCCGCGTTCAGGATCGCCGCGTTGAGATAACCGACCTCCGTCGGCCGCCCCCGGCGCAGGTCCTGCAACAGGGAATTGACGTTGTTCGAGGCCAGCGCGCGGCGCTCGAATTCGGCTAAAAGCTCGTCCGTACCGGGTAGCAGGACGTCCAGGGCCGCGGCCTCTTCACGAACCTCGCGCAGCACCGCGCGCCGCAACGGCTTGAGCGCCTCGACAATCGTCTCGCGGTTGCGAACTTCCCAGATGCCGGAAACGGCGTTCAGCGCGCAGTTGAACGCGATCTTCTTCCAGCGCCAGACTTCGAGGTCCGGCAGGTTGCGCGCGCCCAAACCCGCTTCCTTGAGCGCTTGCACCAAGGACCGTGACGAAGAATCGTCCGGGAGCAGGATCTCGCCGCCCCATTCTTCCACGCGGCCCGGCCCCGCATAGGTCGCGCCCAGATGCACGACCGCGTGGCGCAGCGCGAAGGAAGGCGCAAGCGCCGCGCGCAGTTCGGCCTCGAAGCCGGTCCCATTCTGCAGCGCATAGAGCGGCAGCGGCGGGTCCATGCTGCGCCCCGCCACCTCGGCGCTCAACGCTCGCGCCGCATCTGCGGCCTGCGCCGCCTTCACCGCGAGGATTACGGCGTCGCCTTTGCTCAACGGAGGCGCAAGCTGCGCGAGCGTTTCCGCCACGGTCAGCCGTTCGCCACAGGCGATGGTCTCGTTGGAGAGTCCTTCTAAGCGCAGGCCATGCGCGCGGATGGCGTGAATGTGTTCGGCGCGGCCAACGAGCGCCACGGGCAGGACTCGGGCGAGCATCCCGCCGATCAGGCTCCCGATTGCGCCCGCGCCGAAGACGACAGCGCGGCGGATCTCGGCGGGACCTTGGGCGTCCATCTCACGCGCGCTCCAGAATCACCTGCGCAACGGCCAGATTCTGGCTGTGCGTGATCGTGACATGCGCGCGATTCGCGCCCAGCGCGGCGGCGCGCTCCTGGGCCTTGCCGTGTAAATGCAGGCAGGGTTTGCCCAACTCGTCGGGAAGGATCTCGACGTCGCGCCAGCGGATGCCGCTGCTCAATCCCGTACCCAACGCCTTCATCGCCGCTTCCTTCGCGGCCCAGCGTCCGGAGAGCCGTTCGCCCGGGTCCTTGTGGCGCAGCACGTACTTCTGTTCGGCCTCGGTGAGGATCCGCTGGACGAAGCGCTCCGGATGCCGCACGTGAATCTCGCGGATGCGGTCCACCTCGACGATGTCCAGGCCGACGCCGACGATCATGAAAACTCCGAGGGTCAGGATTCAGGGAACTGCATGCAGTAGGTCTGTTCCCTAATTCCTGAATCCTATTTTTTACCTTCCAGGAACGCCTTCACGTCCTTTTCGCCCACCGGGCCGGAGAGATTCAGCGCCTTGGCGATCTCGGCCAGGTCCACGCCGGCTTCCTTGGCGAGGCGCCGCGCGGCGGGCGTGGCTCTGACCACCGACGCGCCCGCAGCGGATGCGACGGCCGCGGCCCCCGCTTGCATCGGCGAGGCCGCCGTAGTCGCGCCGCGATGGGCTTCCAGAATCTGCTTATTGCGGGTCTCGTACTCGGCCGAAATCTCTTCCACGGGCGCACCGATGGAGCACATGATGTAGCCGACCGGCAGCATGCTGCGTTCGGCGCCGTAAATCTTTCGCACCGTTCCCGCGCACGGCGCGGGCATTTCGAACGTGGCCTTGTCGGTGATGATCGTGCAGAGTGACTGCTTCTCCTGCACGCTCTGGCCTTCCTTCACGAGCCAACTCTCCAGCGTGGCCTCGGTCATGTTCTCGTTGGCCTTGGGCATCTCGACGGGGGTCATGCGCGCATCCTTTACTTCTTTGAACCGTTCATGGCTCGGAAGTCACGGAGAACCGCGAAAGATGCTAATCGAAAGCGCGCGCGCTGGCGAATTCATCATGCAAGCGAAGTGGAATACGTCAGGAGGCGAAGACGAGTTCCGCCGCGGCCCGGCCGCCGTGGGCCATGAGCGGATACAACGCGTCGCGGATCTCCTGCGTCTGCAGCGTGCTCGTCAGCGTTGAGAAGGGTTTAGCCTGTCCTCGCAGCGCTCGGCAGAAGACTTGGTGCTCGGCAAGGATGCCGCCAAGGCCCGGCTGGTCGTCCGCTGCGAAGCCGAAATCCGCGGGGCCTTTGCGCGCGGCGACCTTGTTCTTCTCGTGCAGCTCCACGTAACCCGGAAGATCGATCATGCCATTCTGCGGGAACGAGACGAGCACCGTCCGCTCTTGCGCCCGGATATCGTAGTGCTCGCAACTAGAGGCCGTGTCCGGAACGAAAACCATGTCGACGCGCGTACCGGCCTTGGTCCAGCCGTTCAGGAAGAAGTTCTTCACCGGACCGGCCTGCGCCACCTCAAGGCGAATCGAGACGAGGTCTTCGCCGGCCAAATGACGCGTGGCGTCGATGCCGTGCACGGCAGTGGTGGTGAAGTCCTCTTCGCGCCGCTGAAAGCGCGTGAATTGAGTGGTCACGCTTTGCGGCGCGATCCCAGCGAGCCATTCCTTCGCCTGGGTGATGTAGGGGCAATGCCGCCGGTTGTAGGCGACGACATGCGTCATGCCCTCGGCCTCGCGGATCAGGCGGCGCTGCGTCGCGGCATCGGGCGCAGGCGGTTTCTCCACGATGAACGGCACGCGCCGCGCGAGCACCTGTCCGAGCACGTTTCCCACGACCTCCGGCGGCACCAGCACCGCGACGCCATCGGGCTTGAGCGCATCGATCATCTTGTGGAGATCGGTGAAGGATTCGGCCGCGCCCAGGTCCTTGGCGTACGCGCGCGCGGCTTCGGCGTTGAGGTCGCAGACGCCCGCGAAAGCAACGTCTTCAAGCTTAGCGAGTTTCTTCAGCGACGGCAGGTGCATGTGCCGGGACCAATTGCCCGTGCCGATGATGGCGATGCGTAAAGTCTGAGCCATCCGTCTCCGCCTTCTGCTTTCTGCCTGCCGCCGTTCAATACTTCTCCAGAAACTTCCGGCCGCTAGTGATGGACTCCAGAACGTCGCCTGCGCCGGACTCGTCTTCGAGTGCGTACCAGCCGCTGTAGCCGATTTTCTTAAGCGCCGCAATGTAGTCGTCCCACGGCACTGCGCCCTGGCCGACGGTCGGCTTGCCGGTCTGCGGGTGCTTGTCCTTCGCGTGCGTGTGAACGATGTACTTCGCGAGGATGCCCACGCCTTCCACCGTTCCCAGCTTGAGCATGTTCGCGGGATCGTAGTTCACCTTCAGGTTCGAGCTGCCGACGTCTTCGATAAACTGCTTGAGGCCCGCGGCGGACTCCTGGCCAGTCTCGAGCGCGAAGATGCCGCCGGACTTCTCGGCGTCCTGCATGACGTCCTTTACCGTACGCAGAAAGAGCGCATAGACGGTGCTCTTCTTGTCTTCGGGGATCGGGCCGATGTGCGTCGTGACGATCGGCGCGCCCACCTCCGCCGCGAAGCGCAGCGCCTTCTTGGTTTTCTCGATGCGCGCGGGCAGGTTGAGTTCCTCGCCGAAGCCGCCCAGCGTCTTGGGACCGGCGAGCTGCGCGCAGAAGCCACTGATGGCGAGGCCGCGCTTCTCGCACGCCTTGCGCACCGCGGCGCGCTGCTCGGAAGTCGCGCAGCGGTCGGGGTCGAGTGCACAGACCATCTTCCACTTCGGCTCATCCACACACCACGGCTGCACGGCCTTTACGCCCGCCGAAGCCGCCAGGTCCAACCGCTGCTCGAACTCCTCCATCGTGCTCGTCGAACCGAGCGACCAGAGCGCCACGCCGATCTTCAGGTTTCCCATGTTCACCCCCTTTAATGACAGTAACGAAAGTAATCAGTAACGGCAGTAATCAGTAACAAAAGTCATTAATGGGTTTAGTTACTGATCACTGCTTACTTCAGTTGCCGTTACTTTCCTTACTGGCCGTTCTTTGCCAGCGCCTCTTCGACGGCCTTTTCGGCCGCGGCGAAGAAGGCCTGCTTGGCCTCCGCCATGGGCAGCTTGAACGAACAGCCCGCGGCCTGGCGGTGCCCGCCTCCGCCGAACTGTTGCGCCAGCGCGCACGCGTCGATCTCGCGTATGGAGCGGATCGAGACCTTGGTCAGTTTGCCGGCTTCGATCTCGTAAAAAAAGATCGCGAGCATCGCGCCCGCCAGCGCCCGCGGGATGCCGGGGAACTCCTGCGTCGCCTCCGGACCGGCGCCGGTCTCTGTGAAATCGCTGCGATGCAGCGTGATGGCGGCGATGTGGCCGCCGGAGCGCACTTCCAGGCTGCCGCGCGCGCGCGCTTCCAGCTTCAGTTCGGCCTCGGACTTGTTCAGGAAGATCCGCCGCCACGTGGCCTCGGGGTCCACGCCGGCTTCGACCAGTTCCGCCGCCATGCGCAGGATGCGCGCGGTCGTGTTCGAGTACGCGAACTGGCCGGTATCGGTGACGAGCGCCGTGTACAGCGCTTCGAGCGCCAGCGAGGGCACCGACCAGCCGCAGCAGGCCGCCAGGCGCCAGATCAGTTCGCCGGCGGCCGCGGCGGTGCTGTCCACCCAGTTGATCTCGCCGAAGTTCTCGTTCGAGATGTGGTGGTCGATGTTCACGATCGGCGCGTTGGGAAACATCTCGGGCTTGAGCGGACCCAGGCGGTCCAGGCCGGTGGAGTCGAGAATGATCAGCAGGTCGGCTTCGTACTTTTCGCCCGGTTTGCAGAAGCGTTGCAGGCCGGTGGACTCGAGGAAGCGGAAGCGTTCCGGGATCGGATCGGCGAGATAGACCGTGACGTCCTTTTCCAGTTTGCGCAGGATCTCGCCCAGCGCCACCGTGCTGCCGACGCAGTCGCCGTCGGGGCGCTCGTGCCCCACGATCGCAATTTTTTTCGCCGCTTCGATGCGCTCGCGGATCTCCTGAGAGATCGGGCGGTCCAGCGGGTCCCCGAGCTGCGGCAGCCGCCGCTCGGTGGCCCGGCGCGAGAGCCGGCTCGACTTGCGTGTTTCCACTTTAGCCACCGCCTACGCCTCCTCCCGGGTGTTCATCCGTACACCGGGCATCGGGGCTCCGGCGCGGCTGTTATCGAGGCGCAGGAATACTACCGGAAGGGCGATTACGGGCCGAATACATTTTGCTCGACGCCCTTGAAAGGATCGGCGGCGGCGGGCGCGGCAGCCGCTTCGCTGCGCTTTCGGCTGGGCAGGGGCACCAGCTTTTCGCCCCGGTCGAGCCGCGCGACCAGATCGTTGAGCATCTTGCGCGTCTCGCCGGCCTGCGTGGCGATCACGCCCAGGCGTTCGGCGCGGTCAAGCGCGTCCAGCGCCGAGTCGAGGGTCTTATAAGTGGTGCCGATTTTCGCGGCCACTCGCGCCAGGCCCAGGTACGCCCGACCGTACTCGGGATCGGCCCGCGTAAGCCGCGCGAAGGATTCTTCGGCGCCTTCCCAATCCTCGAGCATAAAGCGCACCTCTGCCTGCCGGACCAGCGCGTAAGGCGCCAGCGGGTCGTAGAGCACGGCGGCGTCGAAGTGCGCGCAGGCCGCCTCCACTTCGCCCATCGCCATCCGGCACCAGCCCAGTTCCACGTGCGCGCGGGGAAGTTTCGGCCAGGCTTGCAAGGCGTCCTGAAAGTATTTCGCGGCTTCCTCTAGCTGCTTGACCGGCGTCTGCAGCTTCGCGGCTTCAATCTCCGCGGGGGACTTGGCCTCAAAGTATTTCTGCATGGCCGCGTCGAACGCCTTGCGCTCCAGCAGCGCCTCGCCCTTGCGCTTCACGCCCTCGTTGCAGTTCCAGTTCGCCTTGGCGAAACGCTGCCGCGCCTCGGCCGCCGCGCTAAGCTCGGCGTTCAGCGCCAAGAGCCGCTCGGCGATCAGGGGCTTGTTCTGGACATGCAGTTCGTGGGAGAGTCCGGCGAGGGCCTCGGTGAGCGCGCGCACGTCCTTGCCCTCGGCGTCCTGCGCGAGCGCGTCGAAGCGTTCGCTGAGGGGCTTGTCCTTGGTCTTGAATTCCTTGACGAGCGCCTCCAGGCGCGCTTGGGCGAGCTTGTGCAGATCGGGGTTCAATTCCCTCAGCAAAGCGCGCACGCGGCGCGCGGCCTGCTTGGCCTGCTCCGCGATGCCCGACGCATCGGCCGCGCCGGCCTTCTCGGCCACCTGGCGCGCCTGTCCGTAAGATGTCAGCGCGTCTTCGGGCTTGCCGGTCTGCTCCTGAATATAGCCCAGCGTATAAAACCCCAGCGACTGCTGTGCGGGGGTGACGCGCGCGCCCGCGGCCGTACCGTCGAGCCACGCCTTCAGGACCGGTTGCGCGGCGTCGGGTTCGCCTTGCGCGCAGAGCGCCACCGCGAGCGAGATGTTGTTCCGCGCGTCGCGGGGGTTGAGTTCCAGCGCATGGCGGTAGAGGTTCACCGCGCGCTCGCTTTGGCCGCCGCGTTCCATCAGGCCCGCGAGCATGCGCAGAAGATCGGCGCGCTCCTCGGCCTCAAAAGCATCCTTGGCCTTGGGGCTCATCAGCGCGCGCTCGAGCAGCGCCGCCGCCGCGCCGAAACGCCCGCGCCCGAGCAGGTACCGGCCGTACTCTTCCAGCGCAAGCGGGTGCTTCCGGTCCAGCGTGATGGCCTCGCGAAAAGCCGCTTCGGCGGCCTCGTAGTCCTTGCCTTGTTCGTTCAGGAGTTTCAGGTTGGCCTCGCCATTGCCGTGTTCGTCCAACAGGCCCGAGCGCGCCTGTTCGCCCAACTTATCGCCGCGCCGCCAAGCCTCGCGCGCGGCATCGATCTTCTTGGCCACTTCAGCGGGCGGCGCGGGATGGTAGGGCTCTTCCTCTTCCGTCTGCGCATAGGAAGCGGACGCCATCAGGCAGAGCACGGCCAGACCGGCCGCGCTCCGCGCACGCAGGCAGCGCGAAGGCATGGGCGCCGTAAATCGATGGGTGGGCAAACCGATATGCACTTTTACAGACTCTAAGTATTGGTTAAGCATCGTCAAGGAAAGCATGGCGGCCTCGCGCTGGACATGCTGGCTGTACTTATTCAGACGCGCCGAACAGCTCAATCAGGGACAATCTTTCATGCGCGACAAGCCGGTCGTACTTCTCGTCGAGCCGATCCACAGGCACTATCTCAAGCTGCTCGAATGCCGTTGCCGCATCGTGCGTCCGAAGGGCTTCTCCGAGCACGAGATCGCCATAGCCGCGAAGGAGGCCGACGGCATCCTTATTCGCACCAAAGGCTGCGTGAGCGCCCGCGTCATCGCCGCCGCGCCAAAGTTGAAGGTGGTCGCGCGCCACGGCGTGGGCATCGACCACATCGACCTCGACGCCGCAGCCCGCGCCGGAGTCTGGGTGGTGTACACGCCCGCGGGCAGCCTCGACGCCGTCGCCGAACACACGTGGATGATGATCCTGGCGCTCGCCAAGCACGCCCGCGCAGGCGACGCGGCGATGCGCGTGGGCGATTACGAGTCCCGCGCACGCAACGAGTCCCTCCAGCTTCGAGGTAAGACGCTCGGCGTGCTGGGGCTCGGCCGCATCGGCGGACGCGTGGCCGAGATCGCCGCCCAAGGCTTTGGCATGCGCGTGCTCTACACCGACCTGCTGCGCTATCCCAAGAAGGAGCGCGCGACCGGGGCTAAGAGAGTCCCCTTCGCGAAGCTGCTCGCGCAGAGCGATGTCCTGACCGTCCACGTCCCGCTCACGAACAAGACCCGCGGAATGCTCGGCGCGCGGGAACTCGCGCGCATGAAACCTTCCGCGCTGCTGGTCAACTGCGCGCGCGGAGCGATCGTCGATACCCTGGCCGTCGCGCAGGCGCTCAAAAAGGAGCGCCTAGGCGGCGCGGGCATCGACGTCTTCGATCCGGAGGTCCCGCCACGCAGCCATCCGCTGCTGAAGTGCGACCGGGCGCTCTTAAGTCCCCACAATGCCGCGCAGACCGCCGAGGCGCGCTTCAACTATGCGGCGGTCGCGGAGGACCTCCTGCGGGTCCTCGACGGCAAACACCCGCGCTACCCTGCCAACCAGCCGCAACAAAAGCGCGGCTAAAGGCGTCTAGTTCTTATAAGGGAGCGGCCTAGAAAAGCCGATATCTCCTTGAAAGAGTTAGGGTTGCGCTCTGCGCGCCAGAAGAGCAGTGACTTTGCCCATGGGGCCATGTTAGTATAAGTACAGGCGGGGATAATCTATGCGAACGATGACCTTGAAGACCTCAGGCAAGCCCGCTCGCGGCTTCACCCTCATCGAACTCCTCGTTGTCATCGCCATCATCGCCGTGCTGGCCGGCCTGATCCTGCCGGTGCTGGCCGAATCCCGCCGCCGCGCCAATATCGTAAAGTGCCAGACGCAGCTATCGCAGTTCCATAAAGGCATCGTGATCTGGAACGACACTCACGACCGCTTTAGCGAACGCTACCCCGACCGCCTCGGCACCATGATGTACGACCGCGAGATTCCCGATGCGCGCGCCTTCCTCTGCCCGCTCGATCCCACGCTGGGCCACGAAGGCGGCAAGCCCAAGTCCTGCGCCTCGCAATATCCCGAGACCGACGAGGGCCCCAGCATCAACAGCCTGCCGTCCGACCATCCGTACAGTTCGTACCTCTATGAGTTCAACGGCGCAAAGTGTTCCTGGTGGAGCGGCGGGACGACCGTAAGCGGCGTAAACGTGGACCGCAACGGCGACGGCAGCGTGAGCTGGCAGGAGGCGAAGTTCTACCAGCAGAAGTACGGCGACTCGTTCCTGTACGGCACGGGCTACGACGGCGAATACCCCCGCACCTGGTTCCCCGTCGTCCGCTGCTTCTGGCACGCCAAGAATCCCGACCTCACCTCCGAGACCGAGATCATGAACGTCGCCATGGACGGCAACTTCTTCCCCTCCGGCCCCAAGTGGGAGCTCGAGGCCCTCAAGAACATCCCCAAGTAAGCGCTCTGCTTTTCGCACTCAAACCTAAAGTCATTTCTAGTCAAGGGCTGCCGTTCGCCGGTGCTTTCCGTTGCGCGCCCGCGCTCAATGGCCGATGATAGGCGCACGATGGCGGACGAACGCGGCTCCCCACCCTCCAGGCTGGACCCCGGCGAGGAACTCGCCCGGCGCGACGAACTCTCCGAGCGCCTCGCGTGGCTCATCAACCTGCGCTGGATCGCGCTCGCCGGCGTCTTCGTCGCCCTGCTTCTCGCGCGCTACTTCCAGATCCTCGAAAAAGTATGGCCGCTCTGCGGCATCGCCAGCCTGATGGCCGTGCTCAATCTGGGCTTCTCCGGCCTGCACCGCGCCTACGCCGGCCGCACCCTGCGCGCGGTGACCGCCGAAGCCCTGTTGCAGATCGCCGTGGACGTGATCGGCCTGGGAATGCTCGTTCACTATGCGGGCGGACTCTCGAATCCGTTCGTGCTCTACTTCACCTTTCACGTCGTCATCGCCTCGATCCTGCTCGACCGGCGCCAGGCCTACGTCGTCGCGGCGCTCACGACGCTCGTGGTCGCCTTCCTGGCCCTGGCGGAACAGATTCCCGGCTTCGAAGCCCGGCCGCTGCACGGCGCATTCGAGGGTCCGGACGGCTCTTCGCTGGAACGGCTGGGCCTCGTCTTCGTCATCGGCACGACGCAGATCTTCTCCGCGTACTTCGTGACCACCATTGTCGAACGGCTGCGCGGGCGCAACCGCGACGTCCGCCGCTTGAACGCGGACCTTGCCGACCGCGTCGAACGCCTCGCTTCCGCCGAGAAGAAACTGCAGGCCGAGCACGCCCGCGCCCGCGCGATCCTCGATTGCATGGACGAAGGCGTCGTCGTCGTGGACCTCACCGGCAAGGTGCTCCTGGCCAATACCGCCGGCATGCAGAACGTCGTCGTGACGCTCGACGACACCTTCCAGCGCGCGGACGTGCTGCTCGAGAGCGCCGCCCTGGCCGCAGTGCCTGCGAGCGGCGAGCCCGCAAAAAACGTTTCTGCGGCCACGCCAGCCGACGCGCACGCATGCCTGACTGAGACGCTCACGAAGGGCGGCATGTTGAGCCCCGAGGCGCTCGCGCTGCTCGGTGCCGACCCGCCCAAGCCCGCGCGTCCGGTCAAGCTCAAGCCGCCGCCCGCGCCGGCGCGTGTCGAGATCCAGCGCGCGGGGCGGCGCTTCGAGAATACTGTCAGCGGCGTGCATACCGACTCGGGCGAGACCCTCGGCCTCGTGGTCGTCTCGCGCGACATCACCGAACGCACGCAGCTCGAGCGCCAAGTTCTGCACGCGGAAAAGCTGCACGCCGTCGGCAGCCTCGCCGCGGGCGTCGCGCACGAACTCAACACGCCCCTCGGCACGATCCTCGGCTACGCGCAGATGCTGCTCGAAGACCCCGCCGCGCCTCAAGCACGCAAGGACCTCTCGGCCATCGAGTCCCAGGCGCGGCGCTGCAAGGGCATTGTTCAGGGACTGCTCGATTTCGCGCGCAAGTCCGGCGGTGGAAGGGAAACCGTGCGCGTCAGCGCGCTCATGGCCAAGACCGCCGAGTTGACCCGGCATTCGCTCGAGATGCGCGGTATCGCGCTCGAACTGGATTCGGCGGAGCTCGCCCGCGCGCCCGGTGGCGAACCGGAGGTCTCGGTCGTACCGCAGGAGATCGAGCAGGTACTCGTGAACCTGATCACCAACGCGGCCGACGCGATCGAGAGCCTGTCCGAGACCGAGCGCAAGCTGCGCGGCGGCGGCTGCGTGCGGCTGCTGTCCGCCGCTTCGGGCGCCGGCGTGCGCATCGCCGTGGAAGACAACGGCCCCGGCGTGCCGGAGGCGATTCGCGGCGAGATCTTCGAACCGTTCTTCACCACCAAGGCCGCGGGCAAGGGCACGGGCCTGGGCCTCTCCATCGCGCACCGCATCCTCGAGGACCACGGCGGAACCCTGGAACTCGCCGCCCGCGCTGCCGGCCAACCCGGCTCGCGCTTCGAACTGCACCTGCCCGCGGCCGGAAAAGCCGCCGGCCGGTTGGAAGCGCAGGCCACCGCGGCGCGCTGAGCTCATTTGCGAACCGTGGCAGCCGGCTTCAGCCGGCTAAAGACCGGCTCTAGGGTGTAGGGTGGCCTTGGTCCACCAGATAAATCCGGTAGCCGGCAACAGACAAGTATATTTAATGCGGGCGCGGGCCCATCGCGTAGACCGCGCGCGCCGCGGCGCGCAGCGTGCGCAGGTCGCGCTCGAGCGCGCCGTGCACGAGCACGATCAGCGCGCGCGCGAGCGCCTCCGCCGCGGCCCGCGAGAGCTTCACCGACTTGGCCGTGCGTTTCACGTAATCCAGCGCGCCCAGGCTCTCCGGCGTGAGCCACACGCCGCGCACGGCTTCAGGTCCCGCGGCGGCCAGCCGCGCGAGTTCGCGCTTGGTCGCCGGCGGCGCGGCGCCGACGGGCAGATTGTTGAGCGCTTCTTCAGCGAGGCACGTCTCGCAATCGAGGCCCTCGTGGCTGAGCCGCGCGAGCTCCCGCGAGCGCGGTTCGTTGCTCTTCGCGTCCTGCACCAGCTTTTTGCCGCAGCGCGAACAGCGCCGCAGATCCGGCAGCAGCCCCGCGAGCTTCAGCGCGTGCAGCGTGAATGCGAGCAGGATCGGCCCCGCGGTCGTGGCTTCGGGCAGACGCTCGAGCGCGCGCGCGGCCTCGGAGAAGAGATCGAAGAGTGCCGCGTGGGCGTCCGTTTCTTCCGCCGCATCGCGATGAGGATGACCTTCCGCGTGCGCGCTCCCGGCGGTCTCGCGCGTGAGCGCCTCCGTCAACTCGCAGAGAAAGCTCGCCGCGGCGAGGCGCTCGGGCGAACGGCCCAGGCCCGGAGTGCGCTCGCGCTCGCTCCATTCCTTGAAGATCCACAGGTGCTCGTCGCGCTGCGGGTAGACGAGAATCTCGCCCAGCGCTAGCAGGTCGAACCCGCCCTCGAAGCCCTTTCTGTGGAAGCGCCGCGAGCCCTTGGCCAGCACGCGCATCTGGCCCAGCCTGCGGCCAAGCAGCACGAGCACCTGACTCGTGTTGCCCTGCTCAAAGACGCGCAGGATCCGGGCCTCGTCTTTCAGAATTGGCATGGCACGCTCGCGGAAAACCTGGTGTAGCGGCTCGAAGTTCGGGAAGTCCCCCCTCCCCCCTTGCGGGGGAGGGCCGGGGAGGGGGGAAGCCGTGGGTTCATCGTCCCCCCACCCTACCCTCTCCCTCAAGGGGAGAGGAGAAAAACGTCAACACGTGGGAGCCTCTGAACTATTTTTCATTCGCCGCACTCGAGACCTTGTCTGAATTCTTTTCTCTCAATTCATCGAGCATCTTTTGCGATTCTTCGCGTGTGGGCAGCGGTTCGCCCTTTTTCCACGGCGGCAGTTCCAGATTCAGCGGCCGGCGCGCGACGGCCACGAGCGAGCCGCCAATCGGCAGCGGCATCAGCCGCAGGAGATGCCGCTCGAACGAGAAGACCGTCTCGAGCACCTTCGCCGCCGCGCCGGTGCCGCCCTGGAGGTCGCGCGCGGACCAGGTCTTCGGGCGCAGGACCATGCGCGCCGCGCCCATCAGCGGCAGCAGCAGAAAATTCATGTACGAGAGCTTCTCGATCTCGAAGCCCAGCCAATTCAGCTTACGCAGCAGGTCGCCGCGGTGGTAGCGCCGGAAGTGGTGGTGCTCGACGTCGTGGTAACTCCAGAGCCACTGCAGCGCGGGCACAGTCAAACAAAAGGTCCCGCCGGGCTTGAGAATTCGGATCACCCGCTGTAGCGCGCCGACGTCATCTTCGACGTGTTCGAGCACGTCCAGCATCACCACCAGGTCGAACGTCTTGTCCTCGTACGGCAGCTTGTCCGGCAGCCAGACCTCATCGAGCCGCCCGGTGAATCCCTGCCGGCAGTACGCGAGCGCTTTCTCGGACGGATCGGCGCCCCAGACCTCGCCGTACGCTTGGAGAACCTTGAGGTTGTTGCCCACGCCGCAGCCGAGGTCGAGCACGCGCGCGCCGGGGTGGTCCTTGGCGCTGCCGTACATGCGGTCGAGCAGCGAGCGCACGATCACCTGCCGCCCGCGGAACCACCAATGCCGGTCCGCGTGCCGATGAATGGCGTCGAAGAGTTCTTCTTCCATCGTGGGGAAAGTATCCCGCAAAGCTCGGCGCGTAAACGTCGAATCGCGAAGGGAGCGGATGCACCGCAATATTATGCTAAATCACTCTCGATTACATTTTGATGAATTGCACTGGTAACACATTGGCTGAATGTTGTCGATGTGATCTGTCCCGCCGCGGGCCAAAGGAATAATGTGATCCTTCGTCCACACATATTTGTACCTCCTGTCTGGACGGCGCGGAATATCCGCCCACGCGCGACCGCATCTCGGACAACGTTCGAAATTCTGGAGACGAGCATGCCACTCGCTTCGAGTATGCCCGCCGCCATTGCTCTGCTTCCGTTTGGTATAAGCTTCGGCTCGCAAACGACGACAAGCGCGACAATAAAAATGAATCGTGCCTTTGCTGGCTGACGTCCATGTTCCAAAATCGGTTGAACCACATTTCTTACAAGTTTTCCCCATGCAACTAATAATACTCGATCTAGCCATGTCGCACATCGTAGGTATCTGAGCGTCTTGGTCAACGCTGCGGTAGCGTAGGATTCAATGGATGTTCATATCCGCGTATCCCTATGCAACCCCCGAATCCGCAGCATGTCACGAAACATCTTCGCCGGATCGGTGAGCAGGTTCACGCGGGTGGACGTGGAGTCGTACCAGTTGACGGCGACCTCCGCGGTTTTGAGCCCCGCGCGCCCGGCCAGGTAGAGCACCTCCACGTCGAACGCGAAGCCGTCGATCTTCGATGCGCCGAAAATCTTCTCCGCCGCCGCGCTGGTGAAGAGCTTGAAGCCGCACTGGCTGTCGAGCACGCGGACGTTCAGGAAGACCTGCCGCAGCAGGCGGAAGACCTGTCCGATCAGGAAGCGGTGCGGCTTGATCTTGCGCTTCACTTCCGGCGAAGAGAGCTGCCGCGAACCCACGGCCACATCGAAGCCTTCCTGTTCCAGCTTTACGCGCAGGCGTTCGAGTTCCTCGATGGGCGTCGAGCCGTCCGCGTCGGCGAAGAGGCGCAGCCGCCCGCGCGCCGCGAACATGCCCATGCGGACCGCGTGGCCCTTCCCGCGGTTCGCGTCGTAATGCACGAGGCCCAAGCCCGGATCGCGCGCCATGCGCTCGCGGATGAACGCCGCCGTGCGATCGCGGCTACCGTCGTTCACGACCAATACTTCGTATGCCTCGCCGCGTTTCGCGAAGTACGCTTGGATCGCGTCGAGATACAGCGGGATGCGTTCCGCCTCGTTGTACGCGGGAATCACCACCGAAATGATCGGAGTGGCGCCGCCCTTCGGGCACGCCCTGGGATACTCGACGCGAACGTAATCGGGCAGGGACAACGGGATTCTCCGGAGCGTACCGATGCCGCCGGCGCAAACTCGGCGCGGAACGCGAATATAGCGTGAACACGCTCAAACGAGAGGCAAGAAAATGTCGTCGCGGGCGCGGCATTCTCCCGCTCGCTATTTACCATCTTAACAACATACCCTACCGGATACGCCCGCGTTGCCGCTTGAAATCCACTCCCGGCTCGAACAAGGTGGTTCGGGAAAACCGATCCGCGAATGCTCAAGGAGAACCGACATGCCTTTCCGGCGGAATCTGCTCTTGGCCCTGCTGCTTTCATTGACCTCCGGGCTTCGCGCCGAGGAGGCCAAGACCAAGCCGGCCGATACCGAGCGCCTGCCGCCCGCCGCGAGCGCCGACGACCAGGAGTCCGCCCGGAAGCTCTTTGAAGACGCGCTGGACATCGAGAAGAACGGGGACCTCAAGACCGCCGGATCGCAGTTCGAGGCCGCGGCCAAGCTCGACCCGCGCAACGCCGCCATCCTGAACCACCTGGCCTGGTTACTGGCCGTCACCGCGCCGGAACATCTCCGCAACTTGGACAAGGCCCTGAAGTACGCCGAACAGGCCGCCAAGGTCTCCGCGTGGAAAGACAAGGACATCCTGGACACGCTCGCCGAAGTCCACTTTCGCCGCAAGGAATACGCGCTGGCCGTAGAATTCGGCAAGAAGGCCCTCGAGGACGGGCTAACCGGCAAGAGCAAGAAGAAGTACCTGGAAGAACAACTGAAAAAATACGTCGCTGCCGCCAGCGCCCAGGCCAAAGCCCCGATGACCCCCAACAAATAGCTGTATGGCTCGTCTCTTCCATGCGCAGGTGCGTGTCCGCCGTCCACGGTCTGCTCGATATAAATGCTTCTTTAGAAACGAGGGGCGTGCGTACCTTGAATGGACGATTGTTTATTCGCCCTTGCAAGGTTATCTTGTTTATAGCGAAATCCGCATCGAAGCCTAAAGCGTAAGCGGCGGCTGGGCGCAGACCCATGAGCAAAGACGACAGACTCCGTACCAGCGTACGCCTGAAGATCGAGAAGGGCATCGTGCTTCTGCGTAGCGGGGGCGTGCCGTCGGTGGCCTGCACGCTTCTGGATATGAGCGAAGGCGGTTGCCGCTGCGTTGCGCCCATCGGTTCCCTCGATGCCCAGACCTCTGAAACGTGGCTCAAGATCCTTGGGCCCGGCCGCGCCTTGAGCATTGAGATCTCCTGTCCCCCGTATCTTGAACACTTCCCACTGGACGCGGAGATCCGCACGCTCCTGCCCGATACCGAAGACAGCATCGACCTCGGCCTGCGCTTCAAGAACGTCGACCCGCATCAGCTCCAGATGCTCAGCCAGGCGATTCTCTCCTTTGCGACCGCCAAGGTTCGCGGCGCCTTCGCGCCCGGACAGCAGGGCGCGGCGGCGCAGTACCTCGTGGGCGGCCGCACGGTCCCGGAGTCCGGCACGCGCGGACCCGGCGCCTCGCCGATCCAGCCCGCCGCATCGAGTTCCTCGGCGCAAGCGCCGGCCGTCGCGCCCAGCGCCGATCCGCCCTCGAACGCGCCACAGAACAACGGGAATGCGTCTCCGCCCGTGTTGCGGCGCGCGGCCAGCCGAACCAAGATGTTCGAAGCCATACCGCTGCATGCCCCTGCCAAGGCTGCGCCGGCCAGACCCGCCGCGCCTGCGAACCCGCCCGCGGCCGAATCCGAGCCCGCGAGACCACCGGCATCCAAAGTCCAGGATCCGGCCGCGATCTCCGGTCCCGCGCCGGCCGTTCCAATCTCCCAGTCCGCTCCGGCCGCGCCGAGTGCGGGTTCCGACCCGTTCCGCGGCAAAAGAGTCGGCGAAGTCCTGATCAAGATGGGCAAGCTGACCGAAGCCCAGGTGCAGGACTCCGTTCAGCGCGCGAAAGGCTCCGGCGAGCGCCTCGGCCGGTACCTCCTGCGCGAAGGCCTGGTCTCGCCCGCAGAACTCTGCCGCGCCCTCGCGCTCCAGTCGGGCCTGCCGATGACGGACCTCACCGACGCCGAGATCCCCGAGCCGCTCGCAATGCTCTTCTCCCACGGCATGATGCTGCAGCACGAGTTCGTCCCGTTCGACGAATCGTTGCGCATGCTCTGCGTGGCCGCGGCCAATCCCATCCCGCGCGCCGTGATCGAGGACATGGAGCGCTCCTGCGGGAAAAAGATCGAGGTCTTCATGGCGCAGGAAGACCTCGTCCTCCAGCAGGTCGACCGCCTGCAGCCCAAAGAGAAGCGGCGCGACCGCAAGCACATGCGCTACGAGGCCAACCTGCCGATTCATTACCAGTTCTGCAACCGGCTCGGCCGCTCGTCCGAAGAAGCGACCCACCTGGGCCAGACCATCGACCTCAGCGAAGGCGGCTTTCTCATCCAAGGGCCCGCCACGAGCCTCGGCGGCCCCGACGACCTCATGCGCCGCGGGCTCTGCGTGCGCTTCTCGATGACCGACGCCCAGACCGAAGTGAAGGGCCTCTGCGCCCTGCGCTTCATCAAGGCCAACGACCGCCCCTCGCGCGAAGACTGGAAGTGGCATTATGGCCTGCAGATCCTCGAGATGACCTCCGACGACCGCCGCCGGCTAAAGGAACTCTGCATCGCGGCCGGCATGCGCCAGTCCAAACACCGCTCCACGCGCCCGATGTATTGAACAATCGCCGCGGCGATTTCTGGAATCTTCGAAAGAGCGGCCCTCGCTTCCTGATTAAGGACCTTGCATGAGCGATCGCGCCATCGTGCTCTTTAAGGACGGCCCGCCGCAAGATTGGCGGCGCGCGGCCGATATCCTTTTAAGCGCCGCGCCTACCCTCTCCCGCGCCGACGCCACCCGCACGTGCCGCTTCGGCCAGGGCATGATCTTCATGCCGCTCCTGGCTACCGAAGCCGCTGCCGTCGCGGCCGCGCTTGCAGCCGCGGGCATGCCCGCCGAACCGGTTCCGGTTAAGGAGGTCGTCCTCGCGCCCAGCGCGTTCACGCTCTTAAAGGCAGGCGCGCTCCCCGAGGGCCTGGAGATTCAGACCAACGTTCAGGGCAAGACCAGCGTCCTGCCGTGGTCGGCGATCCGGTTGATCCACGTGTCCTTTGTGCGGCCATCCGGCGCGAAGGCCGCGCTCCCCGATGTGGACGAGCAAGAGCGGCAAGCGGAGGAACTCGCCCAAACGCTGCCTTCGCCCACCGACGGCCTCGCTTCTTCAGGTGTGGCGGGCGCCGCCGTTGTCGCGGGCTCGGTCCTGATCGCCGCCGCGGCCGGACCGGGCCTGCTTTCGACCTTGGCCTTGGCCAGCACCGCCCAGTCGGTCTCCGACGCCTCCAACATGATGGCCGGGCCGCCCACCGGACCCAAAGAACCGGAGCTCTGGCTCGAAATCTTCGCGCTAGAGCCGCTGCTGCGGCTGCGCATCCGCCGCCACGCGTTCAGCTACGATAGTCTGGGCCCACGCCGCGCCTCCACTGGGCGCGCGAACTTCCGCCTGCTCCTCCAGGAGATCGTAAATAATGCCACGGGCGCCGCGCGCACGGGCCTCACTGAAACCGTCCTCGCGGGCCGCGACCCGGAGGTCCCCAAGCTGCTCTGCGAAGACAAAGACCTCGAACTCGCCCTCACCGCGCTGCTCACGCGCGAAAAACGCCACGGCCTCCCGCGTGCCAAAGTGCCCTGAAGCCCCGCCCGCTTCTGCTATAACTCTCCGCGATGAACGGTTCGTCGTCCGCCGAATCCCCCGGCATCCACGCCCCCGGCCTAGGCCTCCCTTCCTGGTTCAAACCCAAGGGGACCAAGACCAAATACGACTTCCCGCGCGCCAAAACCGGGCGGCCGGACCGCTACGAGTTTCCCGTCGGCGAGCGCCACCCCGGCAAGCCCAAGCGCCTGGATAAATATTTGCTCGAACGCTTCCCCGGTTACTCGCGCAGCTTTCTGCAGAAGCTCATCAAGGACGGCCGCGTGCTCATCAACGGGCATACGGTAAAATCGAGCTGGCACGTCACGCTCGGCGAACAGATCACCGTCCTTTTGCCCGAAGGCACCAAGTACGAGGCCGAAGAGATCGGCTTCGACGTGCTCTTTGAAGACGACGCGCTGATCGCGATCAACAAGCCGCCGGGCATCATCATCCACCCCGCGCGCGGCCACAAAACCGGCACGATGTACCACGGCCTGCTGCACTACTACCGCGAACGCATCGAGGCCGACCCGAGCTTCCGCGTCCGCACCTGCCATCGCCTGGACGAAGAGACCAGCGGCGTCATCGTCTTCCCGCTCGACCACCCCAGCAACGCGGAACTGACGCGCCAGTTCGAGAATCGTTTGGTGCGCAAGACGTACCTCTGCCTCGTGCATGGCGCAGCGAAGTTCGACAGAACTGAGATCGACGCGCCGCTGGGCATCGATCCGGAATGCAAAGTCCGCGGCGCGGTGAACGGCCTGGAAGCGCGCGAAGCGCAGACGGCCTTCGAGTGCCTGGCGAAGAGCCCCTGCGGCGAGTTCTCCTTGCTGCGCGCGCACCCGCACACTGGCCGCAGCCACCAGATCCGCATCCATGCAAAGGCGCTCGGCCACCCCATCGTCGGCGACGCGCTCTACGGCGGCCTGCGCGAGCACGCTAAGTACGGCGGCGTCGAACCCCGCGTCTGCCTCCACGCCGAATCGCTCTCGATCACGCATCCCATCAAGAACGAGCCGATGACCATCCGCGCGCCGCTGTATCCGGACATCGCGGCCATGGCGGGGACGCTGGGCATCGAAACGCCAACGACCTAACTGCGTAACGGCGCCACGAAGACACTAAGAACTCGAAGATTCACGAAGAACTGCGAGCACATTCAACACCTATTAAAAAAACTTTCCGTGCCGTTCTTCGTGCGTACTTCGTGTCCTTAGTGTCTTCGTGGTTGGCGTGCGGTTGCGAAGTGATTTGAGCCCGCCCCGCCCCCCGACTACACTCTCGCCCTGCTGTAATAAAGGTAGCAGCCGTTCTTCGTGAATCTTCGTGTTCTTCGCGTCTTCGTGGTGCAGTTGCGGTTAGGAGGCTGCTTTGAAGCTCGGCATCATCGGTTTTCCCGCGTGCGGCAAGACGTCCCTCTTCAACGCGGTCACGGGCGGCCTCCAGCCCGTCGGCCAGTATTCGGGCTCGCCCGGCAGCACGCTCGGCGTGATGAAAGTCCCCGACCCGCGCATGTTCAAGATGCGCGAGATGTACAAGCCCAAGAGCTTCGTGCTCGCGGCGGTCGATTGCGTGGATTTCACCGGCCTCATCTCCGGCACCGGCGGCTCTGGCGGCAAGGAAGTAAAGGGCGAGATCCTCGGCAAGCTGCGCGAGGTGGACGGCATCGTCCACGTGGTCCGCGCGTACGAGAGCTCCGAAGTGCCGCACGTCCTCGAGTCCGTCGATCCCATGCGCGACCTGGGCGAGACCGACAGCGAACTGCTCTTCGCGGACCTCGCGCAGTGCACGTCCCGCGTCGAGAAGCTGCGCGTGCAGGCGACCAAGCCCACCAAGACGCAGGAACAGGACAAGAAGGAACTCGCCACGCTCGAGAAAGTGCTCAAGCTGCTCGAAGATGGCAAAGCCGTCAGCACCTACACCCCGGCCAGCGACGACGAGAAGAGGCACATCGCCGCGTTCCAATTCCTTTCGAGCAAGAAGCAGGCCGTGGTCTTCAACGTAGCCGAAGGCGACCTCGGCCCCGGCGGCAAGGCGGAGGAACTCACCAAGAAAGTCCCGGGCTCGATCGCGCTCTGCGCCAAGATCGAGATGGAGATCGCGCAACTGCCCGAAGCCGAGCGCGCGGAATTCCTCCAGAGCCTCGGCATCGCCGAACCGGCCTCGGCGCGCTTGGCCCGGCAGGCCTACGGGGCGCTGGACGCGATCCCGTTCTTCACCGTCGGCGAAGACGAATGCCGCGCCTGGACGATCCACCGCGGCGACAACGCGCAGGCCGCGGCCGGCAAGATTCACACCGATCTCGCCAAGGGCTTCGTGCGCGCGGAAGTCTTCGCCTACGACGAACTGATCGCTGCGGGCGACGAGAAGGCGCTCAAGGCCGCCGGAAAGTTCCGGCTCGAAGGCAAAGAGTATATCGTCAAGGACGGCGATATCGTGCACATCCGCGCCAACACGCGCTGACGCAAACAGGCTGGGAAGAGCGCCATGACGGGCATCATTTTTCTCCTGGTCCTTCTCGCGGCGATGGTCCTCGCGCCGTACATCCTTGGGCCCATCCTGATCAAGTCGAACCATACGCAGGCCGCGGAGCCGCACTTTCGCGAGATCGACGCGCAGACCGAAGAGCTCCCGGTTGAAGCGCAAAATTTGTTTGAGACCCGGATCCCCGAATTGACGCAGCTTGGTTTCACGCCGCTGGCCTGCATGGAAATGTCGGGATACACGAGCAAGGCCATGGCCTATTTCACGCTCCTGGGACATCCCGAAAACCGCGACATGGCCATGCTCACCGCGTTTTACGTAAAGCTGAACGAACAGCTCCGTTTTCGCACGACCTACGTCGAGTTCGTCACGCGCTTTGCCGGCGACCACGCCGTAACCACGAACAACACGGGCGAGATTTCTGTCACGCCGAAGACGCCGGGGCGGATCAAGAACGCCTTCCCCATGATTCCTGATACAGAGCGCCTCTACCGCATTCACCAAGCTGTGGTTAAACGCGAAGCGCCCGGCGACCGCAAAGAGCTGCCGAGCCGCGACGGCGTCGGGCGCATGTTGACGGAAGGCATCGCCAAAGAGCACGCGCACGGCGTCGCGGTCGGTTATCTTTTTTTCGATCCTGCGGCCAACGCCTTCCGGCCGACGTGGAAGGGCGCATGCCTGATGACATGGAAGCTCTGCTGGCCGGTCAAAAAATGGATCAAGGCCGCGCGCGTGCGCAAGGCCGAAGCGCTGTTGCGTGAACTGAGCGTATGAGCACGACTCCAGCCGCACTCCATCTTGCGAGGACTTGAAATGGCAGAAAACGCGAACGCCAAACCTGCTATCGGCATCGGCGCCGCCGTGAACCATCCCATGTTCGGGCACGGCAAGGTGGTCGATTACGAGGGCGGCAACTACGTGGTCCTCTTCAAAGGCGGCGAAGCCAAGCGCGTCGCGTTCACCTTCGAAGCCATGAAGGCCGAGGGCCCTGCGGGCGATATCGAGTACGAGCGCATCAAGCGCGCGGTTCGCGAAGTCATCGGCGACTACGGCTGGATCGAGATCGAAGCGGAGCTCGCGGGCCGCTGGACCGGCGGCGCGCTGCGCATGCTCCCCGGCAAGGAAGGCGTGCAGCCGAAGGACGTGCCCATCGAAGCGTTTTTCAAGAAGATCATCGGCATCCGCGACAAGCTGCGCGTGCTCGAACAGAAGATCAACACCCACCCGCAGCTCTCGCCCGAAGAGAAAGTTGAATTCGAAGGCTACATCACGCGCTGCTACGGCAGCTTGACGACCTTCAACGTCCTCTTCGCAAGCAAGGAAGGCCAGTTCAAGGGTACCGGCAAGGAAGAGTAGCTCTTCTTCAACCACAGAGAGCACGGAGCACACAGAGAACGGAAATAATAAGATGCTGTTCTCTGTGTCCTCTGTGATCTCTGTGGTTTAAAAAACGCTAAGGCACGATCAGCACGCGCCCGCGAGTCAGCTCGCTGCGAATGCCGAGCCTCGCGAAGACGGCGCCCTTCGGCGCGGCGGCCTTTGCTGCGAAGCGGCGCCAGCCCTTCACGCCTTCCAGCGGCATCTCGTAGACCGCGCTTCCGTTGAGTTCACCAAATCGCCGGCCCTTGCGGTCGTAATAGAAGACGTGAATCACTAAGCCGCGCGCACGCGCGCCGCGCTTGGGAGGCCGCACGCCCTCCGCTCGGGTCCAGAACCGCGTGGCTCCGGAACTCGTCTTTAGCCCGGTCAGCGGCGTGAGCATGAACGACGACTGCCGCGGATCGCTCTCGATCGCGAGCGCTTCCTGCGCGCCGCCCGGCCCGTCTTTGATCTTCCGCACCGCGTAGCGTTCGGGCCGCCCGCCGAGATTGCTCCACCAGGCGAACCGACTCTGCTTGTCCTTCACGGCGGGCGCGGCCGGCGGCGCCGCGGCCGGAGCGTAGAACGGCCGCGCCAGCGCCCGGATCCCGCGCTCGTGCTCTTTTAAGATTGGCGCAAGCGCCTTCGCGTGCGCGGCGCCATAGCGCAGCAGCGCGGCCAGTTTCACATGCGGGCCGCTGCGCGTGGGATGGTACGCGATCTCGGGCGTCAGCGAGAGCACGCCGTAGATGTGCCGCTGGTAGCTCGAACAGGTCACCTCGCCGGTCGGGCCCTGGTAGCCGGGAAAGACGAGGTCCTTCAGATAGAACTTGGAACCCTTGGGAGAATGCCGCGCGAGTTCGCGCGCGTAATCCTTCTCCGCGGCCTTCAGCTTTGCCGTCGCGAGGCCCGGCACCGCCGAGTGCATGTGGTTGAAGTGCGGCAGGCACGGGCAATGGAAATCGAAGTGCGCGGCATAGCGCACGCGCTGCGCCCAGCGTTCGACTTCGCGCTGCAGCATCCTGACTTCCGGCCGCACGGGCGCGACCGACCAGTCGCGGTTGAAGTCGATCGGAATCCGGTCCTTCCCGTACATGCCCTGCCAGACGCCGTCAATATCCACGAAGGGCGCGACCAGAACGTGTGCGTGCGCTCGCAACCAGCTCGCCTGCGGGCTCCTGCCGAACACGATCTCGCGCAGCATGCCCTCCAGCGCCCACGACCCGTGCGTCTCGCCCGCATGATGCCGCCCGCAAAGAAAAATGCCTATGGGTGCGCGGCGGCCCGCGGCCTTGCGGCCGATCTCCCAGAGCGGAAACGGCAGACCGCCTTCGGATGTACCGGCGAAGCGCTCGCGAAAGAGCGCGCTCTTGCGCAGGTCCGCGCGCAACCGTTCGAGTTCCGCGAAGTGATACGGATACGCCTGCGCAAGATAAACTACGGGCTTCGCGAAGACCCCCGAGAACCGGAAGACCCGGGACTCCTCGTCGAAAGCGCAGTCGCGTTTGGGCAGCCGGCGGTATCGAATCCCATCGTACGAAAAGACCGGCCGCACGCTGCGCCAGGTTCGCGGCGCGCCTAGCGTATCGGCGGTGTTCGCGAGTTCGAACGTCACGCGCCGGCCCGCGGGAACCTGTGCGCGGAAGTGCCACCACAGGCAGAAGGGCGAGCCGTGCTTGACCATCTTGAAGCGCAGCAGGTCCACGCCCGCGCGGTCGAACTCGACCCCGTTGCCGCCGGGAAAGTTCGCGTCCGCCGAGAGCGCCGGGTAGACGAGAGCGCGGGCTTTCGCCATCAGCGCAATTCCTTTAAAAGAGTTCCACCGAACGTACTCCGGACCCCGGTCCATTCCAAGACCCGTTAGGAGATTGCCATGCTCCGCGTCCTCTTCGTCACCGCGCCCGCAATCCAAGCCGAGCGCCTCGCACGAAAACTCCTGGGCGAACGCCTGATCGCCTGCGCGAACCTGATCCCCGGCGTGAAGAGCCTCTACTGGTGGCAGGGTAAGATTGATGATTCCAGCGAGACCTTACTGATCCTCAAGACACCCGTGCGCAACGTAAAGGCATTGCTGAAGCGCATCCCGGCGCTGCATCCCTATTCCGTTCCCGAGATCCTCGTGCTGCCAGTCGCCGCAGCTCACAAGCCCTACGCAATATGGGTAGAAGATGAGGCGAAGCCGAAGCGCTCCCAAAAATAAAAAGGAGCGGCTAAGGGGGGTAGCCCAGCCCAAGAGTGCCGGACCCCCTTATCCCTCTTTTCAAGGGGTAGTGAATTTACGCTGCGCATTCCAAAGAAAATGTTGGCAAAGCCATTCCTTAGTGTATCTTACAATAGTGATTTAAGCGGTATATCAGGAGGCTTGAATGCCCCGCACGAAGTCCGGACCTCAAAAACCGCGCCGCGCAAACCAGATTCCTCCGCCCGCCACGCGCTTTCCCGGCCAGCTCCGTAGCGAGCAGTTCCGCGGGCACCTGATCCGCCAGATCGAGACGCTGGAGCCGGGCGCGAAACTCCCCAGCGAACGCACCCTCGCCAAAGAGTCCGGCCTCAGCCTGCTCACGGTCAATAAGGTCCTCGCCACCATCGCGGCCGAAGGCTACCTCGAACGCCGGCCGGGCAGCGGCACGTACGTGCTGGAGCGTTCGCGCAAGGGCGGCGCGGGAGATAAGCCCCAGGGCCTGCAGGTGCTGCGCTTTGTCGTGAAGAATCCCAGCACCACCGTGCTGGACGGAACGGTGGGTTACACTTCGCACTTTTACCAAGGGCTGCGCGAGGCCGCGCGTAAGGACGGCATCGAGGTCCTGCCGACCGCGTTCGAACTCACCGCGGACGGCCTGCAACGCCTTCCGCAGGACACCTTTCACAGCGCGAATGTCGTCGGCGCGATCTTCGTCGAGGACGGCGTGCCCGACTACCGCCCGCTCTGGCAGTACCTCAAGGAAGGCCGGCGGCTGGTTGCGTTCGACTTCGCCGCGCCCGAGACGGGCTTAAGCACCGTCATGTACGGCGACTCCGAGGGCGTCCAGGTCGCCGTGGAACACTGCGCCGCTCACGGGCACCGGCGCATCGCGTACCTCGGCCCGTCCGGAAATGTCGGCCAGCCCAACGAACTGCGCATGGCGGGCTTCCGCGCGGGCGTGGCCAAAGCGGGCCTCGACCCGGCCGCCTGCCCCATCCGTCTGGTCCGCTTCGACGAGAGCCGCCCGGTCGGCCGCGAGATCCTCTCCCAGCCCGCGCACGAACGCCCCACGGCCTTCGTCGCCTTCATGGACTACTACCTGCTCGACCTGCTCAAAGCCGGCTGGGACCTGAATCTAAAATGCCCGGAAGACTTCAGCGTCTGCGGTTTCGGCGACGGGCTGAACCTCGACCCGCTCGCGCCGGTGAAGATCGACTCCTACCACTTTGACGAACTCCAGATGGGCCAGAGCGCCTACGACCTCTGGAAGACCGGCGCAAAAGGCATCGTCAAACGCCAGACAGGGAAGTTGATGGTGCGCGGCAGCGTGGCGCCGCCGAAGGCGCAGAGCGTAGAGCGTAGAGGGTAGAGGGTAGAGGGTAGAGGGTAGAGGGTAGAGGGTAGAGGGTAGAGGGTAGAGGGATACACCCCTATTGAGCATGCGACTCATAGGAAATTTCGCCACAATAAATCTCTTCTAAAAGAAAGGTCTGTCTCATCGCAAATCTCTTAGGGATACAGATTCTCACCCTATTTTGCTGAATAGACGCAACCAAAATACCCCATAAATTTGGTCTCATCCGATCCAAAATTAAAGACCCGTTCACTTCAATTCTTTTTATTTTATACTTTTTCTCGGGAGCAAGGTATTCGTATTCATTCTCAATTCTTGAACCTGAAAAGACTACCCAAGTGTTTTGGCCATCAACTTTGTTAGTATAAAAATTACAGGAATCCTTAGATAAATGCAGGATTAGGAACTGCCTTTTCTCCAGTGACTTTGGCATGCTTTCATAGGAGAGCTCGATGCCCCAATCGCTTAAACAGTTTGCATTTAACTCTACGACTGTATTTAAATCCCCGTCCATAATTGAATCGACACTTTGTTGGTCGAGTTTTTCGGTTCCTCGCAGCAAACTTTTTATCGCGTACCTTTTTATCTGCCTGATCCCCCACCACGCGTCCTCCTTCGCCTCCCAATCTCCCTTGTAATGATACAGCCGGTAGCGCTCGCCCGGCGTCTGTGGCCCGTACGCGCCGATGAACTCGAAGTCCGGGCAGCCCTCCAGAATCGGCAGCGTGTTTTTCAGCTCGTCCGCGTTGAAGCAGACCCAGCGCGCGCGCGCCGTCCGCAGATTTGCGGGCGAAGGGCAGTCGAGCGCGTTCTGCCACGCGCGGCCGCGAAAGATCGTCACGTCGGTGTTCGGATCGCTCGCCGGCACCGCGCGCCCCAGAATGCCGGGCTCCGACGGAATCCCGCTAAAGAGAATCCCCGGCACCGACGCGAGGATGCGTTCCTCCGTCGGATCGCGCCGTTCGCCCATCTGCGCGATGCGCCGCTCCACTTCCGCGAACGCCTCGCGCTGCCCTTCCGGATAGTCCCAGTGCGCGTAGATCAGCCCCGCGTTCGCCCACACCAGCGTCGCGCGCAGCCCTTCGATGCAGAGCAGCAATCCCACCATCAACGCCGCCGCCTTGAACCCACGCGCCGCAAAGCCCTCTCCCCTTGAGGGGGAGGGTTGGGAGGGGGGTGCTGTGGCCGTGGATTCCGCGCCGCGCGACCACGCCTTCGCGCAGAGCAGCCCCGTCGCCAACAGCGCCGCGCCCAGGTAGAGCTGATAGAAGCGGTACGTGTCGAACTCATTCAGCGGGAACTTCACGTATAGCGCGATGAACGCGCAGGGCAGCGTCGCGCCGAGCAGCCAGCGCACCGCCGTCGGCGCGCGCGGCGCAAACGCCCACACCGCAAAGACCGGCAGCAGGTACAGGGTGTGGCCGTACTCGCGCCAGGCAAACGTCCAGTAGTCCGGATTGCCGAAGATCACGCGCCCCTGCTGGCTGGGGAACGACGGCCAGAGTTCGCCCGTCGGCCCGGGCCGCAGGTTGCCGCTGCCCGAGAGCTTCAGCGCGAGGCTCGTGATCGTCCCGCCTTGCAGCGCCGCGATGCCCAGCCCCAGCACGCCCGCGAGCAACAGCGAACTCACGCCCTCAAAGCCGCGCCGCAGGTCCCACGCGGTAAAAACCAAGAGCGCCACGCCCACCGCAAACGCCGCGTGCTCCGCCACGAGACAGACGGTCCCCAACGCCAGCCCCAGCGGAATCGCCGCCGAATACAGCCCCCGCCCCACCCCGCTCGTCCAACCGTCCCTTGTCGCTCTCCTGTCCCCTGCCGTAGCCGTCTCGCTCTTCGCTCTACGTTCTACGCTCAACGATTCAGTCCCCGCGTCCCTCGTCCCCCGTCCCTCGTCCCTTTCCGTACCGCTCTTCGCTCCACGCTCTACGCTCCACGCCGTTCCCTCGCCCCTGGCCGTCCGCGCCCACCGCAGCACCAGCGCAAAGATCGCCAACATCCACACCCACGCGCCGGCGTGCGCGGGCGCGGGAAAAAGTGTCGCGATGCCGTCGCACCCGAAGCCGAAACGGTTAGCCGGATTCGCATCCGCCTTCCCGTGCAGCCACTCGATCCACTGAAAGTTCCCGCCCAGCGCAAACAGCAGCGTGCCGAAGAGCAGCTCCGCGCGCGAAGCCTCGCGTCCATCGTACGCCGCCGCCGCGCGGAGGAATTCTACGCAGCCCGCCAGAATCAGCGGCGCGAGCAGCGCCATGACGATATCCAGCGCGCGCCAGCTATGCAGGCCCGTGCAGCCGCCAAGCGACGCCGCGAGCAGGTCCAGCCCGTAGTGGTAGTTCAACACCTGCGCCGTATCGAACGGATGCGTGGCCGGGAGGCCGAAGCGCGCGAGCGGCTCGCAGACGGAGGCGTGAAAGAGCTGGTCCGAACTCCCGATGCGCAGGCAGGTCCAGACCCAGAGCACGCCGACCAGCCCCGCCCACGGCCAGACCCCGCGCGCGGCGCTCGAGCATGCTCCGCAATCGAAGAGCGGTTCACCCGACCGCCGCAGCGCTCGCAGCAGGCCCGCGGCGCCGAGCAACTCCACTATAAAGAGGACCGGCGCGGCGTGGCCCGGGAGCATGATGTACGCGAGCACGTTCAGCGCCGTGATATGCGCCGAGAGGCCCGCGACCGCGCCGAGCGTCAGGCAGGTATGCGCGTCGGGCCGGCCCAAGGCGCGGCGGATCCACAGCGCGCCGAAGGCGAACGCCGAGAGCAGCAGCAGCACGCACGCCAGCCCTTGCAGAATCTCCATCGCCCGGGAAGATTACCGCAATCGTGAACCTCCCGAAAGGATAGCCCATGCCCGCAAAGACCGAATGGCGCGCCGGCGTCTCGCCCTACATCTGGCATCAGCGCATGAAGATCATGGAGAACCTGCCGCGGCTCTGCGAGGACGTGAAAGCCGCGGGTTTCGAAGGCGTCGAGTTCTTCGGCGGCTGGGCAACCGCTCCCCAGGGAAAGGCGGAGATCGAACGCGGGCTGAAGGCGACGGGGCTCACGTTCGTCGCGCTCTACGTCGGCGGCGATTTCCATCTGGCCGGCAAGCGCGACAAGGCCGTGGCCGAAGGCGTCGAGACCGCGAAGTGCCTCGCCGAATTCGGCGCAAAGCTGCTGCTTGTGGGACCCAATCCAGTGCGGCAGAACCGCGCCAAGACCGACGCGGAACTGAAAGTAGAGGTCCCCGCCATCGCGGAACTGGCCGAACGCATCGCGCCCCTGGGTGTGCAGATCGCGATTCACAACCACATCCCGGAAGTGCTCAACGACGCGGCGGAGCTCGAAGCGCTTCTCGCGGCCACGCCCGCGGCGCAGGTGGGCCTGAACGTGGACACCGAATGGTGCGTGCAGGCGAGCGTCGACCCGCTCGCGTTCCTCAAACGCTTCGCCCCGCGCGTGACGCACCTGCATATCCGCAACTCGGAAAAGAAAGTCTGGACGGAACACTTGGGCGAAGGCGACATCGACCAGCCCTCGATCGCCCAAACCCTGCGCGAGATCGGCTACAGCGGCTGGCTGATGCTCGAAGACGCCTGGGACGGCCAGCGCGAGCTGAAACTGACCCACGTCGAGCGCGCGACCAAAGGCCGCGAGGCGATACGAACGTGGTTTGGGGTGTGATGGCTGTGTGACTACGGTTTATTTTTTGTTAGGCATAGGAGGAAGATGATGTCAGGTCTTGATCCACGGAGGCAGAAACTACGCGATCTTATTGCAAGAGAATATACCCATAGTCCAATGAGTGACACGAAATGGATGAGGGTCGTCGACGGATTGCGTCCTTTGCCTCCGCGGTACCGAGTTAAACTCATTACCGACTCCGACGTATCGGATTGGTCTGGGCTTGCACAGCCACCGGCGAACTATATTGAGCTAACAGGAATTGGACCTGTACTCTTTCTAGAACTTGAATATCTAGAGATCGACAGCGTCGAAAAGCGGTCGAGAGGACGACTTGTAAATGAAGTGCGTGTAAATCATTTTGTTGAAGTGCAGGCAATTCTAAAATCTGCGCGTGTGGCGTACACATCGGATGGCGATATCATCAGAATTGTTGGCCATGTTCGTCGTGCCTAACAATTTGTTTCCTTTTCCCCATTCGCGCGGGTGGCTCGCACATATTGAAGATTTGTGTGGGTGAGCGCAGCGAACAAAAAGTGCCTTTACGCCTGTGCAAACTCCACTTTCCTACCGAATGCATATACCTTGAATAGACATATGCCCGTGCAACATTACGACCATTACAGACCGCACGAATGCGGTCTTGTCTCACGTTAGGCGCTGGCAACCGCACGGAGGTGCTACAATGACAAGCCACTACCACGATGAAGGCGATCTCAAACTCTTGAAGGACATGGCCAAGTTCGCGCCGGAAGATTTCAAGGCTTGGGCGAACCTCGACGCCATCGTCGGGCGCGAGAACGGCAAGATCCCGCGCAAGTACCGGGAACTCATCGCGCTCGCCGTCGCCCATACTACGCAATGCGTATACTGCATCGAGGTCCACACCAAGAACGCCAAGCGGGCCGGCGTCACAAAAGAGGAAGTCGCGGAAGCGGTCCTGCTTGCCGCCGCCCTGCGCGCCGGCGGCGCGGCCGCGCACGGGGCGCTGGCCATGAAGTTCTACGACCAGGCGACGTAGTGGATGGGATGAACCACCAAGACGCCAAGCGCGCCAGGAAGGATAAGCTTTCCTTGTCTGCTGAACTCCCGCAGCCGGCAAAAAAATTCCCCCCTTAAGTAAGGGATACAGGGGGGTTAACTCCTTCGACTTCGTAACCTCCCCTTACCCCTCCTTACATAAGGAGGGGATTTTAAGAGAGCCGATTCCCGATCCTCGATTTTCTTGGCGTACTTGGCGTTTTGGCGGTTCCATTTGTCAGAGGTCCCTTAAAGCTGTGTGATTTTGAGCCGCGCACGCGTGTCCGCACGTGTGCCTTCGGCTATTTGAGCCGTTCTCGCGCGAATTGCATCCCGCACATCTTGACGACCAAAATGGAAGCAGGTAGGTTGCGCCTCCCCCGGAAAGGACGAACCGGGCATCCCGTCCACTTCAAGGATTCGACTGCCTTTCATTCCGCGTACCTTCGGAGCTCGCGGCGTAGCCTCGGCTTCGTGAATCTTCCGGACGCCTGGTGGCTTCCGGTCTCTCCAGGATGGCCTGGACGCTGCAGACGGTGGAACCCTCTTGCATGGGAGCGTGTCGAGCATGATGAGACGAATGGGTACGGCCGCGGTTCTGTTGGGATTGGTGTTGTTCGTATCCGGCGCGACGCGAACCGCCGCGGAAGACGCGCAGGAAGACGTGAAGATGGTCGCCATCGGCGGCCTTTCTGCTTCTTTCCTCGTGCAGACGTACTTCAACATCGGCCTGGTGGCCGATGCCTCCGCGAAGAAGGACGCGGACAAGGAACAGTTGCAAGCCGTCCTGGCGTCGGTCGAGAACCTGCTCGCGGAGACCGAGAAGCAACTGGACGCGGTGATGAAGAGCGAGATCAAGGACGAAGACAAGGCCGCGCTGAAGAAGATCAAGTCGTGCTACGCGCTGCTGGACGAAGAGATCACGGCGCTGAAGGGTTTCTGGAAGGATTCCAGCGAAGCGAACGGGAAGACGTTCCAGACGGCCCGCGTGGAAGCATGGAACAAGATCACGGCGACGCTGGGCATCAAATAGCCGCCGTTTCCGAATAGTTCCGAAGTTCCATCATCGGCGGCCCGCGCAGATCCAAGGATTGCGCGGGCCGCCGCCTTTTTCGCCTACAGTGGCTTGGCGTGCCTTGACATTCCCCGCAAAAAATGGTCTTCTACCGCCCATGGAAACGTGGGCGTTGAACCTCAGCCTGAATTGCAATAACGACGCGGCGTCCCCCGCCGCCGAATAACTCAAACCACATCCAAAAAATCCGTCGCTGCGCCCCGTAGCGCAGGCTTCCAGCCTGCGTGTACAGTCTTGACGAATCGAGGCGCAAACAACCGCGCAGGCAAGATGCCTGCGGTACGGTAGGCTGGAAGCTTGCCCTACGAATAGCGTTTGTAGCTTTTTCGCACGCCCTGGATGAATTAAGGTTTTCGGCTCGTTGCCCAGCATTCAAGGAGGCCGTCCGTGCCCAAGATCCGTCCGAACCGTTACCGCACGCATACCTGCGGGGACCTGCGCGAAGCCGACGTCGGCAAGACCGTCGTCCTGTCCGGCTGGGTGCAGACCAACCGCGACATGGGCGGCGTCGTCTTCCTCGACCTGCGCGACCGCTACGGCCTCACCCAGGTCGTCTTCGACCCCGACCGTTCGGGCCAGAAGGTTCACGACGAAGCCGGCGCGCTGCGCAGCGAATGGGTCGTGCGCGTGGAAGGCAAGGTCCGCCCGCGCCCCGAGGGCACCAAGAACGCCAAGCTGCCCACCGGCGGGGTGGAAGTGGACGCCAGCTCGATCGAAGTCTTGAACAAAGCCAAGACGCCGCCGTTCGCGATCAGCGACGAGATCGACACCAACGAGGAACTGCGCCTGCAATACCGCTACCTCGACCTGCGCCGCGAGCGCATGCGCAAGGTCCTGGAGACGCGCAGCAAAGCCGCGCAGGCCGCGCGCACGTACTTCACGTCGCAGAACTTCGTCGAGGTCGAGACGCCGTTCATGGTGAAGTACACGCCCGGCGGCGCGCGCAACTTCCTCGTGCCTTCGCGCACCAACAAGGGCAAGTTCTACGCGCTGGCCGAGAGCCCACAGCTCTTCAAGCAACTGCTGATGGTCGCGGGCCTCGACCGTTACTTCCAAATCGTGCGCTGCTTCCGCGACGAAGACCTGCGCATCGACCGCCAGCCCGAATTCACCCAGGTGGACGTGGAGATGTCCTTCGTCGAACAGGACGACATCTTCGCCACCATCGAAGGCTTTATCGCGGCCATCTGGAAGGAGTGCCTCGGCCTCGAGCTCAAGCTGCCGCTCGAGCGGATCCCCTACGAGGAAGCCGAGCGGCGCTGGGGCAACGACAAGCCCGACCGGCGCTTCGGCCTCGAACACACGGACCTCACCGCGGCCGTGAAAGAACACGACGGCGGCGGCCTGAAGATGCTGAAGGGCACGATTGATTCCGGCGGCATAGTTAAAGGCATGCGCGTGCCCAAGGACTGCGAACTGCCGCGCGCGCAAATCGACAAGCTGGAGGAATTCTGCAAGGGCATGGGTGCGAAGGGCCTCGCCTGGGCCAAGATCGACGCCTCCGGCGGCTGGGGCAACGCACCGTTGGCGAAGAACATCCAGGCGGGCTTGCGCGAGGCCATCAACAAGGCCCTCGGCGCGCAGGACGGCGACACGCTCTTCTTCCAGTTCGGCAAGCCCACCGTGGTCCATACGGTGATGGCAAACCTGCGCCTGTTCCTGGGCAAGAAGTTCGGGATGATCCCCGAGGTCGGCAGCGGCGGGAAGTGGGACTTCTGCTGGGTCGTCGATCCGCCGCTCTTCGATTGGAACGAGGACGAAAAGCGCTGGGAGGCCGCGCACCACGCCTTCACGCGCCCGCGCGACCAGGACCTGCACAACATCGAGGCCAACCCGGGGCTCGTGAAGTGCTGGCGCTATGATTTGGTTCTAAACGGCTTCGAGATCGCCGGTGGCAGCGTGCGCAACCACGACCCGCTCGTGCAGCGGCGCATCTTCGAAGCCATGGGCATCGGCGAGAAGGAAGCGCAGGAGAAGTTCGGCTTCCTGCTCGAAGCGTTCCAGTACGGCGCGCCCCCGCACGGCGGCATCGCCGTCGGCTGGGACCGCCTGAACTTCTTGCTCACGGAGACCGAGAGCATCCGCGACGTGGTGGCGTTCCCGAAGAACCAGAAGGGCATCGACATGATGACCAACGCCCCGACGCCCGTGGACGACCTCCAGCTCCGCGACTTGGCGATCAAGGTCGTGCTGCCGGAAGAGAAAAAGGCCGAAAAGGCAGAAGAGAAGAAGTAACCGGAGCGAACATGATCCGCGACGAACTCACAAACGCTCACCTCTACGAAGGCCTCGGCGCCGGGATCGCCTCGGCGCTGAGATACCTTCGCGAGACCGATCTGCTTGCGCTCAAGCCAGGCAAGTACGAGATTCGCGGCAAAGACTTGATCGCGATTATCGAGGAGTACCCGAGCAAACCTCTCGAAAAGTGCTTCTGGGAGGCGCACCGGAAGTATATCGATGTCCAGCACGTGGTCTCAGGCGCGGAACGGATGGGCTACGCGAACCTGGAAGCCCTCAAGGTGCAGCAAGCGTACGATCCCGAGAAGGACTTCATGAAGCTGGCGGACCCGTCCGGAGTCGGGGAGCTCATGACCATCCGCGCCGGGACCTTCGTGATCTTTGGACCACAGGATGCTCATATGCCGGGCCTTGCTTTGGCTGCGCCAGCGTTCGTCAAGAAAGTGGTCATGAAAGTCAAGGTATAGTAAGAAGTTGCGACCTTTAATGCACCATGTTCATCTTTTTACGTGAGCGCAATCGCGTCCTCAGCCCAAATAATCCCTGGCGTTGCCTACATCCCTAGAGCGGGATATCGTTGTCCTTCAACAAAATTCATTGGTGGTCCCTGACCTTGTGAAGGGGGCCGTTTCTAAAAGGAGGCTGTCCATGAAGGTACTGTCGCTTGGTCTGTTGGCTTTGGTGTTTGGCTTAGTGGGCTTTGTTTCGACGGCCAAGGCTGCGGATGACAAGGTCAAGGTCGCGGATATCAGCCTGGAAGACCTGAAGAAGGCGATCGCCGACAAGAAGATCGTGCTGTTGGATTGCAACGGCTCCGAGAGCTTCAAGAAGGGCCACATCCCCGGCGCGCTGAACTTCGAGGCCATCAAGGACGAACTCGCCAAGAAGCTGCCCGAGGACAAGGGCGCGCTGGTCGTCGCGTACTGCGGCAGCGAACTCTGCCCCGCGTACAAGGCCGGCGCCGAGGCCGCGCTCAAGCTGGGCTACACGAACGTGAAGCACTACGCCGGCGGCAAGGCGGGCTGGGAGAAGGCAGGCGAGAAGTTCGAGACCGCCGAAGCTCCAGCCAAGCCGGGTGAAGCTGTAGCCAAGTAACTCTGGCAGTCGTGCCGTGTCTTTCACGCCCGCGCTTGCGCGGGCGTTCTTATTGGTACGCGGCTCCGACTTTCTTTCGCGCTTGCCTCTCGGTAGCCTAGGCTTGTTCCCGCGGAGGACTTCCTATGCCGGCGACGCAGCTCTGGGGCGACTGCCACACGCACTCCCACTACAGCGACGGCCTGATGGGCATCGCCGAACAGACGCCTTACTACCGCTCGTTTGGGGACGACTTCCGCTTCCAGACCGACCACTTCATCATCGCCGTGCCCGACGGCAAGCCCGCGACCAAGTGGCTGCACGCCTCCGATTGGGAGCGCTACGCCGCCGACTGCCGCGCCGCGACCACGCGCGAGCACCTCTGCATTCCCGCCGTCGAACTCGGCTGGCAGGCGCCCGCGGAACTCAAGAAGAAAGAAGGCTGGTTCGACACCAAGCTCTATCCGCCTGCGGGCCAGGACGTGCCCGGCGAATCTTTCTATGCAGCCAAGAGCTACGTCGATGCAGTCCGCGCAGCAAAGGCCGCGGGTTTCCGCATGGTCATCGCGCATATCGACCAGGGCGCGCCGTTGGAACGCTTCAGCGGCGCGGAGATCGACGGCCTCGAGGTCCGCAGCGATATCGAAGAGCTGCGCCCGTTCTTTACGCGCGCGACCCTCAAGCATTGGGACCGCATGCTTACGACCGGCCACCGCGTGAGCCTCTCCAGCGGCAGCGACGGCCACCAGCCGGATCTCTGGGCGGGCTCGGCCTTTCGCACGGTGGTATTGGATACGCCGTTCGAGGCCGCGGCCATCACGGACGCAGTAATCGCAGGCCGCTCGTACCTCTCTTCTACCTGGCACCCGGACAGCTTCGCGGCGCTGGGCTGGCCCGCGCGCCCGAATCCCGTAGACGGCGGCGCCTCGATGTCGCACATGGTCCCGTGGTGGGAGTTCAAACAGATTCCACTGCTGCAGGGCCGCGACCCCCGAGCGGTAGTCGAGGAGTCCTACCGCAAAGCTATGGAGATTGGCCGCGTCCGGCGCGAAGACTATCCTGTGCTCGAAGACTTTCGCGTCGCCGGGGCAATCTGCGGCGGATGCGTGAAGGCGGGCGCGAAAGTTCCCATCCGCGCAGCCTGGAAGACGCATGTTCCGCCACGCTTCGTGCGCCTGGTCGCGGACGGGCAGAGCCTGCTTGAAATGCCAACGAGCCATCCCGCGTTTGGCAAGCTTGAAGGTGTTTGGGAAACCGAGGCCGATCTGCGCGGCAAGCGCTATGTCCGGCTGGAACTCGAAGCTGCCGGCGAAGCTTCGCAGGTGGAAGTGCTCGCAGGGAATCCGGTGTACGTGGAAGCGTAAGCGCGGGCTTAATGCTATTTCGCGGGAGCGTCGGTCTTGGCCGGCTCCGTCTTGGCTGCAGGCGCATCGGACTTCTTCGGTTCCTCGGTCTTCGCGGCCGGTTCGGTCTTGGCTGCGGGCGCGTCGGTCTTCTTTGGTTCGTCGGTCTTCGCGGCCGGCTCGGTCTTGGCCGCGGGCGCGTCGGTCTTCTTTGGTTCGTCGGTCTTCGCGGCCGATTCGGTCTTGGCCGCCGGCGCGTCGGTCTTCTTTGGTTCCTCGGTCTTCACGGCCGGCTCTGTCTTTGACGCGGGCGTATCCGTCTTCTTCGGTTCCTCGGTCTTAGTCGCGGGCGCGCCCGTCTTCTGCTCGGGCTTGGGCGGCGGCTGCAGGGTCTTCAGGTCACGTTGAGCCACCTCATACCGCCGGGCCACCGGCGGGATCTTCTCAAGGAGTTTCTTTCCTTTTGCAAAATGTTCGTTCGAGGCCGCGAAGTCCTTCTTCTTTTCAAAGTACTGGTCAAGCGCGAGATGAAGGAGCGCCTTATAGAAAACGGCGTCGTAACAGGACTCGTCGATTGCCACGGCCTTGTCCGCGTAGACCATCCCTTGCTCGGCCAGTTGAATCGCCTTGTCGGGTTCCAAGGCAGGTATCTGAGAGTCGTTAAGATACGTCTCCGCGACCCCCATAAAACCCCACGCCTTCAGCCTCGCGAGCGGGATAACCGGGGCCGGTTCCTCTGCCGCGTTCCCTACCGGCTTGTCGTTGGCGAAGTAATTCTTCGAGTTCAGGTTGGGCCGGGCTTTGGCGACCAGCTCGCGGGCCAGCTTGAGCTTCTGCGTCTCGTCAGCACCCTCCGGCGCGAGATGCTCCATGGCTTCCTGCGCCAGAATAGCGCCAGCCTTCACGAATGCGGCATCGACCAGGAGCGGCCGAGTCTCGGCGCTGCGGTCGGAGTACTCGATAACACGGCCCAGGCTTGCCCGCGCCTGGTCCGCCGGATTCGCCGGGTCGAGGAAGGCTTCGAGCTCGGCCTCCGCGGCCACGTTGTACGCGTTGGCCAGCGTCGCAACGTCGTAGTGGTAGGGCAAGTCGAAGTCCAAATAACGCATGGCCCGATAGCCGTCTTTAACGTCGCTCTCCAAAAGTCCCGCATCCGGCCCTTTCGGATGGACCGGCGGCGGTAGGAAGCCTTCCAGGCACTTTTGTGCTTCGCGATAGCGGTTAAATTGCACGGCAGATTGAGCCATAATGACGCGGATTTTCAACGGATCGAAATAACGGTAGGCATCTTTCATCTGCAGGCCTTCCGAGATGGCCGTGAAGGCATTCTCGTCGGCCTTGCGCGCCTCTTCCGTGTTCCGCTTTATGATGCGTTCCGCGTCGGCCTGATTGACCAGACTCTCCCGCAGGCGCTTCTGCACTTCGGTGTTGCCGTCGCGGTAGACCAAGGACACATGGGTTTCGGTGATGGCGAAGTAGAACCGGGCGATGGCGCTCTCCGGCTGGCGGGCCATGGCTTCCTGGAAAAGCAGGAGGTCGCTGCTCCAGACGAAACTGCGCGAGGCCGCCAGGATGCCGAGGAAGGAGATGTATAGGGCGGCCACGGCGGTCAGGCTTGTGCGCATCGACCGGGACGGCGGCGGCACAAGGCCCTCGGCGACTTCCCCGGCCGGCGCGAGACGGCCCGCAATGCCCATAACCGTCTCCACCACCACTAGAAAGAGTCCGGCGGCGGGAATGTAGGCGTAACGGTCGGCCATGACGAAGGAGATCGCGATCAGGTTCGCGTTCGTTGCGAAGCCCAGGAAGAACCAGAGCCAGCCGAACGCCGCGCGCCAGCGGTTGCGCGCCAGGTAGATCGTCCCGGCCACGGCGGCGGCCAGCACGAGCGTGTACATATAGATCCGCGGATCCGCGAGCGACTCGACATCGTCTACGTGATAGATCGCGCTGAGTTTGACCGGGACGAGCGTATTGAAGAGATACCTGCCGAAGATCTCCGTATCGGTGAGTAGCGCGGTAAACTTAGACCCGCCCGGAGGCGGCATGACGCCGATGCGGTGCGCGTGCATGCCGATCCAGGTGAAGAGGATGCCCAGCACGGCCATGGGGATCAGCCGAACGCCCATGCCCGCGAAGTTGTTCACGTCGCTCTTGGCCTGCACGCTGCCCAAGCGGTAGGGGCCGCCGAGGAGTTCGTAGGCGACGAAAATGGGAATCCAATTCAATGCCGCGGGTTTGCTCAGCATGGCCAGGGCCAGCAACACCGTTGCGCTCACCAAGCCGGTCCACGAGCCCTGCCGGCGCACGTACACCGCCAGGGCCGCGATGCCGAAGAAGAAGGCCAGCACGTTGCTCCGCTCGGTGATCCAGGCGGTGGATTCGCAAGCCATCGGATGGACCACCCAGGCCAGCGCCACGAAAAGCGCCTCCCAGCGCCCAAGCCCAATGGCCAGCATCAGCCACATAAGCAGGAACCCGCTGCCTGCGTGCAACAGCCAGTTCACGGCGCGGAAGCTCCACACCGCTTCCCGCCCGAATACCTCGAAGTTGAGCCGGTAGCTGATCATGGTGACCGGGTTGTACTGGGCAAAGTGCGGCTGGCTGACGGTGGTCCACCACGAAGTCTCGTGGAAGAGCAGCCGGTTGTTCACCACGTTGACCGGGTCGTCATACGTGCTGAAGGGCTCATTCAGGCAGCCGGAAACGGTGAGACTCGCCAGAGCGACCAGCAGGACGCAGGCGACCGCGAGGAACTGCTTTTCGGTAGCCTCAATCGAGACCGCGGGCAGGCGGACTTCCGTCTTGCCGGGATCGCTGGGCTGGGGTGCGTCGCTTGCCATTTTCAGGTTCCGAACCGTCGTTCCCTTTGCGCCGATACGGCGGTCATAACCGACCTCAACCGCCGGTCCAGATCAACTCTTTGCCCGTTTCAAGGTCGAATAGGACGACCTCCGCCTGGGGCGCGGCGGACCCTTCCTGTGGGCGCAGGTTCAACACCCCGCAGGAGATGGGCAGTTTGAAGCGCCTGGGCCCGCACGAGCCCGGATTTACGTACAGGATGCCGCCCGCGGATTCCACCGAAGGTTTGTGCGTATGGCCTGAAAGGACCATGCCGGGCTTCTCCGTCTTGATCGCTTCGGCGACCGGAGGCATCGGCTGCTCGGGCGTGCCGACGTAGTGCGTGATCAGAATGCGCAGCCCGTAAAAGTCCCTCCGGGCGAAGGCGGGATACGAGAGCCCTTTGACGGCCACATCCACATTGCCGCTGACCGCCGTGACCGGCGCGATCCTGGAGAGCCGCTCGATCACTTCCGGTAAGCCCACATCGCCAGCATGCAGGATCTCCTCGACGCCTTTCAGCACGGGCTCCAGCGCGGGATGAAATACGCCATGCGTATCCGAGACCAGACCGATCCGACGGGTCTTTGCGGCGGCCGCGGCCGGCATGCGTCTCGAACTGCGGGACGAGGTCGACATGAAATCAGAGTATCCCGCCGTTCGTGCGGTTAAAAACGCTTTCCAGGGCTGGTTTGAAGGATACTGCGAAGTCCGCTTTTCCGAAAGGACAACCGCGCCCAAAGCGGCTTTACGGCTGCGGGTGGAGCGGAGTCTGCGAGAGGTCGAACTCGATCACCGTGCCGTCCGGCGCGTTGAGCACCGGCTGCTGGGCCGAGAGCATGCCGGTCAGGATCTGGCCGTCCTTCACATGCTTGAGGTCGTCGGATTCCTTGACCTTGAGCGTGATGGCTTCGTTGAAGAGCCGGTTCTTGATGCGGATCGTGTTCAATTTGCGGTCCACGTCCTTCACGCGCCATTGATAGCCCAGTTGAGTGGTCAGCAGGTTTCCGCCGCCGATCACGCCGCTCCCGCCCACGATGCCGGAGCCGCTCGGATTCCCGCTCGTGCCGGCCACCACTCCGCCCCCGCCGGTCCGGCGTGTTCCGCCGTCGTTGCCGCTTCCGGTATTCTTGCCTGGGCTCCGGGTATCGGCCGCCTGCGTCGAGCCAGGTTTGAACGCGTCCGAACCCGATGTCGTCGAGCCGCCAGACGCCGCAGCGCCTCCCGTAGCCGGCGCAGGTACGTTGTTGGCCTCCGCCTGTGCCCGTTTCTCGCGCTCTTCGTCGGCCTGGTGCGTCCGGTCCTCTTCCTTCTTGCGCGCCTCGTCGGACTTCTTGAGCCAGTCCTTGAGGTCGCTGTCGGGCTCGCCCTCTAAGTACGTGATCTTCTCGATGTTCTCGCGCAGGTACCAGTAGCGCTTACCCTCGTAAATGATCCACGCGCCCTTGGGTTTCTCGTCGGCCCAGCATTTGTCGATCTTTAAGCCCCCGACAAAAAGAACCGCGGCGGGCCGGGGTCCGGCCTGGGAATCGGACGCAGGCTTGGCGGCCGCTTCGGCGAGCTTCTCCGGAGCGTCCGCAGCCCAACCTTTGAGGAGGCCGGCGGACCCTGCCAAAGCAATAAACACCATCAGGCTGGTCAGGCGCATTTCAGGAGTCCTCATCCGTACGCTTTCTTGAAACTGGCAACGCTCGTCAAATACAGCTCCTACATGCTCCGATGCTGGGCCCCAATTGCAACCTGAATCCGAGGCCGCCAGGGTAAAGCAGGATCGCCAATATACCCTTTAGTAGTGGACGGAGCGCGAGGAATCTCACGGCTTTTCTTGGCCCTGGTTATGAAACGATTCTGGATTCCCTCCATACCTCGCCTTGACTTGCGCGCTTCGGAACGCAAAGATGCAGGTGCGGCAGGCGTATCGATAAACCATCTAAAGAGGTGCCGAAGTGCTGCATCGCTTGTGTATCGTGGGACTGGGTTTAATGGGCGGCGCGGTCGGCCTGGCGGCGCGCCGTTCAGGCGTGGCCACGCGGGTTACCGGTGTCGGCGATAAGCCCGAGACCATCGCGGCTGCCCGCGCGCTGGGTGCGGTGGACGAGGCCACGCTCGATTTGCGCGAAGGCGTCAAAGACGCCGATCTGGTCGTGCTGGCGGTGCCGGTGAGCATGATTTCCGAGATCGCCAACGCCGTGATTCCGCTGTGCCCCGAAGGCTGCGTGATCACGGACTTGGGCTCGTCAAAAGCCGCCGTGGTCGCCGCCGTCGATCAACTCACCGCCAAGGCCAAGAACGGCGTCCACTTCGTGGGCAGCCACCCCATCGCGGGCAGCGAGAAGAACGGCATCGAAGCTGCGGGGGACGTAGTGCTCCAGGGCGCGCCCTGCGTGCTCACGCCTACGCCGACCACCGATCACGAGGCTTACCGGCGCGTGGACGACTTCTGGAAGGCGCTGGGCATGAAGACCATGCGCCTCCAGGCCGAGGAGCACGACACCGTACTGGCGCGTTCGAGCCACCTCCCACACATCCTCTCCTCTGCCTTGATCAATCTGCAGACCGAGCGCTCTCTCACGCTCTCGGGCTCCGGCCTGCGCGACATGTCGCGGCTGTCCGGGAGCGACGTGGCCCTTTGGACCGACATCGTGTCGCAGAACGCCAACGAGATCGGCAAGGTGCTCCGCGAATGCGTGCAGGGACTTCAGGAACTCACCGAAGAGATCGAACAGCTTTCCCACCCGGGCACGCCCGCCGCCGAGGCCGCCCGCGAACGCCTCTTCCGATTCTTCGCCGACGCCAAGCAACGCCACGACAAGCGCTACGCGCAGGCTGTTAAGGAAGAGCCCAGCGAAGACGAAGAGGAAAAGACCCCCGAGTCCCTCCGTTCTCGCGACACGCAGATCATGACGTGAAGTACGGCTCGCAAGGCAGGAACGACGATGAGCCAACCGCCTACCCCCTCCGCTGCTTCAAAACCACCGAACGACGGCCTTCCAGAACCGCTTGCGCAGGCGCTGCAACCCCAAGTTCCCGAAAAGCCGGCCGAGACCATCTACAAAGGCCCCGTCTCGCTGTGGATGGGCTGGAAGGCGCTCCTGGGCGCAAGCGCGGCGGTGCTCGCAGGCGCGGTGGCCGGCGTGTACGGGCTCTTTCAAACCGCGAGTTGGTCCAAGCAGGTGCTTGTCAGCGCGGGAGGCGCGCTCTTCTTCGCGGGAGTGCTGATGATTCCTTACCTGATCTGGTCCATCCGCAGCCTGCGCTACACCATCACCACGCGGCTGATCGAGCGCGAGAAAGGCCTGCTGCTCAAACGCGTCGACAGCCTGGACCTTGGCCGCGTGAAGGACGTGGAACTCACGCAGACGTTATTGCAGCGCATGTTAAAGGTTGGAACGCTTGAGATTTTCTCCACGGATCGGACCGATCCGGATATGCGGATCGAGTGCATCCCGAATCCGAAGCCCGTATACGAGAAGTTGCGCGATGCGGTGATTGACTTGGCCCAGCGCCGCGGAATCATGTCCCTGGATCGATAATCCGCTGCACAAGAGGTTTCCACGTACACCGAATTAAATTCGGTAACAACATTCGGTGAGAAACCATGAAAGGTTCGGAGCGGCATCTCGTCATTCTACGTAAACGTATTTAAGACGCGCGGTATATGGTCCCGGATTTGCCAAGTGGTGTAGATAGGTAGGTAATCGCCCGGTGGATCTGGGATAGATGCTCAGATGTTTGCCAGTACTGGACGAAGTATGTACATTGCACCTCGAGTTTTGATCTCTCTGCATGGAGTGCACAAGATGCGAATGGTTCGATTTGGGCTTTCGGTACTCGTCCTGGCGATTTTTGCAGCGGTCCCCTTGGGCCATGCCGCCTCGGGTGGGGGTGGCGGCGGAGGCGGCATCGGGGGCAACAGCGGCCTGCCTACGAACGGTTCCTCCAACGGTGGCGGCACGGGCAAAAAGGAGTACACGCCGGGATCGCAGGGCGGGATTCCGTGGGGCTCGTCAGATCTCAAGGCGGCGCACGAACTCAAGAAGCCCATCATCCTTTACGTGTACGACGACAAGGTGAAGAAAGAGAACCATCTCGTCACCTTCTTCGAGTCCGAGATTTTCTCTGAAGGCGAAGTGCAGAAACTGCTCCAGGGCTACACCTGCATCATGGTCTCGAGCAGCACGGAGTGGCTGCCGGGATTCTGCCTCGCCAAGGCGCAGGGCGGCGCGGCGGTCTTCCTAATGACCTACGACGGCACGATCCAGCAATTCTGGATGAAGGGCCAGCGCCCGCAGCTCAACGAGTTCGTGGACATGCTGAAGTCGGTGCTCGCCAGCAACCCGAAGGTGCTGGAACGCTTTCAGAAAGACGCGCCGCTCCAGTTGAAGTTTCCCAACGGCGCCGCGGTGGACTTGAAGCCCGCCGCCGCCGATGCGGCGAAGCAGAAGGGCCAGGCGGTCGCCTACGCGGTCGCGCCGGACGAAGACGCGCGGCTCGACGCTACCAAGCGCTTGGCGGCGGAGATCGCGGCGGCCGCGAAGGCCGGCGAGAAGCTCAAGGCGTGGCTCACGCTCAACGGCGTGAAGGAGGAGTTGAACATCGCCACCGCCGACGAGAAGGTCCTGAGCCTGCTGGTCCAGGGCAACACGCTCCCCATCAAGTGGCAGAAGCTGGACAAGGAAGAAGTCTACGACTTAAGCAAGAACATCGCGGGCGACCATGGCGACCGGCTGCTGCTCGCGGGCGAAATGGCGATGGCCCTGGGCCACGCCGACGAGGCGATCGCAATTCTGGCAAAGGCGCGCATGGCCGATGGCACGCTGGCCTCGAAGATCGACACGTTGACGGCCAAGATTCAGAACTCCGCGGCTGCCGCGCCGGTTGCCCCTGCCGCGCCCGTGCAGGAGCAGCCCAAGACGGCCGAAGCGCCGAAGGCCGAAGGCGAGAAGGCGCCCAACCAGTAAACGAAACGATTCCACGAACTTTCTGAATGCATGAAAACCGGCCCTTGTGGCCGGTTTTTTTATTGTGTGGCAATGCTCAATAGCATGCCCTGCACTGACGATCCTCCATAAAGGGGGTGCGCATGTTTCGTATTCTGACTCGCGGTATCGCGCTTTTCTTTGGGCTATTCGCTGCTTGCAACGCTCTGGCAAACTTGGTGCGGCCAGGATTGGGCGGCAACGGTTGGTGGATCGAATTGCCTTGCATGCATCCGTTCGCGCAGGATCTATTGCTCTTTTCTTCGGGAATTCTGCTTTTCCTTTACGGCTTGTTTCCAAGCATGACTCGCGGCAGGCGTTCGCTCACGGCCTGCGTTGCCGCCTGTCTGGCCGGCGCATCCGCTTGGAATGCCGGCCAAGTCTGGATGTTGGCTTATCGCGGCCGAATCGAAATGGGTTTTCCGGTTCCGTTTTCAATACCTGTTACTGCTGCTTTGGCCGGGGTCTTTTGGGCCTCGTTACGGAATTCCACCAGGCCCAAAGCGAGATGCGAAGCCGGGTACGTTGTTTTGGCGGCGCTCGGCGTGGCGGTTCTCTTTCCGCTTGCTCAAATGTTCTGCTACGGCAAGACCGATTACCGCCGCCACGCGGATGTCGCGGTCGTACTTGGCGCCCGCGCTTACGCGGATGGCTCGCCATCCCAGGCGCTTTACGACCGAGTGCAGACCGCGGCCGATCTATATAAGGGCGGCTTCGTATCCAGGTTGATCTTGTCGGGCGGTCCTGGAGACGGGCCCTGGCATGAAACGGACGTGATGCGGAGGTTAGCGGTGGACATGGGCGTACCCGACGGTTGCATCCTGGCTGACCGTGAAGGCATGAACACGAGCGCAACGACGCAGCATACGGCGGAACTCTTCTCGAAGTTGAACGCGACTAAAGTCCTCGTGGTGAGCCATGCGTATCATTTGCCCAGAGTGAAACTCAGCTATCAGCGGCTCGGGATTCAGGTCTACACCGTTCCCGCCCGGGAAAGCCATCTCCTGAGCCAGCTTCCGCGCTTCATGGCGCGAGAAGTCGCGGCGCTCTGGTATTACTGGCTGGGACTCGCACGAGCCTGACCGGGATTTTCATCCGTTGTCGCGCCTCGCGCCGTGCCTATACTCACCGCATGCCTGTCAACAACCTCTACCGCATCGAAGTGGGCCTGCGCGAAGACCAGCCGGACCCGGCGGCGCAGAGCCTGCCCGCGCAGTTCCAATCCCTGGGCCTTAAGCCCCCCGAACGCGTCCGCACGGTCCGCATCTTCTGGATCGACGGCGCTTTCGACCGCGCCGCGGCCGAACGGCTCGCGCGCGAGCTCTTCGCCGATCCGATCACCGAAAAAGCCATGGTCGACGCGCCCGTCTACATCGCCGACGGCAGCTTCGTCCGCATCCCGGTGAAGAGCGCGCTGAGCGGCTCCGCGTACCAGGAACTCGAAGAGACCGTCGCGCGGTACTTCAAGAACCGGCAGTACAACCTGATCTTCGACCTCGCGGAAGTCACCGAGATCTCTTCCGCGGGCGTGGGCGTCTTCGTCGGCGCGTTCTCCGAGGCCCAGGAGCGCGGCGGGCTCGTGCTCTTCGAGAATATTCGGACGAACATCCAGGAACTCTTTCACAGCCTGGGCTTCATGGACGTGATCGTGCTGGGCGAATCCAAGCGCCCCACCGCCGCGCCGCCGCCACGCAGCGTGGAGATCGTGCGCAAGGCGGGCGTGATGGACCCCGTGGTCGGCAGCATCCGCAAGGCGCTGCTGGATCGCGGCCTGACCGCCGACTACATCGGCACCGGACGCAAGTACCTCTTCTGGGGCGACCTGAGCGACGATACCCTGCGCGCCGCGGGCCGGCGCATCCTGGCCAACGAGTCCATCGAAGAGATCCACCTCGACAAGCCCGCGCCCGTGCACCGCATCACGGGCGGCGTGGAATTCAAGCTCGTGCACGTGCCGCTACTCGGCAAGAACGACGCGGAACTGGCCGAGATCAGCAAGCGCGGCTGTCTCTCGCTCTCCGTCGCCGAGATGCGCGCGGTGCAGGCGCATTACGAGAAGAGCGGGCGCGATCCGACCGACGTGGAACTCGAGACCGTCGCGCAGACCTGGTCCGAGCACTGCCGCCACAAGACGCTTAAAGGCGTCGTGAACTTCTCCGGCCCCGAAGGCAAGAAGCGCTACGAGAACCTGCTAAAAGAGACCATCGTCAAGGCCACCGAGGCCATCGCGCACCCGGACTGCCTCTCGGTCTTTAAAGACAACGCGGGCGTGGTGGCCTTCGACGAGAAGTGGGCGGTGACGTTCAAAGTCGAGACGCACAACCACCCGTCGGCGATCGAGCCCTACGGCGGCGCGGGCACGGGCATCGGCGGCTGCATCCGCGATACGCTCGGCACGGGCCTCGGCGCCAAACCGATTGCCAACACCGACGTCTTCTGCTTCGGCCTGCCCAATGCAAAGCTCGACGACCTGCCGCCCGGCACGCTGCACCCCAAGCGCGTGATGCAAGGGGTCGTCTCCGGCGTGCGCGATTACGGCAACCGCATGGGCATCCCGACGGTCAACGGCGCCGTGCACTTCGACCCGCGCTACGTCGGCAACCCGCTCGTCTACTGCGGCAGCGTGGGCCTGCTCCCGCGCGACAAGATCGAGAAAGCCGCGCGCAGCGGCGACCTCGTGGTGGTCCTCGGCGGGCGCACCGGCCGCGACGGCATCCACGGCGCGACCTTTAGCAGCGTGGAACTGACCCACGAAAGCGAGACGATCTCCTCGGGCGCGGTGCAGATCGGCAACGCCATCGAGGAGAAGAAGGTTCTGGATGCACTGCTGCAGGCGCGCGACGCGGGGCTCTATTCGTGCGTCACCGACTGCGGCGCGGGCGGGCTCTCCAGCGCCATTGGAGAGATGGGCGAAGAGACCGGAGCGGAAGTGGACCTCGAAAAGGTCCCGCTCAAATACGCGGGCCTAACCTATACTGAGATCTGGATCAGCGAGGCGCAGGAGCGCATGGTCCTAGCCGTGCCGCCTGAAAAGTGGCCCGCGCTGAAGAAACTCTGCGACGACGAGGATGTCGAGGCGACCACCATCGGCACGTACACCTCGGACGGGATGCTGCGCCTCCGCTACAACGGGACGCAGGTGGCCGAGCTTGCTATGGCGTTCCTCCACGGCGGCCTGCCCAAGGTCGAACGTGAAGCCCGCTGGAACGGTCCCGTCGAGGCGCCCAAAACGGCGCTCAGCGAAGTCCGTCCGGCCCCGGCCGCGGGCGATCTCGGCGCGGCGCTCCAGGCGATCCTCGCGCATCCCACGGTGGCCTCGAAGGAATGGATCATCCGGCAGTACGACCACGAGGTCCAAGGCCGCACGGTCCTGAAGCCGCTCACCGGCGCGCGCGACGACGGCCCCGGCGACGCGGCGGTGATCACGCCGTTGCTTGGCAATCCCAAGGGCATCGCGCTCTCGAACGGGCTCTGCCCGCAGTTCACGGACCTGGACCCGCGCGAGATGGCCAAGCTGGCCGTCGACGAAGCCCTGCGCAACGCGGTCGCGGTCGGCGCCGATCCGGCCAGGGTCTTCATCCTCGACAACTTCTCCTGGGGCAACACGTCCAAGCCGGAACAACTCGGTTCGCTGGCGCTCACCTGCGAAGGCGCCACCGAGGCGGCGATCGCGTTCGGCGCGCCCTTCATCAGCGGCAAGGACTCGCTCAACAACGAGTACGCCGTGCACGGGCAACCGATCGCGATTCCCGGCACGCTCCTGATCAGCGCGCTCGCGCTGGTGCCCGATGTCCGCGCGTGCGTGACGATGGACCTGAAGAAGGCCGGCAACGCGGTCTATCTTATCGGTGAGACCCGCGAGGAACTGGGCGGCTCGCACTACCATCTGGTGCTCGGCAAGTCCGCGCTTGAAGGGCGCGTCCCGCGCGTCTTCCTATCTGTTGCGCGCGAGACCTACGCCGCGCTGCACGCCGCGATTTTGAAGGGCCTCGTGCGCGCCTGCCACGATCTGAGCGAAGGCGGGCTGGCCGTGGCCGCGGCAGAGATGGCCTTCGCCGGCGAGCTTGGCATGCAAATTCAGTTAAACAAGATCCCCGTGGCCGACGCGCAGGAGTATCGCCTCGCACCGGAAGCGCTGCTCTTCAGCGAGAGCCCCAGCCGCTTCCTGGTGGAAGTCGCGCCGGAGAAGCAGGCGGCCTTCGAGGCCGCCATGGCGGGGATCCCGCACGCACAGGTCGGCTTCGTACTCAAAGAACCGTGGCTGACGATCGACCCCGCGGCGGGCAGTACGCGCGAACGCACCGGCGGCTTCCTGCACGAGGACATCAACGAACTGAAGAAGGCGTGGCAGGGCGCGTTTTAATGGCGGCTCGCGGCTCCGGGCTCGCGACATTGGAAGCAGACGCGAAGCCTTAAGAGTCGCATACAGGGGGCAGGTAACGCATGACCTATCGCCGGCTTGTTCGCGTAGGCGCTATCGCTGCGTTGATGCTGGCGACGGCGTTAACGTTGCGCGCTGAGGAAAAGAAGACCGCGCCTGCCGCAAAGACCGAGGCCGCGAAGTCCGATTCCGCCAAGAGCGATGCTCCTAAGAAGGATGACAAAGCCGACGAGGCGCACAAACTTTTTGTCGAAGGCGTGCGGCTCGTGGCCGATGCCGACCAAGCGCTGCAAGAAAAGAAGGACGGCGAGTGCCAGCGCATGACCAAGCTGGCCATCGAGTCCTTCGAGAAGGCGCTGAAGATTACGCCCGAGGACGGCGAGATCATGCTCGCGCTGGGCGCGCAGTACTTCAACCAGGGCCAGATTGACAAGGCCACGGAAACATACAAACAGGCCATCGCCGCGCTCAAGAAGGATAACCTGCGCGATCTCCTGGGCCTTGCGGTGCTGAACCTGGCCGGGGCCTACTACGCGCAGGAGAAGTACGAACTCGCGCTAAAGGAAGTGAACAGCGCGCTCGGCTTCGATCCCGACAGCGACGAAGCCAAGAAGCTGAAGGCCGCGTGCGAAGAACACCTCAAAGAAAAAGAGAAGAAAAAGTAGGAGCGCCATGAGCCAGCCGTCCGTCCTCCTCCTCCGCACCGCGGGCACCAACTGCGACGAAGAGGCAAAGTTCGCCTTCGAGCAGGCCGGCGCGAGCGTGAAAGCCGTGCACGTGCGCGCGCTGTGCGAAGACCCGAAGGAACTCGACGCCCACCGCATCGTGGTCTTCCCCGGCGGCTTCTCCTACGGCGACGACCTCGGCTCCGGCGTCGTGCTCGCGAACGAACTCTCGCAGCGTCTGGCCGAACCGTTCGCGCGCTTCATCGAACGCGGCGGCCTAGCGCTGGGCATCTGCAACGGTTTTCAAGTGCTGGTGAAGACTGGCATGCTGCCCGGATCGAGTTACCGGGCGTCCGGAATTGGCTCATCTGCACACGCCACTTCTATCCTGAACACTTCGATGCCCGCGACGCTTACTTTTAACGACTCACAGCGTTTCGAGGACCGTTGGGTGACGCTGCGCGTCGAAAAGAGCGCGTCCCCCTTCCTTGAAGGCAGCGCCGGACGGCTGGTGACGTTCCCCGTCGCGCACGGCGAGGGCAAGTTCGTGACCCGCAACGATGCGACGCTCAAACGCATCGAAGACAGCGGACAAGTGGCCTTCCGCTACTGTTCGCCGACCGGCGCGCTGGCGGGCTACCCCGAGAATCCCAACGGCAGCCCACACGACATCGCGGGCATCACCGACGAGACCGGCCGCGTGCTAGGACTGATGCCGCACCCGGAGCGCCACGCACTGCCTTGGCAACACCCGCGCTGGACGCGCCAGGGCCTGAAAGAAGAGGGCGACGGGATGTTCGTCTTCCGGAACGCCGTGAACCACGCGAAGAGGAATTAACTGCATTTCCGATTTTGGATTTGCGATTTTGGATTTAACAGCCTGTCCCACTACAGTCGAAGTTGAAATCCAAAATCCAAAATCCAAAATCCAAAATCGGAAATCGGAAATCGGAAATCTAAAATAGAATGCCTCTCTACCTCGTCGCCACGCCCATTGGAAATCTATCGGATATATCCGAGCGCGCTAAAGCGGTTCTGTCGTCGGCGCACGTCCTCGCCGCCGAAGACACCCGCTCCGCCCGGCGGCTGCTCTCGGCTCTAAACATCCCGCTCGAGGGCCGCGACCTGCTGGCCTACGGCGACCATAATGAGAAAGGCATGGCCCCGCACCTGGCGGAGAAGCTGAAGAAAGGGCTCGATGTGGCCGTCCTGAGCGAAGGCGGCACGCCGCTGGTCAGCGATCCCGGCTACCGGCTCGTGCAGGAGGCCATCGCCGCGGGCGTGGCGGTGGTTCCTGTGCCGGGGCCCTGCGCGGCCGTGGCGGCGCTCTCGGCCAGCGGCCTGCCGGTGCACGCGTTCCTGTTCCGCGGGTTCCTGCCTAAAAAGCCCGGCGCGCGGCGGCGCATCTTGGAAGCGCTGAAGGACCGCGAGGAGACGCTCATCTTTTACGAATCCCCGCAGCGGATCGGCAAGGTCTTGCCGGAGTTGGCGGAGATCTTCGGCGCGGACCGGCCCGCCTGCATCGCGCGCGAGCTGACCAAGATCCACGAGACCTTCCATCGCGGAACTTTAGGTGCGCTCGCACAAACCTTTACCTTGGCGAATGCTCCCAAAGGCGAATGCACGGTGCTTATCCAGGGCGCGTCCTCGCGCGAAGATGACGATGAGCCCGACGAACTGGAATCCTGAAACAAAACCTGCTGGTTAAGCGGCATATAAGTGGAAGAAATCGAGCAAGGATTAGGCACCTTGTACGATTGACCCAGGGGATACTCTGTTCCGGCCTTGCTCGTGCGGCTGGAGATTGTTATAAGAGTTCGTCGCATCCAGAGTTAAAGATTGGGAATGGGCCCGGCGAAGAACCGGCAACCTGCTTTGGGAGGAGTCGTCGCCATGCGGAAAATGGGTGGGATACGGTTCCCGTGGATGTTGCTCCTTGCGATCGCCGCGTCGGCTTGCGGCTTCCGAGCCTTCGCGGTTAGCGATGAGGTTAAGCTGACTAACGGGCAGGTCCAAAAGGGCGTCGTCACAAAAGATGCGGTCGAAGGCGTGACCCTTCAGGTCGGACAGGGCAACCTTACCTTCGATGCGGTGCAGATCGAGAGCATCGAGTGGGACATCCAGAACGTTGAGTGGCAGACCGGCATCCACGACTTCAACGCGGGCGACTACGCGTCCGCCGCGCAGGCGTTTCAATCCATGGCGGGCGACGCGGACACCATGCGGACCTTCCGCGAGGTCGCCAAGCCGTACCTGGCATACCTGGTCGGCGAGAGTTTCTACCGCGCGGGCAAGAACCAGGACGCGGTGTCGGCCTTCGAGACGTTTATGCACGATTACGCGACCTCCCGCTACGTGCCCTTGGCCGTCGGCAGCTTGGTGGACGCCGCGATCCAAGCCAAGAAGTACGACAAAGTCCCGAAGCTTCTCGAAAAGCTGGAAGCTCTGGGCGGCGAGAACAAGTCCCGGGCGCTGATCTTCGGCGCGGAACTCGACATGGTTCAGAACAACATGGGCGGCGCGGAATCCAAGTTCAACAGCGCGGCGAGCAGTTCGACGAACAAGGAGACGCAGGGTCTGGCGCGGCTCGGGCTTGCGCGCATCGCCATCGCCAAGAAGGAGATCGTCAAGGCGCGGCAGGCCGCGGAGCAGGCGCTCTCGTCCAGTTCGTCACGAGCGGTCGCGGGCACCGCGTACCTGATCATCGGCGACGCGCTCTTCGCGGAGGGCACGGCCGCCAAGCCCGAAGAGGCGAAAGAGAAGCTGCTCGATGCGTCGCTGGCGTATCTCCGCATACCGGTCAGCTATCCCGACAAGCGCACCGAACCGGAGGCCCTCTTCAAGGCCGGTGAATGCTTCGCGGCGCTCTCCAAACTGCCCGGCCGCCCGGCGGACCACGAGCGCGCGATGAGCATGTACAACATGGTCATCCAGAAGTACCCCGTCTCGCGCTGGGCCAAGGATGCGCAGGCGAGCGTCAAGAACCTCCGCTGACCCTGAGCGGCTCCTCCAGAAAAGATGAACGGAACACGCGGGAGGATTTTCTCCCGCGTCTTTGTTTTTGAGCGGCCTCGCGGTAACTTAACGCCATGCGTGCGACCAAAACAAAAACACACCAAACCGCCAACCTCGCCGACGAGATGCGCGCGCTGGGCCAGGCCGCGCGCGCCGCGGCCCGCAAGATGGCTTCCGCGACCGGTGCGCAGAAGAACGCCGCTTTGCGCCATGCGGGCGAGGAACTGCTCAAGCAGCGCGGGCGCATCGAGAAGGCCAACGCGGAAGATCTCAAACGTGGCAAAGCCAAGGGCCTCTCCGGCCCGATGCTCGACCGCCTGCGGCTAGACGAAAAGGCCCTGAAACGCCTCGCGGAGGGTCTCGACCAGGTGACGGCCCTGCCCGATCCGGTCGGAAAAGAAATCTCGCGCGTAGTGCGTCCCAACGGCCTGCTGCTGCTGCGCGTGCGCGTGCCCATCGGCACCATTCTGATCGTCTACGAGTCCCGGCCGAACGTGACCATCGAGGCCGGCGCGCTGTGCCTGAAGAGCGGCAATGCGTGCATCCTGCGCGGCGGGAGCGAGGCGAGCGCCTCGAACGCGGCTTTGGTGGAGGTGCTGCGCAAGGGCCTCGATCGCGCCGGGCTGCCAGAAGACGCGGTGAGCACACCCCAGACCACAGACCGCGCGGCGATCTCCGAGCTGCTCAAGCTGGACGCGCTGATCGATCTGGTCATCCCCCGCGGCGGCGAGAGCCTGATCCGCGCGGTGGCCGAGCAGTCGCGCATCCCGGTGATCAAGCACTACAAGGGCGTCTGCCACGTGTACGTCCACAAGGATGCCGATCCGGAATTGGCGCAGAAGATCGTGGTGAACAGCAAGCTGCAGCGCGTGAGCGTCTGCAACGCCGCCGAGACGCTGCTCGTGCACCGCGACCTGGCGCAGACGCTCTTTCCCGCGCTCGCGAAGGCGCTGCTGGAGGGCGGCTGCGAACTCCGGGCCGAGCCAAAGGCCAAGGCGGCGCTCGAAGCGGCCGGCATCAAGCAGGCCAAAAAGGCGGACGACGACGCCTTCTTCAGCGAGTATCTGGACAAGATCATCTCCGTGAAACTCGTGGGATCGCTCGAAGAGGCCACCGATCACATTGAACGCTACGGTTCGCGGCATACCGAGGCCATCGTGACGCGCGACGCCGCGGCCGGGCGGCGCTTCCAGGAACTCGTGGACTCCGCCTCGGTCTTCGTGAACGCCTCGACGCGCCTGGCGGACGGTTTTGAGTTCGGCTTGGGCGCGGAGATCGGCATCAGCACCGACAAACTGCACGCCCGCGGTCCCATGGGCCTGGAAGAACTGACCACCTACAAGTGGCTGGGCGACGGCTCGGGCCAGTTGCGCGGCTGACGGTCCCTCCCTCTTCCTGAAAACGTACTGAGACGAAATCGGCGCCTTCGGTTAAAATATCGCCCTGCATTCCGAACATGAAGGCACGGGGAGCGTCTATGTCCAAGGCTATCTTCGGTCGTCCCACCAACTCCATTGCCCAAGGCGGCGCGCACGTCGGCGTCGACGTCATCACGCTGCTTAAAGGGCAGATCGTGCTCTTCGAGCGCCCCGGACTGCGGCCCGGCGGGCAGGACCTGGGGGACCTCTGGTTTCCGTGGGACTACCTGGACTACGGCGAGGCCCCCGACGTCGCGGCCAAGCGCGTGCTCAAGATGTGGGGCAAGGTGGAACCGAAGTCGATGGAACTGGTCGAGGTCTTCTCGATGGTGCCGCCCGGCGAGGACTGGCACCTGGCCTTCCAGTACGTCGCGGAACTGAAGGCGCCCGCCAAGGCCGGCGCGAACGTGAAGACGGTCAAGGTGATCGAGCCCGCGCAGCTCCCGCGCATGGTCGGCTGGCTGCGCCGCTCGGACATCAAGCGCTATCTCTCGCTCGCGAAGACCTAGCGGCAAAACCATAGATTCTATAGGACATTTAGGACCGATAAGACCTATAGGTCGATGGGTCCTATTTAGTCCTATCGGAACAGCATTGTCGAGCATGGTTGCACTTCTATTGCTTACTCTTATTCCCTGAGTTACTCTTTTGGTTGTGCGGGGCGCCCGGCAATCGCGGCGGGGTGTTCTGCCGCGGGCCTGAAGTCTGGACCCGCGGGCGGACCCTCGACGAGGAAAGTCCGGCCTCCACAGGACAGGGCCGTGGGTAACGCCCACCGGGGGATGTCCCTCCAGGGACCGTACCTCAGGGAAAGTGCCACAGAGAACAGACCGCCTTCCGCAAGGGAGGTAAGGGTGAAACGGTGGGGTAAGAGCCCACCGCCTCCCGGGTGACCGGGAGGGCACGGTAAACCCGGCCCGGAGCAAGCCCGAATAGGCGGAGAGGCGCGGTTCGCGCCGTTACAATCCGCGGGTAGGGTGCTGAAGGTTCCCGGCAACGGGCGCCTTAGATAAATGATTGCCCGAGCAAGGTGGGCGGCGCGCACCGGTCCTTTTTGGCGCCCGCCGGCCACCTTGTTCGAACAGAAGCCGGCTTATGGGCGCCCCGCACGCTTCCATCGCCGACCCCGAGGATGAAGCATGCCCGAGACACGCAGCTTGTACCGCCCGGTCGGCCTGGGTGAGATGGATCTGATCCTGCGGGCGGACTGCCAGGCGTTTCCGCCGCGCCTCCCTGAGCAGCCCATCTTTTATCCCGTGCTCCACGCGAAATACGCCGAGAGCATCATCCGGAACTGGAACGTGAACGACCCGTTCGCCGGTTACGCGGGCTTCGTCACGGCCTTCGAGATGCCCAAGGATTTCCTCGCGCGTTACGATGAGAAGATCGTCGGCAGCGACGTCGCCCGGGAACTCTGGGTGCCCGCCGCGGAGCTCGCCGAGTTCAATGCAAAGATCGTCGGGCGCATCCGCATGATCAAGGCCTACTACGGCGAATCCTTCAAGGGCCTGGAGCCCGCCACGCCGGAGCTCAAGGGCAAGGACCCGCAGCAGCAATTCCTGGCGTTCGAAGAACGCTTGCGCAAGGGCGCGGATGCATTCGCGGACATGGTCGCGAAAGAGAAGCGTCTGGTCTACCTCCACTATCCTTATTGGTCCCAGGACACCTTCGAGACGCCCCACCTTCCCGCCGTAACGAAGGACAAAATTCTGGACGCCTTCGCGCACCAGTGGCGGCGGCTCTATCCGGACCTGACCCTTCTCGAGATCTAGCCGCCAGAACCCGGTTTTCTCCGCGGCGTCAAATCTTGAAGCGCAAAAGGCCGTGTTCGTGTTACCACTATCTCGCCTGCTCAAGCGATCTCCGGAGCCTTCGCCATGACCGCGTCCCTTCGCGTTCCCGGTTACCACGGCCCGCGCGTGCTGACGGGCCTCACCCTGCACGGCTACGAGGCGGTGATTCTGGAGAACGAGCTCGTCCGGGTGCTGATCAACGTCGGGCGCGGCACGCACATTCCGGAGTTCACCTACAAGCCGAAGGACCTGGACGTACTCTTCAAGCACCCTCGTCCGCACAAGCATCACGCGTCCTACATCCCCACGGCCTACGACGAACGGCCCTACTACGACCACCACGCGGGCGGCTGGTTCGAGTGCTTCCCCAACGGCGGGCCTCCGCAGGACCTTGAAGGCGCGCGCATCGGGTTTCACGGCGAAGTCTGGGGGCAGCCGTTCCGCATCGATGCTGTCGAAGAGAACCCCGAGCGCTGCGCGCTGACGGTGACGGGCTTCACCCAGCGCACGCCCTTCCAGCTCACCAAGACCTTCAGCCTGCGCGCGAACGACGCGGCGCTACGCATCGACGAGCAGGTGACGAATCTCGGCGAGCAGGACCTGAAAGTTCTCTGGGGCCAGCATCCGACGCTGGGCGGCCCGCTGCTGGATGAGGGCAGTTTCCTCGAGTGCTCCGCCACGAGTTATTTCTTAGGCGAGGAAGACCCGCCCGTGCGGCGCAAGTGGCCCGCGCAGGACAACGGCCGCGACCTAAGCCGTACCCTGACCAAGGAAGCGCGCACGAGCCGCTTCTACTACCTGACCGATTTTGCCGAAGGCAAGGCGCGCCTGGTCTCGCCGAAGTGGAAGCTGGCGTTCGAGATCGAGTTCGACGCCGCGCGCTTTCCGTACCTGTGGTTCTTCGAGAACGCCGGTGCGCTCGGCGCGCCGTGGTTCGGCCGCGCGCACATGGCCGCGCTGGAGCCGTTCAGCGGCATGAGCAGCGCGCTGAAGGAAGGCCACGGCTTGATCAAGATTCCGGCGGGCAAGAGTGTCGAAGCAACGTTTACGGGAAGGTTTGTTGAAGTGTAAGCTGATTGCGGCTTACGAAGCTTCCTCATCCAGGATCATCGAGATCTCGTCGCAGGCGGCGCAGCGTACGGCCACGCTGATGGTCCCGATGTCGTTCTCGTCGATGGCATCCTCGTAGTAATCGAAGCCGATCCCGATCTCGAAGGCATGCCCGCCGCACGAACAGCGATACGGATACGTCTTCGGAACGATTCCCGTTTTTCGGCGCATGCCCCAGTACAACGTCTGATCGAAGATGATGAACATCTTCTGGCAGCGGCGGCAGAAGGCCTTGATGACGCCGTCTTCCTCGTTGAGTTCCACCGCGAAGAGGCGGCAGAGCTGCCGCCGGTCGTCCTTGGGTTCGGTGCCCGCGGGCAGCAGTCCGGAGCTTCCCGCGCGTTCCGCCGCCATCCTCATGCCGGCGGAATCCATGACGCCGCTGGTGGGACAGGTGCAGTGGACCGAGCGCATGATGCTGACCGAATGCGAGACCGCGGCGCGGATGGCCTTGCCTACGACATCGCTCTCCTCACCGAGATACCGGCGCAGGTGCAGCGGGCCTTCAAAAGGCGGTTGCGAAGACATGCGTCATCCCCGAAGGGAGCGGACCGTTCACGACCGATGGAGAGTATACGCGCTAGACGAACTCGACGGAAGGACCTGCATCACTCCGCCGTCAGGATCCGGTCGCAGCTCGGACAGGTGACGAGTTCTTTGGCCAGCAGGACCATGTTGTGGACCTGTGGCGGCAGCTTCATGTGGCAAGCCGAACAGAAGCCCTTGTTGACCTTCGCCGTCGCCTGGCCGCGGTTGACCACGATGCGGTCGTAGATCGCCAGTTCCTTGCCGGGCACGTCTTTCGAGAGCTCCGCGCGCCGCGTCAGAATATCGTTCTGCTTCTTCGTGAGGTCGGCCACGTCTTTGTCCACGCGCTCGCGCTCGAGCGCGAGCACTTGCTCCACTTCCTCAAGCTTGGTATTCAGGCCGTCGGCTTCCTTCTGCTTTACTTCCGCCTGGGAAAGGAGCGCGAGGGCCTTGTCCTCGTTCTCGCTGTTCCAGCCGCGCTGCGCTTCCATCTGGCGTTTGACGGCTTCGAATTCTTTGGAGGTGCGGAGGACGTTCAACTGGCTGGCGTAACGCTTGAGGGCTTCCATCCCGGCCTTCATTTCCAACTCAATACTGTCGGCTTCCATCTTCAGTTTTAGAATATCGGCTTTGCGGCGTTCGATCTGTTCCTTGAGTAACTTCGGTTCCTCTTCCTTCTCGGCAAGCTCCTTGGGCATGCGCTCCAGGTCCTTGCGGAGCGTCTGGAGGTCGATGTCCAATTCGTTAAGCTTATGCAGCTTCTTAATGATTTCTTTCATGGATGCCCGCGTCTCGCTGTGCCCTCAACCTCAGGAAAGCTTTGTATTGGAGTAGAGCGGGCTTGCAATGACAAATACCGGATCGGGCCTTGTGGGCAGAGCCCCGCTTGACACCGCCGCCCGCCCGGATACGTTTAAAAACTCGTTTTTGACGCGTCAGGAGTATCCTTACCCATGTCCCGCCCTGCCTTCGGAGGTCATCCCGCCCTGCCGCCTGCGACTTCGCGCGGCAGGGTCGCCATTGGGTGAGCCCAGCTCCCATGGGCGCCAGGGCAACGTGCCCGGCCACGATCCTCCGAAAATGATGGCCGCTCGACCAACCTGAATCCGACGAAAACGAGCGGTCGCTGAATCTGAAGAAAGGTCTTGCCTTATGAGCTCCAGCAAATCCAAGACATCTAAAGTGCCTGAAAAAGGAAGTCCCGCTTCCAAGGGCGTGCGCGTCGAGGTCTTCGATACGACGCTCCGCGACGGGACCCAGTCCGAGCACATCGCCTACTCGATCGACGACAAGATGGAGATCGCCCACGAGCTCGACCGCTTGGGCGTCGATTTCATCGAGGGCGGCTGGCCAGGCTCGAATCCCAAGGACATGGGCTTCTTCGAGCGCGCCCGCAAGGAGAAGTTTCAGCACGCGCGCGTCGTGGCTTTCGGGTCCACGCGGCACGCGAAGAACAAGCCGTCCGAGGACCCCAACCTCAAGGCGCTGGTGGACGCGAACACGCCGGCGCTGATCATCTTCGGCAAGACCTGGGATTTCCACGTCACCGACGCGCTGCGCGTCTCGCTCGAGGACAACGTCGAGATGATCCGTTCGTCCGTGAAGTACCTCAGCGGGCACACGGGGGAGATGCTCTACGACGCCGAGCACTTCTTCGACGGCTACAAGCACAACCCCTCCTACGCCTTCAAGACGCTCGAGGCGGCGCTCGAGGGCGGCGCGAAGTGCCTGGTGCTCTGCGACACCAACGGCGGCACGCTGCCGGAGGAACTCGGGCGCATCGTGGGCGAGGTGAAGAAACGCTTCGGCGGCGCGCGGCTGGGCATCCATCCGCATAACGATTCCGGCGTGGCCGTGGCCAACGCGCTCGCGGCCGTGGAAGCCGGCGCGACGCACGTCCAGGGCACGATCAACGGCTTCGGCGAACGCTGCGGCAACGTGGACCTGCTCCCCGTCATCGCGAACCTGCAGCTCAAGATGGGCTGCGACTGCCTGCGCGGGGCGGAGTCCCTGCGGATGCTCACCGAGATCAGCCGCTTCGTGTACGAGGTCGGCAATCTGCCCCTGCGCGACAACCAGCCGTATGTCGGGCGGAGCGCGTTCGCGCATAAGGGCGGCATCCACGTCAGCGCCGTGAACCGCAACAGCCGCACGTACGAGCACGTCGATCCGGAAGCCGTCGGCAACAGCCGGCGCGTGCTCATCAGCGAGCTCAGCGGGCGCAGCAACCTCGTGGCTACGCACGGCGAACGCTACGGCCTGAAGGAACGGCCGCAGGACCTCAAGAAGATCCTCGACCGATTGATGGATCTCGAGAACCAGGGGTACGTCTTTGAGGCCGCCGACGCGAGCTTCGAGCTGCTCGTGCGCAAGACCCTCGAGAAGCACCAGCCGTTCTTCAAGCTGCACGGCTTCCGCGTCTCGACGCGATCGGACGAGTTGGGCAACACGAGCACCGAGGCGACGGTGAAGATCGAGGTCGCCGGGCAGGTCGAGCACACGGCCTGCGAAGGCAACGGCCCGGTGAACGCGCTCGACGGCGCGCTGCGCAAGGCGCTGGATACGTTCTATCCGGAACTGAAGGACGTCCACCTGACCGACTACAAGGTTCGCGTGACGAACTCGCGCGCCGCCACGGCCGCGAAGGTGCTCGTGACCATCGTGAGCTCCGACAAGAAGGACCGCTGGACGACCGTGGGCGTGAGCGAGAACATCATCGACGCCTCGTGGCACGCGCTGGTGGATTCGGTCGAGTACAAGCTCTACAAGACCCGCGGCGACGAACGGCCCGCGCGCAAGTCCGAGCGCCAGGTAGCCGTGAAGGCGTAGCCTATTGGGGCTCGGCCGCCGCCGTTCGCACGGAGACGGCCGAGCCTCATGACTTGACTTCCCCCCTGCCCTATGAGATTTAGGGGTTTTCCCCGGAGCCAGGTGTAACGCATGTTCGACGGCATTCGCGAATCGCTCGACGGCTTCTTCTCCAAGATCCGCGGCAAGGGCGGGAAGCTCACCGAGCAGGACATCAAGGACGGCCTGCGCACGGTCCGCATGGCGCTGCTGGAGGCCGACGTCGCGCTGCCGGTGGTGAAGGACTTCATGACCGCGGTCTCGGAGAAGGCGGTCGGGGCCGAGGTCCTGCAGTCCGTCGAGCCCTCGCAGCAGATCGTCAAGATCGTCCACGACGAGCTGATCCGCTTGATGGGCCCGGGCGACTCCCAGGTCAACTTTCAGCCGGATGGCCCGACCGTGATCATGATGGCCGGCCTCCAAGGCTCCGGCAAAACCACCACGACCGGCAAGCTCGCCAACCGCTTGAAGGCCAAGGGCCACCGGCCGCTGATGGTCGCCGCCGACTTGCAGCGCCCCGCGGCCATCGACCAGCTCAAGGTCCTCGGCGAACAGCTCGAGATTCCCGTCTACAGCGAGACCGGGCTCACGCCGCCGGATCTCTGCGCGAAGGCCGTCGAATTCGCGAAGCAGAACAAGCACGACATCGTCCTGCTCGACACCGCGGGCCGCCTGCACATCGACGACGCGTTGATGACCGAGCTGGCCGAGGTGCAGAAGAAGACGCAGCCGCACGAGGTCCTGCTCGTCGTGGACGCCATGGTCGGCCAGGACGCGGTGAACTCCGCCAAGGAGTTCGACGCGCGGCTGCCCATCAGCGGCGTGATCCTGACCAAGCTCGACGGCGACGCCCGCGGCGGCGCGGCGCTCTCGGTGCGCCAAGTCACCGGCAAGCCGATCAAGTTCGTGGGCGTCGGCGAGCGCCTCGATCGGCTCGAAGAGTTCCACCCCGAGCGCATGGCCACGCGCATACTGGGGATGGGCGACATCGTCAGCCTCGTCGAGAAGGCCCAGCAGGTCCTGGACAAGGACAAAGCCGCCGAGTTCCAGGACAAGATGGTGAAGGACCGGCTCACGCTGGACGACTTCCTCACCCAGCTCCGCGCGGTCAAGAAGATGGGCTCCTTCAAGGACCTGCTCGGCATGATCCCGGGCATGGCCGGCCTGAAGGACCTCGACGCCAGCGACGAACAGTTCGGCACCGTCGAAGCGATCATCTGCTCGATGACCGCCGAAGAACGCAAGAGCCCGCACGTGATCGGCACCAGCCGCCGCCAGCGCATCGCGAAGGGCTCCGGCTGCACCGTCAACGACGTCTCGCGCCTGCTCAAGCAGTTCGAAGAAGTCACCAAGCAGCTCTCGAGCTTCAGCAAGGCCGCCAAAATGGTGGACCGCATGATTCCCGGCTCGGCGCGGCCGGGCCAGCGCGTGCTCTCCGCCGACGACCGCAAAGAGATCAAGAAGCGCCGCAAGGCCGAGAAGCAGCGCCGCAAGGCCGGCCGCCGGTAACGAACTTAAGTCCAAAAGTCTGAACGTCGAAGGTCTAACGCAGTTTCAGAAATAGGGTGCGGTTTAGCGGCGCATTTTTGATGCTGCTGCTTTCCCCATTGCGGCGCCTGCCTTTCTGTCCGTTGCTTGCCACCAGATTTATCTGGTGGACCCAAATTCACCCATGGTTCTTTAGCCGGGTTTCAGCCGGCTTGCACCCCCAGGAAGCCGGCCGAAGCCCGGCTGCTGCATATAAAATAGACCCGCCATCACCCGATAAGTCGGGTGGCAAGCAATGGACAAGCCGCTCTTATTTTCAAGGATTTCGGATCAGATTACAAAATGCTCTAGTGTAGTGCCCCACGCTTCGTGAAGTTTTTCCCTCCCCCCTTGTGGGGGAGGGTAGGGAGGGGGGAAGCCGCGGGTTTGTCTACCACCCACCCTACCCTCCACCGCAAGGGGGGAGGGGGAAACGTCAACATTCGTGAGGCACTACACTAGCTGCCAGGAGCCTTTGTTCGGCTTTCTTATTTGGCCGAGGCCGCCAGTGAGAAGTCCAGCGGCGCGACCTGGCTGGACGAGCCGTCCTTCTTGTACGCGCGCACAAGGAAGCGGTACTTGCGGCCCGCGGGCAGCGGGTCTTTGGGCTTGTACTTCGTATCGGTTAGGTCCGGGACGAGCAGCACTTGGCGGACCACGCCTTCCTCGCTGACATCCACGACCATCAACTCGTAGAAATCCGCGCCCTGCACGGCCGACCACTCGAACGACGGCCGCACTTCGGCAATCTCGTCCAGCGGCGCCGCGGGCACGGGCATGTTGAGCGTGGCCGTGAGCTGGTCGGCCTTGTTGTTGGTAAGCTGGTCCGCGGCCGCGGGATTCTTATTCTTCTTTGGCTGCTGCTGAGGCCCGAACACGTTCGGCGGCTGCTGGTTCCTGCGCGAGTTGTTGTTGCCGCCGCCCGAACCGCCGCCGGTCGAGCCGCCGCCACCGCCGCCGTTGATCGGCTGGTTGACGAAGGCGTTGTTCGAGATCGTGAAGACGCCCGGCGCGCTGGCGGCGCTCACGTTGCCGCTCGAATTCTTGGCCGTCACCACCGTCTGGTAGGTCTTGCCGGGCGTGAGGGCGATGGGGATCAGCAGGGAATTCGAGGAGACACCGGTGGTCGAGTACACCGTGCCGCCGCCGACCAGACTCACCACCACGTCGTAGGTCTCCGCGCCGGTGATCGCCGTCCAGGAGAGCGTCGGCTGCGTGACGTTCACTGTGCCGAGCGGCGCGGTGACGGTGGGCGTGGCGAGTTGCTGGACGGTGAACAATAAGTCATTGCTCCATGTTCCAGTGGAGCCTGCAATTGTTCTGGCTCGTACCTTCGCTCTGTAATTGTGAGCAATAGTAAGTGAAATTGGCGAAGTGTAGGAATTTACAAAACCTGCAAGAATATCTGCCTTTGAGATTATCCCAAGAGTGTTCGTAGTAAGATCGTCAACTTTAATTTCGTAAAGTTCTGCACCAGTTACCATCGTCCACGAAAAAACCGGCTTCAGGTTATACGTTGGGTTTGACGGCGCAGTCATCGTAGGTGGAGACAGAGCGGGCGTAAATGCACCGCCAAGCAAAACAAATGATTGAGTGATACTTGGAACTGAAGTCCCCTTAATCCGAATTGACCATTCTCCAGCAAGAGGACTGCTAGCAATGACCTGCTCGACAGTATCAACTTTATTGGGACCGGCCGAAGTTGCTGCTGCTGGCGGTTTGTTCACATCTAAACCGAATGGAAAATGAACAACGCCAGCAGGGTCTTCCAATTCTAGATCTAAGTCATTAACTATGTCTGGTTGATTGCCAATTGTGCCAGGAGCATCTAGCCAAAGAAGAGTCACCTTGACTGGGAAGTTACTTGGTAACGTCACTTTATATTCTTTTGTTCCCAAATTTGATACCGAGCCTTGTTGAATGCCTGCACCTAAATTGATGAAATCTACAGCGGCTTGAGCATCAACCGATCCGAAACCGTATACATAGTTTGGTCCAGGATTTGGCCCGATATGCTCAGCCGTATGTATCAGAAGTCCCTTAATGACCAAAGGGTCGTCTGGAAAATTTCCAAACTTCTTTTTGTAGGCTTCGAGAAGGAGCGCTGTAATTCCAGTAGTGACGGGCGAAGCCATACTTGTTCCTGAATCTTGTTGATAGTCGGTATCGCCGGTTCCCCATGTTGATTTCAAACTTAAGCCGTCCGCAACAACATCTGGTTTCACTCGGCCGTCATTTGCTGGTCCGGTAGAGCTAAAAATTGTGATGTTTTTGCTCGAGTCGATAGCCCCAACCGTAGTGATATTTTTGCTACAACCCCAATTACTTATGCAGAAATAATATTCTGAAATCATTTCTGGCATGTCAGGTGTGCTAAAAAACTGTCCATCGTGACCGTTGTAGTTAAACGTAAATAATAGGGGATCGGGCGGAGGTGGATATGGATAGGTATCAGGATCAGCGATATCATTCCGATCGTTTCCTGCGGCTTTACAAACTACAAGTTTCTTATCAATTACCATTTGATCCCAAGCAGCCGCGATGTCGTCATAGTCCCCGAAAATATCGGTGGGATATACGACAGTGCCGCTGAATTCTGACCCACCAACATAGCCCCATGAATTGTTATTGGTTATGCATGCATTGAAGTCTACGGCATTCGCGGCCTTATCCTCTGGTTCCGCTGTTCCGATGCCATTCAGACCAGGATCGAAATTATAGGAGAAGACTTTAGCTTGAGGCGCCATTCCCTGCGCACCTGCTCCAGGAATTGATCCTGTTGGATCAGCGATCATCGTGCCGCATACGTGTGTTGCATGATTGTCAAAAGAACCAGGACCAGGTTCATTGGTGTCGACAAGTGTTACTCGTGGAGTAAGCGCCTCGTGAGTTGTGCGAACTTTCCCACCATCTATTTCAGCGATGTTAATTCCATTTCCAAATAGGTTATATGGATTTTGATGGAGTGGAGTGACATTGTGAACGCCTTGTGCAACTTCGTTCTGAATTCCTGGAGGAGTACTAACGCGTCTAACCTGTCTAAGATCATAATCCAAAGTATGAGGAATATAATCTATGAAGCTTAGGTACGCGACTTCGGGCAGCGCGGCCAGCCGCGCGATCTCGTGGGGCGCCAGGCGCAGGATCGAACTGCCGTTGCGTTCGGCCAGCACGGGGTTCTGTGCCAGGCCGGCGAGCAACGCGGCGGGCTTTGCCACCGCGCCCGGCATCCATTCCACGGCCACCTTCACCGCGCGGCCCGCCATCACCGGGTCGGACGGAGCCTGAGCGCTCCCCTTCACCATGCGGAAGAGCGGCTGGTGGAGCTTGTCCTCGTCGAGCACCGGCGCGGCGCCGGCGACGAGCGGGTTATCCTTGATGCGGTCCCACGCGCCGGGTTCGAGCAGCGCGCGGTAGCTCTTGCCGGTGAACGGCCCGCCAAAGCGGCACCCTTGGGCCTCGAGCGCCTTCTTCTCGTCGTCCTTCAGCCAGCGCGTTACTTGCAGATAGACCTGTTCGCGCCCGCCGGTCTGCGTGAAATCCTGCTTAGGCAGCGGGAGCAGCCAGCGGTCCTTGAGCTTCACCACGCCGTCCTGCGCGGAGGCCGGCAGCGTCTCGAAGAACGCGCGCTTGGCGTTCGCATCGAAATACTTGGCGTGCTCGCCGCGCACGCTGTCCTTCACCGCCACTTCACGCGCGGAAGCAACGGCCGGCGCAGCGGAGGTCGGTACGGGAGCATCCGCAGGCGGCCAGAAAGCCCATGCGCCCACCGTGGCAGCGGCCAACAGCAGGCAGACCACGCCCAGAATTCGGATGCCTCGATTTGACGGCATAGCGGTTACGATGTACGCCCCCCGCAACGAACGCGATTTGAGTCCCACTTAGTATGACCTATGAATCGGCTTCCCTGCTTCTTAATTCCAACAGTTTAAGGGGTACCAAGGATAAGGGAATGCTTGAATTGGGCGCGGAATCGACACCCAAACATATCCCTATCGCACTGGTGAACGCCCGTGGACAGACAGGAATGTCTGTCCTACCTTTGCTTGTCCTGCCATTGGGCTTTGCTATAGTCGGACTTCCTTTTGAGACCTGTCCGGTCCCAAGCGCGAACTCAAGTGGGGAGGTAGTATCCGGTGTTACGTATTCGAATGCAGCGGCTGGGCCGCAGGAACCGCCCGTTCTACCGCATCGTGCTGGCCGACGCGCGCACCAAGCGCCAAGGCGAGTACAAGGAGAACCTGGGCCATTACGACCCGCGCGGCGAGGACGACAAGAAGTATCAGGTGAACGTGGAACGCGTGAAGCACTGGGTCGGGCACGGCGCCCAGATCTCGGACCGCGTCGCCAGCCTGATCAAGAAGCAGCTCGCCGGAAGCAAGTAACCAGTGAGCAGTGGCCAGTCATCGGTAACATCGTACTGATCACTTCTGTTACTGCTTACTTCCGTTTACTGCTCGCGGGCATTCAAGCATGCGCGTGGATGTCGTCACGATCTTCCCCCCGATGTTCGAGGGGGTGATCTCGCAGGCGATGATCCGCATCGCGCGCGAGAAGGGCCTGCTCGAGGTCGCGCTGACCGATCTGCGCGACTATACGCTCGACCGGCATCGCACCGTGGACGACCGCCCGTTCGGCGGGGGGCCCGGGATGGTGCTGAAGGCCGAACCCGTGGTGAAGGCGGTGCGCGAGCTGCGAACGCGCCTGCCGGACCCGCCGGGAAGAGTTTTGCTGCTGTGCCCGCAGGGCCGGGTCTTCAGCCAGGAGTATGCGCGGGAACTTTCGCGCGAGCCGCGGCTGATTCTGCTCTGCGCGCGGTACGAGGGCTACGACGAGCGCATCGTGGAGTTGCTGAAGCCCGAACGCGTCTCGATCGGCGATTACGTGCTCACCGGCGGCGAGCTGCCCGCGATGGTGGTGCTCGACGCGGTGACCCGGCTGCTGCCGGGGGTGTTGGGGGATGAAGCGAGCGCGGTCTGCGAATCGTTCTCTCCGGAGAACGAGGGTCTGCTCGAATATCCCCAATACACGCGGCCGGCGGAGTTCGAAGGCTTGAAGGTCCCCGATGTGCTGCTCGGCGGGGACCACGCGAAGATCGAGGCGTGGCGGCGCGCGCAGTCCGTGGAACGGACACGCGCATCCCGGCCGGATCTGTTCGAGAAGGGACGCGGGTCGGGTGGCGCGGGTCGAGGGGCCTGACGCGGTTCTCAGAATTTAGGGATCAGGACTTTTACTCAGGACTACGTGGAAAGGCGGGGTGTGCGATGGCGGTCAAGGATCTGATGAGCGTGGTAGAGAAGAGCCAGGTGAAGGCCGGGCGCGGAAACTTCCGCGTCGGCGACACCGTGGACGTGCACCTGAAGATCATCGAGGGCGAAAAGGAACGCATCCAGGTCTTCACGGGCATCGTGATCGGCCGGAAGGGCACCGGCGTCAACGAGTCCTTCACCGTGCGGCGGCTGGTGGGCAACGAAGGCGTCGAGCGCGTCTTCCCGCTGCATGGGCCGACGATCGACCGGATCGAGGTCAAGAAGAGCGGCAAGATCCGCCGCGCCAAGCTGTACTTCCTGCGCGACCGCGTCGGCAAGGCCACGCGCCTGGCCGTGAAGCGCGGCTTGGGCGACGTGCTGAAGAAGGAAGAGGCGCCCGCGGAAGCCGCGGTCAAGCCGCGCCAGGCCACGTCCAAGCCGGCCGAAGAGAAAGCCGAGGCCAAGGAAGCCAAGAAGGAAGAGAAGGCCGCGGAAAAGAAGTAACCGCAAAGAAAGTGAACAGTAACGAAAGTCATCAGTAACGGGAGTCATCGGTAATGGAATGCGTGCCAATTTGCTCGTTGCTGTTACTGATTACTGGCCACTGCTCGCTTTTTTACTCTCCGTTTCCTGGTGTACGATGTCTTCGCCTCAGCGACCCGATCGGCCTCCCTCCTTTCCCGGCATGCCGGGATTTGGAGGGCCAGGTCAGGTGGATGAGGAACCTCCCGCCTCCCGCCAGTTCATCGAGACTGGCCTCCTCGTGCTTTCCTTAGCTTCCATCTGGCCGGTCATGCTTGGTTACAACCATTGGGCCTGGTACGCGCTCGCGGCGCTCAGCGGCGTGACGCTGACCGTCTTGCTGATCCGGCGCATCCAACGGCTGCGGAAGGACTCAGGGCCGGTGCTGCCGCCCGGAGCTCGTCCCCTGCCCCCGGGCACGCCGCACGGCCGGAAACTCTCCAGCGCGCCGCCGGGTGAAGAGCGCAACTAGAGCCCGCACAAAGCGGTGCGTAAGGAAAAACGAGGTGCCGTTTTCGCCTTGGCCGGTTTATAAGGATAGGCACCTTCAGGAGCCGGTTCTCGCGTGAGAGATACGACGCATACTTCCAGCCGCCGCGGCTTGATCGAGACCGACAGCGCGACCATCGGCCGGCAGATCCAGCTCCCGTTGTCCAAGGCGGTCGAGATCAGCTACAAGTCCGTGAAGATCCGGCTCTGGCGCTCCCTGATCACCGCCAGCGGCATCGTGCTCGCCATCACCTTCCTGATGGCCACGCTCACCAGCAGCACCACCACGGCGGCCATGAAGGCCGGGATTCCCGTGCGCCTGGCCGCGGTAAAGAAGAAGCAGGGCGAACTCAAACTTGCGGCACGGGAAAAGGCGCCAACGGTCTCCAAGGACGCCCCCACGCTCAAGCGCTTCCTCGACAACCTACAGAGCGACGAGATCAAGCTCGCCGCGAACGTGCTTGAAGGCGAGATGAAGGACCACCCTGAACGGTCCGGCGACGTCGCGGACCTCAAGTCCGTCATGGATCAACTCCTGGTCACCTCCGCGGAACTCGAAAAGCTCAACAAGATGCGCCTGGAGATGATTAAGCGCGGCGAGTCCGTGCCCGTAGTGGACGAATCCGGCGGCAAGGAATCGGCGGCGGTGGCCGCAAACGTGGCGGACAAGGACCAGGAAGATGCCAAATCGCGCGAGAACTGGCTGATTTTTCTGGCGTTGGGCGTCGCCTTCGTCGGCATCATGAACTCCATGCTGATGTCGGTCACCGAACGCTTCCGCGAGATCGGCACGATGAAGTGCCTCGGGGCACTCGACATGTTTATCCTTAAATTATTCCTCATCGAGTCCTCGATGATGGGCCTGATCGGGACCTCCTGCGGCGTGCTGCTGGGGCTGGTGATGAGCCTCGGCAAATTCTGCTGGGACTTCGATTCGAGCGTCCTGAGCTTTGTGCCCGGCGGGGACCTGGGCTCGCGCGTCCTTTTCGCTCTTTTCGTGGGCACGGCGCTGGCGCTTTCCGGAGCGGTCCTGCCCGCGATCATCGCGGCCCGCATGGAACCGGTCGCGGCCATGCGCGTCGATCAGTAAAGTAAGTCCGATTACTTTTAGACTTTTGGACGCTCCCGCCTTCTCTTAAAACTCCGCTATGAGCGAGCTGCCGCTGGGCCCTTTCAAGCGCTTTGGGATCATGGGCGGTTCCTACAACCCCGTCCACGTCGGCCACCTTTCCATCGCGCAGCAGATTCTCACCGCGTTCAAACTTGAACGCGTCTTCCTGCTGCCCGCCGCGATGAACCCACACAAGCGCGGCGATCAGGAGATGGCCTCGGCCGAGGACCGTCTGGCCATGTGCCGCCTGGCCGTAAAGAACATGCGCGGCATGGACGTCAGCGAACTCGAACTCTCTCGCCCCGCCCCCAGCTATACCATCGATACCGCTCGCCTGCTGCGCGCGGCCTACGGTCCCGAGACCGAGATCCGCTTCCTGATCGGCTCCGACAGCCTGATCGATCTGCCCAAGTGGAAAGAGGCGGCGGAACTCATTCGCATAGCCGATTTCGCCATCGCCGACCGCCGCGAAGCGCCGCTCAAGGAGGACGTCTGGAAAAGCGTGCTCGAGAGCCTGGGCGCGGAAGCGGAGAAGAAACTGCGCGCGGCCGTGACGCCTATCGAACGCGTGGATGTCAGCTCCACGCTGATCCGCAAGCTGCTGCGCGACGGCGAGAAGATTCCCGGTTATCTGCGCCGCGAAGTGGAAGACTACATACGCAAGAAAGGCCTCTACGGCGCTCCGCCTAAACCCACCAAGCAGGGCCGCATCATTCAGTAAGGCTCAGAAAATTACTCGCTGGCATACCCGTGCGGATGTTTCTCGAACCAGCGCCAGGCATCGGCCGCGATGGTCTTCAGGTCGCTGCGCTTGGGCACGAATCCGAGCACCTGCTTGGCCTTGGCCGGATCGGCGATCAGCGAGGACGGATCGCCTTCGCGGCGCGGACCCATGACGACCGGGATCTTGCGGCCGCTGGCCGCTTCGCAGGCTTTGATCGCTTCCAGTACTGAATGGCCCTGGCCCGTGCCGAGGTTCAGCGCGCCGCTCTCCTTGCCGTCCAGGAGATGCGTCAGCGCGAGGACATGCGCCTCGGCCAAGTCCATGACATGAATGTAGTCCCGGATGCAGGTGCCGTCGGGCGTGGGGTAGTCGCTGCCGTGAACCGTCAGATGCGCCAACTGCCCCAGCACGACACGGAAGGCGTTGGGGATCAAGTGCGTCTCCGGATCGTGCGCCTCGCCGATGTCGCCGCGCGGATCGGCGCCCGCGGCATTGAAATACCGCAGCGCCAGATACCGGATCTGCCCCGCGTCGTGGTAGCTCTGCAGGGCCTGCTCGAACGCCAGCTTGGTGCGTCCATATGGATTGATCGGATGCTGCGGATGTTCCTCGCTCATCGGGACCGACTTGGGCATGCCGTAGGTCGCGGCCGTCGATGAGAAGACCAGGTTCTTGACGCCGTGCCGCTTGCAGACCGCGATCAGGTTCAGGCTGCCGATGAGGTTCGCGCCGTAGTATTTCTCCGGGTCGCGCACGGACTCGCCCACCAGCGCCACGCCCGCGAAATGCAGCACTCCGACAAAACGGTGCTGCTTGAAGCTCGCTTCGAGCGCGTTCTCGTCGCGAAGATCAGCCTGGTAGAGTTTGAAATCGCCGGCCGCCGTAAGCCCTTCCAGGTGTCCGGTCGTCAAATTATCCAGAACGACCGGCGCGAAGCCCGCGTCGTTCAGGGCCCGCACCGCGTGGCTGCCGATGTACCCGCAGCCGCCTGTCACGAGCACTTCCTTGCGATCCGGCATGCGGAGTCCCTCGCGTTGCTCCTGCTTTCATACCACGCGATCCAGCAGGCGACATGGAAAATGCGTTCAAGGCGTCGCTTTCGCCTTGGCCATGCGCGGCTATACTGGCGCCATGGCGATCCGTGGCCTCAAAAAAGCAACGGCCGTTCTCGCGCTCCTGCTGGCCTGCGCCTGGACGCCATCGGTACGCGCAGAGGAAGGCAAGACGTCGCCCGAACCGGCGCCCGTGAGTCCCTTTGCTCCAAATGCGCAGGAAGCCCCGCGCCCGGACGGCCGCAAAGGCACGCTCGAACTCTCCAACGACAAGACGTTCCCGGGCCAGATCACGCTGACACTCGGCGAGAAACTCGAGGTCTTCGTCGAGAAAGCCAAGCGCTTCGAGGGCTTCGAACTGAAAGACCTCGCGCGCATCGAGCTCTCGATCGAGCACGAGACGCAGGAGAAAGAGTGGCGCTGGAAGGAGGGCGGCAGCGATGAGAAAGTCTTCACCGGCCGGACGTACGTGGACCGCAAGTATCTCATGAAACTCACGCTGGCCGACGGCAAAACCGTCGTCAGCGGGCACGTTAAGGGCGCGCCCATCTTCGTGAAGGGCGCGGACGGCAAGAACGCGCGCTTTATCCTGCGCCACGATCAGGCGGGAGAGATGGGCCAGAAGCCCGAAGAAGTCGTGTACGTGAAGTCCGTCGTCTTCGACGCCGCGGAGAGCGGCGAGAGCAAGAGCAGCGCAGGGAAATAATCGGCGGGCCCCCGAAGATGTCCACGCTACCGCGGAACAAGAAGCAGGCGGAGATCGACGCCCGCGAAGAGGCCGCCAGCCGCATGGCCTACGTCGGCACGCTGGCCTCCGGCCTGGCGCACGAGATCCGCAGCCCGCTCAATGCCATGAAACTGAACCTCGGACTGCTGGGCGAGATGGCGCCCGCCATGAGCGCGGAGAAGCGCGCCGAGTTCGAGCGCTGTGTGCGGCTGATCGAACGCGAAGTGGACGGCTTGCAGGAACTCCTCTCCGAGTTTCTCGCCTTCGCCCGGCCACCGCGCATGCAGATGCTGGCCACCGACGTGAACGACCTCATCTCGCAGGTGATCGAACTGGTCCAGCCCGAATGCCGCGGCAAACACATAGAGATCGTCAGGGATTTCCAGAAGGACCTTTATCCGGTGGGCCTCGACCAGCATCAGTTCGGGCGCGGCGTGCTGCTGAACCTGCTCACCAATGCGCGCGAACAGATCAAGGAGCACGGCACGATCACGCTGCGCACGCGCGAGACGCCCGAGCACGTCGAACTCCAGGTGGAAGACAACGGCGGCGGCGTGAAGCCCGAAGACGAGCCCAAGATCTTTGAGCTCTTCTTCTCCACTAAAGAGCACGGCACGGGCCTGGGCCTGCCCATCGCGCGCCGCATCGTTCAGGAGCACGGCGGCGAACTCCTGCTGGAGAACCATCCGGGCAGGGGCGCCACCTTCATCGTTCGCCTGCCCAAGAGCAAGATCCTCGAGTATAAAAAGTAGCCGACCGGCATGGTCTTCCCGTCCTCGTAGCAGCGGCGTCCCGCCGCTGGCTCCACCGGCGGCTTCATCGGTACGCACTAGAACAGCGGCTAGCCGCCGCTGGGACCTCCGCCGAGACGGCGGAACCACGAAGGTTGAGCCTTGAACGACTTTACCGCGTCCGGCTCCGCGCTTTGCATCCCCTTCCGCCCTGGATAGGCTGTGTCCATGCTCGCAAAGGTCTTTTCCGCCGCGGCGCAAGGCGTCGAAGCGTCCTTCGTCGAGGTCGAAGTCGACCTGAGCCCCGGCCAGATCAAGGAATTTCTCGTCGGCCTTCCGTACGCGGCGGTCAAGGAGTCCCTCCAGCGCGTCCGCGCGGCGCTCACCAACGCGGGCTTTGCGTATCCCTTCAACAAGCGCCTGACGATTAACCTCGCGCCCGCCGACATCCGCAAGGAAGGCCCCATCTACGATCTGCCCATGGCGCTGGGCCTGCTCGCCGCCGCCGACCAGCTTCCCGCCGCACGCCTCTCCGATTACGTCGTCGCCGGGGAACTGGCCCTCGATGGCCGCGTGCGGCCGATCAAGGGCGCGCTGCTCTTCGCCCTGCTGGCGCGCGCGCAGAAGATGCGCGGCGTGATCGTCCCGCCCGACAACGCCGAAGAAGCGGCGGTCGTCGAAGGCATTGATGTGCTCGCGCCCGAGACGCTGGAGCAGGCCGTGCGCTTCCTGAGCGGCAACGGCGAACTGCAGCCCGTGCGCGTGGACGTGAAGGCGCTCTTCGAACGCGAATCGCGCGACGGCCTGCTGGACCTCGCCGACGTGAGGGGTCAGGAACACGCCAAGCGCGCGCTCACGGTCGCGGCGTCGGGCGGGCATAACATTTTAATGGTGGGGCCGCCAGGCAGCGGCAAGAGCATGCTCGCGAAACGCATCCCGGGCATTCTGCCGCCGTTCAGCATGGAAGAGGCGCTCGAGACCACCAAGGTCTGGTCGGTGGCGGGGAAACTCAAAGCGCACGAGGCGCTCAAGTTCGCCCGGCCGTTCCGCGACCCGCACCACACGCTCAGTTATCCCGCGCTCGTGGGCGGCGGCATTGACCCGATCCCCGGCGAGATCAGCCTCGCGCACAACGGCGTCCTCTTTCTCGACGAACTGCCCGAGTTCGACCGCAAGGCTATCGAGTCCATGCGCCAGCCGCTGGAAGACCGCGTCATCACGATCTCGCGCGTGGCAGGGAGCGCGCGGTTTCCGGCCAGCATCATGCTCGTCGCCGCGATGAACCCGTGCCCCTGCGGCCACTTCGGCGACCTGAAGAAGGCGTGCAAATGCAATGAGTTTCAGATCCAGCGCTACTTCGGGCGCATCAGCGGCCCGCTGATGGACCGCATCGACCTGCACGTCGATGTACCGCACGTGCCCTATGAGGAACTCGCGTCGCAGGCGCCGGGTCCGGACAGCGCGTCGGTGCGCGCGCAGGTGCTCGCGGCGCGCGAGATCCAGAGCAGGCGCTTTGCCGGAAGCGGTATCTATTGCAATGCCGGGATGAGCGAGAAGCAGGTTCAGACGTTCTGCAAGCCCGACCGGGAAGCCGGGCAGTTGCTCAAGAATGCGGTGGACGCGCTCGGCTTCAGCGCGCGCAGCTACGGCCGTATCCTGAAGGTCGCGCGGACCATCGCCGATCTGGAAGGCGCCGAGTCCCTCAGCGCCGCGCACGTCAGCGAGGCGATCCAGTACCGGGACTTGGACCGGAAAAAAGGGCTTTAGCCCATTGAACGATAGGCTCAGGCACCCGCGGCCGCGGCATGCGGTTTCTGGGCCTCGGCCGGCACCTCGTACCCCGCCCCTTTCATCGCGGCCACGATCGACTCGATGGCGCAGCTCGTATCGATACGGTCTGTGTTCACGATCAGGTCCCAGTCGCTCATCACGTCCGCTTCGCGCTGATAGTAGGTGCGAAGGTACTCCGCGCGTTCGGCGTTGCGGTCCTGGACCTCCTTGAGTGCGTCGAAGTAGTCCGCGCCGGTCTTGGCCGCGATGCGCCGGGCGCAAGCTTCGGACGAACCCGTCACGCGCAGGCGAAAGACGCGCCGCTGCGCCAGCACCAGGTACGCGCCGCGCCCCACGATCACGCCGCCGTGGTTTGCGATTCCGTGCAATACGCGCGTCAGATGGGTGAGATACATCCCGCGGTCCGCGTGGCGCCCGTTCGAGAGCGCGTAGATCCAATCGTCCAGCCAGCCGCAGACGTGCTGGTCGAGATGTTCGACCTCATGCGGCGAAACCCCGGCGGCCTGTACGATCGCGTCGAGGATCTCGCGGTCCCAGCAGCGTACGTTCAAAGCCTTGGCCAACTCCTGAGCCAACTCGTCCGCGCCCGCGCCGTAGTCGCGTGAAACCGTTACCGTGCAGCGCGATGGTTTGGGTTCACTGACGACAAAATCCGAAGCTTCGCTGTGTACAATTGCGCGCAAAAGCGCATTCCCATTAATGGTCATAATTACCACCCTCCAAACGATAGCCCGTTTGGCCGCCTATAGCGCCAACTTCCCCACCTCAATTTTTAATATACCATTTAGAGTTCAACCGTGCTGGGGTAGGCCCCCAATTCACTGTTAGAAATCTGAATTGCACTAAGTTCATGCCCTGACCAGATCGGTCCGATCCATCACCGCGTGACTGTTTCGAGCAAATTTCGGCTGCGCAGCCAGTTGAGGCATAACTGCGGCCAGCTTGAGGGCAGCTTCTCGTTCTGGCGCACGCCGAAATCGTGCTCGCCAGTGGAATAGATATGCATTTCCGTCGGCACTCCGGCGCGATGCAAGGCCAAGTACATGATGACGCTATGTTCGGCCGGTGAGATGCTGTCGTCGCTTGAATGCGCAAGAAAAACAGGCGGTGCGTCGGCCGGTATGCGGATGCTTTCAGGCACAACGTCGCGGTCCGCTTCTTTCAAGTAGCCGGAATAGCACGGAACCGCAAAATCCGGCCGGCAACTCGCTTCATCATACGCATCGACCGGCGCGTACCGACGCTCGTGGAATCCGACCGCGGTAGCCAGCGCCAGGTGTCCGCCGGCGGAGAATCCGACCATGCCGATGCGCTTGGGGTGAATGCCCCATTCGGACGCGCGGCTGCGTACCACGCTCACGGCACGCTGGGCGTCCAGCAACGGACCTAGGGGCGGTACGCCCACCTTATCGCCGGGGCGGCGCGGGCATCGGTATTTCAGAATGATGCCGGTCATACCTTGAGCATTCAGCCAGGCCGCGACTTCTTCGCCTTCCAGTTCCCAGAAGAGATCGTGATAGCCGCCGCCCGGGCAGATCAGCATGGCGGTGCCGTTGTTCTTTTCTTGAGTGGGCCGGTAAATGTACATGGCAGGCCGGGTGACATTGGTGATCAGCCGGGTGTTTTGCACGAATTTCGAGGTATAGGTGCGGCTGTTCTCCTGGCCGCTGATGCCCACGTCGCCGGGCACATTGCCGGGCCAAAGTTCCACGACCAGGGGATTAGTGGACTGCGCGGCCATGCCCTTCTCCTTTTTATTGCTAGTCCTTCCCTATGGGACCATCCGCGGATGAAGAGCGTCGTATGACTTATATAGGCATCGGAAAGGCTGGGCAATAAACGACCTTGCCTGCGATAAGGCTCGTGCGAGGGGTTATGTTGACGCACCCTGCCGTTCGTAAGATAATCCTTCCCGGATCACCGAAGGAAAAAACGGCGGCAGCTACAGTACAAAAGGGAATAGGAGGAGGAACTGCGGTGGCTCAATCTTACCCAGCGGCCCGAATACTCTTCACGCTGTCCGTCCTCGCTCTGCTCTCCATCCTCACCGGCTGCGGAACCGCGAAACTGACCCCGCCCAACGAGGTCATCGAGCCCGTCATTCGCGTAAACGAACTTCCCTGGCGCCTGAAGGCGAAGGACCCGCCCAAGGAAGGCGCGGAGGCCGCGCCCTGGCACGATGAACTCAGCGTGGAACTGGACGTCCTGCCTGGCGATGCCGCAGGCTTGAAGGATGCGATCGACCAGCATCGTGGACCGGCGTACCAGGCCGCGCAGGCGCTGATCAAGGAGATCCAGGGGGGCGTGGAAAAGTCGCGCAAGGCGGACACGCGCTGGAGCATCCTCGCGATCCAGGTGGGCGGCGCGAAGGCGCAGCGGAACTCCATCCCGACGGTTACGGCCGAATTGGGCCTCACCAAGCTCTACGCCCGGCGTCCGGAGATCGGCTTCGAGAACGTGACGCTCGAACAGGCGATGCTGCAACTGGCCCAGCAGGCCGGCCTGAAGTTCGCGTCCCCGCGCTCGGTGAATCCGGTCCTGAGCTGGCGCAAAGAGAACGTGAGCGTCATCGAGGCCGTCGACGCGATCCTCAATCTGCACGGGTACGGCCGCAAGATCACGGGCTCGTACGTGCAACTGGCGCTGGCGCCCGGACAGTTCAAGACGCGCCAGGAGTTCGTGGACGGCGCCGTGCAGTCCATCCTCAATTACGGCACGGGGCTCGACCGGAACGTTGCCGCCCTGATGCCCATGGTCCGTGTCAAGCCCGCCGAGACCGAAAAGAAGGACGATAAGGACAAAGAAAAGAAGAAGACGGACGAGCCCGAGCCCGGCCCGTCCGCGCCGGCGCCCAAGCCGCCGCCACCCGATCTCTCCGAGCCTCCGAAATAGCTGCGGCTCCAGGCTTTTCCACCCTAGAGGATCTGCGCCATGCCCCGCGATCTGATCGCTGCCCGCCCCGGTTGCTACGGCAAGTTCCAGTCCGAGGCCTTCCGGCACTTGGCCGAAATCGGCATCGAGCACGTGGAACTTGGTTCGCCGCCGGAGAAAGACTGGCCGGCTGTTAAGGCTGATCTGGCGAAGCACGGCCTGAAAGCCAGCAGCGTGGGCCACGGGATCGATCTCTCGAAGCCGGAGACAGTGGCGAGCTTCGAGCACACCGCCCGCTGCGCGAAAGCCTTTGAGGCCAAGATTATCTTTTTGAGCGTTAAGACCGGCGGGAAGCCGCTGCCGGAGGCCTACGCCGTGTTGCGCGGATTAGGCGACCTCGCGCGGGCTCAAGAGGCCACGATCGCGCTCGAGACACACCCCGATCTGGTGACCAACGGCGACGTGGGCGTCGCGACCGCGAAGGGCGCCAATCATCCCTACGTGAAGCTCAACTACGACAGCGCGAATCTGTACTACTACAACGAGAACATCGACGGCATCGCGGAACTTAAGAAGTTTCTGCCGTGGCTCGGGGCCGTGCATCTAAAAGAGACCGACGGGAAGCCGAAGAGCTGGTACTTCCCCGGGCTGCACGAGGGCCGCGGGATCGTGAACTTTCCCGAGATCTTCCGCCTCTGCCACGAGGCCGGCTTTTACGGTCCGTTCACGCTGGAGATCGAGGGCTGCGAAGGCGAGAACCTCACGCAGGAGCAGACGCTTCAGCGCATGGCGCACACGGCGGCGTACCTGCGGTCCATCGGCGCGCTGTGATTTCGGCTATGGTTTGGCGGTCGAGTCCATAGTTGCATCTCGGCCTGCGGCGCCTTGCGCAAGCACGGCAAGGCGAGTTCGAGCGGTTTCCGCCTGCGGAAGCCCTTCGAACTGCTCGGCAATTTTTTGATACTCGGCTACCACCTTTTCTTCCTTCCCGACGTTCTCTTTCTTGCCAACCTCGGACAAGCGCTTGTCTCCCCGTTTGGCAATTCCGACCAACCGTTCTTGCGAGGCGGTAAGCTCTTTGCTGCCCTCCGGAGCGCTTTTCGCCACTTCACCGAAAAACCTTGCGGCACGACCGTATTCTTTCTTTTGATAATGCTCCTCCGCCTGACGAAACAGAGTTTGCACCTCCATGTTCGCCTCAAGCGCCGGCTTCGGGGGAGGTGCTATCGCACGGCAGCCACAGGCGGAGGCTGAACCCGCGGCAATAACCCCGCCGCAGAGAAGCGCCGCAAAACAGCAGAGCAGTTTTTCCAAGGGCCTTTCCTCCGTTCAATGTGTACCCGCAATCGCATCAAATTGGCAACAGACGCATTTTGATGGCCATTGATCCATTAGCAGACAAAAAAAGGGCGAACCTTTGGGTTCGCCCTTTCTTCCTGCTTAGACTTGGACTGTCTTAGAACTTCAACACCCAGCTCATCGTCAGCGTGTCGTTCGTGTTACGGTAAGGCGTAGCACCCGCCGCGTTCTGGCCGTTGCTGGTGCGATAGCCCGGGGTAACGTGTCCGCCCGTCTTGAAGTTCTCGTCGTGGCGGTACTCGAAGCGGACATGCAGCGGATCGGAGAGCGCCCAGTCAATCGTACCCGTCGCCGAGGTCAGTTTAATGCCGGGATTGGTTAAATCGGTTCCCGGTACGGCGGGAGCGAGGCCAACCGCAGGGGTGCCTAACGGATCGCCCGTCGGACCACCCGTCGCGCCGTCGAGATCCCAGAACATTTCGTAGCGAGCCGCGAAATACCAGTTCTTGAGGAACTGATACTTCAAGTAACCGGCTACGCCGTAGAACTGGCCGTCGTCGTAGGTGATCTCGCCGGTCCGATTGAAGTGGCCGCGGTTAAAGCGAGACTCGCCGTCGATGCGATCGCCTAATGTTGCATCCAGCCCGAAGGACCACTTTTCCCACGGCGTGAATGTCATGTTGGTATTGATCAGGTAGAGCCAGTTATCCTGATAGCGCTTCGGGCCGCGCTCGACCGTCGGCGAGCGGTTGTCGTCCTGACCCGCACCCGCGTTCACGATCCAGGTGAACCACTTCACCGGCGTCCACTTGGTCTGAATCATAACGTCCTTGTTGAAGTTCGCGTCCAGGCCCGGATCGCCCTGGAAGAGGTCGTTCACGACCATGAACATCATCGAGAACTTGTCGTTGAAGCTGTACTCGACATCCAGGCCGGTATGCGTGAAGGGAATCGCGCGTTCGAAGTTGAAGGAGCGGGACACGTTCCAGTTGTCGGCGCCTTCGATCACTTCGAAGCCGTAGCAGGTGACCAGCTTGCCGAGTTTGAAGCGGATGCCGTTTCCGATGTCGGCGAGATAGTCGATGTACGCCTGCTGAAGACCAGTGTTCGTCGTGCCGCCGCCATTAAGCGTAGTCAGCGTATAGCCCGCAGAGGCCGGATCGCGGCCCAGGTTCCAGTCCACGCGGAAACCCGCCTGGCCCTTTTCCTGTGCCGTGGCGTCCAAGTAGAGGTCGACCTGGCTGACTTGGAACGAATTGAAGTTCCCGCCGCCGAAGACGCGGAAGTCCGGCGACGCGCCGGCATTCGTCGTGTTCTGCGTGTGCGGCTGGTTGAAGCTGTACTGGTATTGGACGTCGAGCATGCCGCCAAACTTGATCGGGCGGTTGATCAGGCCCGTGTCGTGGACGTAGGCCCACGCCGGCGGGGTCTTCTGGTCGAGCGCCTTATCCACCTGCATGTGGATGTCGGGCTTCGCGGCATTGTAAGCTTCGGCCTGCTTGAGCTTGCCCTTTAAGGCGCCGATCTCTTTGTCCTGCGAGGCCATCTTCTCTTCCATGGCCCGCATGCGCGCGAGGATTTCTTTCGTGTCTTCGGCACTCGTATTCTCGGCCTTCACCCACGAAGCGGCGAAAACCACGGCCACCGCCGCGCTCATCGCCAACGTTTTGCACACGCGATCAACGGTCATCGTACCCCCTCCTCCTTGGACTCCGTATAGAGCCCTGCAGTGAAACAACGGGTCGCCCATCAAATGCTATGGCTGATGCGAATACTCCAGCACCCGCCGTACCAAAACATTTTCTTAGTCGAAAGCGCACGAAATGTACGCTTGGGCCTGGACAAGTCAAGCGATAAGCCCGTTAAAATTCGGCCTTTTCGTATGAAAGTAGATTTATAATTTCTGCTGTATAAAATGATTATGAAAATGGGACGCATTGTGCGCAAGTTTGAAATTGAACAACTGGCGCGGTATTGACCACTTACATTGTTCAGAGAAACACAGGTGAAAATGCACCTTGCGTTCTTTAAGGGCCTTTCAGTGTGTAACCGAAAAGTATTTCCATTCCCCCGTCGCTGGTTCGGCACTCCTTTGAATATCACCGATGTAGCCTCTCATCTGGCTTTCCAACGTAGCGAGAAAACGTTCGAGATTGGCGGAGCGGCCTTCCGCCACTATTTCCACCCGGCCGTCGCTGAGATTCCGCACCCAACCCGTAATGCCGTGGTCCGGCGCGAGGTCCGCGACTGTGGCGCGCATACCCACCCCTTGTACGCGTCCGCTCAAATAGATATGCCAGCGCTTGAGGTCCCCTTCGTGCTCGTTCTCACGCATACGCGCTCTCTTGTGCCGTGGCCGGTTCACCTTTCGGCGGTATAACCCAGGCCTTCCCTTGGGCAAGAGTCCGAAGAACGCGGTGCCATGGCCTACCTTTATGTATTGGGAGCGGTTCTCTGCTGGGCGTCCTTCCCGGCCGCCGCCGCGGTTGGCCTGGCGACGCTCGCGCCCGCGCAGACCTTGGGCCTAACCTTCACGGTAAGCACCACGGTGCTCTGGCTCATCCATCGGTTCAGCACCAAGGGTTCGACTTCCCTGCGCCCGGTCTCGAAGCGCACACTCGCTTGGGCCGTGTGGGGATTTCTGGGCTTTCATGCCGCGTACTTTTTTGCCATGAACATGGCCAATCATATCGGCGCGCAGGTCGAGACCGTCCTGATCGTAGACCTGTGGCCGCTCGGCATTGTGCTCTTTGCGTGGCCCATGTTGAAGCAGCCCTTCCGCTGGCCGATCGGCCTGGCCGCACTGCTCGGCCTCGCGGGCACGGTGGCCGTGGTCTGGCAAGGCCACGCCCTGAGCGTCGCGGCCGCAGCCTTTCCCGCCTATGGGCTGGGGCTGGTTTGCGCGGTGAGCTGGTCGAGCTACAGCGTGAGCATCCGCAAGCACGGTGGTGGCCCCGGCGATCTGCTCGCAGGAACGGGCATCACGGCATTGGCCGGCCTCCTGCTATGGGGGCTCATGGGTCCCCACGCATGGCCGCCGCTGAACGGGCTGCTCTCGGCGCTCTTTATTGGACTGTTTCCTTGCGGCCTTGCTTTTGCACTCTGGGACCGCGGCGTGCGCACCGGCGACATGCAGCGCATCGGGTTGCTCACCTTTTTAACGCCGCCGCTGGCGCTGCTCGCGCTGAGTTTCGTCACAGGCAGTGCGGTTACGGCGTGGTCCTGGAGCGGGCTCGGCCTGATCCTGCTCGCTTCGGCCGTCGGACGGATGGGCGCGAGCACGGCATCTAAAGCGGCCTGAGTTCTCTCTCGCACTTGCCTGCACTACGATTCGTCTTAGGTTGGCGTACGCATCCACTAATTAAGGAGAGGTCTCCATGCCCGAAGCGAATATTCCCGCGCGCATCCTGATGGGCCCCGGCCCGAGCAACGTCCACGCGCGCGTCTACCAGGCCATGTCCGCACCTACGCTGGGCCACATGGACCCGCTGTACTTCAAGCTCATGGACGAGACCCAGGCGCTGATGCGGGAGGCCTTTCAGACGAAGAACGAGCTGACCCTCGCGCTGCCCGTCACCGGCATGGGCGCGATGGAGGCCTGCCTCGTCAACCTGGTCGAACCCGGCGACGACGTGCTCATCTGCGTCAACGGCGTCTTCAGCGGGCGCATGCCGGAGATCGCCGAACGCTACGGCGCGAAAGTGGCGAAGCTTTCCGTGCCCTGGGGCCAATCCGCCAAGCCCGAACAGATCGCGGAGGCGCTCAAGAAACAGCCCGCGAAACTCGTGGCGCTTGTCCACGGCGAGACCAGCACCGGCGTGATGCAGTCGAACCTCGGCGAGATCGCGAAGATCTGCCACGATCACGGCGCGCTGCTGCTCGTGGACACCGTCGCGAGCCTCGGCGGCTCGGTCTTTAAAAGCGACGACTGGGGCGTCGACGCGGTCTACACCGGCTCGCAGAAGTGCCTCGGCGTTCCGCCGGGCATCTCGCCGGTGTCCTTTGGCAAGCGCGCCGAGGAGAAACTCGCCAAGCGCAAGTCCAAGGTGACGAGCTGGTACATGGACCTGACGCTGATCCGGAAATACTGGAACGAAGAACGCGCCTACCATCACACCGGCCCAATCAACATGACCTACGCGCTGCTCGAAGGCCTCAAGCTCATTCATGAAGAAGGCCTCGACGCGCGCAGCGCGCGGCACGCGAAGATGGCCAAGGCGCTGTACGCGGGCCTCGAAGCCATGGGCCTGCAGCTCTTCGTGAAGAACCCGGCCGACCGCCTGCCTACGGTCACCACCGTCCTGATCCCTGCCGGCGCCGACGATGCCAAGGTCCGCAAGACGCTGCTGGATCAGCACAGCCTGGAGATTGGCGGCGGCTTGGGCGAACTGAAGGGCAAGGGCTGGCGCGTCGGCCTGATGGGCGAAGGCGCGAAGCCGAACCACGTCCTGCTCTTTCTCTCGGCGCTGGGCGGCATCCTGAAAGCACAGGGCGCGTCAGGCGTGAAGCCCGGCGCGGGCGTCGAAGCCGCCGCGGCGGTGATCAACGGCTGAGCGTTTTTTCACCGCGGAGACGCGGAGGCACGGAGAACGGCGCGTATCCACGAATCGGCACGAATGATAGCCCCAAACGGCAAATCAAATCTACAAGTGCCACCGTCTAGACCAACTATCCGCCAGGCTTTGAATTAGGCGCGCGGCGAACCTCGGCTCGAACCCCAGCAGCTTGCAGTCGCTGGCACACCGGCTCCAAGTCGACGAACGCACCAGAAGACCAAACACACGGCAGCCGTTGCTTGAATGCACTAAGTTCGGCCAGCGACAACCCGAGCGACGAACGAATTCCACTGACGACACTTTGCGGACAATCTGCTTGTTCATTTATAAACAGATTCCACGTTCCGGATTGCCGTTCCAACTCGACTTCGTAAGCCTCTATGTACTCATCGATGGTAAGAGCGGTCCCGGCGAGCCGAATGCTTCCATCTTGCAGGTTGATCATGTACGGGGCGTTGCCACCAATCGCATATATATCCTCACCGTCACGCCAGCCGCGTGTGGTGTAGAAAAACACCCAGCCCCAAGGCCGCTCAATGGTGTGCTCGTCGAGGATTACAAGTTCCTCTGGCCCCTGCCGGTGTCCGTGCCGCCGCTGTAGATCAAGAAGCACTTGCAACCGGGCTGCGTCCCTAGTCAGCATCAGCGTGTTTCCATTTCCCGCCGCCAAACAAGTATTCGACCGCATCCGCCCAGTCTATTCTTGTGGATACAATATCTTTTCCTATCACCTCTTTCAATCCGCCACGCTGAGTCCTACGCCGCGTGCAGCTTAACTCTATCTGTCGTAAGCCCTACGGTCGACCAGCAAGCAACGCCGTTTTCGCTCGCCGCAATTCGTGTTTATTCGTGCAGATTCGTGGACAGGCAGTGGCCGTTCTCCGCGTCTTTAGCGCCTCCGTGGTGAATCACCGCATCGCCAGACGGTGACGCCGGATCATCTCGCGCGGGTTGATGCTGAAATGCCTGCGGAAAGCACGCGAGAAGTAGAGCGCGTCCGGATAGCCCGTCCGCCGCGCGACCTCTTTCACGTTCAGCGTCGTCGAAGCGAGCAGCTCGCGGGCGCGGCCCATGCGCAGGCCCGTGCGGTACTCGATGGGGCGCTGCCCGAACCGTTCGCGGAAGAGGTCGCGCAGGTGGTCGGCCGTGAGACCCGCGCGGTCCGCGAGTTCTTCGATGGACACGTCGTCGCACGCATGGACGCGAAGCAGATCCTGAAAGCGGCTGAGCGCGCGATGGCTCGCGGGCGCGCCGGATTCGGAAGGTAAATCCACATACATCGCGAAGAGTTCCGTTAGCAGGCCCTGGGCGAGCATCGAGCCCGCCAGATCGTTCCGCGCGAGCGCCGCGCGCATGGCCTGGTATTGTTCGACGATTCTTGGCGCGGCGGCGGCCACTATGGCCTTGAAGCGCGGGATGCGCATGGCCCGGCCGTTCCAGCTCACGTCGAGTTCCAGCTTGCCGGCCCCCTGCGACGAAAGGCCCGGCCAGTGAAAGCCCGCATACCACGCGTCGATCCGGCCCACGAACCCATTGAAGTCGTCGTCGCCTGCGGGCAGAAATCCGAAGAGCGGGCGCTCCGGCGGCAGTTCGGCGGGACCGTTCCGGTACAGGCCCTCTCCGTGCAAGATGATCGACAAGTGGTGGCACGCGTGCTTCCACGCGCCCGGCGTCTTCTTTTCCTGCATCGATTGGTTGTGGACGACCACCAGCAGTTCCGGGACCGCCGCGCGATTTGACGCCGCCATACGCAACCTCCATGAGCCCTGTTTAATCCATATCTTGCTGCAATCTGACCGGATTTTCCATCGCGCTTTCCCGCTATAGTGTGAAACGCGTGTTCGGAAAACGACCTTGTCGTGATGCTTGCTGTGCCGAAAGGATTGTTCGATGCTGACGCCCGAACAGGACCGAACTTTTGCGGCAGACGGCGCCGTGACGATCGACACGCCCTTTACGAGCAACGATATCCAATCCGCGGCCGCGGCCATCGACCGTCTGTTGCTGCGCGAGAAGCCGCAGGGCGGACCGGAGCCCGGTCACCGCATCCAGCGCACGAGCGACTATTTCGAACCCGCGCTGCTCCACCTCATTCAACACTCGTTTCTCGAATCCACCGCCAAGAGCGCGCTGCGCGCCGAGGCCGTGGACTTCTTCGCCACGGCGATCGCGAAGACGTACCCGGAGCCCGGCAAACCGTTCAGCTTCTGGGAGCACGTGGACATCAAGTACCGCACGGCGGACCTCGACGGCCGGCCCCGCAACATGATCTGCAGCTGCCTGCTCTGGCTCACGGATGTCACTCCCGACTCCGCGCCGCTGATGTTCCGCCCCGGCAGCCATCGGATCATCGCCGCCGAGATGGACCGCAACCCCGCGTATATCGACAATCCCGAACCGTTTGCAAAGCTACCCAAGCTTCCGTACGCCGAACCGCGCCCGCTGCTCGCCAAGGCGGGGCAACTCACGGTTTGCACGACTGCGACCGTCCACGGCGCATCGGTGAACACCGGCACACGCGACCGCAAGGTGATCTTCATCACGTTTGTGCCCAAGGGCTACGCGATTCGCGCGAACATGGCGATCATGGACAAGATGCGCGCGTACCAGAACGAACTGCGCCGGCTCTTGCGGCCGGAGCGCGTGCACATCCTTCCCGAGGTCAGCGCGCAACCCGCAGCGGCTCACGCATCCTGAGCGCGCAATCGTCGCCACAATCCATACGTAATGAATTTGTAACAAAGGCCTCCTACGCGCGTCGCCGCGGTCATTTCATTTATCTCATTTGAAGGTTTTTCACGCGCCTTCGTATTATCTTGTACGTCTAAATGGGCCGGCAAAACCAAGATGGGAGTCGAATATGAAGTCCTCGCATGAAAATCTCTGCCGGGTATCTCTGCTGGCCTGGGCATTAATTATGTCCAGTGCCACCCAAGCTGCGGAGGTGAAGAAACCCGAAGCCACCGCTTCCGCGCAGCGCATCCCGTGGGCGAAGGCGCTGAAGGAGTCGTCGCCGCACTTCGTCATCATCACCAACACCACCCAAGACCTCGCGAAGCAGATGTCCCAGTCGCTGGAGCAGCAGTACGCCGACTTCGTGCGCCGCTTCCAGATTCGCAGCGAGCCCAAAGCGCCGCTGCCGGTGAAAGTCTTCGCGGAGAAAGCCGAGTTCCAGAAGTACGCCGCCGAGCACGGCGAAAAGAACAACGAGCACATCGCGGGCTACTTCGACCCCAACAACAAGGAGATCGTGCTCTTCTGGTCCGACGATCCCGAAGACGTGCTGAACACGCTGTATCACGAGGTCACGCACTACTTCGTGGACCTGTACATGCCCAAAGCCGACGCTCCGCTGTGGATGAACGAGGGCCTCGCGGTGTACTTCGAGAGCTCGCAGTTCAAGAACGGCAAGCTCGAGACCGGCCTGATTCCCTACGGGCGCCTGCTGGACCTGCAAGAGGCGCTCAAGAACAACAAGACTCACAAGCTCGCGGCGTTGCTCCGCATGGATGGCTACGGCGAGAACAACTACAATCTGCTCGCGTACGCTGAAGGCTGGTCGCTGGTCTACTTCTTCGCGACCTACCAGAACGGACGCCACGGGCAGCGCTTCGCGGCCTACATGGATGAACTGCGCAAGGGCCGCAAGCCCGCCGAGGCATTCAAGAACGCGTTCCAGGCCAGCGCCGAGGATCTGGAACCGATCTGGAAAGACTTTGTAACGAAGCTCAAGATCGAGAGCGCCCGCGGCTGGTTCGAGAAGGCGCAGGCGCTCTATTACGACCGCAAAATAGATGAAGCGCTCGAGGCGTGCGATCAAGGGCTTAAAATTGATCCCAAGTTCGCCAAGGCGCTGCTGCTGCGCGGGACTATCCTCTACCGGCTGCGCAAACTTCCGGAAGCGCTGGACGCCTTGACCAAGGCCACCGAGGCCGACCCGACCCAGCCGCGAGCCTTCTTCTACCTCGCCCGCGCGCACGAAGACCTCTTCGAAGAGGGCAACAAGCGCGGCTCGCTTTTGGAGGCCGAGAAGGCGTACCAGAAGGCCATTCAGTTGCGCCCGGATTACGCCGACGCCATGGGCCTGCTGGCGTGGCTGTATGCGCGCGTCGACGATCCGAAGCTGAACAAGATCAAGGACGGAATTGCCCTGGCCGAACGCGCCGTGGAACTCGACCCGACCGCCGAGGTCCTCGACACGCTGGCCGAGTGCTACTTCCAGAACAAGGAGTACGCCAAAGCCGTCGCGGCCATCGACCGCGCGCTGGCGATGAACCCGCCCGACAAGGAGTACTTCCAGGCGCAGCGGAAGAAATTCGCGGCGGGGGTGGCGCAGAAATAGGCTCCTAGACGTGTTTAAGGTTCCTCAGCCGCAACCATGCCGTGGTATAAAACCGTGGTTATGAAGTTCGCGCTGCTTCCCCTGCTCTTTTTCGCGGCGTTCGCCACTCGTGGCGGCGCAGCGGAATCGCCCGCGCCGGAGCCTCAACCCACCTGGCCGCTCTGGGACGGCCAGGAGTCCGTCGAAGCGTACGCGCAGCGCGCGAGCCTGCCGCCCACAAAGACGCTCGACTTGGGCAGCGGCGTGAAGCTGGAACTGGTGCTGATCCCGGCAGGGCGGTTCATCATGGGCACCCCGGAATCGGTGCCGGTGGACGAAGAAGGCTTCCACAAAAAGATCGTCGTGGGCCAGGCGCTGCTCGCGTTGGGCGGCGGCGTGCTGCTGGTCTTGCTGGGCGCGGTGGCCGTGCAGGCCTTCCGCAAGCGGCAGCACCCGAAGTTCTCGCTGGCGCGGCTGCTCGCGATGACCGTTGCGGCGGGATTGGCGGTGTTGAGCGGGCTGCACTGGTGGCATTCTGCAAAAAAACTAGAAGAGGCAAAAACTGAGTATCTGATAGTTAAGGCACGATATGACGATGCGTACGCCCAAGAGAAGCCAGCGCATCTCATCATACATACTAGGCCGTTTTACATGGGTAAGTTCGAGGTAACACAGGAACAATACCAACAAGTCATGGGGACAAATCCAAGCGAATTTAGGGGTCCAGGAAACCCCGTTGACGGGGTTTCCTGGGCCAACGCGCAAGGGTACTGCAGCAAATTAACAGAAGAGACAAAACAACTAATTCGGCTGCCAACAGAGGCTGAATGGGAGTACGGTTGCCGTGCCGGAACGAAGTCAACCTACTACTCAGGCGACAACGAGGCCGATCTGGAACGGGTAGCTTGGTATTCTAGTAATAGCAATCGGAGAACGCATCCTGTAGGTCAGAAAGAACCGAATGCTTTCGGGCTTTATGACATGCATGGAAACGTTTTGGAATGGTGCCAAGATTGGTATGCCGATGACTATTACGGAAAGTCTCCACGTGAAGACCCGCCAGGACCAATAATTGGTTCCAAACGCGTATTTCGTGGAAGCTCTTGGGGAGATGAATTCAAATTCAGTCGTTCGGCTGATCGCGCCGGATATTCACCTGAGGTGATTTTTCCAATACCCTCTTCTAGTACTCGTGGTCTAAATTTTGGTTTCCGTGTGGCAACGCCTGCGATGAAGTCACCTTAGTGTAATCACTTGGCCTTCAATCACGCGTGCCCCAACACGGAAAATGACCGCGCAGGCCACCGCGCGGTTGGTATCTTACAGACCGCATGAACGAACCTGCCGCGCCCGCAATCAACGCTCCGACCATGCCGCCCGCTTGGCGCTTGTGGCTGGCCATCGCGGCGGTGCTGCCGTTCAGCTTTAACGCGGGCTACTACCTGCACCCGAAGAAATTCCCCTTCTACGTCGCGCCGCTGGATCTGCTTACCGGACCGCTGGTGCTGCTCGTGCTGTATGGCATCGTCCGCAAGAGGACTAATGACTGGTTTCCGCCGCTGGGAAATCTCTTCTGGGCGGGCGTGGCCATGGCCTCGATCCTCTGGTCCGACCCGCGCATCTTCGGTGAATGGGCGCGCTCCGCTCTAGGCCAAACGGTGCTCGTAGTACTGTGCGCCGTCTGGGTCTTCGAACATTTCATCCCGAACGCTGCGGGCCTGCGGCGTCTTGCACTGGCCTTGGGGGCTGTTACGGGCGCGTGTTTTCTCTACGCGCTCTACCAATACGTTCAGCCCGAGGGCCTGCCGCTGCCGTCGCACGAGACCGGACGCTACTTCGGCGGCGGCGTCACCAACGTCCGGCTCGCGGGTTGGTTCGAGTTCCGCGGGCAGTTCGCGGCTCAGGTGGCCATGATGGTGCCGGCCTGCGCGGCGTTCGCGGTCTTCGAGAAGGACTCCGCCCTGCAAGTCGCCGCCGGAGCGCTGGCGCTGCTGGGCCTGTGCGTCTGCATGTTCGGCGGCGGAGTATTGGCCGCGTGCGCGGGAGCGCTGGCCGTCGCCGGAGTCCTTCTGACGATCCGCGGTGCGCGCCACCCGCTTGGCGCAGCCGCGCTTGCCGCCGCGCTGATTCTCGCGCTTATGGTCGTATTGCCGCGGCTGCCGCGCGACAACGCGAGCGTGCTCTGGAAAACCGTGAGCCATTTCACGCAGTCGAGCGAGGGTGCGCTTCCCCAGCCTTCGGCGCGCCTGCGGCGCTACCAGGCGGCGGTGAATTTCCTCAGCGACGGAAACCATTGGATCGCCGGAGCGGGCGCGGGCAAATTCCAGACGGCGGTGAACAACTACTATCATGGCCAGGCCTATCCCAAACCGGGCGCCAATACGGACGACGAGGCCGCGTTCGAGACCAACGCACACGAACCGATGACCTACGGGCTCATCGAGACCACCGCCGTGGAATTAGGCGTATTGGGCCTGCTCGGACTCACGCTGGTCTTCGCCACCTGGTTCGCTGCCGCGCTGGCCGCGTACGTGCGCGCCGCGGCGGACGACCACACGACGCGCGCGCTCGCGCTGGCCTCGGCCGGCGCGTGCATCGGCGCGGCGGTCTTCTCGGCCTTCGGCAGCCCACTCGTGCGTGGGTGCGCGGGAACGTTTGCGTTCTTCATGGGCGTCGCCCTGGCGCTGAACGCCCGAGCCACGGATTCGCCGAAAGAAGCGGCCTGATTTGCGGTATATTCGAGTCGTGTAACCTTAGCGTACTTGGGCACGGATACGGCAGCCCGCATGATCCGTTGCGAAAACCTCACCCGCTACTTCGGCAGTTTCGTCGCCGTCGACCGGCTCACGATCGAGATCGGCCGCGGCGCCGTGTGCGCGCTGGTCGGCCCGAACGGCGCGGGCAAGAGCACCACGATGAAGATGCTCTGCACGCTGATGGCCCCGACGCGCGGGCGGGCGTGGATCGGCGGGCGCGACGTCCAACAGGACAAGGTCGGCGTGCGGCAGCTCATTGGCTACCTTCCGGAATCTTTTCAGCTCTACGAAGACCTCAGCGTCGAGCGCTACCTGCAATTCTTCGCCCGCGCATACAACCTCGACGCCAGCATGGCCAACGAGCGCGTCACGGATTACCTCGAGCGGCTGGGCCTGAACGAGAAACGCGACGCCCGCGTGGGCACGCTTTCGCGCGGCATGCGCCAGAGGCTTGGCGTCGCGAAGAGTTTTCTTCACGATCCTGAAGTGGTCTTTCTGGACGAACCCGCGAGCGGGCTCGACCCCGTGGCGCGCGCGGAACTGCGCGACTTCCTCAAGTTCCAGCAGCATCTCGGCAAGACCGTCGTAGTCAGCTCGCACGTGCTGAAAGAGCTCGCGGATTTCTGCGATCACATCGCCATCGTCCAGAACGGCCGGCTGGCCGAATTCGGCCCGCTCTCGGGCGCCGAAGGCGTTCTGGCGCGGTACTCCGGCACCGCTCAAGGCGGACGGCGATACTCGCTACGCGTGGTCAAGGATGGTCCACGGCTGGAGATCCTGCTCAAGGAACTGCCCGGCGTAAGCAACGTGGAACGGCGGGACGTGACGCTGACTTTCGATCTCGCGGGCGACGAAGAAGCCGCCGCAGGCGTGCTCACGAAAGTCGCCGGAGCGGGATTTCTCGTGGCGCGTTTCTCACCTGAAGAGGTCGATCTCGAATCCGTTTACCGGCAGGCCAGCAAAGGGGAGCGATCGGATTGAGCGACGCCATGCCCGCCACCCCCTCTTCGGACCCGCCGGCGCGCGAGAGCGCGCCTCCGAGCGCCGGAACGGCGGCTGCGCGTCTGGAGGAAGCGGACGCGCCCGCCGCACCGCCCGATACCGCGGACCACACGTGGCTGCAGCACCTGGGCATGCCGTTTTACTTCCGCCACACGCCGCGGCCCGCCATGCGCCGGGGCATCTTTTGGGGCGCGTTTATTTCCATCGCCGTTCTGTTGGTCTTGAACTTGATCTTCATGCCCTACGGGCGCGATTCGATGGCCTACGCGATCCGCTTCGCCCTGTTCGGCAACGAATCGGGCTACCGGACCTTTGATGCCGGTGCGCGCGGAATTTTCAATCAGTTTTACATCATCGCGCTTGTGCTCTCCGGCATCATCGCGCCGCTCTTCGCCACGTTCTCGCTCAGCAACGAGCGCGTGCTCGGCACCATGGAATTCCTGAAGCTCGCGCCGCTCTCCACCACCGGCATCGTGCTCGGAAAGATGTTCGGGTCCGTCTACGTCATCCATATGATCTCGGGCGCGCTGCTGCTCGCCGGCGTGCCGCTCGCGATCCTGGGAGGATATCCGCCCGAAAACGTGGCCATCGCACTGGCGGGGATGGTCATGGCGTGCCTGCTGCTGACGGCCGCCGGAGCGTTTCTGGCCACGCAGACCATGGCGTTCCGCGGATTCGCCGCCGTCGCGGGCCTGTTGGCCCTCGGGTTCTTCGTGCACGTGCCGCCGCTGGCCGCTTCCGGCGAAAAAGAAGTCGGCTTCATCAGCCTGTTTTCACCCTGGGGCATGCTGGACGCGCTCTTCTGGCACGAGTTCGGTTCGGCGTGGCGGCGCGCGAACGTTCCCATGCTCGCCGGCTCCACGTATCTTGCGTACGCCTATGTGCTCGCGTACCAGGCCCTGTTCTTCGTCCTGTTTGTCTGGGCCGCCAGCCGGAAGCTCGATTCCAGCGAGAAGACCGCGCTGCGGCCCAGCGCCTGGATTGCGCTGTGGAGCTTCGTGGCCGTTGGCGCGCTGGGCGCCGCATACAATGCGGACGTCAACAACATTCGTTCGCTCGATCATTGCTGGGCCGCCGCCATGGCGATCCTCTTGGTCGCGGGTTACGTCGTTTGCGGCCTGGCCCTGATCGACCATCCGTTCCGGCGCGAGCGGACGCTCAGCGACGAGTGCGAACGCCTCGCCGGCCGGGGCGAGCGCGCTTCCAGGCGCCGCTTCCCGTTGCATGCGGGCTTTGTGACCTTGCTGGTCTTGCTTACGGGCGGCTTGGGGACGGCGTTTTTTTACGAGACCTCCACGGCCAACCGCGCCGAGGGCTGGCTTCTCTGCGCCATGATTTTTCTGCCGGCCCTGCTTTTCCTTCTGCTCGCGCTTGCGCTCGAAGCCTCCGCCATCCGCTTCCGGAATTTCGTGGGCCAGGCCACGCTCTCGGCCGTGCTCTCGGCCTTGCTGCTGGGCCTGACGCTCGCGCCGGCGATCCACGCCGGCACGATCAATGCCCGCTTCAATCGCTGCGCCTGGGCAGCGGAGAATTACTACCGTTGGGTTGCAAACGACAAACCGAAGCAGCAATACTACTGGAATCCCAGCGAGCAGCTCGAATTGCTGAACCGGCATCTTGAAAACGCGGAAATGCTCGCCGAAATGGACAGCCTGGAGAAGGTCCAGAACATACAGCGGATCTATCAGAACCGGCCCGTGGCGCTCTTCCTGCACTTCCGCCCGTGGGCGTACCTATTGTATCCGCTGCTCTTTCTTGCCGCGTTTGCGGGGTTGTATTACTGGAGGCACTGCGCGTTCGCGCTCCTCCGCAAGGAAGCCGAACGGGCCGTCTTGCCCGCGGCGGGCGTTTTGTACAATAAATCAGACCCGTGAGGCCTAGTCGGCTTCGCGGAACCGCTGCGCGATCGGCATGCGGCGCCCTACTCCAAAAGCCTTGGCAGTAACTTTCAATCCCGGCGCGGACTGCCGCCGCTTGTACTCGTTAAAGTCCACCATCCGCAGCACGCGCTTCACGGTGTCGAACTCAAACCCGAGCGCCACGATCTGTTCGAGGCTCTTCCGTTCCTCGATGTACGCCTTCAGAATCGCGTCGAGCGTCTCATACGGGGGCAGGGAGTCCTGGTCGGTCTGGTTTGCGCGCAACTCAGCCGAGGGCGCCCGGGTAATGGTATTCGTGGGAATCGGCGGTTTGCCCTGCGCCGCACCGTTAATGTGCTTGGCCATCTGGTACACGGTGGTCTTGTACAGGTCGTTGATCGCGGCGAGGCCCCCGCACATGTCGCCGTAGAGCGTGCAGTACCCGGCCGCGAGCTCGGACTTGTTGCCGGTCGAGAGCACCAGATGCCCGAATTTGTTCGACAAGGCCATCAGGATCAGGCCGCGGATGCGCGCCTGCATGTTCTCCTCGGTCGTGTCTTCAGGACGGCCCGCGAAGACCGGCGCGAGGATCTCCTTTAAGGCGCCGAACGGCTGTTCGATGGGTACGATGTGGAACTCGATGCCGAGGCGCTCGGCGAGCGTCCGCGCGTCGGCCAGACTCTCCGGCGAGTTGTAGCGGCTGGGCATGGCCACGCCGATGACGTTCTCCGGCCCGAAGGCTTCTGCGGCCAGTACGGCCATGAGCGCCGAATCGATGCCGCCGGAAAGCCCGAGCACGCCGCCGTCGAAGCCGCACTTGTTGCCGTAATCGCGGATGCCCATCACCAGGCCCTTGCGGATCTCCTCTTCCTCCGTGAGCCGCGGCGAGACCTGGCCGTACGCGTTCTCCAGGTCGACGATGGTGACGCCTTCCGCGAACGCCTGCCCGCGCGCAATCAGCTTGCCCTGTTCGTTAAAGGCCATCGAGCGGCCGTCGAAGAGCAGTTCGTCGTTGCCACCGATTTGGTTCACGTAGACCATCTGGCGCCGGTACTTGCGGCACAGGCTTGAAAGCATGGCCTCTTTGACGGATTGCTTGCCCAGGCAAAAGGGCGACGCGGACAGGTTCACGATCACGTCTGCGCCCGCGTTGACCACGTCCTCGACGGGGTCCTTCTCGTACATGCGGTGCTGCCAAAAATCCTTGTCGTTCCAGACGTCCTCGCAGATCGTCAGCCCAAAACGCAGCCCGCGGAACTCGACGACCGTGGGCTTCTCGGCGGGCTCGAAATAACGGTCCTCGTCGAAGACGTCGTAGCTCGGCAGCAAGCACTTGCGCCCGACCGCCAGGACGTCGCCGTCCACGATCATCGCGCAGGAGTTGTAGAGCAGGTTGCCGACGCCGTCGAAGCGGCGGGTCACGCAGCCGACGATCGAGGGGAGGCCTTTGAGGGCCTTCTTGAGCCGGTCGAGGGCGCGGTCCTGCGCGTCGAGGAAGGACGGTTTCTCCAGCAGATCGCGCGGCGGATAACCGGTCAGGCACATCTCGCTGAAGACCGTAAGCTGCGAGCCTTCGCTGCGCGCGTCGATCGCGGCCCGCACGATGCGTTCAACGTTGCCGTTGAAATCGCCGATGGTCGGATTGATCTGCGCCAACGCAACTTTCATCTTGGCACCCAATGGCTTCCGCGCTACCGGCATTTCACCGTGCGGAGTCTAGTGGGAGAACGGCCGCTTTAAAAGAGAAAGGCAAGGCGGCTTTCGCGCGCATACTTGCCCGCGCAAATCTCTCTTATGCTTTTACGCCTCCTTCCATACACTGTGAATGTATTCAGGCTCCATCTCGTCTAAGCATTCTGAAATTCTTGCAAATAAGGAGATTGGGAAATGAATCGCCTGCGCCTCTACGTGCCGGTGCTTGCCTTCCTGCTCATCCCGTGGCTGCGCGCCGAAGACGCCAAGCCGGAAGTCAAATACGCCTGTTTGAGCGCAGAAGAAGCCAAGGCGGCCATCGTCAACGACAAGAGCGATCCGTATTTCGAGCGTATGCAGACGCTTGAGATGTCCTGCAAGACCGGTGCGAAGATCACCGGCGGGACGCTGGAGGAACAGCGCGCGGAAGCGCGAAAACGGTACCAGGCCGGAGTCCAGGACTTCACGCCGGAAGAAAAAAAGATGCTCGCCTGGGCCGTCGAACGCCTGCAACCCATCCTTGCCAGGGACTACCCGCTGTACGCCCGCACGCCCTGGAGTTTCATAAAGCTGTCCGACCGCATCGAAGGCGGCCTGCCGCATACGCGCGGCGCGCACATCGTTATCGGCAGTACGGTCTTGAAGCAGCTTGCGCAGTTAGTACCCGCCGATGCCAAGGACGATCCGATGGCCCTTGCGCAGATCGCCGACTTGCTGTTGCACAAACAGACGCACGTCATCCAACGCGCCCATCCGGAACGCTTCGCCAAGCTGTACAAGGAGGTTTGGAAGTTCGAGTATGCCAAGAAGATCGTGGGCTGCGCGTGGCTGACCGAGCGCAGCCTGGCCAATCCCGATGGCACGGACGTCTCCTGGGTCTTCCCCGTAAAGCTCAAGGATGAGACGCACTGGGTTTGGCCCCTGGTCGTATTGGGCCGGGCCGAAGACGACGTCAGCATGCCCGCGGATCTTGCCGAAGTCTGCGTGCGTCTCGACAAGACGGAGGACGGCTATTCCGTGCATATGGAGAAGGAGGACGACAAGAACGCGCGGGATGACAAGAAAAATTCCCCCGATATGAAGGAATTGAGTGAAGTCGCGGCCTACGTAAAAGAGTTCCCGGTCCGAGAGGAACTCTTTCACCCGAACGAAATCTGCGCCGTGATGTTCTCAAAAATGGTGCTGGCCGACGCTTTGATTCCCAAAGACAAGATTCCCAAGGAAGCTTTGGAGCGTTTCGAGAAAAACTTCGCCGCATTCAAGGCTTGGGCCAAGGAAAATCTGAAGTAAAGGGCGGCTGGAATTCGCCTCGGCCTTTGCCTGGTGAATAGCCGGGCGCAGCAGCGCGCCGCTCAACCGCGCAGCTTCTTCGCGTCTTCTTCCAGCACCAGAGCCCAGCGCCGGTCGAGCACGCGCTGGATCTCGGCAAGCGCCTTCTCGTCCAGTTTTACGCCGCTGGCCTTCGCGGTCTCGTCGAGCTGTTCCGGGCGGCTGGCGCCGACGATACAGCTCGAAATCTCCGGGCGGCGCAGGATCCACGCCAGCGCCAGTTGCGAGAGCGTCAGTTTCAGCCCCTGCGCGATCTCCGTCAGGCCGCGCACACCGGCCTCGTTGTAATCGGTCAGGAAGCGCGTCTGGAACTGTTCGTTGCCGGCCCCGCGGCTCCCGGCTGGCGCGTGCTTGCCCTGGTACTTGCCGGTGAGCACGCCCTGGCAGAGCGGCGAATAAACGACGATCCCTAAGCCGTGCTGCGCGCACCCCGGCATCTGGTCCTTCTCGATATCGCGGTGGAGCATGTTGTAGCGCGGCTGCAGGCTGGCCGGGCGATCGAAGCCGCGCCGCTCGCACAGTTCGGCTGCGCTCGCGATCTGCAGGCCGGACCAGTTCGAGACGCCCCAGTACAGCAGCTTGCCTTGCCGGACGAGATCGTCGAAGCCGCGGCAGGTTTCTTCGAGTGGCGTCTCGTTGTCGTAACTGTGCGCCTGCAAGAGGTCGATGTACTCGACGCCCATGCGCCGCAGCGACTCGTCGCACGCCTCGCGCAGGTGCTTGCGGCTTAAGCCTCCGTCGTTCGGCCCCTGCCCCATCTTGAAGTAGCACTTGGTCGCCAGAAAAATGGCGCTGCGCTTGAGGTCCTTCAGTACCTTGCCGACGATGCGTTCGGCCTCGCCCGCGGCGTACGCGTCGGCCGTATCGAAGAAGTTGATGCCCAGGTCGAAAGCGCGGCGGTGGCAGGCGATCGAGGCCGCCTCGGCGTCCTTGTGACTCGTGATCCACGAACCGTAGGAGATCTCCGAGACCTTCACCCCCGCCTTCCCGAGCCTGCGATAAAGCATGTACGATCTCCTAAACGCGCTTCTCAACAACTCCACATGCAACACCAGAATCAAATTCTTACGCCATCTCGCCAAACGATCCAAGAATCGTTGATAGGCAACAAATAACAAACGTCATTTCTACCATCCAAGCTCCGAAAGGCGTTCCCAAATATACAAAAGTGCCGTAGAGTGAAATACAATAAAGGATGCTGGTTAGAATAGCCTGAATGGTACTTTTGCGACGTATTTTGCGCGCAAAAACAGAAATCAATACTGCCAGAAAACAACCGATCGTGTCTGCTCCACCATATAAATAAGGATCGGTTGCCTGCATACTGGAAAACCAAATGCGTAAAAGAAATGCAAAAAAGACACCAATTACAATCCCAATGCATAGAGGCAGCAACTTAATGCCTGCAGAATTGTATTGAGCTATCAAATCTTCATCGGTAATGCCCTGCTCCTGCAACCAGCGATTCAAATAACCGCCCTGAAAGAATAAAAGCAGGCCCCAAATGGGACTCCAAACCCTAGCCCGGCTCGGATAGATTATTAATGGAAGCACATTGACTCTATTATCTCCTAAGGATTGCTTAATATTTAGTTGATCCATTCGTTTTTCTAATTCCGGCGTGGGATTCTCCTCGTGTATTTCAAGAATCTGAAACCAACAGGCCATTTTGCTCCTGGAAATAGAACCCGTATACTTTTGACATTTTTCACTCACTTGAAGGATTAGGTCTAAAGTAACATCTTTGCCTTCAGTCTTTTGAACCCTGCAGTCCTTAATGCAGACAACATTGAACATCATGCCATCGGCCCTGACCAATACCAGATCAAAGAATGGTCTTAAGGGAATCAGTTCCGGAAACATGCATTTAGCAGGAGAAAAGGGCCATTCATCGTCTTTAATGATGGTTTTGAGATATTCGTCGTCGCCATCTTTTGGTTTCCAAATTGCATATCCTTTTTCAAGCGTATAGCGCTTCGCTAAATATTCGATAAACATGACATTTCCACTCTGACTTTATATATGAAAAGGCACCACTACTTTTTCTTAGATGGATCCGTCGGAACCGGCTGGGCGAGCCCAGCCTGGCGCGTAGCGCGGGCCACTCGCGAGAGAATCTCTTCCGTGCATTCGAACGTTACGCCGCGCAGCAGCATTCCGGCGCGGGCTTGTTCGGCGGCGGCTTTGTCACGGATGCCGCAGGCGTCTTCGGCGATCGTCACGGTGTACAAGAAGTTCCGCGCGGCGCAGGCCGTGTAGAAGATATCCTGTTCGAGGATCGCGCCGTAGAGGATCAGTTCGCGCGGCTGGAAGTTCTTGAGCGTCTCGTGCAGCGCGGGATTCGAGAAGAGGTCGAACTGGCTCTTTTCCAGGATGAGCTGCCCGCCGCGCTGGCGCAGCTCGGTCATGTTCGGCCACGGCCGCCGCTTGCCGCTAGGCGGGATCACCGCCGCGCCGCGCACGAAGGTCTCGAAGATCTTCTGCCGGCCCGGGCTGCGATCGAGGCCGTGCGGCGGGAGGTTGAACTGCGCGAACTCCGGGTCGCTCGGCGCATGCAGGTCCACGCCGGCCAGCGACACCAGCCCCGCATGCATGATCAGGTACGCCAGTTCTTTGATCTTGGGCCGCGCGGTCTCGCGATTGACCGCCGCCACCGCGCCCTGCGCGCCGAAAAAGTCTTCCAGCGTATTGAGGTCAAGGAAGATGAAGGGCAGCGGCGCGCCGGCAGGCATGGCGGATACCCAGGGGTTAGGGGTCAGGATTTAGAATTCAGTGTTTAGGGCAAAGGTCCGTTTGACGTGCCGTTCCCTACCCTGAATCCTGTTCCCTGACCCCTCTGTTCAGATTTCCTTGCGCTCGACGATCACCTTGTCGACGAGCTTGTATTTCAGCGCCTCGTCGGTGGAGAGCCAAAAGTCGCGGTTGGAGTCGGACACCACCTTGTCCGCGTTGGTACCGATCTCTTCTGCGACGATCTCGGCGTACTTCTTGCGGGTGCGCAGGATCTCGTTCGCGGTGATCTCCATGTCGCTCGCCTGCCCGAAGGCCGAGGTGGACGGCTGGTGGAGCAGGAAGCGCGAGTGCGGCAGCGAGTACCGCTTGCCCTTGCGCCCGCCGAGATAGATCAGCACGGCCGCGGAGGCGCAGATGCCGGCGCAGAGCGTCTTCACCGGGCAGGAGACGAATTTCATCACGTCGTAGATGCCGAAACCCGTGTCGGCGGAGCCGCCGGGCGAGTTCACCACCACCAGGATCTCGCCTTTGGGATCCTTGTGCTCGAGATAGACCAGCCGCGCGACCACCGAGCGGTACATCTTGTCGGTGACGGGGCCCTCGACCAGGATCGTGCGGGCTTCGAGCAGCTTCTGGTCCAGTCCCTCGCCGCCTTTGGTCTTCTTCTCGTCCTCTTCCTCTTCAGCCATGCGGTCGTCCGGGCGGATCGTATCGGCTTTGCTCACAGGCGGCTCCTTGCTGGTCGCGGATTCCCATTTCACGCGGCAGCGATTCTAGGCCGGGCCGTCCGCGCCGCAAGCAAGCTTCCAAAGTGGATTCAGGTGGATAAGCTCTCATACATGAGCCAACCATCTTGGCCTCTGATGCTTTGGGATCGCACTTGCGTTTTTTTCATGGGCGGCGCCAGGATCCGGGTTTATTCTGACGCCGGCTCACTTAAGCCGGCGACTGTTGGCAGGTTGCACAAAGCCGAACTCGAGCGACTTCAGAAAATCGTCATGAGCCTTTCACCTCAAGGCGCGGGGCTGATGCATTTCTTCCACGTCGATGGCAAGCACTGGAAAGTGGATGCCTCCGGCATGCTCGCGGAAGATGGCTTCGATCAGCGCGTCCGAAACATTCTGACCAATTCCTGATCCGGACCGCGCTTAACGGGATAACCGCGTGGCCCCCATCGTCGCTCAAACCGCCGCAGGTTCACGCACGCCTTCCGGGCAGAAGAGCTTGCGGATGCCCGTCCATTCGTAGAACGGATCGGTGATGGCCTCGCGCTGGAAGACGCGGCCGTTGCGGTCCGCGCGCCAGACGCGGAAGAAGAGCGCGTAGCGCACGTGCGGCGAGTAGTTCGGCATCGCGGTATGGCCGCACAGGTGGTGCGCGATGAAGATGTCGCCCGCTTGCCCGCAGAGTTGCTCCGGCTCGGGCATGTCGTCGATCTTGGGCATGCCGCCTGCGAGCGCTTCGGGCCCATGCTTGCGGAAGTACTCCGCGAACTTCCAATGCGTTCCCGGCCAGACCGTGAAATTTCCCGCGTTCGGCTTCGGCACGTCGCTCAGGTAGACGCCGACGAGCATGGTGAAGTTATGGATCTCGCCCTTCGGCACGCCGTTGTTGGGCGCATAGGTGCCGTCGATGTGGGCGCTCGGTTTCGGCAGCGGCTTATCGGTGTTGGGCGGGTGCGGAAAGCGCAGCGCCACCTGGGCACCCTTGGCAGGATTGATCTGGCCCTTCTCGATGGCGGATTCGCACA
>JACQFI010000092.1 GCA_016200135.1 Planctomycetota bacterium
AAGCCCGAGGAACTCAACGGCCTGCCCGTCGGCAAGTTCTGCGAGGCGCTCGCGCATGAAGGCGTGCACTGCGGCCCCGGCGCCAACGCGCCGCTCAATGTCCACGCGCTCTTTTCCGAGGCCGACATCTACGGCGAGGGCAAGCCGACCAACGCCGCCAACGCGGGCCGCGACTTGAAGCAGGGCCGCGGCACGTTTCCGGTCTCCGAGGCCGCCCCCGAACGCTGCCTCAACGTTCCCTGGTTCAAGCACGACCGCAAGGAAGCAATCGAGGCCTACGCTGCCGCGGTTCGTAAGGTGGCGCTTGCGGCGCAAGCGGGCATACTGAAATAACCTCATAGGAGAAATGCCGGATGCTCATCGACGCGCACCAGCACACCAACTGGCACGGCACGAACACCGACAACGTCGTGAAGAACATGGACGCCGCCGGCATCGACGTCTCGTGGCTGCTCACGTGGGAAGTTCCGGACGGCGAGTGGGACAATTCCTACTACGGCGCGTTCGATCCCCGGCGCGTCGGAATGCCCTTCGAAGACATCATGGAGGCATGCAGGCGCTATCCTAAGCGTTTCGTCGCGGGCTACGCGCCCGACCCGCGCCGCCCCGACGCCCTCGAGCGCCTCGAAGCGGCCGTGCGCATGTACAACGTCCGCGTCTACGGCGAATTGAAGCTGCGCATCCTCTTCGACGACCCGGACGTGGTGCTTATGTTCCGCAAGTGCGGCGAACTCAAGCTGCCCGTCGTCTTCCACATCGATATCCCGCTCAAGGAACGCCCCAAGCCGCCGCAGCGCGACTACTGGTACTGCGTCGATATCGACCGCCTCGAGACCGTCCTTAAGCTTTGCCCGGAGACGACCTTCATCGGCCACGCGCCGGGCTTCTGGCGGCACATTTCGGGCGACGGCTACACCGCCGAGGGCGCGTATCCCAAAGGATCCGTGACGCCCGGCGGACGCGTGCCGGACCTGCTGCGCAAATACAAGAATCTTTACGCCGACCTGAGCGCCGGCTCGGGGCTCACCGCGATCAGCCGCCCGCCGGAAGGGCAGGGGCGGAACTTCCTCATCGAGTTCCAGGACCGCCTGCTCTATGGCCGCGACTGCTTCGATAACCGGCTCATGGATTTCCTGAAGACGCAGGACCTGCCCAAGGACGCGTGGGAGAAGATCACCTTCCGCAACGCGCTCAAACTTGTGCCGCTAGAAGGCCGCTAAGCGGGCCTATCTGCCGAGCGCGTGCCGCAAGCTGGCGTCCAGTTCCGGATACTTGAACGCGTAGCCGCTCGCAAGCAGCCGTTTCGGAGCCACACGTGCGCTGGCCAGCAGCAGCCCGTCGGCCATCTCGCCCAGTACGATGCGTGCCACGAACGCGGGCATGGGAAAGATCGTCGGCCGCCCGAGCACCTTGCCGAGCGCTTTCGTGAACTCGCGATTCGTCGCGGGGTTCGGCGCGACGAGATTGACCGGCCCTGATAAGGATTCGGTCTCGAGCGCAAAGCGCAGCGCGCCGGCGACATCTTCCAGATCGATCCAGCTCCAGTACTGCTTGCCGCTGCCCACCACGCCGCCCACGCACAGCTTGAACGGCAGCAGCATCTTCGCCAGCGCGCCGCCTTTGGCGCTTAAGACCACGCCCAGCCGTGCGAAAACCACGCGGATGCCCGCCTTGCGCGCGGGCTCGGCCGCGGCCTCCCACTCTTTGCACACATCCGTCAGGAAACTTTTGCCGGGCGCGCTCTCCTCGTCGAGCGCCTCGTTGCCGCGGTCGCCGTAGAATCCGATGGCCGAAGCGCAGACGAACACCTTCGGCTTCTGCGGCATACGCGCGAGCGCTTCGGCAAGCAGGCGCGTCCCGCTCACACGGCTCTCGCGGATCGCGGCCTTCTTGGCCTTCGTCCAGCGTCCGGCAATATTCTCGCCCGCCAGATGCACGACGCCGTCGCTGCCTTCCAGCAGCGCGTTGTCGAGCACGCCCTGCGCCGGGTCCCACGGAATCTCGTCCTGTCCCGCGCGCGCTTTCCCACGCACCAGGCGGCTCACGCGATGTTTTGCGGAAGTCAGGTTGGCAACGAGCGCCGCGCCCACCAGCCCGCTCGCGCCGCTTACGATTACGTTCATGGCGTGTCCTCCTCTTAATAGCGCAGTTACGTTCAATAAAACGCACTCAACCGTTGAGACGCCAGATCTGGAAATTTAGCGCCACCGTAAAACTCACCCACAGCAGATAAGGCAGCAGCACCCAGCCCGCTCGCGGACGCGCGCTTTCGAAGAGCGCCGCCGTTACCGAGACGAACAGCCACAACAGCAGCACCTCGAAGAACGCAGCGCCCGGGTTTTTCAGCCCAAAGAAAAAGTAAGGCCACGCCGCGTTTACCCCCAACTGAAAGAAGTAACAGAAAAAGGCCAGCGGCGCGCCGCGCAAGCCCTTCTCGCGCCAGATCAGCCACGCCGCGAGGGACATGCTCCCATACAGTGCCGCCCAAACGGGCAGGAACGCCCAGACCGGCGGCGTCCAAGCGGGCTTCTCGAGCTGCGTCGCGTACCAGCCGCTCTCAACCGCCGGCGCGGCGAAGATGTGCGCCGGCGCCGCCGCGCCCAAGCCGAGAACCATAAAGGCCAGCAGCGCGAGCCACTCCCGAAAATGCTTCGGCATACGTTCACCCTATCGCGCGCCGCGCGGATTGCGCTAGCGAAAGAGCAGCACCAGCCCCGAGACCCACGCCGCAAGACCGAGCGTCGTCGCCAGCAGCGCGCCCAGGCTGTACTGCGCGGTCTTCGAGGGCGGCGCGGCCAGGATGCGCACGCTGCGCCACGAAGCGAACATCAGCAGCATCAGGTAATCGCAGATCCACAGCGCCGACCACGTGCAGATGGCCAGCGAGACCCCGGTCTCGCGCATGCCGCTCGAGACCGAACTGCGAAACGCCTCGGAAAGCCCGGTCGTGCCCACGAAGAGCGCCAGCGGCCATAGGCACATGTACACGAGATGCAGCAGCGAGCGCAGGACATCGGGCTGCGGCTCTCCGGCAAGCAGTTCTCTCCTGAGATGGCTATGTAAATAAAGAGGAAGGATGAGCCAGACCGTCGCAAAGAAGGGCAGAAAGAGCAAGCCCAGCACGAACCAGGCCGCGTTGTGCAGATGCAGCGGCTTGCGCGAGCCCGAGATCACGCGGAAGGCCTCGAAGCCCATCATCGCGCCGAACAGCGCCGCCGGCGGAGCGACAAAATAGAGCGCGAGCGCGGCATGGCCAACATTGAAACTCGCAAGCGCGGGCGTGGTGCCGAGCGCATACGCGATTAGATTGGCGGCGGAGGGCAGGAGCGCGGCTGCGATCACCGGCAGGCTCACGCCGATCAGAAAAATTCGTATGCCCAGCCGCGTGCAATCGGCGCGCGTGACCGGCGGCAAAGTTGATGCGGCCGCCGCGGCGCGTGCGCCGGGTGTCGTGAACTCTTCCGTGGGTCCGGCTTGCGTGGCCAGCGCGGAGGCGATGGGCACCGGTTCTTCGGGGGACGCCGATGGGATCTTCGGCGGGTGCGCGGGCTCGCTGGCGGGGCTGGACGCGGCGTCGGCCGGAGTGCTCATAGCCTTAAGCCTACTTTCCGCGGAAGATCAAGACCAGCCCCGAGACGTACGTGCCCAGTCCGAGCACCGCCGCGAGCATCGCACCCAGCGAGTATTGGAATTTATGCATCGGCGGCGGCAGCAGGCGGTCATCGTTGCGCACCGCCGCGATGCGGTTAACCAGCAGGCAGTCGGCGAAAAATAAGGTAATAAAGCCACCAAAGATATACGCGAAGGTCTTCTGGTCTCTCGAGGGGATGCGCAGCGTTACATAACAGAAAAAGAGAAAAAGTAGCGCATATAAAAGGGGCGCGATCCAGCCGATGCCGGCGTTATCGGTCAGGATGCGCCGGCGGCGATAGCTCTGGACGACCAGCGGAAGGGTGATGTAAGGCAGGCAGAAGAACGCGAAGATCCATACGTACCACTGTGTTTTCGGCGCAAGCCGCAGGTATAGCGCGAGGCGGTAGGTGTCGAAGCCCAGGAAGATGCCCAGCAGCGCTACTGGCGGCGTCACCACCCAAGCCGCGACGGCCAGGCGATAGAAGCTATGGCCATCGCCGGGCCTGTCGAGCAACAGCTCGGCGCCGAATTCCATAATGACGAAGGCGCTGAGCAGGCAGAAGGCGAAAATCTTCGCGCCCAGGAACGAGCAGTCGCGGCGGGAGACGGAGCCATCAGGCGGTTCGCCCGCCAGGATGGCCTTGCGCTGCTCCTCGGCCTCGCGCCGGCTCGCGATCCAAGGATCTTCCCAGGCATCGTCGGGACGTTCCATGCGCCGTTGAACTCACCTGTGGTTTCTGAAGAAGAGCACGAGGCCCGAGATCCAAAGTCCGAGGAGCAGCAGAATGGCCATAAGTGAAGAAAGGGAGAACTGAATTCGATCCGGCGGCGCGGCTGCTTGCCCGGACTTACGCCACTTCCAGACCCAGAGCGACAGGACGCAGTCTCCCACGCCCAACGATGCGGCCAGCGCCGCGCTTAGCGAAAAGACAAGTTCATTGGAGGACAGCCAAGACTGGTAGCTGCTTTCAAGATTGAATAAAAAATGAGCCCCTGCAAGACCAATGAGCAAGTAGGTCAAAGAAAGAATCGCGGACAGTTTGATTCCTAATGCGCGCGTATCGGGTGCATCTCGAAAGAGTTTCTCCCGTACCTGCCATTGGGCAAATAACATCAAAAAGAGCGGTATCAAGGGAAATGAAAAGAGAGAGAAAACGATCGCAAATGTCCAAGCAATAGAAGTAAAAAATTTGTACCCGCTCTGCTCGAGGATCCCAGTTCTTCGCACGAAGGTTTTCATGCCGCCATGGAAAAGATGAATACCGGAACCCCAGCCAAGAATACCTATAAAGGGCAATGCCGTGTACAGCGTACGCAGGAAATGAAATTGAAGCCTGTCTCGCATCGCGAGATCGTCGAAGCGCTGCGGACTCGTCCGGCTCACGACATTTATCCAGAGCAGGAGCATTAGAATCGCGCTTCCAACATGAATAAAAAAGCCCAGCCACGCGTGCTCCCACCCGGCCTTGAGCTTTGCGTGTGCGTGCAGCGCAGCTTCCGGTTCCACCATGACTATGAGGTTAAACGATGGGCCTCTTAAGGCTAGAGGCATGTGAGTCCTATGAAATTTGATTTCTTGGCGTCTTGGCGGCTAATGAGTCGGAAGTGTTACTTCTTTGCTTCCGGCTGCGCCTCGGCCTTCGCGTCCGTCTTCGCTTCGGACTTGGCTTCCGGCTTCGCGGGCGCCTCCGGCTTCTTGTGCTCATAGCCGAACGGGTCGTCTTCGGGCGCGTGCGGTGCGGTGGGCGCGGACTTGGGCTGCGGCTTGGCCTTCAGGCTGTCCGGCAGCGACGTATCCACCATGCCGCCCGGCAGGCCGGCGTTCAGGTCCACGCGTCCGGTGGCCTTGCCGACCACTTTTTCGAGCAGGGCGAGCTGGACGACGTAGTCCAGCCGGCTGTTGATGAAATCGGTCTTGGCCTTGAGCAGGTTGTTCTGCGCCGTGATCACGTCGAAGCTGTCCTTCAGGCCGCGCTCGAAGCTGATCTGCGCCGCTTCCACCGAGCGCTTCGCCTGTTCGACCTTCTTGCCCTGGATCAGCGTGCTCTTCTCGATCTCGCGGAGCGTGCGCAACGCGTCGCGCACGTCCAGATGGACCGTGGTGCGCGTGCGCTTGAGTTCGATCTCCGAGCTCTGGAGGTCGAGCAGCGCCTGCTCGTAGGCCGCGCGGTCCGAAACCTTGCCCCACGGGATCGAATACTGCACGCCAATGGAGGAGTTCGAATCGGGCAGGTCGAAGGTGTCGGACCATTTCTGCCCGTCGCCGCTGCGGGTGTACGACGCCGTCAGGTCGACTTGGTGGCCGAGGCCATCCTTCGCCAGCAGCGCGTTCAATTTCTGAATGGCGATGTTGCGGCGGCTGTTGAGCAACTCGATGCGGCTGCTGAACGCCTCGTCGAGAACCTTCTTGTCGTCGTAGTGCGTCGCCTGGAACATGACCGACGGATCGCCCTGGGGCTGGCCGTTCTTGCGCGTGACCAGCACGACCGTGCCGGAAGGCTCGTCGATCTCGATGGCCTTCTCCGAGCCCACCTCGGCCTTCTCTCCGAAATCGAAGAGCGTCGCTTCCACGTCGATATGCTCTTCCAGGTCCACGTCCATGAGCTGCTTCAGCAGGTCGAAGGCCGATTCCAGCGCGCGTTCGTTGGCGGTAAGCGCCAGTTCGCGGTCGGCGAGCTGCACTTCCGAGTTGAAGACGTCGAGCTTCGTCACCTGGCCGGCGGCCTCGCGCGCCTTGGTCAGCCGAAGAAACGTCGTCGCCGAGTCTACCGAGTTATGGTTCACCTCGAGCGCCTGGAGCTGGCGGATGCAGTTCGCGTATGCCTGGCGTACGTTGAAGATCAGGGACTGGACGTCCAGTTCGAGGTTGCCGCGCGAGATCAGCTTGTTGATCTTGGCCGCGCGGATGTCGTGCAGGCCCACGTCGGTGCCCGCGCCCTTCCACAGCGGTTGCTTCACCGTCACGCCGACGTCGGCGCCGCGCGCAGAGCCGCCGAGCGGATGGCTCTCCGAGGCATTGCCGGAAAGGCTCACCGATCCGCCCCACGGCGTATTCTGGGTGACCGTGGACGTTAAAGTACTCTTGTTCGAATGGTTAACGCCCGAGTCGCCGTTCGAGTTTGTGTAGCCCACGGTGAAGGTGGGGAGGTATTTCGCGTAGGCCTTGCGCAATGAAATGTCCACGGAGCGGTCGTTGATCTCGCTCAGCTTCAAGCCCAAGTTGTTCTGCAGCGCGATCTCGGTGCACTCGTTGAGGCTCAGCAGGATGCCCTTCGGCCCTTCGGGCTTGGGCGTGGGCTTAACATCATTGTCGCCGTCGGGCTGCGCGGCAGGCTCGGCGGCCGGCGCTTTGTTCTTGTCCGTCGAATCCGCGAGCAACTGCTTCAGGCGTTCGATGCGCTGATCGATCTGGCGTTCTTCGGGCCGCTTGGCCGAAGCCGCGAGCTGCTTCGCCTGGCTCAAGGTTTCGAGCGCCTTGTCCTGCTCGCCCGACTTGATCTGCCGCTCGCTATTCAGGACCAATTCGGAGAGCCGCTTGGTGACCTGGTCTTCGGTCAACTCTTCAGCACGGATCGAATTGCAAAGAAGATTGGCCGCGACCGCCAAAAGAATGGTGAGGGCCTTTCGTGATGTTGAAGTCATTCAGCTTTCAATCCTTATGCACCTGAATGCACCTGCGCGTAAAGCATCAAAACACGAAACCACACCCGGCTGGCCCGAGTCACGCCTGCGCTCTGGAAAGGCACACGCTCGCAATCTTTTGACGGCGCAACAGGATACCGTATCCGCTGCCCGGCTACAAGCTGGAGTTCCGCACAATGCTATGCCTACGTATGTTCACACAAAGCCGCTTTATTCAGCGGGTAATACGATTTCGGCAAAGTGGAAGTTAAGCTTTTCGGGACAGTCTTTTCGTGCATCAAAAAAAGTTTACCAGCGGGACCGCGAGAGCTGCCGCATCTCGCTCACGCGCTGGATCAGGTGCGACAGGAACGCCTTGACGCCGGTGCCGGTGGCGCCGGAGATCGCGAGGACTTCCTCGCCGAGTTCCTTGCGCATACGCTTCGCGTTCTTCTCGGCGCCGGGCAGGTCCATCTTGTTCGCGACGATGATGCGCGGGCGTTCGGCCAGCACTTTCGAGTATAGCGCCAGTTCGCGTTCGATCAGGCGAAAGTTATCCACCGGATCGCTGCCGTCCGGCGGCGCGGCATCCACGAGATGGACCAGGAAGCTGGTGCGCTCGACGTGCCGCAGGAACTCGTCGCCGAGCCCCGCGCCCGCATGCGCGCCCTCGATCAAGCCCGGCAGATCCGCGACGACGATCTCGCGGTAGTCGCCGGTCTCGACGATGCCGAGGTTCGGCGACTTCGTGGTGAAGGGGTAGGGCGCGATCTTCGGGCGCGCGGAGCTGATCACCGAGATGAGGGTGCTCTTGCCCGCGTTCGGCAGGCCGATCAGGCCCACGTCGGCGATCAGCTTCAGTTCGAGATGCAGGTCGCGCTCCTCGCCGTCTACGCCGAACTCGAACTCGCGCGGTGTCTGGTGCGTCGACGAGGCGAAGTGCTGGTTGCCGCGTCCGCCTTTGCCGCCCGCGCCCGCGATAAAGCGCGTGCCGGCGCCGGTCAAGTCGGCGAGCAGTTCCTTGCTCAGCGCATCGCGGACCACCGTGCCGGCGGGAACGGGCACCACGAGATCCGCGCCCTTCCTGCCCGAGCAGTTCTTGTTCGCGCCCGGCGAGCCGTTCTTCGCTTTCAAGCTGCGCTTGCGGTAGAGATGCAGGAGCGTATCCACGTTGGTGGAGACTTCGAAGATCACGTCGCCGCCCTTGCCGCCGTCGCCGCCCGCAGGGCCGCCCCAAGGCCGGAACTTCTCGCGCAGGAACGCGACGCACCCATCGCCTCCGCGGCCGGCCTTTACGTGAATATCTACCTCGTCGATGAACATGAGCAGTAGTGTCGCGGGATATCGGTCAGTTTCAAATCCGTTCCCGAGTACGGATATATACAAAGCTATATGAGCCCAAAAGACGCAGTGTGAAGTGCTGGCCCAAAAAAGCTATTTGCCATTTTACCAATTTCGATAAGGTATTGCCTTGCATATAGGTTACGATGAGGGATAAAATAATGTAGAATGTGTTTGTAAATGTTGTGATTTACATTACTCTTGGTCGATATATTTAGATTGGTAAGAGAAGTGAGCGCAAAGCCAATCACCCGGATCATAGATGCGAACGCGAACAGGGCCCGCGAGGGTATTCGTTCGGCTGAGGATTTCATTCGTTTCGGCATTGGGGAAATACGCTGGTCGCGACGCCTGAAACAGATCAGGCACTTGATAACCGACACCCTTAAAACGAGTATATCTGCCGAGCAATTGGCAGGTTCGCGCAATGTGGGGACGGATCACGGACGGCCGGAT
>JACQFI010000007.1 GCA_016200135.1 Planctomycetota bacterium
TGTATGGAGGCGAATTGGTTAATGAATATAAAACTCTCGCAAAATACTTCCGAATCATTTTGGAATTTGATCGCCAAGGGATGATGCGCAGGGTTCCTGATGAAAAGGTAAATGAAGCGCAAGCAATTATCGAGAAGACGGTGGATTATAAATCAGATGACCCTCATATTCTTGCCCTTGCTCAGGTATCAAAAGTTCGATTATTGCTGACCGATGATGATGATTTGACAACTGATTTTACTAATAAGGATGTTATCTCTCCCAAAGGAAATGTTTACAAAAACAAGGCTCATGCTCCGTTAATCCGAAAGCATTGCGAGTGCTGATTGAATTAGATTCACCTATTTAAAAAGCCTACTTGAGTGCGAGCTTGACCAGGCTCTCAGGGTCCATGCCGCACTGTTTGAGCTGCCAGCCGCGGCTACCGTGCGCGACGAACTTATCCGGGATGCCGACGCGGACGATCTTGCGCGTATCCAAGCCTCGGTTGCAGCATTCTTCGAGCACCGCGCTGCCAAAGCCGTTCATGAGCTGGTGGTCTTCGGCGACGATCACGCGCTCGTGGCTCTTGACAAGCTGTTCGACCAGTTCGCCGTCGAGCGGCTTGCAGAAGCGCGCGTTAGCGACCGTCACCTTCAAGCCAAGCTGCGTCTCGAGGGTCGTGGCGGCCTTCACGCACTGCGTCACCATCGCGCCGTAGGCCAGGAAGGCGACCTTCTCGCCCTGGCGAACGATCTCGCCCTTGCCCAATTCCAGCGGCTTGAACTCCTTGGTCAGAGGTGTCTCGGGGACGCTCTCCTTCGGCGTGCGGATGCCGATGGGCAGATTCTGGTTCACGGCCCAGTGGACCATCTCGGCCGCTTCCACGCCGTCCTTCGGGGCCATCAGCACCCAGTGCGGCAGGGCGCGCATGTAGGCCAGATCGAAGACGCCGTTGGCCGTGGGGCCGTCGTCGCCGACGAGTCCCGCGCGGTCCATGCAGACCACAACCGGCAGCCCTTCCTGCAGGCTGATCTCGTGCATGAGCTGGTCCATCGCGCGCTGGAGGAAGCTCGAATAGATGCAGGCGACCGGCTTCATGCCGCCCTTGGCCAGCGCCGCGCCGAAGGCCACCGCATGCTGTTCGCAGATGCCCACGTCGAAAAAGCGCTCGGGGATCTCCTTGTGGAACTTGGCGAGGCCCGTGCCTTCTTCCATGGCGGCGGTGATGCCCAGAATCTTCTCGTTCTTCTTGGCCGCCTCGACGACCGCGCTGCTGACGACCTGATAGTAGTCCGGAGGCTTGGGCGCGCTGGCCTTCTTGAAGACCGCCGTGCCGTCTTCCTTCACCTCGTACGGCTTGGCGCCGTGCCACGTGACCGGATCGGTCTCCGACCACTTGAAGCCGCGACCCTTCTGCGTGACGACATGCAGCAGCTTGGGACCTTTTTCGTGCTTGAGGAACTCGAGCCATTCGTGCAGCGCTTCGAAGTCGTGGCCGTCGACCGGGCCGTAGTACTTGAAACCCAAGTCGAGGAAGATCGAGCCCGAACCATGTGTCAGGTGGCTGGCCGCGCCGAAGACGTTCTCGGCGAACTTCTCGACGTCCTTGCCGACGAACGGAATCTTCTCGATCAGGACCTTGCTCTTGTCGCGGACGCTCTTGAAGGCGCCGGACTTGCGGATCACCGAGCAGGTCGCGGAGAGCGCGCCCGTGTTGACGCTGATCGAGCAGCCGTTGTCGTTGAGGATGACCAGCATGTTCTCTTTAAGGTGCCCGGCGTTGTTGAGCGCCTCGTAAGTGATGCCCGTCGTCATCGCGCCGTCGCCGACGACCGCGACGAGGTTCGTGTCGCGTTCGAGTTTGCGGTCAGCCACTGCGAGGCCCAGCACGCTGCTGACGGCGCAGCCAGCATGGGAAGTGTTGAAGAGATCGTACTCGGGGCATTCCTGCGGATGCGGATACCCGCAGAGCCCGTTCTCCTGCCGCAGCGTATGGAAGAGGTGCGCGCGGCCGGTGAGCATCTTGTGCGGATAGCCCTGGTGGCCGACGTCGAGCACCAGGCGGTCGCGGCGGAAATCGAAGACGCGGTGGAGCGCGATGGTCAGTTCCACAATGCCCAGGTTCGAGGCGTAGTGGCCGGGCGTCTTCTGGATCGTCTCATGGATCTTGTTGCGGATCTCCTGCGCGACTTTCGGCAGGAGCGCCATCGGGATGCGCTTGACCTCGTCGTGGCCCTTAATGTGGTTCAGGAACGGCTCGGGAATATCGCACGGAATGTCCATCGCCTCGGCGCCGAGGACTCCGGCCGCCTTGTGCAGCAGTTCATCCGCCGATCCCGACTTCCCCCCCAGGACGATGCCTTGGTCCATGCTCATCGCGGGTCGTTCTCCTTTTTTAGGCTCTTTAAGGCTACGCTTCAAAGGGCTCCGATCCTCAGTTCTTCCGCTCTACTACGAAGCGTGCCAAGTCTTCCAAGTTCTGCGCACGTGCACCCAGAGCTTGTAGCTCGGCTCGAGCGGCGTCCATTAGTTGTTGGGCTTCGAGCTTTGCTCGCTCAAGTCCCATAACTGCTGGATACGTCGCCTTCTGTGCCCGAACATCTTTTCCGGGCGTCTTACCGAGAGTCTCTGGCGAGGCAGTAAGGTCCAATATATCGTCGACGATCTGAAAAGCTAGACCTATCTTTTGTCCGTAGTTTCTTATGATTTCGGATTCCTTTAGGGATGCGCCTCCTGCCAAAGCCCCAGCCTCACAAGATGCAGTGATCAGGGCCGCCGTTTTCCAGCGGTGGATGGCTTCCACGCCCGGAAGAGTGGGAGGCTTCCCCTCGCCTTCCAAATCCAGCACTTGGCCGCCCACCATGCCTTGCGTTCCGGACCCGGCCGCGACGGCCTTGATGATCGCCGGAATGGCGCTGCCGCGGGGGCAGCTCGCGAGGCACTCGAAAGCGTACGTGAGCAACCCGTCGCCTGCGAGGATGGCGATGGCGTCGCCGAAGACCTTATGGCACGTGGGCCGGCCGCGGCGCAGGTCGTCGTCGTCCATCGCGGGCAGGTCGTCGTGGATCAGCGAGTACGTATGGATCATCTCGACAGCGCAGGCGACGGGCGCGGCGTCGTCCCACGAGCCGCCCACGGCTTCCGCGCCCGCGAACGCCAGCGCCGGGCGCAGGCGCTTGCCGCCGGCGAAGATCGAGTAGCGGATGGCTTTATGCAGGGTCTGGGGCGCGGCGGTCTCCGGCGGCAGGGACTGCTCGAGGCATTGATCGACAAAGGTGCGCGCCTTCTCGAGGTACGCCGCGGCGCCGTTCTGCACCGCTCCGGTCTTATGCGCCTTAACGCCACCGCCCATGAAACACGCCTCCCAGGTCACGCGACCTCATTCGGCATCGAAAAGAGTTCCGGCGAATGCTTAACATCCTTTAAATTGAGCTTGCCTGCAAGAGAAGAGCTTGAATTTCCCGGCGAAGTCCCGAGGTGCGTTTTAAATTCATGAGGAAGGTGAAATGACTGTCACGAGATTCGGATATGTGATTGAAATTCGTGCGGCAAACTCCACAATCGCGCCCGGTCCCGGCACTCGTTTACATTCGCCTAAGTGCCGTGACCAAATTCGAGTTATGCGGTGGAATTCCTTGGCCGAATGGGGCAGATGGGGCGTCTTATCCACATAGAGCCTGCCTGCGAACGCGCTAGAGAACTCGCTGCCATGCCGCTGGGTTGCCTGCATAGGGAGACGACGCGTATGATCGCACGACGGCTGCCGCTGGCCGGCGCCTTGGGCCTGCTGTTTTTCCTCACGCCACTTTTTGCCGCTGAGCCCGCGCCGCCCGTAAAAGAACCGCCTAAGAAGGACGATCCCAAAAAGGACGACCCCAAGAAAGAAAAAGAAGAGAAGCCCAAGGGTCCATAGCACAATGTGACCCTGAACGAGGAAGACGAGGTCAACCGCCTCCTCGCCAAGGCCAAAGCCGCGCGCGAGAAAGCGGAGAAGGACCCGGAAGTTTGGCCGGAGGCCGTCAAAGCCTACTCGGATATCCTCGCCAAGTTCGCCAACACCGTCTACCTCTCGAACTGGACCGACAACAAAGAGAACGGCCGCAAGAACCTCGGTTGGGGCTTGGGCGTCTACCGTTCCACGGCCGAGAAGGTGGCGGAGGAACTCGCCACGCTCCCGCCCGCGGGCTTGAAGATCTACCGCGCGGTCAACGACGGCGCCGCGCAGGCGCTCATGGCCGAGACCCTCGAGACCCAGAACGAAGCGCCGATGGAAAAAGTCGCGCAGACCTACTTCTCCACCTCCTGGGGCGACGACGCACTCCTTTGGCTGGGCGAGATCGCCTACGATCGCGACGCCTCCCGGCAGGCGCTCTCGCGCTTGGACCGGATCGAGAAGCATCCCGACCCTTCGGTGCCCAGAGTCGCCGTGCTCGCGCGCGCCCTCCTCGCCAACATGAAAGTGGGCCTGCACGACGAAGCGGCGAAGAACTACGAGGCCCTCGCCGAAGCCCTTAAGGACGCGAAGAACGGCGAACTGCGCGTTGGCCACGAGACGGGCGCGCAGGCGCTCGCGGCGCTCAAAACGCGCCTGGATGCCCAACCCATAACCGTGGTGAAAGCCGCCGGCGATGCCGCCAGCGGCTGGGAGACGTATTTCGGCAACGCGCGCCATTACCAGCCCCTGGCCAACAAGGAAAACGTGGGCGTCCGCAAATGGAGCGAGTCCCTCGTCCGTCTGCTCGGCGCGCCCGCGGGCACGCCCGACCAGTCGGTGCGCGACATCCGCAACCCGGACGGCACGGTCCAGAAGGCCTCGATGCCGAACACCTTCCTCGCCGCGCGCAACGGGTACTTCTTCATCTGCAACTCGCAGGTCGTGGCCTGCCACAGCATCAACAACCCCAACCCCGACAAGTGCGTCTTCTGGTACCCCTCCCCGCCTCCGCAGCCGCAGAGCCAGGCCGCCAAGCAGGCGCAGTTCGGCGGGCAGATGGGCATGCTCTGGCATCCCCAATTTGTCACACTCGGCGGCGACCACCTCTTCGTGACCCTCGGCCCCGAGCCGAACGTGATCATGCCGCAGTGGTTCGGCGGCAATCCGCCCAAGCAGAACCCCAACTGGATCGTCTGCCTCGGTAAAAAGAAGGGCGAGTCGCTCGGCGTTGAAGCCGGACACTGGATCTGGACGCTGGAACCCGGGAGCGAACTCAACAGCAAGGTCAACACGAAGGCCGACCAGGAGTGGCTCAAGGGCATCCGCTTCGTCACCAGCCCGACCTACAACTCCGGCGCGCTGTACGTCCTGGCGGTCTCCGACAATGGGGCCAACCGGGAGTCCTGGTGCGTCTCCATCGAGGCCGACACCGGCCGCCTGCTCTGGAAGACCAAGCTCTGCGAGGCGCAGCCGATCTTCTTCGGCGGCACGTTCCAGCCCGATTTCGGCCTGGCCGTCGCCGTGCACGCCGGCACGGCCTACTGCGTGACCAACCTCGGCGCCGTGGCCGCGCTCGAAGCCGCCACCGGCAACGTGCGCTGGATCCGCATCTACGACCGCATCAGCGGCCAGGGCAACAACCAGAACATGCAGATGGTCCCCGCCCGCGACCTCTGGGCGCCCAACCCGCCCATCGTCTTCGACGACCTGCTTATCTGCACGCCGCAGGACTGCGACTCCATCTGCGCCTTCGACACCCAGACCGGCAAGCTGAAGTGGGAGACCGAACGCGTGAGCGACGCCGGCTTCGGCGCGCCGGGCGACGCGGAGCGGCTCAAGTACGTCATGGGCATCTGCCACAACAAGTGGCTCGTCATCGCCGGCAAGAACGTGCTCTTCGTGGACGCCAAGGGCGGCCGGCGCGAACTCAAGGCGCTCGTCCCTGAAGAGGACGCCGGCAAGGTGATCGGCAGCGGCTTGGTCACCGACAACGTCATCTGGATCCCCACCGAGAAGCAGCTCCTGCGCATCGACTCGACGCTCTCCGCGAAGAGCCAGAAGCCGAAGGCCAAGATCCTGCCCAAGGTCGCCTGGACCGATCCCAAGGCCGACCCCGGCAACCTCTTCATGGTCAACGACGTCGTCTTCAGCGTCTCGCCGTCGCACATCTGCGCCTACTTCGTCTGGGAAGACCTGGAAAAGAAGCTGCTCGACCGCCTCGCCGCCAACGCCGAAGACCTGCCGGCCTTCGTGGAACTCGGCGACGGCTACCACATCGTTAAGAAGTACGACAAGGCCATCGAGGCCTTCACCAAGGGCCTGGACGCCGCGGCAAAGAAGCCCGGCGATCCCGCCGCCAAAGCGGCCGAGGCCGACCTGCGCTCACGGCGCTTCGAGTCCTACTTTGCCGACGCCGACGAGCTGGTGAACGGGAAGCCCGCCGAGGCCGACGCCGCGGCGCTCAAGAAAGCCTACGACCGCTTCGAAGCGGGCCTCAAGGTGGCCGGGACGCCCGACCAGTCCGTGCGCGCGCTCTGGCGCATGGCCGAAGTCGCCCTCGCCCAGAAGGACGATCCCAACGCCGTGCTGCTCTACCACAAGATGCTCTCCGAGTTCGGCGGCGTCGTCTACCCCTTCGAACTAAAAAACACCTCCAAGGCCGCGGTCTTCGCGCAGCGCGAGATCGGCAAGATCAAGGAGCGCAACGCGAAGGCCTGCGAGAAGCTCGAACAGATGGCCCGCGAGGCGCTGGACAAGGCCGTTGCGGCCAAGGAAGCAAAGGCGCTCGAACAGTTCATCCAGACCTTCCCCAACTCGAACGCCTACGGCGACGGCCTGCTGGCCCTGGCCGGGCTGCATCTCGAACACGGCGAAGGCGACGCCGCGCGCCCGTACTATCAGCGCTTCCTCTTTACCTTCCGCGATTCCCCCAAGACCGCCGAAGTAATGGCGCTGCTCGCGCTGGCCTACGAGAAGGCCGGCATGACGGGCTCGGCCAAGAGCACGCTCCTGAAGCTCACGCGCAACAAAGCCTTCGCCGACGCGGATATCCGCGTTCCCGGCGCGGCCTCCCAGAAAGCCGGCGTCTGGGCCGCGGCGCGGCTGCAGGAAGCGGTCTACCAGACGCCCGCGACCAACGCCGCGCGGCGCCTCGGCAACGGGAAACTCACCGAGTCTTGGACCAAGCCGATGGTCAACACCGTGGCGCTCGCACCGGGCGGCAAAGCACCCGCCGAGATGCTGCGCAACATCCTGCTCATGGAGAACAACGAGATTGTCGTGCGCTCCGGTCTGAGCGGCGACGAGGTCTGGGCGCCGCGCCCCAAGGCGCCGCCGGGCTTCGTGGCCGGGCCGCTGAGCCGCTGCGCCTGGGCCGAAGACCTGCTGGTCCTGGGCGGCCAGACGCAGATCCTGGCGCTGGATAGCAAGCTGAGCGGCAAGGAGGCTTGGCGCATCGAGATCGGGCCCAACGTGGAGACCGGCGGCGGGCCCATCACGTCCATGCTCGGTTCCGACCGGCGCATCGTCTTCGCGCAGCAGGGCGGCCTGCTCACGGTCCTCGACGGCGGCGCCGGTAAGGAAGTCTGGAAAACGCAGGTGGACGGCGGCCAGATCTTCGGCCAGCCGGACCTCGGCGAAGGCTTCATCGCCGTGGCCACCACCAACCCCGCCCCACACAAGCTCACGGTCTACGAGATCGAGACCGGCCTGCGCCGCCTGGACATCCAGGTGCCCACGGGCCGGCTGCTGCAAGGGCCGGTGGCGGTGGACGAATTCATCTACTTCGTCAGCGCCGACAATAAGCTGCGCGCGTTCAACGCCGGCGACGGCAAGGAACTCTGGAACTTCGACCTGGAAGGCCAGGCGCAGCGCCTGAGCGCCGACAGCGACACGGTGCTCGTGGTCCTTAACGACCTCACCGTCGTCGTCTGCGACCCCAACGCGGCCGATCCCGCCCGGCGCTTGAAGTGGAAGGCGCGCCCGGACGGCGGCGGCGGCTTTGCCGGCCTCGTGGCCGACGGAGACGAAGTCTTCCTGGCCGTACGGCAGAACTCGCGCAAGGGCGGCGAGGTCTCCGCCTACAACGCCCGCGGCGGCAAGCTGCTCTGGAAGACCGAGATGGCCGGCAACGACCAGCTTACCCCCCAGGACCTCGCGCAGGGCCACCTCGTGGTCATGCAGAACGCCTTCGACCCGCAAGGCCAGGCCGCTTCGATGGTCGCGGTCGTGCATCGCGGCAACGGCCGCCGCACCTGGACGCAGAACCTCGCCTCCGGCCGCCCGCCCTTGGTGGCGCTCTTCGACAGCGGCGTGGCCATCGGCGACGGACGCAAGATCACCGGCTACGTCGCCGTCGATCCGGCCCGCTCGCAGCAGGAAGCCACCGCGATCGAGGCCGAACTCAAGAAGAATCCCGACGACCCGGCGCTGAAGCTCAAACTCGCGCAGTTCCAGTTCGAGAGCAAGGACAGCGCCAAAGCCGTGGAGACGCTGCTCTCGATCCTGAACGACGCCAAGGCCACCGACGAGAACTTCGCCGCCGCCTACGAACGGCTCGCGCGCTTCCGCAAGGCTCTCGCCAAGGATGCCAAGCCCGAGATCGCATTCGCGCGCGTGGCCCAACCCCTGGTCTGCGACGGCACGCTGGCCGCCTGGCAGAACCTCCCGGCCGTCAAGCTGGACTCCTGGCGCGACCTGTACCTCGCCGGCGAGACCGACGCGCGCCTCGCCTTCAAGCGCGGCATCTGGAAGGGCGCGCCGGACCTCACCGCCACCTTCCGCGGCGGCTACGACGACAAGACGCTGTACCTCTGCGTCGAAGTGAGCGACGACATCCACAAGAACGCGCAGACCAAGCCCGTGGACCTGCGCTTCGGGGACTCGGTGCAGTTCGCCTTCGACCCGGAGCGCGACAAGCGTATGAGCTTCAGCGGCGAGGACTCCTGGTTCGGCCTGGCGCTCAACGACAAGGGCGCGCAACTGGCCTTCCGCTGGCTCGAGCACGGCAAATACCTGATGAAGCCGCTGGACGCGCCGGCCAAGGTCGTCCGCGACGAAGATAAGAAACTGACCGTCTACCAGGCCGCGATCCCCCTCGAAGCGCTGAGCCTGAAAGCCGAAGCGGGCCTCAAGTTCGGCTTCACCTTCATGGTCAACGACCTGGACGCGGGCGAGAACTTCGAGAAGGGCGCCGCGCCCAGCCCCGGCATCTGGGAACCGCAGCACCCGGGCCAGTACGCCGTGGGCGTGCTCTCGGCGAAGTGAAGGCGGGGGATGCGCGGGCGATTAGGTTCGTAGCATCGGCGAGTTGCGCCGGAGTTTTTCGTGGCATCGGCGTCCCGCCGATGTGCAGTTTTGCAGCGGTGGGACGCTGGAGTTTTTCGTAGCATCGGCGTCTCGCCGATGTGCAGTTTTGCAGCAGTGGGACGCTGGAGTTTTTCGTAGCATCGGCGTCTCGCCGATGTGCAGTTTTGCAGCGGCGGGACGGCGGAGCCACGACGGCGGAAGAGCGGGATGCGCTGGAATTTGAGCCGTAAAGAGACTAAGAGCCTCAAGCCAACCGGATAAAAGGAGACGCAGTCCATGGCCGAAGAACCGATGTCCGAGAAAGATCTGGCGGCGGTCAAGAAGCTCAGCGAGGCCTACAAGACGATCAAGGGCGAGCTGGGAAAGATCATCGTCGGGCAGGACAACGTGATCGAAGAACTGCTCATCGCGATCTTCGCCCGCGGCCACTGCATGCTGGAAGGCGTGCCGGGCCTGGCCAAGACCCTGATGATCAGCACCCTGGCCGACTCGATCTCGCTCAAGTTCAACCGCATCCAGTTCACTCCGGACCTGATGCCCTCGGACATCACCGGCACGGAAGTGATCCAGGAGAACAAGACGACCGGCGACCGCGACTTCAAGTTCCTGCCCGGCCCGATTTTCGCGAACGTGATCCTGGCCGACGAGATCAACCGCACGCCGCCTAAGACGCAGGCCGCGCTGCTCGAAGCCATGCAGGAGCACAAAGTCACCACCGGCGGCGTGCGCCGCAAGCTCGACCCGCCCTTCTTCGTGCTCGCCACGCAGAACCCGATCGAACAGGAAGGCACCTATCCCCTGCCCGAAGCGCAGCTCGACCGCTTCATGTTCAAGATCTTCGTCGACTACCCGACGGAAGACGACGAGTTCGAGATCGTCCGCCGCACCACGGCGCCCGTCGAGACCAAGCTCAACAAGGCCCTGAACGCCCAGGACATCCTGGAGCTCCAGGAGATCGTCCGCCGCGTGCCCGTGGCGGACCATGTCATTCGCTACGCCATGAAGCTGGTGCGCCTCACCCGCGTGAACAAGGGCGACACGCCGAAGTTCATCAACGACAACGTGAGCTGGGGCGCGGGCCCGCGCGCGAGCCAGTACCTGATCCTGGGCGGCAAGGCCCGCGCGGTGCTCTACGGGCGCTACTACGTCAGCACCGAGGACATCCAGCAGGTGGCGCTGCCCGTGCTGCGCCACCGCATCGTGACGAACTTCAACGCCGAAGCCGAAGGCATCACCAGCGATAAGATCGTGCAGGAACTCCTTAAGTTCGTGCCGCGCCAGGAGAGCGAAAACCTGGCCGACGCGCGCCTACCCAAAGTGACCGGCGAACCGGCGAAGGCGTAGAACGCCATTGCCGATTTTGGATTTTCGATTTGATTGGGATGCCTAAAGCAACATGAAATCAAAGCCTTCCCTAAACGCGCCTCGCGAAATGGCCTATGGTGAAGGCTGTGCCCAACCGGTCCATCCTTTTGCATTAGCTGAAGCCAGGGCGCGAGAAGTAAGCACATTGCTAAGTAAGCACCAAATAAGGCATGCTGTTGTTGGCGGCATGGCAGTTCATGCAAATGTCATGGAAGTGGCAGGAATTGCTCCGCACGTGCGCGGCAATATTGATGTTTTGTTGGAGCGAAAAGATTTTAAGGAATCACTGCGAGTGATTAGGGAGATTGGCCTTTCCGCAGTGGATCTTTGTACTGTGAGAGCGTGTGGAGAAGAGCGCAATCACTTGGGCTCAATTCGCTTTGTTTTCGCTGGAGAACGAGTTCGGCCAAACGACTGCTACACTACTCCAGAATTAAATGGTGGGACTACCTTTCCATCACTACTGAGTTTCGAATGCATACGACTGTTGCCCTTGCTATTCATGAAATTAACGAGCTACCGTCATGTTGACATTGTTCATATCCAAGACTTGCTGGCTGTGGGTTTGATCACCAAAAAAATCGAAGCGGCGCTGCCCGCCGATTTGCGCAAGCGCCTTGAACACGTCAAAGCAGAGACCAAGCGCGAAGGACGCGGATAACAGACCATGCCCAGCGAAGTCTCCAAATACCTCGACCCCAAGACCCTGACCAAAGTCGGTGGGCTCGACCTCAAAGCCCGCCTCATCGTCGAAGGCTACATCTCGGGGCAGCACAAGTCGCCGTATCACGGGTTCTCGGTCGAATTCGCCGAGCACCGCGAGTACACGCCCGGCGACGACCTTAAACACCTTGACTGGAAAGTTCTCGGCAAGACCGACCGCTATTACATCAAGCAGTACGAGGAAGAGACCAACCTGCGCTCGTACCGGCTGCTACATCGCCGCTTCTTTAAGCTACATGTTGATCCGCCAACAGGACAGCATGGGCATGGTGCTCTTCGACAACGGCATCAAGAAGTTCATTCCCGCAAGCGCCAGCCCCGCGCACCTGCGCCTGATCCTGCACGAGCTCGCCAACGTCGTGCCCGACCAGCGCACCGACGTCGGCACGATCTTCCACGACCTGGCCGAGCGCATTAAGCGCAAGGGCCTGATCGTGATCATCTCCGACCTCTTCGACGATCCCGAGAAACTGCTCTTCGGCCTGCAGCACTTCCGCCACAAACGCCACGAAGTGATCGTCTTCCAGATCCTCGACGACTTCGAGATGCGCTTCCCGTTCGATTCGATGACGCTCTTCGAAGGCTACGAGGGCTGGCAGGAACTGCTCTGCGACCCGCGCGCCCTGCGCAAGGGCTACATGGAAGAGTACGAGCAGTTCACCGAGAAGATGAAGCGCGGTTGCCGCAACAACAAGATCGACTTCGTGCCCATCAACACCAAGAACCCGCTGGACGTCGTGCTGAGCGCGTACCTGGCCACAAGATTGAACAGTAAGTTTAAGTAGCGGTGAAAGGAGATCTGAATTGACGATTTACAATTGACGATTGACGATTCTGCCGGTCTTTGCGCGCCGAATCGAAAATCGAAAATCGAAAATCGACAATCCCTAATATGTTTCCCTGGCTGACATCCTTCTTCGCCAACCCCGCCCTGCTAGGCGGCGCCGCGGCGGGCTCCATCCCGGTCATTATCCACCTGCTGAACAAGCAGCGTTTCAAGAAGGTGCTCTGGGCGGCCATGCACTGGCTGTGGGCGGCGCAGAAGAAGGCTTCGCGCCGGCAGCGCATCGAGCAACTCATCCTGCTGCTCATCCGCATTCTGATCCTCGTGCTGCTCGCGCTGGCGCTCGCGCGGCCGGCGTTGCAGGAAGGCATGGGCCTGCTTGCGGGCCGGACCTCCGTCTACCGCGTGCTCGTGCTCGACAATTCCTATTCGATGGGCCACGTGGTCGGCGGGCAGCCGCTCTTCGAGAAGGCCAAGGACCTGGCCGTGCAACTCGTGGACAAGCTCAACCCGGGCGACGAAGTGGACGTGCTGCTCTGCAACAATTCCACGGAAGAACTGACCCCGACGAACTCACTCAAGCACGAGGAAGTCAAGCGCGACGTCAAGGCGGCGGCGATCTCGGACGGCTCGACCAACCTCCCGCGCGGCATCGCCTACGCCTGCCGGATGATCAACGACCGCAAGTCCAAGAACCTGCGCAAGGAGATCATCGTCATCACCGACCGCACGCGCTCCGGGTGGGAAATCGGCGGCCAACCCAAAAAGCTCGATTCCTCCGAAGAAGAACAGATCGCGAAGGCGTTCGAGGACCCCAAGAGCAAGCCCAAGATCTGGGTCGCGCGCCTCTCCGGCGGCGATAACAAGGAAAACCTCGTCGCGGCCAGCCTGGAAGTCGAAGAGAAGGTCGTGACGGCCCGCGCGGACACGCAACTCGCGGCCACGTTCAAGAACGTCGGCACGCAGAGCGCCTCGAAAGTTCCGGTCACGCTGATGGTGGACGGCGAGAAGGTCGCGCGCGAGGAGATCCCGCTGCTCGAACCGCTCAAGCCGCAGTCGGTGGTCTTCCACTTCACCTTCCCCGAAGCCGGTTCGCACGCGGTCTCGGTGCAGATGGAGCCCGACCTGCTGCCCAACGACAACACGGCGTTTCTGGCGGTGGATGTCGAAGACCAGGTGAAGGTCCTCTGCGTGGACGGCCAGCAGCGCGTGACGCCGATGCAGAGCGAGCTCGACCATTTCCGCCAGGCGCTCTCGCCCACGATGGCGAAGGAAGCCGGCGCGGCGCGCCTGCCCCTCTTTCCGGAAGTCATCAGCGACGGCGCGCTGCCCGACGCCAACCTCGACAACTACCGCCTGGTGGTCCTCGGCAACGTCGCCCTGATCCCGCCGGACAAGATCGAGGCCCTCAAGCAGTACGTCGCGCGCGGCGGCGCGCTCTGGATCTGGCTCGGCGACCGCATCGACCCGGCGATCTACAACAAGGACCTCGCGGCGCTCCTCCCGATGCTTATCGGCGAGCCCGTCGGCCAGGGCGATCCGGAAGGCGCCTTCGAGAAACTCAGCGACAAGGAGATGGATCATCCGGCCATCGCGAAGTTCCGGAACATCAAGGGCCTGCCGATGCACGAGCTCCACGTCTTCCGGCGCTTTAAGCTCCTGCCGCGGCCCGAGAAGCAGAGCAAAGAGAAAGACTCCGTGCGCACCGTGCTGGCCCTGGAAGACGGCGAACCCATCGCCTGCGACATGCGCCTGGGCGAGGGGCGCGTCATGCTCGTCGGCACCACCGCCGACAAGGACTGGAACAACTGGCCCGGCGCGGTCGGCGGGCAGTACCTCCCGCTGGTGAACCTGCTGGCCCTGGACCTGATCAATCCGAGCTACCTCATCCGCAACCGCGTCGTGGGCGAAGCGTTCGAGTACCACCTGCCGCGCGAGTCGGTCTCGGAAGCCCGGCGCGAAGGCATCAAGCTCGTCACGCCCTCGGGCGAACCGGTGGCCATGGACGTGAACAACGAGACCTTCAGCGCCGTGACCAAGCCCGTCTCCAAGGCCGGCATCTACACCGCCGAACTGCCGGGCGAGAAGAAGACCGTCGTCCACTTCGCGGCCAATCGGAACGCCGAAGAGTCCGACCTGGACACGATCGACGACCACGAGATCAAGGCGTATCTGCCGGCCAATGCCGGCTCGGCCACCGAACGCGGGCGGTTCTTCGAGTCCAACATCACGCAGGAAGACCTGGAGCTCACCGCGGACGACTATTCGAGCATCGAGACGTCGCTGAAGAAACACAGCAGCGGCAAAGAGATCTGGCGCTGGTTGATCGGGGCGGTGCTCGTGCTGCTGGTCGTGGAATCGTTCCTGGCGCGGCGCTTCGGGGATTACGCGCGTTAGGCATTGAGAAGAGAGAGAGGCATCAAGCGTGCGGTCGCTCATCGCGTGGCTTCTGAACCTCGACGACCCGTCGGCCCTCGGGCCCGACGCGGAGATCGGGTTTCGTTTCAACCAGTCCCCCGAAGGCGCGCTGGTCTTCGTCTTGGTCGTGTTCGTGATCGGCTTCACGGCGTGGGTCTACTACCGCGACGGCCGCGACACCGCCTCGGGCAAGTTCCGCATTTTCCTGGGCTGCTTGCGCGCGCTGGTGATCGCCATCGCCCTGCTGATGCTCGCCGAACCCGTGCTGCTCTCGTCCCACAACCAGACCAAGCCGTCCACCGTGGTCGTGATGGTGGATAACAATTATTCAATGAGCCTTAAGTTCCCCTACGCCGAAGACGACCTGCGCAAGCAAGTCCAGGACGCGCTCGGCAAGGGCAACAAGATCCCCATCCGCGACGAGAGCGGAAAGGTGGTCGAGAACGTCGCGGCCGAGAAGCTCGAGATGCGCCACTTCGGCGCGATCAGCCGCATGCAGGTGGCCTGCCAGGCCCTGCGCAAAGGCGCGCCGAACTTTCTCGAAGAACTCAAGAAGCGCCACGAGGAGCTCAAGCTCTACACGTTCTCCAAGGGCGTCACCACGGCGGACGAGGAGAACAAGCCGCTCAAGCTCGAGGCCGACAAGGACTTCGAGACGCCCGGGCAGGAGACGCGCATCGGCGACTGCCTGCGGCAGGTCATCAAGGAACTCCGCGGCATGCCCCTGGCCGGCGTGATCGTGATTACCGACGGCCGCCAGAACGCGGGCGAAGACCCCGTCCACGTGGCCGCGACCCAGTACAAGATCCAGCGCATTCCCATCTTCACCGTCGGCGTGGGCGATCCCGGCGAACCGAAAGACATCGAACTGAGCCTGGAAGGCCCCGAAGCCATCCTGCCCGACGACCCCACCGAAGTCGTCGCGTACGTCCGGCAGAAGGGCTACGAGTCCCTCGGCGAATTGCATGTGGAGATGAAGGAAGGCGACAAGACGATCGCGACCGAGACCGTCAAGCTGGGCAAATCGGGCGAGAAGGTCGCGGTGCCCCTGAAGTTTCGCGTCCAGAAGCCCGGCAAGTACACCTACGTCGTCAGCGTGCCCAAGCAGGAAGGCGAACTGCGCCCCGAGAACAACGAGGCCACCTACAACTTCCAGGTCGTGGACAAGAAAGTTAAGGTGCTCCTGGCCGAGGGCCAGGACCTGCCCCGCTGGGAGTACCGCTATCTCAAGAACGCCCTGATCCGCGACCACACCACCGAGGCCGACGTGCTGCTGGCCACCGGCGACGACCAGTGGATCTACGACGGCACGCCGGGCAAATCGCCCGTCGGCTTTCCGGCCACTAAAAAAGAATTCATCGAGTACGACGTCATCATCCTGGGCGACATCAACCCGGTCATCTTCACCAGCGACCAGATCAAGCACCTGCAGGAGTTCGTGCGCGAAGGCGGCGGGCTGATCATGATCGCGGGCGAGCGCTACATGCCCGCCGCGTACCTCGGCGGCCCTGTGGGCGAGATGATCCCGGTCGTGCCGCAACCGGCGGCCTATCAGACGCCCGCCGAAGGCTTCCAGGAACAGTTCCCGCTGGAACTGACCGCCGAAGCCAAGCGCATGCCCTGGACGCAGCTCGACCCGGAAGACACCGCCAACCGCGAGACCTGGGACAACCTGCCCAAGCAGTTGTGGTTCTACCCGGTCAAGCGCTCCAAGGAACTGGCCACCACCGTCGCCACCC
>JACQFI010000097.1 GCA_016200135.1 Planctomycetota bacterium
CGCACCTGGACCTACGACCCCAACACGTGCACGTTTTTTCAAGAAAATCAGCCCGCAAATACACCCGCTCCCTCCACACCTCAACCCCAGCAATCACCCGCACCCGTATCCTCTATAGGAGAAACGCCAACCCCTCCACCATCCACTTCGCCGCCACGCGGAAGAACATGGAATCAATTCTTCTAAAAACCAGAGCATAAATAACGTGGAGCGCGGAAGGCAACCACCAAGAGCCGCGAGCTAGGAGTTGCCGGGTGCCACGGAGCGGGGTTGTTGCCGCTCCGTGCCGGATGCAAAAGGGAAAGGCGCGGACCAGAAACTACCCTGGTCCGCGACACCCCAACCCGTCCACTCGCAACCGCATGGTGTTGCCCGAGTTACGATATTCCTGCAACCCACGCGCAAAATTTCGTCTAAAATCCGGGGAACTCACATGGCCTCGGCTGCATTCCTGATGCCGAACGCAAGAGGACGCGCATGCCCGAGACGGCGGTGGAGATGACGACGGTGGAGGCCTTGGCGCGCCTGGCCCGGCAACGGGACCCGCTGGCGTGGTCGGAGCTGCTGCGCCTGCACGGCGACGCGATCCACCGCGTCTGCCGGCGCATTCTGGGCGGCGAGGCTTTGGCCGACGACGCCTGCCAGGAGACGCTGCTGCAACTGCGCGACCGGGCGGGCCTGTTCGCCGCGCCGGGGTCGAATGCCGAGGCCGCCGCAAGGAGCTGGATCATGCGCGTCGCATGCCACACCGCTCTGCAGATGCTCCGCAAGCGCAAAGCCGAGCGGCTCCGCGAGGACCGCGCGGGACGTTCGGTTTCGGAGAATCGGAATCCCGAGCCCGACGGCATGGCGCACGCCGTGAACGCCGAACGGCTCGATGCGGTGCGGCGCGAACTGGCCGCCATGCCCGAGCGCGAGCGGCTCCCGCTGGTGCTGCACTACCACGCGGGGCTCGGGTTCGAGGACGTCGCCGCGGCGCTCGGCTGTCCGGTCAACACGGCCAAGACGCGCGTGCACCGCGGCCTCGAACGGCTGCGCGAACGGCTCGCGCTGCTGGGACTCGTGCTGCCGCTGGGTACGTTGAGCGGGCTGCTGTCCTCCGACGAAGCGGGCCCCGGCGCAGGAAAAGATGGCGGCGTACGTGGCGCGCTTCCGCGTTCCGAACGGATGCAGGCGTGGCAGCGCCTGCTGAACAGTTCGCAATCTTCCACGCTGCCTTTCTTTGAACCCGAAGGAGCTTGGTCTACCATGGCAAAGATCGGAACGACGGTCGCGGCGCTGGCACTCGCCGCTGTTCTTGTACTCACGGCGTCCACGCTTAAGGGCGCGGATCAATCGAAGGCCGCAGGCGGCGGGGAGGCCCACGTGGCGAAGAAGGAACCGGAAGCGCGCACGAAAGCCGGCGAGCCCGCCGGGGATCCGCAGGAACGGCGCGGCGCTCCGTCCGAGCGTTCCACCAAAGGCCCCGAGAAGCCCGCGACGGCCGACGAGAAGCGCGCGGTCGCCGAGGGCATCAATGCGTTCGCGGCCGATTTCTACGCCAAGCTGAAGGGCGACCCGAAGAAAAATCTCTTCTTCTCGCCGTACAGCATTTCCACGGCCCTGGCCATGACGTACGCCGGCGCGCGCGGCAACACCGCCGACGAGATGGCCAAGGCGCTGCATTTCACCGTCCTGAATGACCGCCTGCACGCCGCCTGCGGCGGGCTGATCGCGGACCTCAACGCGGACCAGAAGGACGGCAAGCCGCGCGGCTTCAAGCTCGCCGTCGCCAACCGGCTCTTCGGCGCGCAGAAATACAAGTTCCTGCCCGAGTTCCTCGACCTGAACGAGAAGGCGTACGGCGCGCCGCTCGAAAGCATGGACTTCCTGGGCGCCACCGAAGCCTCGCGCAAAGCCATCAACGCCTGGGTGGAGAAGAAAACGCAGGACAAGATCAAGGACCTGATCCTGGCCGGGCAACTCGATCCAGGGACAAGCCTGGTCCTTGTGAATGCGATCTACTTCAAGGGCGATTGGCTCGAACAGTTCGACAAGAAACAGACCAAGGACGAGCCGTTCAACGTAGCGGTGGATAAGCAGGTGACGGCCGCGACGATGCACCGGACCGATCACTGGATGTATTACGAAGAGGAAGGCAAGTTCCAGGTGCTCGAACTGCCCTACGTCAACCGCGAGCTCTCGATGCTGGTCTTCCTCCCCGCGCAGGTGGACGGCCTGGCCGGATTCGAGAACACGCTCACGGCGGAGAACATCAAGAAGTGGACGGGCGGCCTGACGCGCGCGGAAGTGATCCTCTCGTTGCCGAAGTTCAAGATGACGTGGGGCACCGAGAACATCGCGAATCAGCTTCAGGAATTGGGCATCAAGGACGCGTTCGTCTACCCGCAGGCGGACTTCTCCGGCATGGACGGCTCCAAGCTGCTGTACATCTCGCTGGTGCTGCATAAGGCTTTCGTGGACGTGAACGAGGAAGGCACCGAAGCCGCGGCGGCCACGGCGGTGGTAATGGCGCCGGGAGCCGCGCCGGTTCGGGACCGCCCCAAGCCCAAGGTCTTCAAGACCGACCGGCCGTTCTGCTTCGCGATCCGCGACAACACCTCGGGCGCGATCCTCTTCATAGGCCGCGTCGCGAATCCGATCGCGGAGAAGTAAGCGTTCGTTTTCGTGCGAGTCACTCCGGCACGGGCGCAGGTCCGGTGGAATCGCGGAGGATCAGTTGCGTCTGCACGCGCAGTTTGGGCGGGGACTCCAGCGGGTGTTTTGCGTGGAGCGCGTCCAGGAGCACGCGCACGGCGCGTTCGGCCAGATCCGCCGGGCGCGGATCGACGGTGGTGAGCGGCAGGAAGGCGAACTCGCCCAGCGGCAGGTTGCCGAATCCCACGACGCTCAGGTCCTGCGGTACGCGCACGCCCATCTCGGAAGCCGCCTTCGCCGCCGCGGCGGCCGAACTGTCCTCGAAGAAGCAGACCGCGGTGAACTTCGCCGCACGGTAGAAGTTGCGAAATTGGGCAAAGACCGAACGCGGGCTGGGCTTGGTCTCCCAGACCAGCGCGTCTTCGTGGCGCTCGCCGGCTTCCTCCAAGGCGCGGCGGAGGCCGTGCAGGCGCTCGAGCGAGGTGCTGCTGTCGGGCATGCCGACATACGCAATGCGGCGGTGCCCGAGCTGGATCAGGTAGCGCGCGGCCTGATAGGCGCCGCCGGCGTTGTCGATCTGCACGGAGGCCGCGCCCGAAAGTTCGGCGTCCACCGTGACGACGGGCAGGCCGCCCGCGGCTTCCCTCTGGAGCCATGCGGCCATCTCATGAAACATGCCTTGCGCGTCGAAGCGCAGCGCATGGGAGGTGACGATCAGGCCGTCGATCTGCGGATCGAGCGCCAGCTCTTTGCGCCACGAGACGTAAGCCGGGCGCACGTTTTCGGAGCGCAACGCCTGCGAGAGCGCCTCCATTAAACCGAGGCTCCAGGCGTCGGAGGGCGCGCGCTCGGGGTCGAGCACGATGCCCAGGCAGGGCGTGCCGCCGGCGCGGCGTCTCGAACGGTTCTTTGGCGCCGCGAAACAGCCGATGCCCCAGCGCCGCTCGATCACGCCCTGGTGTTCGAGCATCTTGAGCGCCTTCGAGACCGTAAAGACGCTGACCTTATGCGTCTTGGCCAGCGCGCGGACGCTCGGCAGCGGCTTCTCCCCGCCCGTCCGCTTACGGATCGCGGCGGCGAGTTCGCCGGCCAGGTGCTTGTATTGAACGGTGCCGCGCATGCTCTTGGTTCAACCTCCGCCTACTGTTATCTAACACAGATAACTGTTGGGTCAATTTTGAAGCGCATGAATTCTTCTCCTGATGCGAACATCGTTCTTCTATCTTATGTAATTTGATAGATTTGATACACCAAATAATTTTGCGCCAACCCGCTGGAATTTGAGCCGCAACGGTGTATTAGATAACAGCATATCAGTTGGGTCAGGCGGTGCCGCGGGGTAGTCTTTCCAATGGGGGGCCGGCCATGTTCAACGTGCGCGTTTACTTTCTCCTTTTTACCTTCTCGATGTCGGCGCTCGCGGCTGCCGAGGACGCGCCCGCGCAGTTCAAGGCGTGGGGCACGCGCGGGCCGGGCCTGCCGCCGTTGCCGGCCGGCTGGACGGAGGTCCCCGCTGCATCCAACAAGGGCGCGCAGGCGCAGCCCACCGAAACCGACCGCGCGCGCGGGTTCGTGCTCTTTCAACGCCGCGCCTTCGAGGAGCTTTATCCCGATAGCGTGCCGGCCCCGCACGAGACCGGCGTAGCACTGAAGGCGTTCGCCGCGCAGGGCCAGTACGAGCCGCTCACCTTTGCTCTCTACGCGCTGGAGGACTTGAAAGGCTGCAAGGTGTCGGTGGGCGCGCTCAAGAATGAAGGCGGCGCGAGCATCCCGGCGTCGCACGTGGACGTGCGCATCGTCCGCTGCATCCGCAGCAAGGCCGCGTACGAGAACCCGAACGACAAACGCTACCGCATGGCGCCGTTCCATCTGGAGACGTTCGAGACCTTCGACGCCGCCAAGGACCGCTCGGCTCAGATCTGGATCACCGTCAAAGCGCCCGACGCGGCGCCGGCCGGCGACTACAAGGGCACGCTCGCGGTTCAGGCCGAAGGAAAAGCCGGGGCCGAGGTTCCGGTGCTCCTGCGCGTGCTGCCGTTCACGCTCCCGCCCATGCCGCTCGAGACCGTCATGTCCTACGCCAAGCCGAACGCCGATCTGGCGCTGCGCGAGAAGGAACTGATCGACCAGCGCGAGCACGGCATCAACAATGTCGAGAGCGGCTGCGGCGCGGTGGTGGCCAGCCGCGATCAGACCTTCGGCGACGACGATATCGAAGCCACTCGCAAGAGTTGCCGCGAGGCGCTCGCGCTGCGCAAGAGGGTCTTCGGCGAGGCCGCCAACCGTTTCCCCATCACGGCGGAGATCGGGCACCAGATCCTTTACTACTGGAACAAGGAGAAGAGCTGGTTCGAGTTCTGGCCGCACTCGGAGAAGCTCGACGGCGATTTCTTCAAAGCGCTCAAGCTGGTCGAGGAGACGCTCAAGGCCGAGGGCGGCCCGCCCATGCGGCTCTTCATCATGGACGAGCCCGGCGGCCATCCGGACCTGCTCAAGGAGACCATCTTCTACAACAAGCTCGCGAAGGAGAAGATGCCGCACCTCCAGAGCTTCGAGACCATCGGCGGCGGCACCGCGATGGGCATCGACGAGATCGGCCAATTAGGCGGCAGCGTGGACATGCTCACCATCAACCGCTTCGATACCGACCTCTGCAAGCGGCTGCTCGACCGCAAGAAGCCCTTCGGCATCTACAACGGCGGCAGTTCGGCGGAGAACGTCACGGCATTCGTGCGCGACCGCTACTTCTTCGGGTTCTACTGCTGGAAGACCGGCGCGCAGGAGATTCTGCAGTGGGTGTATGCCTTCGGAGAACCTTGGAAAGAGCCGCTCCGCGGCAACAACGGCTACGTGTACCTCGCGCCGGACGGCCCGCTGCCCAGCATTCCGTGGGAGAGCATCCGCGCGGGCATCGACGACTACCGCTACCAGGACCTGCTCTGGCGGCTGATCACGGCGGCGCGCAAGTCCGGCGACGCGAAGGCCGCCGAAGCCGCTCAGGCAGCGGAGCAGACCGCCCGCGAGATCATGGGCGGCATCGACTTCACGTATCAGGCACGCATTACGCAGAGTCCGCCCGCGCCGGCCTCTACCATGGAGAAGTGGCGCTGGCTCGTGGCCTCCGCCTGTCTCGACCTGCTCAAACACGTGCCGCTGGAGAAGGCGCTGGCCACCGCCGTCGAACGCCCCGGACCGCTGGACCTCCCCTTCCCCAAGGCGGAAGCGGCGCCCGCGAGCTACGGACCCGAAATGGCGACGGAGGGCGGCTTCGAGAACGGCGCCGGTCCGTGGAAGGCCTCGGGCAAATTTGCAAAGGGCTCCGGCATCAGCTCGGACGAGCATCACGGCGGCCAGAAGAGCTTCCTGCTCGAGAACCCCGCGGAAGCGACGGGCATGGACGTCACGGTCTGCATCTGGGGCTGGGGCCCGCCCGAACCATCCATGATCCTGCAGGCGGGGAAGACGTACGAATTCTCCGCGTGGATCAAAGGGAGCGGCTCGGCGCCGCAGTTGCGGCTGGCCTTGCCCGGCGGCAGCGCTCGAAAGGAAGAAGACCGCGACGGCGACCGCGACGCGCAGGGCTGGCGCAAGCTCACGCATGTGGTCACGCTGGCCAAAGACGCCAAGCCCAATTACATCGCGCTGTGGCTCCAGGGCGTGGGCAAAGTCTGGTGCGACGACTTGAGCCTGCGCGAGGCCGAACAGCCGCCGTTCACCGTAAGGCTCGCGCAAGATTTGGCCGACGGCAGCGACCGCCGCGTGGAACTCACCGTCGAACAGCCCGGCAATCGGGGCGAGTTGCAAGTGAGCGTCGCGCCTCCGGGCGGCAAAGGCGGAGTTCAGACGCTGAAGATCCCGCCCTTCGGGAAAGCGATGCTGGCCTTCGACGCCGCGGAACTCCCGCCGGGCAGCTACGAGATCAAGGCCGAACTCAGCGGCGGCGAGAAACCGTTCACCCAGTCGGCGACGCTGCGGCGCGTGCGCGGCCCGTTCGAACCCTGACGTTCGCGGAGGAAACAGAACGGGCGGACCCAAGGTCCGCCCGTTTTCTTGAAGCGCTGCTTTTCGGCAACGCTTAGTGTTCGGAGTCGCGCGTCGCGGCGGCGGAGATGCGGACCATCGCTTCCTTCAACGCCTTGGCGCGGCTCCCGACGATGGACTCGTCGGCCTCGACAAAGAGGACGTTCTCTTCCTGGTAGAAGTCGTCGCGCAGGCGCTGGGAGACGCGCTTGGCCACGCGCGCAAGCCCGCCGGCGTCGCCGCCGTCTTTGTACGCTTTGAGCGCCGTCGCGAGGTCGTTGATCTCGTCGTGGATGATGCGGTGCTCTTTGGCCATCACCGACATCGGCGAGCCCCAACTGATGAACGGGATCAGGGCGGGAAAGAGGACTTCGTCTTCCTGGCGCATATGGGTCATCAGCTCGTTGGTCAGGAAATCGATGGCCTCTTCAATGCCTTTGACGTGCTCGGGCTTGCCCTGTCCCGCCACGATGGCTTCGACGGAGGTCTCCATCTTGGTCAGCAGCGCTTCCGCCTTGCGATGCATGTCGCGGAGGTGCGTCGTAACCGTATCCGGCGCCGGCGCGGCGCTCACGCCTTGGCCGCCCGCGAACGGGCTTGTGACCGGCGCGTGCGCGGACGGAACCTGCTGCGTGTCCGGAGCCTGAACGATCTCGACCAGATCCGGCACGCGCTTGCGCAGGTGGGTCTCGATGCCCTGCCGCAGCGTCACCTGCGAGGACGGACACCCGACGCAGTGCCCGGTCATCTTGATCGTCACGATGCCGTCCTCGACCGAGACCAGTTCCACGTCGCCGCCGTCGGCTTGGATATAAGGGCGAATCTCTTCAAGTGCCGCCTGAACCTGTGCTTTCATGTCCTTCTCCGGGAAACCGAACCCACAAAGGCCAGTATCGCTAATCCGCACAGCGGAATCAACTGCTCTCGCCTCTTTTTCCTTCCTCTTAAACCAAGTGCATGCGGAATTTAGGAACCAGTCTGAGGGTATTTGCGTCAAAAACATCAAGTTCATGAAACCCTTGCCTCCCCGGCGGCATCTTGGAGACTGATGATGAGCAGAACCCTACCGCTTCCAGCCGTGGATCGCCGCGCCAAGGAGCCCTCTAACGTGGCCACGAGCATGGATACCAACGAGATCCTGCGCCGCCTGGCGCTGAGCCGCGACCCGCTCGCCTGGGCCGCGCTTCTGGAAGGCCACGGCCCTGAGATTCTGCGCGTCTGCCGCCGGATCCTGCGGGACGAGGCGCTGGCCGAGGACGCCGTGCAGGAGACGCTGCTGCAAGTCCGCGACCGCGCGGGGCAGTTCCGCGGTGAGGGTCTCGAACCGGCCAAGGCCGCGCGCGACTGGGTGCTGCGGGCCGCCTGCACCACCGCGCTGCAGATGCTCCGCGGCCGGATGCGCGAACGGAGGCGCGACATGCATCATGCAACGGAGCGCGGCGTAGGCGCACAAGCCGCCGATGCTGCCACGAATTCTTCACAGCGCGAGCAGGCCGATGCGGTGCGGCGCGAACTTGAGCGCATGCCCGAGCACGAACGGATGCCCGTCCTGCTGCACTACTATGGAGAACTGGGCTACGAACAGATCGCGGAGACGCTTCAGTGTCCCGTCGGCACGGCCAAGACGCGCGTACACCGCGGAATCGAACGGCTGCGCGAACGCCTCGCGGCGCTGGGGTTCGTCTTCGCCTTCGGGCAACTCACGATACAATTAACGGACCTTGCCGCGCAAGCCGCCGAGAGCGGCGGCGCTTGCGACGCGCAGCGCTTAGACGCGTGGCGCTCGCTGCTCAGCAGCCCGCGCTACCCGCTTCTGCCGGAATTCAAACCAACCCAGGGAGGTCTCTCGACCATGTTGAAGATCGGAATGCTCGCGGCCGCGGTGATGCTGGCCGCTCTCACAACCTTTATCGCCGGACGAACCAACGGCGCGGATGCGCCGGCTCGGCCGGCCGCCGCGCCCGCAACGCCTTTGGCCAAGGCTCCGCCGGTTCAAGAGAAGACGGAGGCCGAGACCGCCCGCCCAGCCCAAGTGCCCGACCGCGCGCCGGCGGCGCCCGCCCGCGACCCGGCCGCGCCGCCGACGGCCGAGGAGCGCAAGGCGCTCGTGGAAAGCAACAATGCCTTCGCGCTGGATCTCTTCGCGAAGCTCAAGGCGAAGGAGGGGAACCTCTTCTTCTCGCCCTACAGCATCTCAACGGCGCTCGGCATGACCTATTCCGGCGCGCGCGGCAACACCGCGGCCGAGATGGCCAAAGCGCTGCGCTTCACGCTGGCGCAGGAGCGGGTGCATCCCGTCATGGGCGCGCTTATCGCCGATATGAATGCTCCGCAGAAGAACGGCAAGCCGCGTGGCTTCCAGCTCAGCGTCGCGAATTCGCTCTGGGGGCAGAAAGGCTATCCGTTCAAGCAGGACTTCCTGAACCTAACAAAGGAGAGCTACGGCGCGGGCCTCACCGAGGTCGATTTTCTCAAGGCTGCCGAAGACGCGCGGGTGGCCATCAACACGTGGGTAGAACAGAAGACCAAAGACAAGATCAAGGACCTGATCGGCAAAGGCGCGCTCACCGGCGAAAACCGGCTGGTGCTGGTGAACGCGATCTACTTCAAAGGCGATTGGGAGTCCCCCTTCAAGAAGGAACGTACGAAAGACGAGCCGTTCCATTTCGCGGACGGCAAGCAGGCGGATACGCCGATGATGCACCAGACCGGGCACTACCGATATATGGAGGAAGAGAACAAGTTCCAGGCGCTTGAATTGCCCTACGTCAATCGTGAGTTGTCCATGCTGGTCTTCCTCCCCGCGGAGGCCGGCGGTCTGGCCGGATTCGAGAACACGGTCACGCCGGAGAACGTCGCCAAGTGGACCGCGGGCATGAAGTCGGAAATGGTCCGCATCGGCATGCCGAAGTTCAAGATGACCTGGGGCACCGAAAACTTGACCGAGACGCTGAAAACGCTCGGCATGAAGGACGCGTTCTCGCTCGGAACCGCGGATTTCACCGGCATGGCCGATACGAAAGAGCTGTTTATCGGCATGGTGCTTCATAAGGCATTCGTAGACGTGAACGAGGAAGGCACAGAGGCCGCCGCCGCCACGGCGGTCGCCATGTCCGGCGGCGGCAGGCCACGGCCGACGCCCGAGCCCAAAGTCTTCACGGCGGACCGGCCGTTCCTGTTCGCGATCCGCGACAACGAGAGCGGCAGCCTGCTGTTCGTGGGCCGCGTCGCGGACCCAAAAAAGAACTGAGCGGCAAAAGACCGGAAAGAAGACGGGCCGCCGGAGATCCCGGTGGCCCGCTTTCATTTCATCCAGCAGGAAAGAATTTTAACGCAAGCGCAGCGTCTTCACCCACGCGAAGCAGTCGGCTTCGATCTGCGCGACGGTCTTCTTGCCGTCGAAGACCTTGCACAGCGAGGCCGCGGGCGTCTCGTCCTTGCCGTCGCGCACGCGTTCGTAGAAGGCCTCGAGCTTCCCGTTGTCCTGGAGGTACTGCATCAGATAGCGGGAAGCCGCGTAGTTGGAACCGGAGCGCTCGCCGTAGAACTCCGTATCGGAAAGTTCGAGCAGGTCCTTCAGCTTGGTCGCGGTGCCCTTCTCCAGGTCCTTCTGCAAACCGGTCAGGCGCCAGTTGGTGAAGCCCACCACCCTGCCGTTCCGGTCCATGCTGGCCTCGAAGAGGCTGCCGAGGCCCTCGTTGAGCCACGCGGGGATCTTCTCGAAGTCCGCCTCGGCCATCGCGTGCGCCATCTCGTGGAGCAGCGTGCCGCCGCCGGTGCCGATGTTCATCACGAGGGAACGCCGCGCGCGGCTGTAGTAACCATAGGGCGTACTGGGCCGTTCCTTAAAGAGCTTCACGTTCCAGACCGTGTAGCTGTCGCTATCCTTAAAGAGGTAGACCTTCACGGGCTCGGAGCGCGGCGACTTGGTGAAGAGCTGCTTCTGGATGCGCGCGGCGTAGACCGCGATGGTCGAACCCGCGAAGCGCTTGGCCTCCACTTCGGAGAGATCGGTGCCGAGCACCCACGGGCCGACCGTGAGCACCACGAAATCTTCTTTGGGCAACTGGTCCCTGAGTTCCTTCTCCAGGGCTTCCACTTTCTTCGCGTCCGGCACGGGCCAGGGCAGCGCCTTGCCGTCGTAGACGCAGTTGGAGGCAGGCGCCGGCAGCGGGTTCGGCTTGTCGCCCGCGCCCGCGGCGTTCTCGGCGGAGCGTCCCCACCGGCTGCCGCACGCAAGAAGCACGACCGCCAAAGCGCGCAGCCCGATATCTCGCTTGCCGCTCAATCGTTTCATCGGTCCGGACCCTCCGCTTCCTGTTTCTCCGACGCAGCATACCCTGCCTGCGTTCCCGGAAAAGCATTTGGAATGCGCTAGTTACAGGGACGTTACAGAACATCTAGGCGCGGAAATTCGGGCGCTGCGCTTGCGATTGTATGGGCTCCCATATAATGAGGCCGGAATGCGCCCCGCCGCGAAAGACAACCCCGCTGTCCGCGAGACCCTCGACGCGATCCGGCGCATCGTCCACGCCTTGCGCGTCTCTTCGCGCGACGCCGAGAAACGCACGGGCCTGAGCGGCGCGCAGCTCTTCGTGCTCTACAAGCTCGCCGACGGCTGCTCGGCCTCGCTGAACGAACTCGCCGCACGCACGCGCACGCACCAGAGTTCCGTCTCGGTGGTCGTGCAGCGCCTGGTGGACCGCAAGCTGGTGCGGCGCGAAGCGTCCGCGCAAGACCGGCGCCGGTTGGTCCTCTCCATGACCCCGGCCGGGCGCGCGCTCCTGCGCCGGGCGCCCGCCGCGGCGCAGGAAAAATTGATCGCCGCGCTGGAACGCATGCCCGCGCCGCGCCTGCGGCAACTCGCGCACTCCATGCAGGCGCTCTTGCGCGGCATCGGCATCGAGCGCGAGATTCCGCACCTTTTCTTCGAAGAGAAACCCCGTGCCGCCAACAGAAGAAAGAGACGCACCCATGGACAATCCTAAGCTATCCGCCGCCTCGACCACCGAGGGCCTGCCCATCTCCCCATCGCTGGGCCCGGCGCTCGCTCAGGCGCTGGTCCCGCCGCACGAGACCATCCTGGACCGCCGCTCCCTGTTCATCTGCGCGCTCTGCGTGGGCCTGGCGCTGGCGGCGGCCTTTCTCGCCGAACTGCTCATTCATTTGATCGCCTTGATCACCAATCTGTCCTTTTACGGAAGGCTCTCGGCCGAGGCCGCCTCCCCGGCGGGCAATACGCTGGGCTGGTGGGTGGTGCTTGTGCCGGTGGCCGGCGCGCTGCTCGTCGGCCTCATGGCGCGGTACGGCTCGAAAGCGATTCGCGGGCACGGCATCCCGGAAGCGATGGAGCAGGTGCTCACCAACCAGAGCCGCATCCCGCCGCGCGTCACGTGGCTGAAGCCGGTCTCCGCGGCGATCTCCATCGGCACCGGCGGGCCGTTCGGCGCCGAAGGCCCGATCATCGCCAGCGGCGGCGCGCTGGGCTCGCTCATTGGGCAACTCTTGAAGACCACTGCCGACGAACGCAAGATTCTGCTGGCCGCGGGCGCTGCAGCGGGCATGGCGGCGACGTTTGGGAGCCCGGTCGCGGCGGTGCTGCTCGCGATCGAACTCCTTCTATTCGAGTACCGCCCGCGTTCGCTGGTGCCGGTGGCGCTGGCCTGTGCGACCGCCGCCGGCATGCGCGTGGTTCTGGAGGGCGGCGCGCCCGTCTTCGCGATGCCGGACGTCGCCTCGGCTTCCGGCGCGGCGCAGATTACTTATATCCTGATCGGCGCATTGATCGGGCTCGCGGCGGTCGCGGCCACGCGGCTGGTGTACGGCATCGAGGACGCGTTCGAGCATCTTCCGCTGCATTGGATGTGGTGGCCGGCGGTGGGCGCGGTGGCCGTAGGGCTGGTAGGCGCCTTCGCGCCGCGGACCATGGGCGTCGGCTACGACAACATCACCGCTATCCTCGCGAACAAGTTCACCCTGCCGGCGCTCGGCTTTCTCTGCGCCATGAAGTTCCTCTCCTGGTCGATCTCGCTGGGCAGCGGGACGTCCGGCGGCACGCTCGCGCCGCTCTTCACCATCGGCGGCGGCATTGGCGCCGTGCTCGGAGCGGCGGCGGCGCAGCTCGCGCCGGCGGCGGGCATCGACTTGCGCGTGGCGGCGCTGGTCGGCATGGCCGCGCTCTTCGCCGGCGCCTCGCGCGCGTTGCTGGCCTCGGTCGTCTTCGCCTTCGAGACCACGCATCAGACGATGGGCCTGCTCCCGCTGCTCGGCGGCTGCACGGCGTCCTACTGCGTCTCGTGCCTGTTGATGAAGCAGACGATCATGACCGAGAAGATCGCGCGGCGGGGCATCTTCGTGCCGGGCGAGTACGCCGCCGATGCGCTGGCGCAGATTCCGGTCAAGCAGGTGGCCTCCCCCAACGTGGTAAGCCTGAAAGCCGCGGACTCGCTGGAAACGGTGCGCGCGTGGCTGGCCTCCGGAGCAACCGGCACCAGCCATCAGGGCTTTCCCGTGCTCAACGAAAAAGGGCACCTGGCCGGCGTGCTCACGCGCCGCGACCTGCTGAACCTGGCCGAACCCGGCACGCGTCCAATCGTGGAACTTATCCGCCGCCCGCCGGTGGTGGTCTACGACGACCTCAACCTGCGCAGCGCGCTCGACCACATGGTCAACCACGATGTCGGGCGCTTGCCGGTGATCTCGCGCGCGGATCCGTCGAAGATCGTCGGGATGATTTCACGCAGCGACGTGCTCTCGGCCTTCCGCCGACGCGTGCAGGACGGACGCGACGCGCAGCAGGGCATCCCGCTCAAGGCGCTGGCGGGCAGTCGTTGACGCCAGGCATGCCTTCCCCATAATGGCGAAAAGCTTTTCCAACCGCATCCATGAGGAATCGGCCATGATGGGTCAATTGAGTAATAAAGTCGCCTTGATCACCGGCGGCGGCACGGGCATCGGGCGCGGCATCGCGCTGGCCTTTGCGCGCGAAGGCGCGGCCGTCGCGGTCACCGGGCGCCGCAAGGAACCGCTGCTCGAACTGGTCGAGTCCATCAAGCACTCCCGCGACGGTTCCGCAGTCAGAGCGCTCGCGATCGCCGGCGACGTCTCCAAGCCCGCGGACGCGGCGCGCATGGTCGAAGAGACCGTCAAGGCTTTCGGCGGCCTGCATCTCTTGGTGAACAACGCGGGCATCGCCAAGTTCGGCAATATGGACCTGACCGCCGACGAGGACATCGACGCGATGGTCGGGATTAACCTCAAGGGCCCCATGTTTCTGGCCAAGGCCGCGATCCCGCACCTGAAGAAGCATAAAGACTCGGGGGGCGCGGCGATCCTGAACATCTCGTCCTCCGTCACCAGCTTGGCGCTCAAGAACTTCGCGGTGTACTCGGCCACCAAGGCCGGCCTCGACCACCTGACCCGCTGCATGGCGCTGGACTACGGCGGCGAGCGCATCCGCGTGAACGCGATCTGCCCGGGCGTGGTCGATACGCCCATCTTCGACACCATGATGCCGAAGGCCGCTGTGAAGAAGGCGATGCATTCGTTCGCGGAAGCGCACCCGCTCGGCCGCGTCGGCACGCCTGAAGACATCGCCGCGATGGCCGTCTTCCTCTGCGGACCGCAGGCGAGCTGGATCACTGGCGCGGTGGTACCCGTGGACGGCGGCATAGGTTTGGGAAACAACGCTTAAGATTTGGATTCGATGAGCGGCGGCACGCCGCATCAGACTAAGGAGAATCGGACATGATTCGCTACGCGCTTTTGGCGGTGCTGGCCTGCGGTGTTGCGTGCGGCGGGATTGCCGCGGAGAAGAAGGAAGAGAAGACCGCCGAGAAGAAAGAAGAGAAGAAGGCCGATCCCAAGGATCCGCTGAGCAAGTACACGGACGACGACCTGGCCGATCCGGGCAAGGCGTGCCAATACTTCTTCGAGGCCATCGGCGCGGAGGACGCGGAGGTCGTCAAGGCGTTCCTCTCCGAAGTGCCGAAGCACCTCGCCACACTGGACCTGAAGAAGAAGGAAGACCGTGCGCAGTTCCTGAAGAACTTCAGCAACTACAAGGGCGCGAACGTGACCAAGGCGCAGAAGATCGCGATGGCCGGCCTGGCGCAGATTACCTACGACAAGGACGGCGCCGAGAAGACGCTGCGCATGCAGAACGTGGGCGGACGCTGGAAGTACGTGGGCGACTAACAGCAGGGGTCAGTATTCAGTATTCAGTGAACTGCAAACCAGAACGTCGTTCCCTGGATCCAACGTTCGCATCACTTCTTTGCTTCGTCCATCCGGCGCATGGTCTCCATAAGGAGGCCCATCGTTTCCTTCTGAATAGAAGCGTCGGCGGCCATGTCCGTGCGGTCCTGCTCGAAGCAGAAGTCGCCCTCCGGCCAGGCGGCGGCCGTATAGAAGGCTTCCTCGCCCCGCATCCGGCCCAGCAAAGCTCCCGAGACTTGCCCGTTCTTGAAGAGAATCTGGGCCTCGCCTTGCTGGCCGGTAACCACGAGCGTGCCGGTGCGGCGGCTGGCGTTGAGGGTCTGCACGAGGTCGATCATGGAGATCATGGAGAGCTTGCCAAGGATACCGCGGCCGAGCTCGCTCTCGAGCGTCGTATTCACCGTGCGCAGGCGCGCGGCGAGCAGTTGCGAGAAGACGCGGTTGAGCGCGGGCACCTCGACGAGCAGTTGATCGAGCTGTTTGCGTCCGAGCACGAAGATCGCGGCCTCGCCCCGGGCGCGGATAGCCGCGGAGGTCGCCTCGCCGGTGAGCAGCGACATCTCGCCGAAACACTCGCCGTCACTCAGTACGGCCAGGATCGTCTCGGACCCGTCCTTCGGCGAACGCTTGACGACCTCCACCTTGCCGTCGCCGACGATGTACAGCGCATCGCCGCGCACGCCCTCGTCGAGGATCAACTGGCCGTTCTTGTAGACGACCTTCTTCGCCGTGCCGATCACTTTGACCGCCGCGTGCGGTGGGATGCGCGAGAGGAAGGTGCCCTGCTCTTTCAGCTTGTTGCCCGCGGCCAGGGCGCCGCGTTCCAGGCGGCGCGTGGCGCCGACGTCCGTCTTGGAGGCGTAAACGGCCGGCGGCAGCGACGCGCCGATGGCCACCGCGGTCGCAGGCGCGGTAACCGGCACGGGCGCTGCGGCGCTTCCCGCTAGGATGGGCGGCCTGCCCTGAGCACTCGCGGGAGCCGCGGTTTCAATGCGGAAGATCGTGGCGCAGCCTTCACCCTGGCAGCGCAGCAGCATCGGCGGCAGGGCCATATCCTTGGGCGTGACCTGGAGCAGATTCTTGAGATGCGGAAAGAAGGAACAGATCGCGTGCGCGCAGACGCGGGCGTCGCCGAGCACGCCGACCTCGGGATTGGAGATGACCCAGCAGTCCCCTTCCTTCAGGATGGGGCAGCCTTCCGCCTTCGAGACCACCAGGTGGATCGCACGGCCGGGCATCACGCATCTCCGCAAGCTTTGCCGCAAGGGAAATATTTACAACGACAACGTAGCGTTATTGCTTGGAGAATTCGAGTCAAGCTTCCCAGTTTTTCCAGTCTGCGCTTTCGCATTCTGCGACGCGCCACCATGCGCGCGCCGCTACAGAGAAATAATATGCGCGGCGCAGAAAACGCCGAGGCGTAGCAGGCAGCGTCCATCCCCTGCGCGACCGCGCGACGCCTTAGCGCACACGTGCGGAAACTCAATATAGGATATACAGAATAAACGCCCATGAGAGTTATCTCTAAGCTGAATCGTTCCGTTAACGCAAAGTATTCCAATAGATTATAGGTCAGTCCGAGAATGTAGAAAACGGAATGCCCGGTGTGGCATGGTCTGTGCTCTTAAGGCATGCAGAGCTGGCGCATGCTGCACCAGCGAAGGATATAAGGAAGCTAAACAATGATACGCCTTGAACCCAGCATGGTGATGAAGTACGTGGACGGACTGGATGCGTTCGTGAAGTTCCGCATCTACTCCCGCGACGCGCTCCTCCACGTGCTCCATGAAACCCGCATCACCGACCGGCGTTCGTACGTGAACATGGTCCTCGAGACCTGTGTCGCGCAGCTTCCCGCGCCGGCCAAGACGGCGCTCGAGACGGGCGGCGAGAACCGCGAGGCGCTGCGCGAGGTCCTCTTCGAGATGTGCGTGGGCCTGAACCCCGAACTCGATATTCACCGCGTCACGCTGCCCGTGCCCGAAGAACCCCGGCCCGAAGCCGAGACGGAAGAAGCACCCGCGGCCGAACCGGCGTACTCTGGCCGGAGGCTGGATCCCGCGGACCTGGCGTCCGCGCTGCGCAGCAAGGTGATCGGGCAGGACGAGGCCGTGGACGCGGTGGCGGCGGCGGTCACGCGGGCGCAGTCGGGCCTGCGCGATACCGAACGGCCGGTCGGCGTCTTCCTCTTCCTGGGCCAGACGGGCGTGGGCAAGACAGAACTGGCGAAGGCGCTGGCCGAGGAACTCTCCCACGGCGACCGCAAGGCCCTCGTCCGCATCGACTGCTCCGAATACAGCCTCCCGCACGAATACGCCAAGCTCATCGGCGCGCCCCCCGGCTACGTGGGCCACGAACAGGGCGGCTACCTGACCAGCGTCATGAGCGAAGCGAACGCCACGGTCGTGCTCTTCGACGAGATCGAGAAGGCCGACGAGAAGGTCCACAACCTGCTCCTGCAGATCATGGACGAAGGCTTCGTCACCGACGCCAAGGGCGTGAAGATCGACTTCACCGAATCGATCCTGATCCTGACCAGCAACATAGGCGCGGGCGAGGCCGAAGCGCTCCAGCGCCGCCTGGGCTTCGGGATGGTCGACCGCAAGGCGCTCGGCCACGACGAGCGCAAGTCCGCCTCTCAGGAAGCGCTGCGCAAGAAGTTCAGGCCCGAGTTCCTCAACCGCATCGACGAGATGATCTGCTTCCGCGGCCTGGGCAAGCCCGAAGCCACGCTGATCCTCGATAAGTTCGTCGGTAAGCTCGCCGAACGCACCCAGCGCCAGGGGTTCCATCTCGACCTGACCGCGGAAGCCAAGGACTGGCTGCTGTCCAAGGGCTTCTCGGACGAGTTCGGAGCGCGCGAGATGCGCCGCTGCGTGCAACGGCACCTCGAAGCGCCGCTCGCCGATGCCATCGTGACCAGCAAGCTCAACGCCCGCGGAACCTTAACGGCATCCGTGGCGGAGAACGCGCTCAAGTTCCAGTCTTCGCCGGTCCGGGAAGCCACTCGCGGCAAGCCCCGGGCGGCTCGGGCTCACAGAAAGGTTCTGAAGTCGGCTTAAAGAGTTTTCCCGTACAGGGTTTGTCCCAAGGGACGGCGCGCGCCGTCCCTGTTCTTTTGGGGATGATTCTTTCATAATTCCTTTGCACTATGTAGCTTAAAGTTATGGAATTTCAGCCCAAGTCAATTAATTTGGTGACGTTGGTGTAGGCTAAGAGTATACTTTTAGTTTTAGAAGTAAGCCTCCATGCAAACGCCGTTTCGGTCGCGGAGTGCTCCGTTCAATGGCCACCCCTGCCCAGCCCAATCCGCCGCGTAGGCCCGGTGCTCCAATTGGAAAACCAGCGGCGCCGGTGGGTGCTCCCAGACCAACGGGGCCTGCGGCTCAGGCGGCACAGGGCGCGGCCCCGGCTTCGACCCAGACGCCGCCCCCGACGCAGGCCATCAAGCGCAGCCCCTCCTCCACCGCGCATACGCCGCCGGCCACGCGCACGAGCGTTAGTCCCGCGACGAGGAGCGGGGTGAGTCCGGCGATGAATAGCGGTGTGATTCCGGCCTATAAGAGCGGCGGGATTCCGGCCGTAAAAAGCGCTGGTCCCGCGCCTGCGCGAGCCAGCCAGACGAACGTAGTTCCGCCGACGGGCGCGTTCAAGCGGCCCACTTCTTCCGAATCGAGCACCTCCCGCATGCCGGCCGCGGCGCGGACCTCCACCAAGATCAAAGCGGTGGGCGCAGACCAGATCGCGGCCAACCGCAAAGCGCTGGGGCTCTCGGACGTCAAGATCTCCGACATGGTGAAGGGCCTCGACAAGGCCGCCGAGCGCGCCGAGAAGCAGGCGCAGCGCGAGGAAGAGAAGCGCCGGGCCGGCGGCAAAGTGGCCGTCAACAAGGCGGTCCTCAACGACGGCACCAGCAGCCGCTGGGGCCTGAAGGTCAAGCTGGGCATCGCCGGTGCGGTGGCGCTCGCAGCCCTGGTAGGCGGGACCCTGTTCTTCATCGCCAATCACAAGACCGTGGACCCCAAGATCGCGCAACGCGAGACCCATGACCGGCTGGTCCGCTACGAGAAGCTGTACAGCCCCCGCATGCCGCCCTATTCCATGGAGGACGCGCCGACGCCGGAACAATTCTGGGAGCGGCTCTCCAAGTTCGTGGAAGACGATTATCAGAATGAGCTCAAGACGGCGGAAAAAGAGAAGGAGATGCGCAAGGTCGTGAGCCCCGATGTCCACGCGAACATCAAGCGCCTGGAAGGCGACCGGACCATGAAGGACGCCGACGGGAAAAACTTCAGCATCGAGAAGGGCCCCGAGGACACCATTGCCGTCAAGACGACCCATGGACCCGAAGACTCGGTGCAGATCGTCATCCCGCGCCTGAAGCCCCCAGAGACCAAGAAGGCGCCCAAGAAGTAGTCCTTGCCCGGAATTCCCTCATCCCGCATGATCGTCTGCAGCATGGCCTCTCCTCCTGCTCCATTGCCTGCCGCTCGTGCCGTGCTGACCGCGGCCATCGTGCTCGTGTCGGCGCTGGCCGCGCTCCCGGCACGGGCGGAAGAACCGCCGCAGGACGACGCGCCGCTGGATGTCCGCCTGCTCGACGACGGCGCCCGCGTGGTCCTCAGCCGCAAAGGCGTGCTGCTGGCCGCGGCGCAGATCCGGCCGGTGCAGGCGGAAGCGGGACCGGTGCTTCCCGCCGGCATCAAGTGGACGGATGCCAAGCCGCTTGAAAAGAACAGCCGGACGCCTAAGCAGGCCGATTTCCCCTCCGCCGATCCCGGAAAGCTGATCTCCCTGCTGCTGCAAGTGCGCCGCGTGCCGGCGGGCGCGCGCGTGCTCGTGAGCCCCGAACTGGCCGAGGCCGGCGACGCGGCCCAGAAGAATCCGGCGCGCGAACTCGAACTGGCCACCGAACTCTTCCCGGACCCCGGCAAAGAGAAAGAAAAAGGCTGGCCCGAACTCAGCGCAATTGATACCTCGGGCACCGTCGAGGCCCGTACTTGGGCGGGCAAGCTCCCCGAACCCGGCGCACCCGCGTTCCGGGCCACGCGCCTTTCCTTTTCTTTGCCCGGCCGGCCGCGCGTGGAGATCGCGCGCTCGGGTCCTGCCCGCTGGTCGCTCACCAAAGGCGCGGCGTCCTTGCTGCTGCGCCAGAAGCTCCTGCCGGACCCGCGCGAACCGCTCAAGCCCGGAACCTTCGAGTTCTTCCTAGGCGACGAGCGCGATGGCCTGGAAGCCGGAGTCTCGCCCGTGAGCCTGGACCGCGAGCAGGTTCCCGCATGGGACTTTCTGGAGGGCCACTTCCGGGTCTATGCCGGCGGCGCGGACCCCTACGGCTACGACGAACTGCTGGTCTTCGCCGAGATCGCCTTTCCCGAAGACGAGAACGCGGCGGCGGACGAGAACCTGCCGCCGCGCATGCTCCAGGTCCCGTGCTTCTACCGGGAAGGCCCGTCGCACGCGCCGGCGGAAGGCGAGTTCCGCTTCCGTTTCGCGCCGCCGTTTCCCGGAACGTACGCGGTGCGCATCGCGGCGATCTCGCCAGGCGGCGTGATCCGCGGCGAGGCCGTGCCGTTCCGCGCGGGGCCCGCGGCGAGCCGCGGCTTCCTGCGCGCCAAAGCGGGCGACCGCGCGTTTCGCTATGACGACGGTTCGGTCGTCTTTCCCGTAGGCCCGAATCTCGCCTGGCCGTCCAAGCCGGGCGCCGCCGAGTCGTACCGCCAACGCTTCCGCGAACTCGCGCGCAACGGCGGCAACGCGGCCCGCATCTGGCTCTCGTCGTGGGGCATGCCCTTCGAAGGCCCGCATGCGGGCGAGTTCTCCAGCGACGCCGCCGAGGCGCTGGACGGCATCTTCCTGGCCGCGCAGGCGCGGGACATCGGCCTCATCTTCGTCGCCGAGAACGCGCACGATATTAAGGTGAACAGCGCCACGCACCCGTACTTCCGCGAACTCGGCGGCCCGCTGGCGGCGCCCGCGGAGTTCTTCCGCAACGCGGCGGCGATCAAGCTCTTCAAGCGGCGGTTGACGTATCTCGCCGCGCGCTACGGCGCGTACCGGTCGCTCTGGAGCTGGGAGCTCATGAACGAAGCCGACGAGGCCTGGCTCTCGCTGAAGTCCGAGCCCGACGACCCGCGCATGCCGGTGCTGGAGGCCGACACCGCGCGCGCCGCCCGCCGCGACGTGCTCGCCTGGGCCGCGCTGCTCGCCCAGCACCTGAAGGCCATGGACGGCGTGCAGCACCCGGTGATGCTGACGGTGGCGCTCCCGCCCGAGTACGCCTGGATGGGGCTGCAGAAACTCGCCGATCTGGACGCGATCCAGGAGCACGCCTACATCCCCGAGGCCGCCGACGCCCGCGACGACCTGGCCTTCGACGAGGCCGCGCAGATCGCGGCCTGGGCGGCGGCCTCGCGCGAACCCGGCCGGCCGCATAAGCCGTATTTTCTGGGCGAGTTCGGGTACGTCGCGCTCCACGACCAGGAACTCGCGAAGGCCGGCGCCGAGGCCGCCGCGGCCGATCGCAACGCGCGCGACACCGAGGGCCTTCTGCTGCACAACGCTTCCTTCGCAGCGCTGGCCTCTGGCATGGCCGCCGCGCCGATGAACTGGTGGTGGGACCGCCACATTGAGAAGCTGCGCCTTTGGGGCTGTTACAAGGGCCCGGCCGCGTTTGCCGAGGCGCTGGGGCGGCTCGCCACACGCGACGGCCCCGGCAATCTGCGCGCGCTGAACAACGACGCCGAGGCCGCCAAAGGTTCCGGCGTGCGCGTGCTGGGGCGGGCCGGCAAGAGCGGGCTGTGCGTCTGGATTCAGGACCGCCGGTCCACGTGGTCGCGCAAGCTGGAGAAAAACGAACCCGCGCCGCCGGAGATCAAGGAACTCGAAATCCACCTTCCGGCGCTGGCCCCGGGCGAATATGCGCTCCAATGGCTCGATACGTGGAATGGCGAGAAGCTCGGCCGGCAGGTGCTCACGGTCGAAGCCGAAAAGGATGGCCCCCCGAAAGGCATCGATCTGAAGTGCCCCGCCTTCCACCGCGACATCGCCGTCTGGATCGAACCCGCCAGCAAACCCTGACGTTTTTTTCGTCCTATCCCGCGGCCAAGTGCTTTATCCATCCCGAATCCCGGACAGCAGGAGATACGGTAACCTCATTGATTAAGGGAGTTGTGTTGTTTCAGATTCTGGCATGACATTGGCTTTAGAGGGCTCCCAAGAACAGGGGAGAACCGGCCATGCACACCTTTTTGAAGCCCGCCGTACTGATCGTAGACGACGACAAGGACATCCGCGAGATCCTGGCGAGCCTGATCGAGGATGAGGGCTACCCCGTGATGCAGGCCTCCAATGGCCGGGAAGGCCTGGAGATGGCGCGGCAGGGCGTGGGTCTGATCCTGCTGGATGTCGAGATGCCCGAGATGGACGGCCTGCGGCTCTGCAACGCCCTGCAACTCGACCCTGAGACGACGAAGATTCCGGTGATCTTCCTGAGCGGCTGGGACGACAAGCTGGTCCGCAACTTGGCGCTGGAAGCCGGAGCGTACGACTACATGGTCAAACCCGCGTGCGTCTCGGAGCTCCACGTCAAGCTCGACGCGGTCAGCCGCTTCAGCGGCAGTGCGAACCGCCCCAACGCGCGGCGCTGCTTCGCGCAGACCGTCAACCGGCTCGAGAAGGCCTACCAAGTCAACGAAGCGGCGTCGGAACGCGAATGGTTCACGCTGACGGCCTGAAACGCTTCGGTGCCGAAGGCTCAATCGAGTCCGAAGCCCAGAATCATCCGTCCATCGTTCCTTTCACTTCCGCTGCGGACTGCATCCGTTAGCATCCGCGCCATGCCCGCCAAACCCGTCGCCGCGCCCGACCCGTGGGAGACCGTAAGCATCGAGCTGCGCTTCGCGGACCTCTTTCCCTGCCCGCCCGCCTGGAAGATCGACACGGAGGTGGTGGAACGCGACGGGCTCTTCTACATCTGGAAGGGCTGCGGCTGGGTCGAACACGATGGCCGGCGCCTGGACGCCCAGGCCGGCGACCTCTTCTTCACGCGCGCGGGCATGCGCGTGGCCGCGGGACACGATCCGCAGCGCCCGGTGACGGTGCTCTCCACCGGGTTCATGCTGCGCGTGCGCGCGGGAGCCGATCCGCTGCGCCGCATCGCGCTGCCGCAGCGCCTGCGCCTGCCTCCCGCCGCTAGGCGCGGGTTCGTTACGCGCTTTACCGAACTGGTCGGCGAGTTTCACGATCCGTCCGCGGCGGCGCGGCTCGGCGCGCGCGGCCTGGCGCTGCGGCTGCTGGCCGAAGCCTTGCGCCTCGCGGAAGACCTCCCGGCGGATTGCAAGGCCGGGACGTTCGCGGCCCGGCCGGGCGAAGCCGCGCGCGTCACGGCGGTGCTCGAATGGATCGACAAGCGCATCGCCGAGCCGCTGGAACTCGCGCAGCTCGCCAAGGTCGCGCACCTCAGCTCCGTCTATTTCGCGACGCTCTTCCGCAAGGAGACCGGCCAGTCGCCCATGGCCTACCTGCGCGACCGCCGCATCGAGCTCGCCCGCTCGATGCTCGCCGCCGGCGACGCCTCGGTCGAAGAGGTCGCGCGCGCCGTCGGCTTCGCCGATCCGTTTCACTTCAGCCGGGCCTTCCGGCGCAAGACCGGGATGTCCCCCAGCGCCTACCGGGCATCGTTAAAAAGTCCATTCCAACGCTAAGCGCGTCCAGGCGGACGCCCTACCCCGCATGGTGGGCCAGCCCCTTTGCCGGTGGAACAGGCCGCCGTGCCCGCCCATAGTAGCTGCGCACGAAAACCGCCTCCCTATTCACATCCTTCAAACAGGCATCCCTTCGCGAACCGCGTCCATTCCTTCGTCTGCCCGCACGCGGTATTCATACACCAACGCAGAAGGAATCCTAAAAGGAGCGTGCCATGGTGGGCGTCTGGCGGGAACAGTGGGAGCAGGAAGGCTACTTGGTCGTGCCGGGCATCTTCGAACCCGAGCGCGTCCAACGGCTGCTCGCGCTCTCCGACGATATCCACGCGCAGTGGATCAAGCGCGATGCGCAGACCGGCAAGCCCAGCGACAATCCGGATGCGACCAGCATGCGCCACTTGAACCACGCCGATTACTTTCTCGACAGGCCCGAAAAACACTTCACTGAATTGATGGACGCCGTCGCCGACGAACTGGTGCTCGGTCTCTGTCGCGCGATCCTCGGCGAGATGCCGCTCTTCCGCTGCACGACCTACTGGTTCAACCCCACGAAGACCGGCCAGGACGGCAATTGGCACCGCGACACGCAGTTCGCCGCCAAGAGCGAAGACGACGAACGCGCAAAGCTCGAGAAAGCGTTCCAAGAGAGCGCGGGCGGCATCCAGATGCAGATCGCGCTCGTGCCGTCGGCCGATGTCGAGTACGTGCCGCGCTCGCACCTGCGCCTGGATACGCCTGAAGAACACCACATCCGCCGCGCCGACAACTTCGCGCACAGCCGCTCGAACGAGATGCCCGGCGCGCTGCGCATCCCGCTCCAGCCCGGCGACGCGGCGATCTTCAACGCCAACGGCCTGCACCGCGGGCGCTACCACACCGACAAGCTGCGCCGCACGCTGATGTTCACCTACACGAAAACTTCGGCGCCCTTCTTCGATTACTTTTCCGACCAGCCGTGGTTCCTGCGGCCGGGGCATCTAGCGCCGCTGAATGCCCGCACGCGCGCGTTCTTCGAGCCGTTCGTCGCCGCGTACCGCGGTAAATGGAAACCGGAAGTCCGCGAGATGCAGGCGGTGTAACGAGGCGAATCTCAGGAGACCCGCGCATGACGACTCAGGCCGCTACCGTCACGGAATGGAAGCAGCGCTTCGACATCGACGGCTTCATCAACTTCGGGCGCGTACTGGATGCGCGCGAACTTGAAGCGCTGGGACGCCGCATGGACGAAATCTGCGCGGGCAAGGTCAAGGCGCCGCGCGAATGCATCCGCATCCATCAAGGCATGACGTGGGAACAACCCGACGGCACGTTCCGCGGCGACGCGGTCTGGCAGCTCCTCGGATTAGCCAAGCACGACGAGGTCTTCCTCGAGATCTGCCACAAGCCGCTCATTCGGGACGTTCTGGAAACGCTGCTCGAAAGCCCGGTCAGCTATTGGGCCGACCAGGTGGTCATGAAGAATGCGCGCCACGGCGGGGAGGTGCCTTGGCACCAGGACACTTCTTATTGGGGCCAGGAGCGCCGCATGACCTGCTGGATCGCGGTGGACGACGCCACGCCGTTCAACGGCTGCATGCGCATGCTTCCCGGCAGCCACCGTCGCGGGCAGATGAAATTCACGCCCAAGCAGTTTGAAGGCGCGCCGTGCAGCCTGCTGGAGACCGACGAGGTGAGCGAGGACACGCAAGTCTACGTGCCGGTGCGCGCAGGCTGCGCAAGCTTCCATCACCCGCTCACGCTTCACGCGAGTTCGAAGAACACGACGCCGGACCGGCGGCGCGGCTTGGCCGTAACCTACATGGCCGTGTGAACGCAGGCTCAGGCGTTTTCCGTGGACAGCGAGCGCTCGGCAAAGACGTAGGCCTGCGTGCGGGCGTAGTCGCGGGGGCTCTGGCCGAAGGCGGCGCGGAAGAGCCGCGTGAAGTGACTCGCGTTGGGAAAGCCGACTTCGCGGGCGATCTCGCGCACCGGCCGCGCGGTGGAAACCAGGAGTTCGCGGGCGCGCAGCAGGCGCATGCGCGTGCGATACTCGACGGGCGTCATGCCCATGTCTTTCTGGAAGAGCACGCCGAGGTGGTCGGCGCTCATGCCGACGCGTTCCGCAATCTCGGCCAGAGAGACTTCCGGGGCGTCGGCGTACTGCTCGATCAGGTTGCGGTAGATGCGCACCGAACGCTCGCGCCCGCCTTCCGCAGCCGGGACGTCGGTCCAGAAGGCGATCAGGTCCACCACGAGCGCGCCGGCGCGCAGCCGCGAGGACAAGTCCGGCCGGCGGGCGACGGTTAGGAGGTCTTGGAAAAGTGCAGTTACCAGCCGCGCCTCCGCGTTGCTCAACGCGCGCCAATGGCTGCGGCGGAGCTGCATGCCGTGCAGATCGACGCCGACGGTCCGGTCCCCGGGCTGGCGCTTCACAGCGTCCCACTCGAATTTGACCCAGTACATCTCGTACGGACCGACGATGCCGTTGCGGTCGAGTTCCCCTTTGGGCAGCATGCCCATGAAGGGCGCGCGCACCTCCCGCAACTCGTTGCCCGACTGGTACCAGCCCGAGCCAATGGGCTTGAAGCCGACGACATGCTGGTCGTGGTAACACTCGTGGAACTCGCCCGGCTTGTTGGGCGAGATTCCCCGGTGGTGCGCGACCTGGTGGACCAGAGGCAGCATGGTGCATAGGCTATACGCAAAACCGATCTCGGAAAAGTGCAAGAAATCCCGATTAGCGACTGCTGCACTCGGGCATCCGAGAGGGTACATTCCTTCAAGAAGTTGAGCCTCTCGATGCCCGGCGTTCTTGCGCGGCCGAACAAGGAGTTGCGGTCATGGGTCTTCGTGTCGCCGTGGTTGGAGTGGGCGCCTTCGCGCGCTGCTTCATTCCCCTCTTCAAAGCTCATCCGCTCGTGGACGAACTCACGCTTTGCGACCTGAACGCCCAGAAGTTGGACGCGGCGTCGCGAGAGTTCGGCGTCAAGTCCACCAGCCCGTCGCTCGACGAGGTCCTGACGCGCGATATCGACGCCGTGGCGCTCATTACCCAGCACTGGATGCACGCGCCGCAAGCGGTACAGGCGCTGCGCGCGGGCAAGCACGTGTACTCCGCCGTGCCGGCCGCGGTGACGCTGGACGAGATGCGCGCGCTGGTCGCAGCATCGCGCGAGTCGCGCAAGGTCTACATGATGGGCGAGACGAGCTACTACTATCCCGAGGCGCTCTACTGCCGCGACCGCTTTCGCAAGGGCGCCTTCGGCCGCGTCGTCTACGGCGAGGCCGAGTACTACCATGACTGGGACCACGGCCTGTACGACGTCTACGCCTGGCGGCGCGGCAAGAACTGGCGCGCGCTGGCCGGCGATCCGCCCATGCACTACCCCACGCACTCGGTCGGCATGGCCGTCTCGGTCACGCGCGCGCGCGCCACGCACGTCTCCTGCTTCGGCGTCGCGGACAGCAAGCCCGAGGACCGCGACATCTACCGCGACGACAATCCGTGGAAGAACCGCTTCAGCAACGAGAGCGCGCTGCTCAAGATGTCCGACGGGAGCGTCTTCCGCATCAACGAATTCCGCCGCGTCGGCCATCCCGGCACCGTGCGCATGACGCTCTTCGGCACCGAAGGCAGCTTCGAGAGCAACGCGGCCGGTTCGGTGTGGGTCACGAAGCAGGCCGCGCAAACCGAGCGTCTCGACGAGATGCTGCGCTGCGGTTCGGCGCCGGTTGCGGACGACGGCCTCATGACCAAGGTCACCGCGAACGACGGCACGCACCTCGGCGTCAGCCGCGTGCATCCGGTCCAACGCTTGCCCAAAGAGTTCCGCGGCTTGCACAACGGCCACAACGGCTCGCACCAGTTCCTGGTGGACGACTTCCTTCGGGCGAGCGCGCAGAACAAATTACCCCCGGTCAACGTCTGGCAGGCCGCGCGGTATCTCGTGCCGGGCCTTACCGCGCACGAATCGGCCATGCGCGGCGGCGAGCTGCTGGAAGTGCCGGATTTCGGCGCCGAACCCACCGATTGGCCGCTGCTCGACCCCAACGAGGACGCCGCATGAAGATCACCAAAATCGAGACGCTCGTCTGCAACGCTCGGATGCGCAACTGGGTCTTCGTCAAGGTTCATACCGACCAGCAAGGACTTTACGGCTGGGGCGAGGCCACGCTCGAATGGCACACGCGCGGCGTCGTCGGCAGCATCGAGGACCTCTCGCAGCTCCTGATCGGCGAGGACCCCACGCGCGTCGAACACCTCTGGCAGATCATGTACCGCCAGCACTTCTGGCACGGGAACGGCATCGTGCGCGGCACCGCCATCAGCGGGATCGACCTAGCGCTTTGGGATATCGTCGGCAAGGTCCACGGCGTGCCGTGCCACAAGCTCTGGGGCGGGCCCGTGCGCGATTACGTCCGCACCTACTGCCACCTGGGCGGCGGCAAGATGGAGGACTTCTACGAGACCAAGCCTGGCGACGCGAAACGCTTCGCGGAACTCGCGCGCAAGGCCGTCGAGGAAGGCTTCACCGCGTTCAAGTCCATGGCCGTGCCCGAGACGATGCCGCTCGAGGGCCTCAAGCCCATCCGCTACGCCGAAGCCTGCGTGCGCGCGATGCGCGAGGCCGTCGGCGACGGCATCGACATCATGGTCGATTGCCACGCGCGCCCCAGCCCGCGGATGGGCATGCAGTTCGCCAAAGCGCTGGAACCGTACGGGCTGTACTTCTTCGAAGAGCCCTGCTGGCCCGAGACGATCGACGACATCGCGCTGATCCAGCGCGCCGTGAGCACGCCCATCGCGACCGGCGAGCTCCTGATCTCGCAGCACACGTTCCGCGAACTCTTCGAGAAGCGCGCGTGCAGCGTCGCGCAGCCCGACATCACGCACTGTGGCGGCCTGAGCGAGGCGCGGCGGATCGCGGCGATGGCCGAGGCGTACCGCATCGCGCTCGCGCCGCACAATCCGCAGGGACCGGTGAGCACCGCCGCGTCGCTGGAGCTCGGCTTCGCGACGCCGTCGTACGTCATCTGCGAGACCGTGCACAGCGACGTCCCGTGGCGCAAGGACGTGGTGAAGGAAGGCTTCACCGTGGACTTGAAAGGCCGCGTCGTCCGGCCGTCGTCGAAGCCGGGGCTTGGCATCGAGATCAACGAAGCCGAAGTGAAGAAGCATCCGTTCCAGCAGGAACTCCTGCAGCGGACCTTCTGTCCCGATGGCTCCGTGACGGACTGGTAATCGAAATTGGAGAAGCGCATGAGCGCAGGACCGTTGAGCGACGAACAGATACGGCAGTTCCACGAGGACGGCTTTCTCATCGTCCGAAAGTTCTTCGACGACGAAGAGATGGCGCTGCTGCTGCGCATCGCCAAGGCCGACCACAACATGCTCGACCACGGCATCGGTTTGAAAGACGCGGCGGGCCGGCAGAGCAAGCTCTCGCTCTGGAACCATCCGGGCGACGATATCTACGGCGCAATCGCGCGCGGCGAACGCGTCGTAAACTCGCTGGAGCAACTCCTCGGCGGCGAAGTCTACCACTATCATTCGAAGATGATGCTCAAGGAACCCAAGGTCGGCGGCGCGTGGGAGTGGCACCAGGACTACGGCTACTGGTACTCGAACGGCTGCCTCTACCCCGACCTCGCGAGCTGTCTCATCGCCGTGGATCGCGCCAATAAGGAGAACGGTTGCATACAGATGCTCAAAGGTTCGCACAAGATGGGCCGCATCGAGCACGGCAAATTCGGCGACCAGACCGGCGCCGACCCCGAGCGCGTCCAGGCCGCGATGCAGCGCCTGGAACTCGTATATTGCGAGTGTGAGCCCGGCGACGCGGTGATCTTTCACGGCAACACGCTGCACTGTTCGGGGCCGAACACGAGTCCCAACCCGCGCTGGTCGCTGATCTGTTGCTACAACAAGGCCACGAACAATCCCTATAAAGAGTCGCACCACCCCAGTTATACGCCGCTGCATAAATTGCCGGATGCGGCGATCAAAGCGGCGGGCGCGAAGGCTAGTGCGAATGCAACATTTATGGCTGCACCGGGGAAGGCGCAGGCGCTATGACCTATCTTAAAAGGAGACCGTTATGCTCAATGGACAGGTAGCGATCGTAAGCGGTGGGATGGGCGATATCGGCCGCGCCATCGCGCGCGAATTGGCGCGACTGGGCGCCGACGTGGCGCTGGGCGATCTGCGCGAACCCTCCGAGGTAGGCTCGTTTCTGCGCGAACTCGAAGCGCGCGAAGTGAAGGTCCGCTACGACAAAGTGGACGTGTCCGATGCCGGCGCAGTTGAGGCCTGGGTGCGCGCGGTCGAGCAAGCGCTCGGCGCGCCGGCGCTGATCGTGCCAAACGCGGCCATCGTCACGCTCGCCGATTTCAGAACGGTCAAGCCCGAACAGTGGACGCGCGAACTCCGGATCAATCTCGACGGCGCGTTCTATCTGGCGCAAGCCGCCGCAAAGCGCCTGCTGGAACTCAAGAAGCCGGGGCGCGTGGTCTTTGTCGGAAGCTGGGCCGCGCACGCGCCGCACATGCACATCCCCGCGTACTGCGCGGCCAAGGCCGGCCTGCGCATGCTGATGAAATGCATGGCGCTCGAACTCGCGCCGCACAACATCCTCGTCAACGAGGTCGCGCCGGGTTACGTGGACGCGGGCCTGAGCGGACGCTTTTTCGACGCCGACCCGAGAAAACGCGAGAAGGCCCGCGAGATCGTGCCCGTCGGCCACCTCATTCAGCCCGACGATGTGGCGCGCGAGGTCGCGCACCTATGCGACGCGCGGCTCAAGCACGTTACGGGCAGCGTGTTGCTGATGGACGGCGGCCTCTCGCTGGTCACGGCGGGCCACTCGCCGGAGGAGAAATAGCATGGCCGTGACGGAAAAGCTCCCACAACTGCTGATGCTGAAGGAAAGCCTCGCGGCGCTGGCGCCGGTCGAGCTGCCCGAAGGCTACGTGCTGCGCGCATTTCGCGAAGGCGACCAGGCCGCGTGGAACGCGATGATGGACGCGGCGTTCGACCGCAAGCCGGGCACGACGAACTTCGATAAGGACATGCAAGCCGATCCCGAGTTCCGCGCCGAGCGCGTGCTGATCGTCGAACGGAACGGCGCAGCCGCCGCGACGGCCTCGGCATGGTTCCGCGCCGCCTACGGCCCGCGCTGCGGATACGTGCACTGGGTCGGCACGCATCCCGCGCATCGCGGCAAGAAACTCGGCTTTCTGGTCAGCCTCGCCGCGCTGCACCGCATGAAGGCCGAAGGCCGCGCCGCCGCGGTGCTCCATACCGACGACTTCCGCCTCCCCGCGCTGCGCATCTATCTTGAAATGGGCTTCCGGCCCGCGCTCGACCACGAGAGCCAGCGCGAGCGCTGGCGCGCGGTCCTCGGCAAGCTGGAATGGCCCGAGCGCTTCGCCGCACGCCTGGCCGGTCCGTTCGAAAAGTTTCCCTTGGAGGCCTGAGCACGATGCCGCACGCCCCTGCCCCGTCGCCCATTGCGCACGCCGCCTTCGCCGGAAAGATTGGCGTCGCCCGCCGCGCGATCGATCCGCCCGTCGGCATTTATTCCCGCAACTGGGGCGCGGCCAAGCACGACGTCGCGACGGGCCGGCACAAGTCCCTGACGCTGACGGCGCTCACGCTTCAGGAGAACGCCGGCGGCGCGCCGCTGGTGCTCATCGCCGCGGACCTCGGCTGGTGGCGCAGCACGGCCAGCGAGTGGAGCGTGCGCGGCCCAATTCTGAAGGCGCTCGAACTCGACCCGGCGCGCCTGATCTTCAATCTCTCGCACACGCACTCGGGGCCCTCGACGAGCCTCGAATGCAGCGAGTTGCCCGGCGGCCACCTGATCGAAGGCTACATCGGCCAGATCGTCAGCGCTTCCGTGGATGCCGTGCGCGAAGCGCTCCAGACGGCACGGCCCGCGGAACTCGCCTGGACCACTGGCGCCTGCGACCTCGCGAAGAACCGAGACCTGCCCGATCCCGAACGCCCGCGCGTCGTCTGCGGCTACAATCCGGCCGAGAGCGCCGACGCGACGGTGCTGGTGGGCCGGGTGTCCGGCGCGGAAGGGCGCGTCCTCGCGACGCTCGTCAATTACGCCTGCCATCCCGTCACGCTCGCGTGGCAGAACACGCTGCTCTCGCCGGATTACGTCGGCGCGCTGCGCGAGACGGTCGAAGCGCAAACCAGCGCGCCCTGCATCTTCCTGCAAGGCTGCTCGGGCGAACTTGCGCCCGCTGAAGAGTACACCTGCGATACGGCCATCGCCGATACCCACGGCCGGCGCCTCGGTTTTGCGGCGCTCGCCGCGCTGGAAGGCATGCTCCCGCCGGGCGCGCGGCTCGCCTATTCCGGCGTGGTCGAATCCGGCGCGCCGCTGGCCACGTGGGCGCGAGAGCAGCGCACCGCGCTGGGAACACTCACTGCGCGAATGGGCGAAGTCGAGTTCGAGGTCAAGCCCGAGTATCCCGCGCTTGCGGAGATCGACCGCCAGATTTCCGAGACGAAGGACCGCGTGCTGAGCGAGCGCCTGCGGCGCAAGCGCACGATTCGCACGGGACTGGGCGACGGTTCGCGCGTACGCGGGCCGTTTTGGGTCTGGCGCGTCGGCGACGCGTATCTCTTCGGGCAGCCAATGGAATCGTATTCGTGGCTGCAGACGGAAGTCCGGCGGCGTTTTCCAAAGCGCTCCGTCGTCGCGATGAACCTCGTGAACGGCAGCATGGCATACCTGCCGCCGGCCGGGCTCTACGGGCTCGACCTCTACCAAGTCTGGCAGACGCCGTTCGACCGCGGTTGCCTGGAACGCATGTTCGACGCCATCGCGGGCGAGATCGCCCGCATGGAAGGCTAATGGAGAAGCGCATGGGCACGCTCAAGTTCGAACGTTCAGAAGCGCTGAGCCGCGAGAGCGCGAAGCACATCGCGGGCGGAGTCGTCTCGCTGAACCGCAAGACCGATCCGCCAGTGGTCTTCGTGCGCGCGCAGGGCAGCAAGCTCTACGACGCCGACGGGCACGAGTTCATCGACTACCACGCCGCCTTCGCGCCTTTCATTCTCGGGCACAACGATCCCGACGTGAACGCCGCCGTGCGCAAGGCCCTCGACGACGGCCTCTCCCTGATGGGCAGCGGCACGACCTCCTGGGAAGTGCGCCTGGCCGAACTCGTCCGCGCCTGCGTGCCGTCGCTCGATCTCGTCCAGATCACCAACACTGGCAGCGAGGCCACCGCGCACGCGATCCGCTTGAGCCGCGCCTTCACCGGCCGCGAAGACATCATCCTTATGCTCGGTGGTTACAACGGCTGGCATAACGACGTCGCCCGTGCCGTGATGCCCGACGCCGCGGCCACCGGTCCGCGCGTCTCGCCCGGCGAGTACGCCTTTGTGCCGTCCTCGGCGGGCATCCCCGAAGGCACGCAGCGCCGCGTGCATCTGGTCAACTTCAACGACCTGGATTCCGTCGAATACGTCCTGCGCCGCTACCCCATCGCGTGCGTGCTTACCGAACCCGCGCTCCAGAACATCGGCATCGTGCCGCCGCAGCCCGGCTACCTGCAAGGCGTGCGCAAGCTCTGCGACGCGTACGGCGCGCTCTTCGTCTTCGATGAAGTGAAGACCGGCTTCCGCGCCTCCTTGGGCGGTTATCAAGGTCTCTGCGGCGTGAAGCCGGACCTCTCGGTCTTCGGCAAGGCCATCGCGAACGGCTACCCGCTCGGCGTCATCGGCGGACGCAGGGACGTGATGGAACTCTTCGCCCACCCCGACGCCAAGAAGCGCGTGCTGATCGCGGGCACGTACAATGCGCATCCGTTCACCTCCAGCGCGGCGATTGCGACCATTGAGAAACTGCGCCGCAGCGACGGCGAGGTCTACCGGCAACTCGAAGCCAAGGGTGCGAAACTGCAGAAGGGCCTCGAAGGACTGTTTGCCGAGAAGGGTGTGTGCGCCAAAGTTAGCCGGATCGGATCGGCGTTCTGCGCCTACTTTTCCGACCACGTGCCCGTGGACTGGCACGACCTCGCCGCGAGCCACAATTTCGATCTCGACCGGAAGTTCCGCCGCGCCCTGCTGGAACGCGGCGTCTACCACTTCCCCATGGCCGCGAAGCAAGGCTCGATCGGCGCGGCGCATTCGGAAGAAGATCTCGCGCGCACGCTGGAAGCGACGCGCGACGCCCTGCGGGCTCTCTGACGGCTCCCGGGCAGCGTGTAGTCAGAACAAGGAACCTTCGCAATGGCCCATCCCATCCGGCTCGCGGTCGTCGGCGGCAACCGAGGCGGCAACTTCACCCACGCGCTGAAAGCATTCGAGTCCAAGATCCGGCTCGACGCGGTCTGCGACTTGAGCGAAGAGGTGCTCGCGCATTGGAAGCAGGGCCATCCCGGCATCCGGACCACGACGAGATACGAGACGCTGCTCGAAGACGCCGAGATCGACGCGGTGCTCGTCGCGACGCCGATGCAGCTCCACGCGCCGCAGGCCCTCCAGGCGCTCAAGGCCGGCAAGCATGTCCTCAGCGAAGTGATCGCCGCCTGCACGCTCGATGAATGCTGGGAGCTCGTCGAGACCGTCGAGAAGACGGGCCTGACCTACATGATGGCCGAGAACTACTGCTACACGCGCGAGGCCATGATGATCAAGCACATGGCCGAGCAGGGTCTCTTCGGCGATGCGACCTACGCCGAAGGCGCCTACATCCACGACTGCCGCTCGCTCATGTATAACCCCGACGGCACGCGTACCTGGCGCGGCAAACTGAGCGGCACGCAGATCCGCCGCTCGAACGGCTATCCCACGCATTCGTTGGGGCCGGTCTCGCAGTGGCTGGGCATCACGCGCGGCGACCGCTTCAAGAGCACCACGACGTTCGTAACGCGCGAGGCCGCGCGCCACGAGTGGGCGCAGACGCTGCTGGGCAAGGATCATCCGGACGCGCAGCCCGCGGCGTGGGACGGCGCGGCCGATTCGGCATCGACGCTTATCGAGACCGAGAAAGGCCGCGTGATTCTGCTGCGCGTGGACTCCGCCAGCCCGCGCCCGCACAACATGACCCACTACGTTCTTCAGGGAACGAAAGGCGCGTACATCTCGCCGCGCTATCACAAGGAAAGCGCGCTGGTCTGGCTCGAAGGTCTTGGGAAAGGCTCCGCAACTCCGCACAGCAAGGAGCACCCCGAATGGCAGAGCCTCTGGGACTTCGCGGACCGTTACGAGCATCCGCGCTGGAAGAAGCACGGCGAGCAGGCCAAGAACGCGGGCCACGGCGGCGGCGACTTCTTCGAACTCGAAGATTTCGCCGATGCGGTCCTGAACCAGAAGCTCCCGCCCATCGATGTCTACGACGCGGCCACCTGGAGTTGCATCACCCCGCTCTCGGGGCTTAACGTCCAGAAGAAAGGCGAACCGCTCGACGTGCCGGACTTCCTGCGCGGCAAAAAGCGACCCGGCTAAAGCATAAAGCGCGGGCAGCGTTGCTGTAAAGCACGCTACCCGCGCGGCCTTCACGTGTGTAATTGAGCCTTTTTGCGAACAGAAATTCAGGGCTATTTTTGCGGGTTTCTTGATCTTCCTTCTACCTTACGCTCCCCTCAGCAGTTAAACCTGTAAACCTATTTCAACACCGCTTGCATGAGGCGTGGGGATGGTTTTGTCCTTATTCATAGGGATAGGGTAAACCTATAGCTATGGAACAGGATCTCGTGCTGCTTGAACGCTACGGCCGGCAAGGCGACGCCGACGCCTTTGCCGAGCTCACGCGCCGGTACAGCAAGCTGGTGTACGCGACCTCGCTGCGCGTGCTGCAGAATCCGGACGACGCCCTCGAGGCCGCACAGGATTCCTTTCTCAAACTGGCGCTGAATGCGAGCACGGTTAAGACCTCCGTGGCCGCCTGGCTGCATCAGACCGCGCGCAACTCCGCGCTTACCCTGCGCCAGACGCTTCAGGCCCGCCGCCGCCGTGAGAAGCGCGTCGCCGAGGCACAGCTCGACGGCTGGGACCCGACCTGGAACGGCATCGCGCCATACATCGATGAAGCGCTTGAAGCCCTGCCGGCCGAGCTCAAGGAGCCGCTGATTCTTCACTATCTTCAGGGACTCGATCAGGCCGAAGTGGCCGAGCGGCTGAACACCAGCCAGTCCACAATCTCGCGGCGCATCGAAAAAGGGATCGCCGAACTGCGCGCGAAACTGGGCGGAGGCGAAGGCGTGACGGCGGCCTGCCTGGCCGGCTTTATGGGCTTACAGGCCACGGTGGCGGCACCCTCGGCGCTCAAGGCCGCGCTGGGTAAACTCGCGCTGGCCGGCTTGAAGCAACTTCAGATTTTGGGCAAGCAGCAGGCGGCCGCAAAAGGCGCGGCCGTGGCGAAGAGTTCGGCAGCGGCTGCGACGGCCAAAGGCACGGCGGCTGCAAAAGGAGCCGGCGCGGCCAAAGCCGCGGCGGTGGGAAAATCGGCTACACTCGTGGGAGGAACGGCGATGAAGATCACGGCATGCGTGGTGCTGGCCACGGCGGCGACGACGGCGGCGCTCACGCTGGCGCCACGGGGCAACACCGCCGAACCCGCCAAAACAGGTATTGCCGGCTCCGGCCTTGCCGGCTCGGGGACCTCTGGCGAAACAAAGCCCGCGGCCGGCAGCACCGGCGGCAGCGACAAGGCGCCCATGGGCGATCCGGCGTTCATGCCCTCGCCCGACCGCCCTGTCGGCTTTCGCGGCGACGGCACCGGCCGTTATCCGGCCGCGCAACCGCCCACCATCTGGGAGCGCAAGAAGAACGGCGAGGGGCGCAACATCATCTGGTCGGCGCGGCTGCCGGGCATCGCCGTATCGAGCCCCATCATCGTGGGCCCGCGGATCTTTCTCACGGTCGAACCCCACGACCTCGTCTGCCTGGAAAAGCAGAGCGGCAAAATCATGTGGCTGCACTCCTGCCCGGAGTTTGAAGGCGTGAGCGAAGAGGACCGCAAGGCCAACCCGGCCTTCGCCGAGAAGTGCGCGCCGTTGTACGCGCAGTTGGAAAAAGCGAACGCCGATGCCGTGGCCGCGCTCAACAACAACGGCGGCAAGGGCGCGGACGGTGCGCTGCAGAAGCGCAAGGACCTCGCGAAACAGCTCTACGACGCCACGCTGGCCATCGACAAGAAGGCCTACGAGCGTTACTGGGCGCAGGCGGTCTTCGGCTTCGCCGGGCAGACGCCCACGAGCGACGGCAAGCATGTCTGCGCATTCTTCACCACCGGCGTCTCCGCCTGCTTCGACCTCGACGGCAACCGCAAGTGGATCTCGCGGGGCCGCGGAGGCGGCAGCGAGCACGGGAACTTCGCGAGCCCGATCCTGATCGCGAACCGGTTGGTGGTCTGGGCCTACGAGTTGAAAGCGTACGACGTGGAGACCGGCAAGGTCGCCTGGGCCAATCCCGCCAAAGGCAACAATACCTACGGCTCGCTCTTCCGGCTGCAAGTGGGCGGCGAACCCGTCGCCGGGTTTCAGTGCGGGTACTTCGCGCGCGCGAAGGACGGCAAGGCGATCTGGGGCGACAATATCTTCGGCGACTCGGTGGAGACGCCGATCGTCGAGAACGGCCTCATCTACGCCAACGTGGGCTACCCGCGCAACAGCGAAGGGCTGGGCTTCAAAGCGTTCAAGATTCCCGCCAGCGCCGAGGGCGGCAAACCTGCGGCGGCGTTCACCTTCAAGACCGAATGGCCCGCGGACCAGGTGCCCGTGGAGAAAGGCAAGAGCGACTTCGACCGGGGCTACGCGGCCTCGCCGCTGTACGTCGACGGCCTGATCTACCGCATGACCGAAGGCGGCGGGCTGATCGTGAACGATGCGACCACGGGCGCGTTGGTCTACACCAAAGTGCTGCCGATGAAACCCATCACCAAATACTGGGACTGGGGCGGCGCCTCGGCCAGCCCCACGCTGGCGGGCAAGTACATCTACCTGATCGACAACCAGGGCACGACCGTCGTGATCCAACCCGGCCGCGAGTACAAAGAGGTCGCCAAGAACGTGGTCGAGGACACCTCCGACGGCAAGCAGCAGTCGCAGAACCTCGCGACGCCGGTCTTTGAAGGAACGCGGTTGTATTATCGCGCGCCCGGCTGCCTGTATTGCATCGGCGAAAAGTAGAGCGCGTGCGCAATAGGTGATCGCGGAAGGGCTACTCGTCCAGCCCGGACGTGTGCGCCAGTTCCGCGATCACGAATTCCTTCGCGTTGAGTTGGAAGAATCCGCCCCCGCCGCCGCCTGGGCCGCCGCGCATTCGTCCGCCAAAGCCTCTGCGTCCGCCGAAACCGCCCTGGCCGCCGAATCCGCCTTGCCCGCCAGGTCCTCCGAAACCACCGGGACCGCCAAGCCCGCCAGGTCCTCCTCGGCCGGGACCGCTGGGAGGTCCCCCGCCGCCGGGTCCGCCAGGAGGTCCACCGCCACCCGGTCCGCCAGTTCCACCGGGCGGTCCACCGCCACCGGGTCCGCCAGGCCCTCGGCCCATGGGATCGCCGTTGGTATCCGCGGGCGGCTGTGGCAGAGGCAACTTCGCGATTACCTTGAACGCGCCCAGGCCGAAGACTTGTTCTTCCAGACTTTGAAGTTCCGTCTCGGTGCCCACGAAATAAACCTTGCTTGAAGGCCCGGCCCAATCCACGACGTCGTGGCCGAGCTTGCTGGCGCGTTCCTTTTCGGTGAGGCCCGCGAGTTTCTCCTCGAGCAACTGGCGCTTCTTCGCCTGCATGGGCGAAGGATCGTCCGGATCGCGGCCGAAGCCGGGGCCGCCGCGCATGCGCCCTTGCAGCAGGCTCAGGTCGGCCAGCCGCCATTCCCCAACAAAGTCCAGGTGCTGGTCGATCTGGTTATTCGCGATGACCACGTCGCCGGGCTTGATGGTCTCTTCCAGTTTGGCGGCCGTAAGCGCAAGGATCTTCTTCTGATGCTCCAGTTGTTCGTACTCGGGCACTGAGTGCCATCCACCCCACAGCAGTTGGAAAACCAAGAGCAGCGCGAGAGCCGAGACTTGAACGGCACGCGGCTGTCTTTCCAACAACAGGCGCAGGAACCAGACGCCGGCCACGAAATAGACGGCGAAGGTCGGGACCAGGAAGCGCATATTTCCGGCCACGCCGCCGCCGCGGCCCATGGCCCAGTAGTAGGCCATATACAGGAGCGTCGTCGGGACCGTGATCAACAACAGCAGCACGCCCGCGCGGCGCGTCTCCTTTACCAGGCACAGCGCCGCGAGGCCCAGCACGCCGAACGGAAAGAGCAGACCCATGCCGTCCGAGTGCAAGCTGCGGATGTACTCGTCGTAATGCTGCGTGAAGTAGCTCCAGCCGAAGCCGGACTGCTCGTTCGTCAGCGCGTAACCGGTCTTGTAGAACGCGCCGAAGGCCATCTGGTTGTGGATCAGCAGCGGGACCAGCGGAAGCGCGGCGCCGGCGAGGCCCACGGCCGCGTGCAGCCACCTGCGCGGCTTCGACTTCAATTCCCAGAGTACGAACACGGAGACGCCGATCGCGAAGAGCGCCTCCGCGTAGCGGATGGAGGGCACGCAGCCGAAGAGCATTCCGGCCAGAAAGATATGCTTGAGCGATCCGTGCTTGGCCCAATTGAGCAGGCAGACCAGCCCCCAGACCAGCAGGCACGCGACGGCCATGTGCGCGTACTGGTATTGCGCGTGCAGATTGAAGAGCGGGTTGATGGCCAGCAGAAAGACGCCCATCAGGCTGTACCACGGCCCAAGAAATTTTCGCAGCAGCAGAAACGTTCCCCAGAGCGTAAGCGCGGCAAGCACCGGATCGACGACGGCGCACGCCGCGATACCCAGGACCGCGTAAACTAGCGCGATCAGCACGGCCATGCCCGGCGGATAGCGGCTGAAATACCGGCCGTCGTCCGTCACCAGCCAGTGCATGCCGACATACTGGACGTCGCTCTCCTGCATGAACCAGGTCCGACCGGTCCGGTAGAGCAGCGTGCCCTGGGCCCAATAACCGTTGGCGTCAGGCGAGGAGATCGCGGGCTCGGTGTAGTGGTAAACAAAGAAAAACTGCGCCACCAGCAGCAGCATAAGCAGTCCCAGGACAACGGCGGAAGACTTCAGTTCCGGTCCGGCGCCAACAGGCGCAGCCGGAGCAGGCGCCGAAGAGAAGGTTTGCGAAGCAGCCTCGTGAGAACCGGCGGTGGGTACTTCAGGGTCGGTCATGCGCTGGAAATCTCCGCGATGGAATAAGCACCGGCTTACTTCACTTAACCCTTTAAGATGGAGCGCCCCGGCAGCGGCATGCTGCAAGGAAAGCATACGGTACATTGCGGAAAGTTTGAGAACAGGTGAAGATTACCTGGTTTAAGCATGTCAGGTATTCAACAACCGGTGGCCGTACGCTTCTCACAACCCGCTAAAAGGAAGATCCCATGCTCCGTCTTCTCCGCCGTACCGTTTTCCGCCCATTGGCCGCGGCGCTGCTGCTGGGCCTCTGCGCGGTAGGTTCGGCATCCGGAGCCCGCGCGTCGGAGAGTTTCTACGACCTGGTGCGCCTGGCCCAGGCGGGCGCGAACGCCGACGACATGATCGACTACGTACACCACGCGAACGGCCGCTTTAACCTGAGCGAACACGAACGTACGGTGCTTGCCGACCTCGGCGTGGACGACAAGGTCTTTGAAGCGATCGACGAACATAACCGCGCCTGGGAGCAGGCCCAGGTAGAACCCGTGTACGTCGCGCCCGCCACGGCGCAGCCCGACGACTTGCAATGGGACGAAGAGGCCGCCGTGCCCGATGGCGACACCGTGAACCAGGACGTCTTCTACCGCACGCTCTCGCCCTACGGCTCGTGGTTCGAGTCCGGCGGCCAGTGGGTCTGGAGGCCGACGGTCGCGATCGTCGATCCGCACTGGCGGCCGTATTGCCATCGCGGGCATTGGGTTCTTACCGAGCACGGCTGGACCTGGGCCTCGGATTACTCATGGGGCTGGGCGCCGTTCCATTACGGCCGCTGGCACCGCCATCCGGAATACGGCTGGGTCTGGACACCCGGCCTGGATTGGGGTCCCGGCTGGGTGGTATGGCGCAGCGGCGGTAGCGTTTGCGGTTGGGCGCCCATGCCGCCCACGATGGGCTTCAGGGCGGGCGTGGGGATCGAGTTCTCCGGCGGCGGCAGCGACTTCGGCCTCACGTCGCGCGACTTCGTCTTCGTCGCGGTGACCAAGCTTTTCGAGCCGCGCTGGTGGGATTTCCGCCATCACAAGGACGCGAAGCGGGAGGCGTTCGAACACGCGCCGCTCGCGCACACCCACCTCGAGCTCTCCGGCAACCTTATTATCAACCGCGGCCTGGAGCTCTCCTTCGTCGAGAGACTCTGGGGCCATCCGGTGCCGCGTTTTGAGACCGCGCGTCCGTCCTGGAAAGCCGGCGAACACTTCCGGCCGTCATTGGTAGAAGGTAGCAAAGTCTTTTTCTTCCGGCCCACCGTCCGACCGGCCGTTACCGTGCTGCCCAACGCGATCGTGCAGGCGCGCGAGAATCGTTTCAAACAGTTCGAGGTCGCGCGCGACAGCCGCTTTTCAAAAGCGCAGGTGGAACTGCGCGTGAAGGCCAACGAACGCCACGAGGCTCTCGCCAAGGAGATGGAGGCCGTCCAGGAACGCCAGAAGCAGCGCGAGACTGCGGCCGAGGCCAGCCGCTTGCGCAACGACCGCCTGGTCAAGGAAGCCGAAGTAAAGCGCATCGACGTCGTGCGCAAGGAAACCGACAATCGCGCCGACCGCGACCAGCTTCAGCGCGCCGAAGAGGACCGCAAACACCAGTTCGAGGCCGCCAAGGCGCGCGATGCGCAAGCCTCGAAAGAGGCCGGGCAGCGCCGCAAGGAGGCCGACGCCGCCGAGCAGAAGCGCGTCGCAGACGCCGTTGAGGCCCAGCGCCGCGCGCAGGATGAGGCCCGGCGCAAGCAGGATGCCGAACGCGCCGCACAGCAGGAGCGCATGAAGCAGTTGCAGGACCAGCAGCGCAAAGCCGCCGAGGCCGATCAGCGCGCCGCCGCGGAGCGGCAGCAGGCCGAACTGCGCAAGCAGATGGATGCGCAGCGGGCCGCGCAGGCGGAAGCCCAGCGGCGCGCCGACGACCAGCGCAAGGCCATGGAAGCCGAGGCCAAGGCGCGCCTGGATGCCAGCCGCCGCGCCGACGAACAGCGCGCCCAGCAGGAGAAGGCCCTCGAACAGGCCCGGCGGGACGCGGCCACGCGCTCGGTGGAGCGCGAACGCCAGGCCATCCGCGAAGAACGCGCCCCGCAGCACGCAACACCGGCACCGGCTCCGAGAGCCGCTCCGCCACCGCCGCCTCCCGCGCCGGCGCCGCAGCCGGCTCCGGGCGCTCGCGACGACCGCAAAGATGGCGATGGTCGCAAAGATGGCGATGGACGCAGAGGACGGTAAGGAGGCGGACGTTCCGCGCTAAGAGCCCGTCTTACTTCGCGCTTCGCGCGCAGCGGAAACCGCAATTGAAGTTGCGATTGTACGGAAGCAGGTGCGACTCGGAGCCGTCCGCGTCGAGCGTGTAGGCGCTTGTGCCGCCTTTGTTGACGCCCACACGGCTGACCCCGGGCTGGTCGACCCATTCGTAAATCGCCGTAAGCTGGTACATCGCGCCATACGTGCCGCGCGCCGCTTTTTCCCACTCTTCGTTCGAAGGCAAGCGCTTGCCCGCCCATAGCGCGTAGGCTTCCGCCGCAAACCAGGAGACGTCCACAACCGAGCGGTCGTCACCCGCGTACCGTTCGCGCGCAAACTGCAGCTCGGTCGAGAAGCGTTTCCACTGTTCCAGCGCGTCGGGCCGGGTGGACTCCTTGGCGCGGCGCTCCTGGATCTCTTCGAACTCCGGGAAATACCGCGGGATGTACTCGACCGGATCCTTGGGAACCTTGAATTTTCCGGCGACGCCTTCCTTGGCTTCCAGGGCCGTGTAGAGTTTCTGAATCTCGTCGTGGTTGGACTCGTTGACGATCCACTGCACGAACTTGTGGTAGTCCTTGTTCGTCACTTTGAGTTTGTCGATCGAGTACGCGGGGATGTTCCGGTCCTCGCGGCGCAGGCCAAACTTGAACGGCCCGCCTTCGATCTTCACCATCTCGGCCGTTGTCCGGCCCAACACCTTATCTCGAATGGACTCGAATACGCCCGTGCGCGAAGTGAACGCCGGCGTGTCCTTGAAGCGCTTCAGGCCGTCGTCCAACAACGCGCAGGCTTCTTTGGCCAGCCCCTGCTTATCCAGTTCTTCAATCTGCTTGGCGAGTTTCTCGGCCTCCGCCTCGGCCTGCTCCTTCAACACGGCCTGCCGGCCGCGCTTGGCCATCTCCAGGGCGATAAGATACCGCACCCGTTCGGCCTCGGGAACGGTTTTGACGGCCGCTTCGGCGTTGTCGAGATCCTGAACGCCAATGTAGAACGCGACCTTTGCGCGCGCGGCCTCATCCTTCTCCATCCCGGTCTTGGCCTCGAAGAACTTTATGATCTCTTCGGACGGCACCTTGTCCCTGAACGGGACCGACATGGTCGAACCCTTGCCGTTCAGGTCCAGTTCCAGGCGGCCGCGGTCGAGGCCCGCGATCTTTCCAGACAGGCCCGCGTTAATCTTGATGGTCTCACCCTTGCGCAGGTCCACGTTCTTTTCCGCCTGCGCCAGCAAGGATTCGATGCGCTTGAGGTCGGCGCGGTCCTCGGCCATCTCCACGGCCAGCGGTTTCAGGTCTTCCCGCGCGGAGGCTTGGTCGAGCGCCTTCGCCGCCGCGGACCAGTCGCGCGCCTTGAGTTTCTTCGAGACCTCCTCGCAGACCGTCTCGTAGGCCGCGCGTGCGGCGGTCAGGACTTCCTCTTCCTTGGCCTTCGCGGCCGCCGCGTTGTCCACCGTCCCCGGCGAGGGCGCGGGATATTTCTCGCCTGGACGAGTCAGGGAAGGATTGCTCGAAGGCTGCGGCGTCTGGCCCGCCGAGGCTTGCGCACGCTTCGACTCGACCGCGGCTTTGCCCAATTGTGTGGCGATAATCGCGAGATTGGCGGCGCCACCGACTTCCGTGCCATTGTATTTTTCCGCCAGTGGCTGCATGCGCTTGATGATCCCGTCGAAATCGTCGGGATGCTCTTTGGCGTATGCCGAAGCATCTTCCAGTTCCTGCATACCCGGCACGGTACGGCCCTGCGGCGGCCTAGAATAGCCGGGCGAAGCAGGCGCCGCTCCTGGGCGCGGTGCGGGAGCAAAAGACACGGAGGATGCTTCCGGCCGTGAAGGCGCCGCAGGCGGCTGGGCCGCCGGCGGATTGTTTTTGGCCACGGCGGGGCGTTCGTCCGGCTTGTTTACGGTTGCAGTCTTCGCGTTCTCGGAGCCGCCGGAGCCCAGCATTACGAGCAGGCCGATCAGGAGCAGAGCCGCAGCCGCGCCGACGCAGGCCAACAGGAGCGGATTCGAGCCACTAACCGACGGAGAAGAATGCCTGGGCGTCGCAAGCTCATCCCGCATCCGCGGACCGATGACCTTCAGCGGGCCTTCCGTTCCGCGCCGCGGCGTCGCAGGTGCCGGACCGATCGGCGCGTGCTGGCCGGTGCGGCGGCGGTTCACCGGCCCGCTCGCGGGCTTTTGCATCGGCCACGGCAGCCGTCCTTCCAGCACCCGGTCGATGGATTCCAGGACCTCGCCGGCGCTCGCCGGACGATTCACGCGGTCCTTCTGCATCAGCCAGCCGGTGAGAGCGCAGACGCCGTCGGTCAGTTTCGCGTTCGGGTTGCGCGTCCGCGGCGGAACCGGCTCTTCCATGATGTGCTTGGCCATCACCATAGCGGGCGTATCGCCGGTAAACGGAACCTGGCACGTGAGCATGTGGTAGAGCATCGCGCCGAGCGAATAGAGGTCGGCGCGGGCATCGATGTCCTTGTCGCCTCGCGCCTGTTCGGGCGCGATGTACTGCGGCGTACCGAGCGCCATGCCGGTCTGCGTCAGGCTCGAATCGTCCTTGTTCGAGCGCGCCAGGCCAAGATCGGCCAGTTTTACGATGCCGTTCTTGTCGATGAGCAGGTTGTCGGGCTTCACGTCGCGGTGGATCAGGCCGGCCTCGTGCGCGCACTTCAGGCCATGCGTCGCCTGCTTCAAAAGCTCCAGCGCTTCCTTCTCGGGCAGCGGCCCGCGCTCGTTCATCAGTTCGCGGACGTTCGAGCCCTCGACGAACTCCATCGCGAGGTAGTACATCCCGTTCTCGCAGCCGGCGTCGATCGCGTTGACCACATTCTCGTGGTTCAAGCGTCCCACCAGCCTGGCCTCGCGCAGGAAGCGTTCGACAAAGGTGCTGTTGTTGCTGAATTGGGGCGTCAGGATCTTCACGGCGACGATGCGGTCCATCGAGAGCTGCCGGGCCTTGAAGACCGAGCCCATACCGCCCTGACCGAGCTTTTTTTGAAGCTGGTAACCGCCGACCACTGGAAGTTTAGCAGGTGCTGCTGCCTGCGTGCTCATGCGCGTCCCCCGATCCACCACGACCTCCAATAGCACGTCGTGCATTGTATATCTTCTACTGCTATAAAAGAAGGCGATGGTTTACAAAACTCATTAGTTTAAAAGGACTTAAGCACATGTGCGCGGACTGGTTTGCGCGCACGAGTGGTGCCTAGACCGCTCAAAAGACTTGCATGAAAGCCGCAGTTCTAATTCGTCCTCTTCTTGTCCCTGCGTACTCTGGGCCTTATTCTCCGACTTGCCACTCGACGAGGATTTTCAGACCATGCCCGCCATCCCCCCCCGCAAAGGCCCCGTAATGCTGATCGTGATGGACGGCATCGGCCTGCGCCAAGAGACCGAACACAACGCCGTGCATCTGGCCAAGAAGCCCAACTACGACCGGCTCACGAGGGAGTACCCTTACACGCAGATTATCACGTGCGGGACCGATGTCGGCCTGCCCAAGGGGACCATGGGCAACAGCGAGGTCGGGCACCTGAACATCGGCGCGGGGCGCGTCGTCTGGCAGGAATTGATGCGCATCGGCAACGCCGTCGCGGACCTCTCCTTCTTCGAGAGCAAGGCCTTCCTCGGCGCCATCGAACACGCCAAGAAGAACAACGCGCGCCTGCATCTCTTCGGTCTCATCAGCGGCGCGTACGTGCATTCTTGCGAGGAACACTACTTCGCCTTGATCCGCATGGCGCGGCAGCAGGGGCTCACGCGCGACCGCGTGGTGCTCCACCTCTTTACCGACGGCCGCGACACCCCGCCGCGCTCAGGCGCGCAGTGGGTCGCGGACCTGCAACGCAAACTCGATCTTTACGACACCGGCATTGTCGGCACGGTGATCGGGCGCTACTACGCGATGGACCGCGACAAACGCTGGAGCCGCGTCAAGCTCGCCTACGACGCCATGGTTCACGGGGTCGCGGAGCGCTCGGCCAAATCCGCAAGCGAAGCCATCGCCGCGGCGTACGCGCGTGCGGATAAGCACGGCAAGCCGCACACGAAGGTGCTCGAAGGCAAGCTGCCCGAGGCGAACCTGAAGCTCACCGGCGCGCTCGACCGCAAGGGTCTGGAAGACTTGCAGCTCGCCGTGCAAGCGCTTCTGAACAAGGGCCAGTACCGCATCGTCGCCGATCTCTCGGGCCTCGAATTCCTCAACTCCGCCGCCGCCGCGATCCTCATCGACGCCCACACCAAGGCGCAGGAGAAGGGCGGTTCGGTTGCACTCCTCCGGCCCAATGCCAGCTCGATGAAAACCGTCGAGATGCTCGGGCTGAACACCTTCTTCGAGATCCACGGCGCGCCCGCGACCGCGGACTATCCCGCGGAGACCGACGAGTTCATCCGCCCGACGACGATCCTGGGCGAAAACGGCAAGCCGCAGGGGGTCATCCGCGACGGCGACGCCCTGATTAGCTTCAACCACCGCTCGGACCGCCCGCGCGAGATCATCCGCGCGCTGATCGAGGACGACTTCGAAGAGAAGACGCGCAAGGACACCGACCGCGGCTTCGTGCGGCGCGGCCGGCCCAAGAACCTCTACCTCGCCACAATGACCGACTACCGCGCCGGCTTCGACGTTTCCGTCGCGTTCGACGCCAAGGAACTCTCGGGCACCATCTCCGAAGCCGTCAGCAAGGCGGGGCTCAAGCAGTACCACACGGCCGAGACCGAAAAGTACCCGCACGTGACGTTCTTCTTCAACGGCGGGCGCGAGGCGCCCTTCCCCGGCGAAGACCGCTACATGGCCAACTCGCCCAAGGTCGCGACCTACGACCTCCAGCCCGAGATGTCCGCCGCGGAGGTGACGCAGAAGGTCTGCGAGGCGATCCGCACAAAGAAGTACGACTTCTTCGTGCTCAACTTCGCCAACGGCGACATGGTGGGCCATACCGGCGTGGAACCGGCGGCAATCAAGGCCGTCGAGACCGTCGATAAGGGTGTGGGCGAGATCATCCAGGCGTTGAAAGAGGTGCACGGCGACGTTCTGATCACCGCCGACCACGGCAACTGCGAACAGATGTGGGACTACGAGGCCAACTGTCCGCACACCTCGCACACGACGAACCCGGTGCCGTGTTTCCTGGTCAGCGAACGCTTCAAGAACGCCAAGCTGCGCTCCGGCGGCCGGCTTGCAGACCTCGCTCCCACTCTGATGTTCCTCCTGGGCTTGCGGCCGACCAAAGAGATGGACGGCCAGAACCTGATCCTGGCGTAGCGCAGGCTCCATGGCACGCGGAAATCTCAAACCGCGCCAAGCAACCTTTCCCGAGAAATAACCGCGGGCAATCCTGTACATCCTCGGCGTAGAAATCCGCCTGGGGTTTTCTTGCTTTCGTTTTAGATGTACTAGGTGTACTCGCCATGCCTAAGCGGACTTCGACAGATCTTGTTTTCAAATCTCTATTGTAATTTTCATAAGAAGAGGGCGCCAAAATTGCCGAGTTCAAAATTTATCAAAAAGCTCTGCATAGCCGTAGGCCATTAGTGTATCTAACTTAGCGTGAACGATACGCGTTTGTAATCAGGCCGCTTTCATAGTCCGAAAGAAAGTACATACGTCGTTTCAGCAGCATTGGTGCATCTCGGTTTACAATTCCGCCGCGCGCTGTATCGGTCGCATTCGAGCTGGGAGAAATCAAAATGCCCGACACCAAAGCTCTGGAAGAGATCAAGCGCTTCCACGACACCTTCTGCGCGGCGCTCGGCAAGGTCGTGCTCGGACAAGCCGAGGCCATCGACCACGTCTGCGTCGCGTTGCTCTGCAACGGTCACGTGCTGCTCACCGGCGGCGCGGCGACGGCCAAGGGCCTGCTGGTCCAGTGTGTCGCCAAGGCCGCGAAGCTCGACTTCAAGCGCATCCAGTTCACGCCCGACCTGATGCCCAGCGACATCACCGGAACGGAGATCCTCGAAGAGGACGCGCAGAGCGGGCACCGCCGCCCGCGCTTCGTGCCCGGCCCGGTCTTCACTAACCTGCTGATGGCCGACGAGATCAACCGCACGCCGCCCAAGACGCAGGCCGCTTTGCTTGAAGGCATGCAGGAGAAGCAGGTCACCGCCGGCGGCCACACGCGCCCGCTGCCCAAGCCGTTCTTCGTCATCGCCACGAAGACCAGCGTCGAGACCGACGGCGTCTACCCGCTCCCCGAGGCCCAGCAGGACCGCTTCATGCTCAACGTCGAGATGAAGCGCCTGACTTCGGCGGAGGAAGTGGAGATCGTCACGAAAGATCCCGCGCGGAACCTCGCCGCGATCCCGACCGTCGTGGACGGCGAACGCCTGACCGCCTACCAGAAAGCCGCGCGCGACGTCTCCGTGCCCGAGAAAGTCCAGAAGTACATCGTGGACCTTACGTCCGCCTCGCGGCCCAACACGCAGTACGCCATCGACTACGTCAACCAGTTCGTGGCCTGGGGCGCGGGCGTGCGCGCGACGCAGAACCTGGCCCTCGGCGCCAAAGCGCGCGCGGCGGTCGAAGGGCGCGGCGTGGCGGAGATCGAGGACGTCAAGGCGATCGCCCTGCCGGTGCTGCGTCACCGCTTGGGGATCAACTTCAAAGCCGAGAACGAAGGCATCACACCCGCGCATATTGTCGGGCGGCTGATTGAAACGGTGAAAGGCTAGGGCTCAGCGGATAGGGGCCGGTGAACAGGGAACCTTCACCCCTGTCCTCTGTCCCCCGATCCCTGTCCCCGCGAGGAGTCCAGCATGGCATCCGGAGCGACTTCGACCAGCGTCGGCAAGGAGCACGTGGACGCGATCCGCAAGGCCCACGATGCGGTCATGGGCGAGGTCCGCAAGATCATCATCGGGCAGGACGCGGTCGTCGAGGACGTGCTGAGCTGCTTCTTCTCCGGCGGGCACTGCCTGATCACCGGCGTTCCCGGCTTGGCCAAGACGCTGCTCATCTCGAGCCTCGGGCGCGCCCTCAAGCTCAACTTCAAGCGCATCCAGTTCACGCCCGACCTGATGCCCAGCGACATCGTCGGCCACGAGATCCTCGACGAAGAAGAGGGCAAGCGTAAGCTCACCTTCGTTCCGGGTCCGATCTTCAGCAACATTGTGCTGGCCGACGAGATCAACCGCACCCCGCCCAAAACCCAGGCCGCGCTGCTCGAAGCAATGCAGGAGCACCAGGTCACCAGCGGCGGCATCAGCCGCAAGCTCGACGAGCCCTTCTTCGTGCTCGCGACGCAGAACCCGATCGAACAGGAAGGCACATATCCGCTGCCGATCGCGCAGCAGGACCGCTTCATGTTCAGCCTCTTTATCGGCTACCCGACGAAGGAAGAGGAGATGGAGATCCTCGACAGCACCACGACCAACAAACAGGTGGACATCCAGCCCGCGCTCGACGGCCCAAGCCTCCTCAAGAGCCAGCAGGTCGTCCGCGCGATCCCCGTCGCCAGCGCCATCGCGACCTACGCGGTGAGCCTGGTGAACGCCTCGCGCCCCGACCACGACAAGGCTCCGGATTTCGTCAAGCAGTACGTCTCCGTCGGCGCGTCGTTGCGCGGCTCGCAGTACCTGGTGCTGGGCGCCAAAGCCCGCGCCGCGATGGACGGGCGCCTGGCCGTCTCGCTGGATGACATCCGCGCCGTCGCCTACAGCGTGCTGCGCCACCGCATCGTCGTAAACTTCAAGGCCGACGCCGCGAAGGTAAATTCGGACGAGATCGTGAAGCGCCTGATCGAAAAGGTCCCGGCGCCGCAAGCGACGATGTAGTCGCTTTTGGATTTTGGATTTCCGATTTTGGATTCAACGGGCTCCGCCGCCCAATCCAAAATCCAAAATGAAATTCGGGAAAGCATTCATGGCTAAGCAGGCATCTTCCAAGCCCGACGTCCTCGACACCGCCACGCTGGCGCGGTTGAGCAACCTCCAGTTGCTCGCGAAGACGGTCGTCGAGGGCTTCATCCTTGGGCTGCACAAGTCGCCGTTCCGGGGATTCAGCGTCGAGTTCGCCGAGTACCGGCCGTACGTCGCGGGCGACGACATCAAGCACATCGACTGGAAGGTCTACGCCAAGTCCGACAAGCACTACCTCAAGCTCTTCGAAGAAGAGACGAACCTCGCCTCGCACGTGATCGTGGACGCGAGCGCCTCCATGGCGTACGGCTCGGGCGAACTGACCAAGTTCCAGTACGCCTCGCGCATGGCCGCGTGCCTCGCCTACTTCATGATGGGCCAGCGCGACGCGACGGGCCTGGTGGTCTTCGACACCGGGATCCGCGAGATCCTGCCGCCGCGCCTGCGGCCCACGCACCTGCAGCACATCATCAACGTCCTGCAGAATTGCGAGCCCGGCGGCGAGACCGACCTGGAGGTCCCGCTCCATGCCGCGGCCGAGTCCATCAAAAAGCGCGGCCTCGTAGTCCTCATCAGCGACCTGCTGGGCGAAGTGGACGCCCTTCAGGGTGCGCTCCAGCATCTCAAGTTCGGCGGGCACGATGTCATCGTCTTCCAGGTGCTCGACCCGCATGAGGTCGATTTCCCCTTCGATAACCTCGTCGAGTTCACCGACCTGGAGACCGGCGCGAAGCTGCGCACCAGCGGACGCGCCGCGCGCGAGGAATACATGAAGGAGTTCCAGGCGCACCAGGAAGCCCTGCGCGATATCTGCGCGGGCCTGAAGATCGACCATGTCCTCTTCGATACGCGCATGCCCCTCGACATGGCGCTCGCGCAATACCTCTACCGCCGCGGGAGGGCCGGATGAACTGGCTCAACCCCGGCCTGCTCGTCTTCGCGGTCCTGGCCGTCGTGCCGGTGATCCTGCACTTCCTGCTGCGCGAGCGCGTGCAGAAGGTCGCGTTCGGCGCCATGCGCTTCCTGCGCAAGCAGACGAACCAGCTCCTGACCCGCAAGCGCTGGCTTGAATGGCTGCTCACCGCGCTGCGCTGCGCCGCGGTGCTGCTGCTGGCCTTCGCCTTCGCGCGCCCGTTCTTCGCCGACCGCGAGGCGTCCGCCGACGCCAACGCGAAGCCCATCACCGTCGTCATGCTCGATGTCTCCCGCTCCATGTCCTTCGGCTCGCGCTTCAGCGACGCACAAAAGGCGGCCAAGGAAGCCATAAGCGCCGCAGGGCCCGGGCGCACGCTCCGCCTCATCACTTTCTCCGACACCGGCCGCATCAATCTCACCGATGTCGACACCGCCGGCGAGGCGCTCGCGGTGATCGAAAAAGCCGCGCCCACGCCCTACGGCACCGATCTGCTCGAAGCGCTCGACCGCGTCTTCGCCGGGCTGGCCGGACAAGCCGCCGGCGGCGAAGTGCATCTGATCTCCGACGTGCCGGCCGCGGCGCTGGCGGTAAACCGCGAGATCCGCCCGCTGCCGAAGGGCTTCCGCTTGAAGGTCCACTCCGTCGCGGGCGAGAGCAAGGCCGACGGCGCGGTGGTGACCTGCGGCGCGAATGCCGTCGAGGCTCGCGCCGAGGAACGCAACGTCCAGATCGCGGCGCGCGTGATGAACTACGGCGCGGCCCGCGAGAGCACGGTAAAGCTGTTGGTCAACGGCAAGGAGATCGACGCCCGCAAGACCAGCCTGCCCGCCGATGGCGAGACCACGCTGACGCTGACGGGCAGCGTCAAGGAAGTCGGGGAATACGCCTGCCAGGTGAAACTCGAAGGCGTCCGGCCCGTGCTTAAGGATGACGACGTCTTCCACTTTGTCCTGCGCGTCGTCCAGAACATCCGCGTGGCGGTGCTCGATGGCGCGCCCAGCGCGGACTCGACGCGCGACGCCGCGTTCTACATCGTGGAAGCCCTGAACGCCGGCGACAACAGCCCCTACCGCGCCAAGGCGTACACCACGCTGCCGGACCTGCGCGAGGCCGACGTCGTCGTGCTCGCCGGCGTGGGCAAGCTCTCCGCCGACGAGGCCAAGCGGCTCGACGCGTTCGTCAAGGAAGGCAACGGGCTCCTCGTCACGCTCGCGCCCGAGACGCCCATCGACGATTTCAACGCCAGCATCGGCCAGGTGGCTCCGGCCAAATTGCGCCTCCTTAAGAACGCCGACGAGACGCGCTTCCTCGTCGCCTCGGACCTCAAGCACCCCTGGGTCCGCGGCGTCACCGGCGAGAACCGCGGCGACCTCTCGAACGTGCGCGTGCGCGGCGCGTGGGAACTGAAGGACTCGCAGGAGGCCAGCGTGATCCTGCGCTTCGACGACGGCCGCCCGGCCTTGATCGAGAAACCGCTGGGCAAGGGCGCGACGCTGCTCTTCGCCGCGCCCACCGACCGCCGCGCGGGCGACTTTCCCCTGCGCGCGATCTACGTGCCCTTTATCCGCGAATGCCTGCACCTGCTCTCGCAGCGTGCGGGCGCGTCGGGCTCGCTCGGCTTGGGCGACGGGCTCGCGCTACGACCTAGCAGCGTCCTCACCAGCCCTTCCGGCAAAGAGACGGCCGCGCGCGGCAGCGAACCGCTGGAAGCGACGCTCGACGAGTCCGGCGTCTACCGCATGCGCGAGGGCGAACACCTCGCCCTTTACGCCGTGAACGGCGCGCCGGGCGAAGCGGATCTCGCCGCGGCCTCCGCGGACGATGTTGAACGCCGATTTAATCCGCTTCAGGACGCCAAGATCCGTCTAACCGACAGCGGCTACGAACGCGTCCTGGCCCCCGAGGAAAAGTTGAAGAACGAGCAGCGCGCAAACATCGGCTGGTGGCTCCTCGCCGCGCTGATCCCGCTTACGATCGGCGAACTGTTCCTGGCGCGGTACGTGGGAAAAACATGAGACGGTTAACCACGGAGAGCACAGAGCACACAGAGATCGGCTGTACGGAATGGGAAAGTAAATTCCGTTCTCCGTGTCCTCTGTGATCTCTGGGGTTAAGAGGAGTTTGGACGTATGACCGAACTGCAACAGAAACTCGAACTCGTGCGCCGCGCGTGGCGGCGGATGGAGTTCCTTAAAGGGCTGAGCGTCCTCGTAGCCGACGCGGTGATCGTCGTGCTTGCGCTGATCGCGCTGGACTCGCTCTACCACCTGCCGCCCGGCCTGCGCGGGCTGGCGCTCTGCGGCGGCGCGGTCGCGCTGTTCACCGCGGCCTTCGTAATCTTCGTACGCCCGCTCAAGCGCAAGCACGACGACGGCGAAGTGGCGCTGCATGTGGAAGGCCGCTTCCCGCAGCTCAAAGGCGCTCTGCTCGCGGCAGTCGAATACGAAGAACGCGAGAACGAATCCGAGATCGAGGCGGACCTGGTGGACGCGCTCGTCGTCGAATGCCTCGACCATGCCGCTGCGATCGACCTCGCGCACGCCATCGACAAGAAACGCCTCGTCTGGCGCGCCGGCATCTGCGCGCTGCTGCTCGCGTTCTTCCTCGGCGCGGTGGCCGTCAAGCCCGGCTTCTTCAAGCGCGAACTCCAGCGCGTCCTTGCGCCGTGGGGCGATCCGCCGCCGACCAAGGAAGAGCTCGTTGCGGAAGAGCGCAAGAAGGAGCAGGAGCAGCAGCTCGAAGAGTTCCTGCGCCAGGCGTCCAACCGCGAAGTCGAGCCGCTCAAGCTGACCGTCACGCCCGGCGACGCCGAAGTGGAGCGCGGCGGGCGCATCGAAATCGCCGTGCAACTCAGCCGCGGCGCCAGCCAGCCTGTGCTGACGTTCTCCAAGACCGAGGGCGGCTGGGGCACCCTGCCGATGAACGAGGACCCCACGCGCCCGCTCTTCTACACGCAGATGCTCGCGGACGTCACGGAGTCCCTCGCGTACCGGGTCGTCGTGGGCGAAGACAAATCCCCGCAGTACCGCATCTCGGTCTACGACCCGGGCATGCTCAAGGAACTCCGCGTCACCTATCACTTCCCGGATTACCTCAACCAGCCGCCAGCGACGGTCTCGGGCCTTGACGGCCGCGTGGACGCCATGGAGGGCACGAAGGCCGAGATCACCGTTGTCTCGTCGAGCCCGCTGAAGAACGGCACGCTCCACATGAGCGGCGGCGAGGATATCGCGATGGGCGTGAAAGGCCCGGAGGCAGCCGGCACGTTCGCGCTCACCAAGAACGGCGACTACGGCATCGAGGTCTACGACATCCACGGCAAGAAGCTGCCCCTCGACCGGCGCTTCACGATTAGAGTCCGCAAGGACGAGCCGCCTGAGATCGATATCCTACATCCCGCGATCGACTCGATGGTCCATCCCATGGAAGAGATCGTCTTCGCCGCCGAAGTGAAGGACGACGTGGGTCTGAAAGAGATCCGGCTCCACTACGTCTACGGCACGGAGAAGGAAGAGATCCAGAAGCTGGCGTGTGGCAAGGGGGAGAAGCAGAAGGTCGCCGACTTTGTGCTGGAGCTCGAGAAGCGCGCCAACGTTCTGCCGGGCGACTCCATCCTCTTCCACATGGAAGCCGAGGACATGAAGGGCCAGGTGGCTTTCTCGGACATCTACCAGATCACCGTCCGTCCCTGGGAGAGCTGGGGCTTCTACGCCGGCGGCCACCACCCCGGCGCGCCGCACCCTCCCGCCGACCCCGAACTGATCTCGATCATGAGCACGCTCTGGAACCTGCAGACGCAGAAGGACAAGATGCCCAAGGACGAATTCGAGAAGGCGCTACGCAAGCTCTCGCGCAATCTGGAACACACCGGCAAGCCCGGAGGCGGGCAGCCGTACAAGCCGTAATAAGAGGAGAAGAACGATGTCGATGCGAATGACGATGCTGGCGGCGAGTGTGATGCTGGGCTTGGGCGCAAGCGCGCTCCGTGCCGCGGACGACGGCGCGGAAGTCGAGGTCCGCAAGATCGCGATGCCAAAGGGCTTCCCGCAGCTCACCGACGCCGAGCAGAAACTGCTCGACGAGGCCAACGCGGCACTGCTGGCTTCTTATGCGGCCATGCGCAAGAACGACACCAAGACCGCCATCGACGAGCTCAACCGGTCGATGGTCCTGCGCAACCGCATCATCGAGTCGAAGAACATCAGCAAGGAGAACACGGGCAAGGGCTATTTCAGCCGGCAGCAAGGCACGGCCGAAGACAAAGTCGATCGCGAAGGCGGGCTCGAGCGCTTCCTGGAGATCAAGAAGACCGGCGGGCAGCTTGGCGCGGCGGACCACGATTACGAACTCCACAAGCGCAAAATCATCAAGAACAGCGAGAAGGACGCGCGCGAGCTGGCCGAGGAGCAGAAAGAGCTCGCGGCCATGCTGCAGATGATGGCCATGAACCAGCCGCAGCAGAACGGCGGCGGAAAGCAGACGAAGAAACAGGACGCGCAGCTGCCCCAGCAGCAGGCCAATTCGAACGGCGGCGGAGGCCAGCAGCAGCCGCAGCAAAACCAGAATCAAAACGGGCAGCAACCGGCCAACAATCAGAACCAGAATGGCCAGGAGAACAAAGAGAATCAGAATGGCGAGCAGAAGAATCAGAACGGGCAGCAGCAAGCCAACGCGCAGAACCAGAACGGGGAGCAGAAGAACCAGAATCAAAACGGGCAACAGCAGGCCAATGCCCAAAACCAAAACGGCCAGCAGCAGAATAACAATCAGAATGGTGAACAGCAGAACCAGAATCAGAACGGGCAGCAACAGGCCAACGCGCAGAATCAGAACGGCCAGCAGCAGGGCAATCCGCAGGACCCGCAGAACCAGCAAGGGCAGGCGGGCGCGGCCAACCGCGCGGATCAGGCGGCCAACCGGCAGGAACAGATCGCCGGACAACTTAACGACATCGCCACGAAGCTGGATCAGATGAGCAAAGGGCGCAACGACGAGTCCGGCAAGGCGGCGGAGGTCTTCCGCCAGGCCGCGGCCGGCGGCGAACAGACCGCCGAGATGATCCGCAAGGGCGACCTACAGGGCGCGGCGGCCGCCAGCCGCAACACGGAGCAGAAGATCCGCGAAGCGCTCGCCGCGGCGGGCATGGCCAACACGACCAACCTCGAGACCGCGCTGCAGAACGTCGAGAACGAGCTCAAGCGCCTGCAGGGCCAGCAGCAGAAGGTCGCGGACCAGGCGCAGCGCGCGGGCGAAGGCGCCGGCGGCCAGCAGGCGGACGAGCGCGTCAAGAACGAGCGGACCAAAGGCCTGGCCGGCGAACAGGCCAAGCTGCTGGGCGAGATCAAGGGCCTGCAGGACCAGCTCAACCAGCTCGCGCAGGGCACGGGCGCGGCCGATCCCAACCAGCGCACGCCGGAGAACGCCGCGCGCCAGGAACTGCAGGGCGCTTCGCGCGCCATGCAAGGCAAGCGCGCTTCGCAAGCTGCGACGAACGCAGCGGTGCAGCTCGGTCAAGGCGACATCCAGGGCGCCGAGAAGTCCATGGCGCAGGTCCAGGAAGCGCTCAATTCGGCGCGCGAGAAGGTCGCCGCCGCGAGCAACGCGCTCGTCGGCGAAGACCGCTCCGCGGCAGAGCGCGCGCTTCGCGACCTCAAGGGCCTGACTTCGGCACTGCGGCGAATCGAGCAGACCGCCAAAAACGCCGCGGGGCAGAACAACGCGAACGGCCAGCACGGCGAAGGCGAGCCGCAGCAAGCGAACGGCAAGCAGCAGGCCGCCGGGCAGGGCAAGGAAACGAAGACCGGTGAAGGCAAGAACGAGGGCGGCAAGCAGACCGCCAACCAGGGCAAGAACGCGGGGAACTCCGAGAAGACTCAGCCGGGCGGAGAGGGTAAGGAAGGCGGCGAGAACCAGGCCGCGCAGGGCGACCCGAAGGGCGACAAGCAGAGCGAGTCAGGCGGGCAAGGCACCGTCACCGCGACCTGGGGCCAGGTTCTCAACCGTTCGACGAAAGACGCGCAGTCCGAAGCCGCGCGCATGGCCGGAAAGCTCGCCAAGTTATCGCAGAACGCGGACGCGAAGAAGATCGAGGACCTCGCCAAGAAGGAGCCGGAGTTCGAGCGCGACTTCGACGGCAGCATGATGCAGGTGCGCGTGCTCCTGGCCGAGCTCGAGAAGGTCGAGGTCGATCTCGCGAGCCAGGTCAACAAGGAGCAGGAGAAGCGCGCGCTGAAGAACATCCAGAAGGACAACGTCCCGAGCGAGTACCGCGGCGCGGTCGCGGCGTACTACGAGGACCTTGCGAAGGACGGAGCGAAGGAAGAGAAGAAGTAGCGGCGACGGAAGTAACCGGAAACAGAAGTCATCAGTAACAGAAGTCATCAGTAACAGAAGTAATCAGTAATCAGTAATCAGTAATCAGTAATCAGTAATCAGTAATCAGTAATCAGTGATCAGTAATCAGTGATCAGTGATCAGTCACCGCATGGCGAGCTTGGAGATCAGGGGAAGTGAGCGTTACTTTCAGTTACTGACTACTTCAGTTACTGATCACTTTCGTTACTGCCGTTCGGAGGTGTCCTTGTTCGAGTGGCTCTTTAAATATCCGCTGCACGCATATCGCGAGGGCGAACTCGGCCTCGCGCACAGCCTGCGACCGGAGCTGCTCCTGCTGGCGCTCGCGCTGGCGGCGGGGGGCGCGTGGTGGATCTACCGCCGCGAATCCCGGCCACCACAGGGCTGGCGCCGGTATCTGCTGCCCGCGCTGCGCGCGCTGGGGCTCGCGCTGGTGGTGCTGGCGCTGCTCGGGCCCGTCCTGCGCTTCACCAAAAAGGACGAGCAGCGCGCAATCTACGCGGTGGGCGTGGATGTCTCCACGAGCATGAACGTGAAGGACGGCGCGAGCGGCACGACGCGCTTCGAGCGCGCCAAAACGGTGCTCGGGGGCGACGGCAAGCTGCTCGAACAACTCGCGGAGCACGGCGAAGTCCGCCTCTTCACCGTCGGTAGCCAGTGCCGCCCAGCCTCGCACGAGCAGTTCGCGGCGCTCAAAACGCCCGCCGATTCGCAGACCTGCCTAGCGCAGGGCCTGAAGGAACTCTCGCAGATGCTGCGCGGCTTACCCGTAGAGGGCGTCGTGCTGCTCACCGACGGCATCGAGACCACGAGCTCGGACCCGGCGGCCATGGCGCGCATGCTTGCCGCGCGCGGCGGGCATGTGCACTGCATCGGCTTCGGCGAGAAGCAGGGCCTGCCGGACCTGCAGATCGTGGACATCCGCGCGCCCCGCGTTGCCGAACGCGACTCGCTGGTCTCCATGAGCGTGCAGGTGCGGCGCAGCAACGTCCAGGAACCCGTGCGGGTGCGGCTGTACCACGAGACCGAGTTGATCAAGGAGGAGGAAGTCCCCTTTGAGCCCGGCGCGAACCTCTCCGACGCGCGGCTCTCCTTTATTGCCGAAGGCGAGGGCCCGACTAAGTTCAAGGTCGAACTCCCCGCGGCGCAGGGCGAGCAGGTCCTCGACAACAACGCGCGGCTGGTGGAGATCGACGTGAAGGAGACGCGCGTCGAGGTGCTCGTCGTCGAAGGCTCGCCGCGCCATGAGTACGCGTTCGTCCGCCGCACCATGGCCGACAACAAGCACTTCAAGCTCGTCACGCTCCTGCGCCTGGGCAAAGGCCACTACTATAAGCGCGCGGACGACGACAGCTTCCTGACCGAGGGCTTCCCCGAGACCGCCGAGCAGCTCGGGCGCTTCAAGGCCATCATCCTGAGCGACATCGAATCGTCCTACTTCACCCCCGAGCAGCTCAAGCTGATCGTGGACTTCGTGAAGGTCCGCGGCGGCGGGCTGCTGATGCTCGGCGGCGAGAACTCGTTCAACCTCGGCGGCTACCAGAGCACGCCCATCGCCGACCTGCTGCCGGTGCACCTCACCGGCGCGGGCGAGGCGTTCGAGGACGAGAAGTTCGTCATGCAGGTGACGCGCGAAGGCGCCGACGACGAGATCCTGCGCCTGAGCGGCAACGCCGACGAGAACATCGCCCAGTGGAACCTCATGCCTCCTCTTAAAGGTTACAACCCGCTCTACGCCGCCAAGCCCGGCGCCGCGGTGCTGGCGAAACACCCCAAGCCCGGGCCCGACGGCCGGCAGTCGGTGGTCCTCGCGGTGCAGGAAGTCGGCGCGGGCCGCACCGGCGTCTTTGCCGCGGCGAACTCCTGGCGCTGGGCCATGCTCCGCCCCGCAAGCGACGACACCTACCGCCGCTTCTGGTCGCAGACGATCCGCTGGCTCGCCGCGGGCTCCAAGGAATTGCTCAGCGTGAGCGTCGACACGCGGGTGGCCGGAGTCGGCCAGCCGGTAACGCTCACTGCGAACGTCCTCGACAAGCGCCACCGCCCGTACAACGAGGCCAAGGTCGTCGCGCACATCAAGGACGGCTTCGGCAACACCGACGAACTCAAGCTCACCTGGATCCTGCGCGAGGAAGGCGTCTATCAGGCCCTCTACCGGCCGCCGCATGCGGGCGACTACACCATCGCGGTCGAGGCGCAGGTCGAGAGCACCACGCTCGACGCGCTCACCTCGCTCGCCACGATCGAGACCTCGCCCGAGCTCAACCGCATCGACATGGACTCCGCGCTGCTCACGCGCATCGCAAACGAAGGCAAGGGCGTAGTCGATCTGGAAGGCCGCGCCGACAAAGTGCTCGAGTTCGTCCGCGAGAACGCCAAGAACCGCAGCCGCATGCTCGATCTGGTCGAAGAGAAGGAACTGCGCGACGCGCCGATCCTGTTGCTGCTCGTCTGCGCAGCCTGGTTCGCCGAATGGATCATCCGCCGAAGGAGTGGACTCGCATGAAGACTGTTGTAGCGCAGGCTTCCAGCCTGCCCTTGCGGTTCTTCGCCTCCCTGCTTGTTTTCGCCGCCGCGGCCGGCCTCGCCGCCGAGAAACCCGCGCCGGAGAAGGGCACGGTCGAAAACTACGTTCAGCAGTCGAAGACCGGCTCGGGCGACGAGCGCGTCAAGACGGGCCAGTTCTTCTTCCCGCGGCTGCAGTTCAAGTGCCGCGAAGAAGTGCCGGATAAGTGGGACATCCACCCCGTCGGCGACCAGAAGCTGCGCGAGTCCATCAAGCGGCTGACCAACATCAACATCCTCGCCGAGCCCGTTGTCGTAAACCTCGACAAGCTCGACGAGATGTGCGAGTTCCCCTACGTCTTCATGACCTCGGAAGGCGACTTCAACCTTCCCGATAAGCACGTGGAGAACCTCCGCGAGTACCTCACGCGCGGCGGCTTCCTCTACGCCGACGACTGCGTGCTCTACCAGACCGGCGACAACTTCTACCGCGCGTTCGTCCGCGAAATGAAGCGCGTCTTCCCGGACAACCCCATGCGCCCGATCCCCAACGACCACGAGATTTTCAAGATCTTCTTCAAACTCAACCGCATCCCGTTCCTTCAAGGCAAGAACGATCCGCCCATGGGCCTCTTCGACAAGAAGACCGGCCGGTTGCTCGCCATGGTCACCAGCGGCGACCTGCACTGCGGCTGGGTCGGTTTCGGCAACCTCAACAAGGACGAATGCCGGCGCTCCATCGAGATGGGCGTCAACATTGTGGTCTACTGTCTGACGCATTAACGGCAGGGGACAGCGTTCAGGGCGCAGAGGACAGGGAACAGGAAAACGGCCATGATACGCAAAGCGACGGCGCTCCTCATTCTGCTACTGGCGGCCGGCTGCGCGCAACATTGCGCGGCGGGCGAGGCGCGCGCGCTGATCGTCTGCGGCGATCCCGGCCACGAAGGCGATTCTTCCGGACGCTTCGCCGACTGGACCACGCGCTGGCGCAAGCTGCTCGCCGAGACCTACGGCTTCAAGGCCGAGAACGTCCGCGTGCTGCGTTCGCCCGCGCGCAACGCCGAAGGCAAGGCCACCGAGACCGTCCCGGAGGCCGAGACCGCCACGCACGACAATGTTATCGCGGCGATGGATAAGCTCGCGAAGGAGACGCAGGAGAGCGATCAGGCCGTCCTCGTGATCATCGGCCATGGCTACGGCTCGCAGGGCATCGGCAAGATCTGCCTGCATGGCAAAGATATTGGCGACGTGGACGCCGGGAAGGCGTTCAAAGGCCTGAAGGGCCGCCTGATCTGCATCAACACCGCGCCCGCGAGCGGGCCGTGGTGCAAGTCGCTCGCAAGTCCGAAGAACATCGTCATCACCGCCACGGTGAGCGACAGCATGGCGAGCATGACCTACTACAGCGAATTCCTGCTCAAGGCGCTCGCGCCCGGCAACGTGAGCCTCCTCGATGCGTTCAACAAGTCTTCCCTCGAGATGATCCACTGGTACCAGAACCAGTTCATGGATGCGGCAACGAAGAAGAACGCCAAGCAAAGCGAGCTGGTCATGACCGTGAACGGAAAGGATAATCTCGAACTGTGGAAGAAGCTCTACCCGAGCAAGCAGGTCGAAGCGGGCACGGCGGAGCCGGTGGAGACGAGCAACAACTTTGAGGACAAGAAGTCCTGGCAGGCGCGGCGCGTGCTCTCGGAACTCCCCGGGCTCGAAGACAACGGCGACGGCGAACCCGCCAGCGTCTTCTCGGACCAGGAACTCGAAGAAGCCGGCCGCGCCACCGCGCCGCTGCCCGCGAAGGACCACGACGGCGTCAAGGGCGACGGGCATCTGGCCAAGACGGTCGTCCTGGGTAAGCCGTAATTCATTTCCGATTTTGGATTTTGGGTTTTAAAGACATGAAGCGCGTGAAGGCGGACGGGTTCCTTCATCTCCTCTGCGCGCTTTGCGTGTGGGCCGTTCCGGTGTTCGTTGCGGCGGGCGAAGCGCCCAAAGAACCGCCGAAACCCAAGACGCAGCCCATCGAAGATTTCGCCTGGACGAAGGTGGACGGCATCGCGGACGCGCAGCGCGTCTTTCCTTCGGCGCTCGACCTCGCCACCGTGTACGTCTCGACGGCCGGCGGGCTCTCGGTCAGCTCCGACCATGGACTGACGTTTAAGGCGCTGCCCGCCGAGAGCCTCAAGCCTCTCGGCACGATCACGGCGCTGCTCGAAAGCCCCGTGCGCAAAGGCCGGCTCTACGCGGGCACGGAGAACAAGGGCGTCTTCGCCAGCGACGACGGCGGCGCGAGCTGGAAGGCGCTGGGCGGCGCCGACAAGGGCCTCGCGCATCTCCACATCCACAAACTCATCTTCGACTCCGACGATCCCACCTTCACTACGCTCTACGCGCTGCATTCGATGGACCACCCCGGCGTCAGCGTCAGCTCCGACGGCGGCGCGACCTGGCGCGTCTTCGCGAAGGAGTTCGGCGCGCACGACCTCACCGATCTCGACGCGACCTTCTTCCTCGCGGGCTCGCACCCGGCCGGGCAGGGCGCCGACGGCCTCTATCAGGGCGCGGACTTCTACCGCTCCATCGACGCCGGCAAGAACTGGTACCGTCTGCTCAACGTCGAGGCGCGCCCCGCCGACATCGTGGGCAGCCGCGTAAGCAAGCGCGAAGTCTGGTTCGCGACGGCGGGCGGGCGCCTGATGGTCACCTACGATTTCGGTACGTCCTCCTCCGAAGTCGGCCCCGAGAAGGGCATGAACACGGTCTCGCTCGCGCAGGGCCTCGGCTCCACGGGCGAGGAACTCTTCTTCGCCTACGATCCCACGGGCCTGGGCGTGATCTACTCGTCCGATAAGTTCGACACGTGGCAGGCGCTGAACTCCGGCCTCTATGTCGGCGACCTCGTGGCCGACGGCGCGATGCTGGCCGCGAACCCCGATGGCTCGGTGCTCTACATCGTCAAGAACGGCGAGCTCGACCGCGGCGCGCGCAAGTCCCGCGCGCTCGACGCGCTGCTGCGCTCCGAACCCGGCGCCGTATTCGCCGGCGAAGGCAGCGTGACGTTCACCTGCAAGACCGCGGCGGGCGCCGAAGTCAAGCTGGACCTTACCTCCCTCGGTGGCCCGCCCGACTTCCCGCTCAAAGACGACGGCCAGAGCGGCGACGGCGCGGCGGGCGACGGCGTCTTCGGCGGAACCTTCGCCGTACCCGCGAAGGCGCTCGCGCCAAACCCCGCCTACAAAGGCCCGCGCTTGCCGGGCCTCGCGGCGCTGCCGGTCAAGATTCAGAAGGGCGGCGTTTCCGACGCGCGCCTCGCCGTTGTGTACGTCCTCGCGCACACGCCCGACACGGTCCTCTGGAACGGCGAGATTCCCGGCGGCGGGGCCGCGTGGACCAACGGGGCGGTGCAGGCCACGCCGAGCACCGAGCGCCCGCTCTCGGGCTCGACCCACCTGCGCGTCACGGCCGCGGGCGCGGGGCAGGCGGGCTTCAGTTGGCGCAATAACCCCATCGACTCGCGGCCGTTCAAGTACCTCTCCTTCTTTATCCGCTCGAACAAGTCCGGCCCCACGAACCTGCGCCTGGAACTGCGCGACGACGGCAAGGGCTACGGCCTGCAGCACGCCGGCCGCTCCAACCTGTTGGATCTTGCTCCGTACTTAAAGGCGGATCTCGGCAACGGCTACCAATACGTCGCGATCCCGCTATCGCATTTCATCCTCGGTGGCGCGGCCGTGCCGCAGCGCGTCCGCGAGATCGTCTTCGATTCGCCCGGCGGCGAAGACCGCGCGTACGACCTGGATGAATTCGCCTTCGTCACCAGCCGCGGCGCGCGGCTCGGGCCCGCGACCGTCACGGTCAAGTCCGACGGCTCGGGCCTGCGCCTGCGGCTTCGCGCCATCAATGCCTCGACGTCGGTCAAGGTCCGCGCGTCCATCGGAGAGAAGCCCGTCGAACTCTTCGACGACGGCAAGCACGGCGACGACGACGCGGGCGACGGCCTCTTCGCCGCCGACGTGCCGCTCGCGCAGGCCGGCGGCGGCCTCAAGTCCGTCCGTTTCGCGCTCGAAGACGGCGAGACCGCGGCGCAGGCGGACGTCCCGGTCTTCGTGCCGCGCCGCGCGCCCGGTTCCATCCCCGTCGCCTCGGGGGGCCTCAAGCTCACCGGCGACCTGAAAGCCTTCGACGCCGTCCCGCCGTTCACGTTCAGCAAGGACGGCCTCGAACTGCGCGCGTATCTCGTCCGCGGGCCGACGCAGCTCTACGTGGGCCTCGCAATCAAGGACGCCGCGTTTACAGTGCCGGATGAAAAGAAGAAGAAGCTCTCGCCCGAACAACTGCTGCAAGGCGCGGGCGTCGAACTCCTGATCACATCCCCCTGCGCCGCCGCGCTGGAACCGCGCAGCGCCGCCGGGCCCTGCGACCACCGCCTCACGTTTGCGTTGGGCGAGAAGACCGCGTACGTGGTCCGTGGCAAGCAGGTTCATCCGGCCGCCGGGCAGAAGACCGCCGACGGCTACGTCATCGAGGCCCAACTCCCGCTCGATTGGTTCAACGGCCCCAACAACCGCCGCTGCGATTTCGAACTCGGCCGCGCCACGCGAATCGAATGGCGCCTGCGCGGCTCGGGCGGCAAGCTTGCCGCGTGGGCCGGCGCCGACGCGGCCTCCATCGAGAATCCCGACCAGTGGGGCCTCGCGTACTTCACCAACGAGGCCGGCGCGCCGCGGCTGGAGTTCGTGAGCTGCTCCGAGAAATCCGCGACGCTCTCCAGCAACAAGGCGCTCGACCCGGCCACGGTCAAGCCGGGCGCGTTCGAGATCTCCGGCGTGCAAATTACCGGCGCGCAGATCACCTCCGACGGCCGCACGCTTTACCTCACCGCCGACGCGTGGCCGCTCGGCGGCGAACTCGTTCTCAAAACGCCGGGCCTCAAGGCCGCCGACGGCGCCGCGGCCTCGGGCGAACTGAAGTTCACCGCCACGGCCGGGCGGCCCTATAAAGGAGAGCTCTTCCAGGAATTCCTGCTCGGAGAACCGCGCCCGGGCATCAACCCCGAAACCGTCTTCAACGAAGACCCGCCGGGGCTCGTGGAGTCCAAGCCCGCCGAAGGCAACGGCTGGCGCGTCGTCCGCTCCGAGAATGGCGTCTACGCTCTCTGCGCCCTGCTGGGCGAGATGAACAACGCCGCGGTCTCGGCGCACGCGTACATCCATTCCGACCGCGATCAGACCGTGCAGGTCTGGACCGGCAGCGACGACGGCATCAAGGTCCACCTCAACGGCCAGGCCGTGCTCTCCAACGTGGCGCAGCGCGGTTGCGTGGCGGACTCGGACAAGATCCCCAACCTGCGCCTCGCGAAAGGCTGGAACCGCCTGCTCCTCACGATCTCGCAGGGCGGCGGCGGCTGGGGCTTCTGCGCGCGCATTGTGGACGAGAACGGAAAACCGCCGCAGGGCGTCAGCTACAGCGCGGCCAGCCCCTTCGGCCCGCAGAGCAAGGCGGAAGTCGCCGCGCCGCCGCCACCGCAGAAGAAAGTGGACGCGGCCAGCACCGCCGGCGTTACCGTCGAGAAGATCGACTTCCGCGGCTGGAAGGACGCGTGGAAGCTCAGCAACGAGAGCTGCGAAGTCGTCGTCGTGCCCGCCGTCGCGCGCATCTTAAGCTTCGCGCTGAAGGGCAAGGAGAGCGTGCTCTGGATCGACGCGGGTTCCGCCGGAAAGCTCGGCAAGGACGACAAACAGTGGCACAACTTCGGCGGCGACAAGATCTGGCCCGCGCCGCAGGACCAGTGGGGCTGGCCGCCACCGTACCACTTCGATTGCGCGGCTGACACCGCCGACGCGATTCCAGGCGGTGTGCGCCTCACCACGCCGGTGAGCCCCGCCTTCGGCGCGCAAGCCCTGCGCGAGATCGTCCTGGACGAGAAGAAACCGCTGCTGCGCATCCATCAGGAGATGACCCGCACCGGCGACCAGGCCAAGGACCTCACGCTCTGGAGCGTCACGCAGGTGCGCAAACCCGAGTACGCCCTGCTGCCGCTCGGGCAGCCGGTGGAGAACAAGTCCGGCGGCACGGACCGCTACAAGCCGCTCGGCGCGCTGAACCCCGCGCTCTTCAGCGCGCACAAGACCGTGCTCTCGATCTCGAACGATGAGGAGCCCGGCCAGAAAGTCGGCGTGAGACCCGACGAGGCCAACCGCGACGGCTGGGTGGCCGCCGTCTACCCCGGCATGCTGCTCGTGGAATCGCACGCGCTGGTTCAGGACGCGAAGTATCCCGATGGCGGGCTACACGGCGAGATCTTCACCGCGCCGAAGGCGATGCAGCACTACGTCGAGATCGAGTTGCTAGGACCCATGAACGCGCTTAAGAAAGGCGAGAAGTTCAAGCACGACCTCGTCTGGCAGCTCGTCACGCTCGACGGCCAGCAGCAGGACGATCCTGAACGCGCCGCCGCCGCCGCTCGCAAGGCCCACTCGGATGCGCTCGCGATCTTGAAGCCCTGATCGCGCAAATCCGCCTTCGCTTAAACGGTTAGCTTTACGCCTGGCCATGCTGCGACTTGATGGCCTCGGCGGGCGAACGCGGAAAACCCTCGGCCTCGCCCGCGTCGCCGAGATACCGCACCAGCGCCAGCGTCGAACGGTCGAGCAACATCTGCGTGACGCGGTCGAAGACGAAGAAGAGCAGCAGCGCGACGAAGCAGTTGGTCAGCCCCCAGTTCAGCAGCGCGTGCGCCTGGTTCAAGGCATCGTATTGGCTCTTTAGATCAAGAAATGCTTTCGATAACTGGAAGTTCATCCAGGCGTCCAGCGCGATTGGAATCCGCTGCGACGCCGAGAGCAAACCCATCGCGAGCGAGAGCAGCCCGAGCGCGATCAGCACGCGCGGCCAGTGGCGGAAGCGCGCGCGTTCGGCCTCCCACGCCGCGAGCACCGCCGACTTGCTGATCAGCAGCCCGCCGCGGCCCGTTACGAGCCCCACCTTCAGCGCGCGATGCAGCGGGCCGGTCTCGGGCAGATCGCGGATCTCCGCCAGGCCCTCCGGGTCGGTGCGCGCCGGCAGCTTGCTGAACGCCGCGCGCGCACCCGCGCGAAACGCGTTGCCTGCGTTGGCCGTGCAGAAGACGATCGCGATCAGGATCACCCCGCTGAAGCCCATCAGCGCCTTGCCCCACGGCGCGGTCTCCCAGACGAGGCGGACGTTCTCCCACGAAGCCGACTCGGTCACGCCTTCGCGGTAGCCCTGCTCCATGCCCCACGCCGCCGCCGAACAGCAGGCCAGCAGCAGCGCCGCCAGCCACGCCGAACGCATCCTGCGATTCCAATCCCGTCCCATGCCCACAAGCTAAAGCAGCCCCCCCACCCCGCAAGCACGGTTCACGCCGCGTAGCGTCCCGATTCATTGGGACCTGGATGTAGCGCAGGCTTCCAGCCTGCCCGTTTGCCATAGCGCCGCCCACCGGTCCGCGCGTATATTCACACTTCAAGATCCCCCGCGAACGGCGCAGGCAAGATGCCTGCGGAACTTGCAGGCTGGAAGCCTGCGCTACACATAGAGGAGCGTCCCGCATGCCCAGCCGCGCCCAAGGCCGCGTGATCGTAGTCGGCAGCAGCAACACGGACCTGGTGGTTCACTGCGCCAAGCTGCCGGGCGCGGGCGAGACCGTTCTCGGCGGCGACATGCTCACGTTTGCGGGAGGCAAAGGCGCGAACCAGGCCGTCGCCGCCGCGCGCGCCGGCGCGAAGGTCTACTTCATCGGAGCCTTCGGCGACGACGCCTTCGGCCAGGCCCGCCGCGCCGACCTCGAACGCGAAGGCATCGACTGCTCCGGCTGCGTCGTCAAGAAGGGCGTCCCCAGCGGCGTCGCGCTGATCGCCATCGGCAAGAGCCACAAAGGCAGCAAAGCCGAAAACCTGATCGTCGTCGCACCGGGCGCGAACGCGCGGCTGACGCCGGCGGATGTGAAGAAGGGAATGCCGAGGGTGCTCAACACCCAGGATGCCGTAATCTGTTCTTTGGAAGTCCCATTCAACTGCATCGAAATTGCGCTGAAAATGGCATGGCCTCGGAGCGGCAACGTAATTCTGAATCCAGCTCCGATGCCCGCTGACGGTCTACCCAAGGTCTTTCTAGACCATTGCCATTTTATCACGCCAAACGAAACTGAATTTGAACTGCTTACGGGTGCGCCGGTGGGCAGTCCGAGTGCTATTAAAAAGGTGGCAAAGCTGGCTGGAAATCATGGGTTGCTTTATCCGGAGATACTGGTGACACGCGGTCCTCTTGGAGTCGATCTCTATTCGCAAACTTGCCGTGACCTCAAGAAGGAAGTCGCACGCGTAGTCAAAGAACTGGGCAGGACGCCCTCCAAAAATGAAATCGACGGGTACCAACCAGGATTCGCGAAAGCACCCAAGGTGAAGGTGGCCGATACCGTCGGTGCAGGCGACTGTTTCAATGGCGCTCTGGCTGCCTTCCTGAGCTATGACGATTCTGTTGTTAACAGTGCGGTCGAGTTCGCCGTCGCCGCCGCCTCCTTAAAAGTCACTCGCCACGGCTCGCAGGCCGGCATGCCCTACCGCCACGAAATACTCAAGATGATGAAGAAGCTCCCGCGCTCGTAGCGCCGCTCCGCCTTCACTGTCAAACCCGCCGCGCTTCGGCTAAAAGAGGTTGCATGTCCGAAGGCGGCCTCAAAAGCACGATGCGCGGCGGTATGCCCGGAAGCGGCGAAGGCGGACGCAACGCCGCGGCAGCCGGTAATCATGCGGCTATCGGCGCGGGTGTCGGCGGCAGCGCTACCGCGCCGAAGAAAGGGCTCCCGCCGCTCGAATCCGTGTGGCGCGAAGCCAAGGACCTCATCCAGGAGCACCGCGGGCGCCTGCTGATCGGACTCCTGATCCTCTCCGTCAACCGCTCCTTCGCCTTCGTGATTCCCTACACGTCCAAGTTCTTCATCGACGAGGTCATCACCGAGCACAATAACGAACACATGAGTCTCTTCATCCTGGTCGTCGCCGTCGCGTGCGTCGTCCAGGCGCTCTCGTCCTTCGCGCTCGCGCAACTGCTCGGCGTGGCGGCGCAGCACGCCATCTCGGACATGCGCCGCAGCGTTCAGGAGCACATCGCACGGCTGCCCGTGAACTTCTTCGACTCGACCCAAACCGGCGTCCTGATCTCGCGCATCATGACCGACGCCGACGGCATCCGGAACCTCATTGGCACGGGCTTGGTCCAGTTGATCGGCGGCGTCGTCACCGCCATCGTCTCGCTTGGCATCCTCTTTTATCTGAACTGGAAGATGACCGCCGCCAACCTGATCGTACTCTCCACGTTCGGAATCGGCATGGCCATGGCCTTCAAGCGCCTGCGCCCGCGCTTCCGCGAACGCGCCAAAATTCAGGGCGAAGTCACCGGCCGCCTGGGCGAGAGCATGAGCGGCATCCGCGTGGTAAAGTCCTACACGGCGGAACGCCGCGAGGCGCTCGCCTTCACGCGCGGCGCGCACCGCCTGCTGCGCAACGTCTCTACCACGATGACCGGCGTGAGCGCCGTCACCGCCTTCAGCACGATCATCATCGGCGTGACCTCGATTGTGATTATGATCTTCAGCGCCGATTCCGGGATGAAGCCCGGCGACTTCATGCTCTACATCCTGCTCACCGGATTAATGGCCGCGCCCATCATCGAACTCGCGTCCATCGGCACGCAGATCACCGAAGCCTTCGCGGGGCTCGACCGCATCCGTGAGGTGAAACGCATGGCGACGGAAGACGCCGAGGACGCGCAGCGCGCGCCGCTGGGCGAGATCCGCGGCCAGATCGAGTTCCGCGGGGTCAACTTCGAGTACGTCCCGGGCGTCCCGGTGCTGCGCGACGTCAGCTTCGTCGCGCCGGCGGGCTCGACCACCGCGCTGGTGGGTTCGAGCGGTTCCGGCAAGAGCACGCTCATCTCCATTGCAATGACTTTCAACCAGGCGCAGAGCGGCAAGGTGCTGCTCGATGGCCGCGACCTCTCCGAGATCCGGCTCCGCGATTTCCGCTCGCACCTCGGCGTCGTGCTCCAGGAAAACTTCCTCTTCGCCGGCACTATCGGCGAGAACATCGCCTTCGCGCGCCCGCGCGCCTCGCGCGAAGCGATCCGCGCCGCGGCGAAAATCGCGCACGCCGACGAGTTCATCGAGAAGTTCCAGGAAGGCTACGACTCGCTCGTGGGCGAACGCGGCGTCAAGCTCTCCGGCGGGCAGCGCCAGCGCATCGCCATCGCCCGCGCGATCCTCGCCGATCCCAAAATTCTGATCCTCGACGAGGCCACCAGCAGCCTGGACAGCGAGAGCGAAGAGATGATCCAGGACGGCTTGAAGTCGCTCCGGCACGGCCGCACCAGCTTCGTGATTGCGCACCGCCTCTCCACGATCCGCAGCGCCGACCAGATTCTGGTGCTTGAAGAAGGCCGCATCGTCGAACGCGGCACGCACGAAGAACTCTTCGCCGCCAACGGCCGCTACCGCCAGCTCCACGACAAGCAGTTCAAATTCGAATCGAACCGTTACATCAATCCCGGCGAAGACTTCACGCCCGAACCCGAGCAGCCGCAGCCGCCCAACTCGCTCACCGCCACGCGCGGCCGCATGATGTAGCGCCGTTCTTAGCGCCGACGTAGCGCAGGCTGGAAGCCTGCGGTACGTGCAGGCAAGATGCCTGCGCTACCATTTCGTCCTGCAAAGGAATCCCCATGCCAATTCAGAAGATCGCCGTCGTCGGCGCGGGCCTGATGGGCACGAACATCGCGCTCGACTTCGCCGCCGCCGGGTTCGAAGTGGCCGTCACCGACGCGCGGCCCGAAGCGCTCGCAACCAGCCGCGAGACCGCCCGCGCAAACGCCGAAGCCCTCGCTGCGAACCGCTTGCTGCGCGAACCCGCCGCCGCCGTGCTCGCGCGCATCCGCTATCGCGAGCAACTCGTCGAAGCCCTTCGCGCGGCCGACCTGGTGCTCGAAGCCATCGCGGAGAATCTCGATCTCAAGCGTGGGCTCTTCGCGGAGCTCGAACAGCTCGCGCCGCCGCAGGCAATTCTCGCCAGTAACACTTCATCCTTAATGCCAAGCCTGCTGGCGGCCAACCTCGCGCGCCCCGAACGCTTTCTCGTCGCGCACTACTGGAACCCCGCGCACCTGCTGCCGCTCGTCGAACTCGTCCCCTCCCCCTCCACTTCAAAGGAAGTTCTCGAAGCCGTGCGCGAGCTCCTGACGCGCATCGGCAAACGCCCCGTCATCTTGAGGAAGGAAGTGCCCGGCTTCATCGGCAACCGCCTCGCCTTTGCCCTGCAGCGCGAAGCCATGGCGCTCGTGGCCCACGGCGTCGCGACGCCCGAAGAGATTGACGCGGTCGCGCGCCTGAGCTTCGGGCGGCGCGTGCCCGCCACCGGCATCTTCCAGACCGCCGATCTCGGCGGCCTCGATGTCTACCTCGCGATTTGCGCCTCGCTCTTCCCCAATCTCGCGTGCGACATCGAACCGCTCGCCGCGCTGCGCGAACGCGTTGCCCAGGGCAAACTCGGCCTGAAAACCGGCGCCGGCTGGTTCTCGTACTCGCCGGAAGAGGCTGCCGCCCTCCGCGCCAAGCTCAACGCCGAACTCCTCCGCCGAGCCCAGGACGACCGTTCGGCATAGCGTTTCCCGCGTCCGTATTTTACAATAGCCTTTATGAACGAACGCGAGCCCGCAAACATCAACACGCCCCACGGCGACTGGAACCCCGCCGCCGCGCCGAAGGACGGCGAGGGCATCGCCGGGCTGCAGCGTAGCCGCTACACCGATCTCAACGGCCTGCCGATCCGCTTCCGGCTCGGCTCGTTCAACGTCGAATGGCTCGGCTGGGGTTTCATCGACAAGAGCAAATGGTGGCGCAACTATCTGCACGTCCATACCTATTATGAGATCTGCTACGCGTTCTCCGGCCGCGGGCTCTTCCGCATGCTCGGCACGGATTACGTGGTCAAGCGCGGCGACGTCTTCATCGCCAAGCCGCGCGAGGAACACGAGATCGTCTCCGACGAAGACGACCCGCTCGGCATCTACTTCTGGTCGTACACGCTCGTTCACGAGACCGGCCCCAAGCCGCCCGAACGGCTGATCCCCGCGCAGGAGCGTGCGCGCGACGAGGCCCTCGACCGGCTGCTGCATGCGTTTGTCGATTCGAAGCACTGGGTCAGCACGCGCGTGCCCGGCATGGAACGCACGCTCGAACTGCTCACAGAGGAGGTCGCCCGCCGCGAACCCGGCTACGCGGGCGTGATCGAGTCCCTCACGTCCAAGCTGGTGCTGGATACGGCGCGCGCGAGCATCGAAGCGGCATTGCCCGGCGAGGCCGTCACGCCGCGCATCCAGGACCCGGCGAAGGCGATGGTCGATCAGGCGACGCGTTACATGCGCGACAACCTTACGCGCAACCTCTCGATCCAGGATATCGCCGCGCAGGTGAACCTGAGCGAACGCCACTTCACGCGCCTCTACACGAAATACGCAAAGCGTTCGCCCATCGAAGCGCTCACCGCGATGCGAATGGAATCCGCCGCGCAACTTCTGCTCGACCGCAGCCTGCCGATCAAGGAGATCGCCGAGCGCGCCGGTTATCCGGACGTCCGCTACTTCACGACCGTATTCCGCAAGCATTCGGGGCTGCCGCCCGCGCAGTTCCGCGAACGCGGCGGCACGAAGTTCGCCGACCCCTCGCGCGGACCGATGCCGACCGCGCCGGGCAAGAAACCGGGGCATATCGAGAAGAAGTTGAAGCGCGTCTCAAAACGATAAAATGATGGCCGAATTTTAAAACGCTAATGTAGATCCATAACCTCTTAATTTAATGCTAGTTGTATTTAATGTCCTAATTTCAAACATCCGCGTCCCATCCCCTTAATAGCTGCCGGCCGAGGTAAGGGGTATCTAACCTGTGTCCGGCGGACGCACTCGGGCCGGAAAAGAAACAGAAGGTCGAAACCCAAAGGAGATCGCAGAGATGCCCGCCATCGCGCCCGCCGTCGAACGCAAGCTGCTCCACCTCACGCAGGAACAGGTCGATTTCTACAACGAGCACGGCTACCTGCACATCCCCAAGGTCTTCACCAAGGATGAGATCGATGCGATGGACCGCGAGCTGATGATCCTCATCGACCGCTGGGCCACCAACGAGGCCGGCTGGACGGGCCCGTGGCGCAAGGTCTACATGGATGCCGAGACCGAGAAGAAGTCCAAGCTCGTCGCGATGCACGACCTCCAGCTCTATTCGCAGGCGTGGAACGCGGGCGTGAACAACAAGATTCTCTGCGACAGCATGCAGGATCTGATCGGGCCGAACGTGGAGCTTCACCACAGCACGCTGCACGCCAAGCCGCCCGAGACCGGGCATCCGTTCCCCATGCACCAGGACTGGGCGTTCTATAAGCACAACGACGGCCGCTACGTGGACGTGCTCGTGCATCTCGACGACACCTGCCACGCCAACGGCGAGATCCGCTTCATGGACGGCAGCCACAAGCAGGGCGCGCTCGAACACATCACGCGCACCCCTGAAGGCGGCTGCACCCCGCACCTCCCGACGGATAAGTACAGCTTGAAGGACACGGTGCCTGTCGCGGCCAAGCGCGGCGACGTGGTCGTCTTCAACATCCACACGATTCACGGCTCGCACATCAACACGACCACCAAGACGCGCCGGCTCGTTCGTATCGGCTATCGCGATCCCGAGAACACGCAGACCGAAGGCCAGTCGCTCGGCCGCCCCGGCCCGCTGGTCCGCGGCCTGCGCCCGAAGGCGAACCTGACCGCGCCGAAGTACGTGGAAGAGTAGCCGGTTGTGAAAACCAATAAGCCGGGGCGCCCGCGTGTAGCGAGCGCTCCGGCTGTTCTACTTTCTGGAGATACGCATGAGCCGAACGATGGAAGCCGAGACCGCCTCAGCCACGGAACTGTATGAGCGCGACGGGTTCTTCTTTGCGCCGCCGATCGTTCCGCTCGATCTCGTCCGCCGCGCCTGCGACGGCATGGACGCCGTGATGCGCGGCGAGTACGAGACCGGCGTCAATCCCGGCAGCCGCGCGTGGAACCCCGGCGACGATCCCAAGAAAATCTGCAAGATCGACAACGCGCAGCTCTGCAACCGCGCGATCCTCGACCTGATCTCGCACCCGGCCATCGGCGCCTGGGCCGCGCGGCTCACCGGCGCGAAGATGGTCCAGGTCTGGTCGACGCAGCTTCTGTTCAAGCCGCCTGGCGGCGCCGACGAGGGCAACGTCGGCTGGCACCAGGACTATCAGTATTGGAAGTACTGGGAAGGCGAAGTCTTCACCGCTTGGGTCGCGCTCTGCGACGTGAAGCGCGAACTCGGCCCCGTGAAGTTCGTCCGCGGCTCGAACCACTGGGGCCCGCTGGAAGGCGGCGACTTCTTTAGCGGCAACCTGGCCGCGCTTCAAAAGAAGTTCGCCATCCCGGCCGGCGCCGAATGGGAAGAAGTGGACGGCGTGCTGCCGGCCGGCGGCGTGAGCTTCCACCACCGCTTCACCATCCACGGCAGCGGCCCGAATCTATCCTCCGTGCCGCGCCGAAGCTTCGCGCTGCATATCCGCACCGAAAAATCCAAGCCCGTTCCCGGCGTGAAGGACCACGGCTACGCTTCGCACCTCGACGATCCCATCTATTGTCCGGTGATCTACAAAGCGTAATTCGTAGCGCAGGCTTCCAGCCTGCCGCCGTTGTAGCGCGGGCATCTTGCCTGCCGTAGCGCAGGCTTCCAGCCCGCGCATTTCGTCGCCCGCAGGATTCAATGTTTCGCGAATACCCACGCAGCCTGGAAGGCTGGGGTACGTGCAGGCTGGAAGCCTGCGCTACGAGCGCGCTACCCCACCACGATCGCGCAGAAGCGCCCGGGGCCGTGCACGCCGACGGTGAGCGTCTGCTCGATGTCCGCCGTGCGGCTCGGGCCGGTGATGGCCGTGATCGCGCGCGGCAGGTCGTCCTTGTCCAACGCGCCGCCGGAAACGAAGAGACCCTCGAGGTCCGGCACAAGCTGGCTCACGTCCACAAGCACAAGCTGCGCCTGGCAAAGCAGCCAGCCGCCGCGCCCGTGGCCTTTGCCTGCGCGGTGGACCACGGTGCCTGTCTCGGCCATCGCACCGTCGCAACCGATGATCGCAAGATCCCACGGAACGGTGGGCGCGCGCTTCTCCCGCGCGGCCGCGGCGAGTTCCTCGCGCCACGGCGCTTCGCCCGGGCCACCGTCCAGCCGCTGCACGGGCAGCTTAAGCTCCGCGAGCAGCGCCGGAATGCCCGCGGACGCGACCATGGGATCGGCGCTGTACGCCACGCCTCGAATGTTCCAGCGCGCGATCAGGTCCTTCACGCACGCGGCTGCGGCGGCAGCATCGGTCGCGTTAAAGGCCTCGCCTTTCACCGAGCGCAGCCGCTCGCAGAAGCGTTCGACGAGCGCGACGTTGTAATCGGTGCTGATCGCACGCGAGAAACCCGAGAGGTTAGCGCCGGCGATCGCCTTCAGCGCTTGCGACGTGTGCGCGTGGGTATGCGCGTGCCCGTGCTCCGCGCGCGTAGAACTCGCCGCCTGCAGAGAATCGAGAATCTCGTCGCGCGCGCTCACGCTCGCCCGCCTTTCGAACCGCTCCGCTGCTTCCACTGCTCCAGAAAACTCTGCTCCGCAGGCGCGGCCAGGTCGCGCTCGCTCGTCCACTTCCGCAACACGGGCAACTCGACTTTTCCCACCGTTCCGCCGCTGGCCTTGGACCGCAACAGACGCCGCCCGATCGCCGAGCCCAGGCCCCAAAGCCACGGCCGCCGCGCCGCGACCGCGAAGAGCTGGAACGAGAGCGCCTCGAAAAACGTCCGCTTCGCCGGACGCCCCGTGGCTTTGGTGTTCTCTTCGACCACGCGGTTGCGCAGTTCGAGCAGCATGTGCGGAATCTCGATCTTTACCGGGCAGACTTCGTAGCACGCACCGCAGAGCGAACTCGCGAACGGCAACTGGTGCCCGCGTTCTAGACCCAGGTACTGCGGGCTGATCACCGCGCCGATTGGGCCCGGATAGACCCAGCCGTACGCGTGCCCGCCGACTTTTTGGTACACGGGGCAGACGTTCAGGCACGCGCCGCAGCGGATGCAACGCAGCGATCCTTGCAGCTTTTCATCCGCGTAAATCTTGGTGCGGCCGTTGTCGAGCAAAATGATGTGGAGCTTCTGCGGGCCTTCCTCGCCTGCGCGTGCGGCGCCGGTAAGGAAATTCGTGTAGCTGCTCATGCGCTGTCCGGTCGCACTGCGCGGGAGCAGCTTGAGCATCACCGCGAGGTCGTTGAAGCGCGGGACGATCTTCTCGATACCCACGAACGCGACGTGGATCTTCGGAAGCGTGGTCGAGAGCGCCGCGTTGCCTTCGTTCTCGACAATCACGATCGTGCCCGTCTCGGCGACCGCGAAGTTCGCGCCGGTGATGCCCATCTGCGCTGAAAGGAACTTCGTCCGCAGCGCGCGCCGCGCGATCGTGTTCAGGCCCGGAATGCCGGCGTCAGGTGGATTTTTCTCGTGCAGCCTGCGGTCGAAGATATCGGCGACCTGCTCTTTGGTTTTGTGGATCGCGGGCGCGAGGATGTGCGAAGGGTAGTCGTCGTCGAGTTGCAGGATGTACTCGCCCAGGTCCGTCTCAACAGCCTCGAAGCCGGCCTCCGTGAGCGCGTGGTTGAGATTCGTCTCTTCGGTCGTCATCGACTTCGACTTCACGATCACCTTCACGCCTTCGCTGCGCGCCAGATTGATCGCGATCTGGTTGGCGTCGTGGGCGTCGCGTGCCCAGTGGACGAACCCGCCGCGCTCGATCACCTTCTCTTCAAACTGTTCGAGCAGTTCCGGCAGCCGATCCAACGCCTCCTGCTTGATCGCACGGCCTTGGTCGCGCAGTGCTTCGAAACCGGGATACTCTGCCACCGCGCGCAGGCGCTCGTTGACAAACTTGCCTGTTGCGCGCTGCAGTGCGCCTTGCAGGAACGGATCGTGCAGCGCGTCTGCGGCGTTCTTGGAGAATTTATCTGAAGTCACATGCATGCGATGGTCGTCTCGTTGTCTAGTGCGCCAACTTCTCCGCGATCGTCTTCCCAATGTTCAACGACGCGGTCGCCGCGGGCGACGGCGCGTTGCAGACGTGAATCATCCGTTCCGATTCCACGATGAGGAAATCATCCACGAGGCTCCCGTCGCGGGCAAGCGCTTGCGCGCGCACGCCCGCGGGCGCGGGCTCGAGATGCTCGGCACGGATCTCCGGCATCAGCCGCTGCAGCGCCTTCACGAACGCGCTCTTGCTGAACGAGCGCCACATTTCGCCCATGCCGTTGCGCCAATGCTTCGCGGCCAGGCGCAAAAAGCCCGGATACGTGAGCGACTCGAAGAGTTCCCCGAGGTGGATGTCGCGTTTGGTGTAACCCTCGCGGCGAAACGCGAGGACCGCGTTGGGCCCGCACTCGATGTGGTGGCCAACCATCCGCGTAAAATGCACGCCCAGGAACGGAAAGTTCGGATCGGGCACCGGATAGATCAGGTTGTTGCAGAGGTGCTGCGCCTCGGGTTTCAGCTCGTAATACTCGCCGCGGAACGGGACGATCTTCGCGCCGGGATCCTTGCCGCTCATGCGCGCCACGCGATCGCAGTAGAGCCCCGCGCAGTTCACCGCGCGCTTGGCTTCCACTTCGCCCACGGAGGTCTCGAAGACGACCGCGTCGGCCTTCGCGTAGACCTTGAGTACCTTCGCGCCGAGCAGAATCGCGCCGCCGCCCTCGCGAATGCGCGCGGCGAGGCGCTCGCAGACCTGCTTGTAGTTCACGATGCCCGTCTCAGGCACGTGCAGCGCCTGCACGCCCGCCACGTGGGGTTCGAGCTCGCGCAGGCGCTCGCGCCCTACGATCTCGCACGCAACGCCGTTCGCCTTCGCGCGCTCGTAGATGCGCTGCATCGCGGGTAGTTCGGAGTCCGTAACCGCCACCACAACTTTCCCGCAGATCTCGAACTCGACGCCTTCGTCCTTGCAGAATGCCTCCATCGCCTTCTTGCCCGCGCGGCAGTTCAGCGCCTTCAGCGAACCCGGCTTGTAGTAAATGCCCGAATGGAGCACGCCCGAGTTGCGCCCGGTCTGGTGGAACGCGAGCTCGTTCTCTTTTTCGAGCACGAGCACGCGCGCGCCGGGGCGCTGCTTGACCAGTTGATACGCCGTGGCGAGCCCGACGATGCCGCCGCCGACGATGGCCACTTCCGCGCTGTGCATGTTTGTGATTTGCGACTGGTAGGGCAGGCATTCCTGCCTGCCGGCCCCGGACTTCGGGCACACCCAGTCCAGTCTCTCTCCCAAAACAAAAGTGGAGCAACGAATTCCATCCGGGGACAGATATGAATGTCTGTCCTACCGACGATCCGGTTCCGGCACGCGTCCGGTCAGCAACTCGGCCAGATGGAACGCGCGCGCTCGGGCGCCCTGCCGCGTCAGGCCGCCGGAGATTTGCAGCAGGCAGCCGCCGTCGCAAGCAACCACGCAGTCGGCGCCACTGGCCTCGATCGCCCGAATTTTTTCGTCCATCATCGCCGTCGAGATCTCCGGCAGCTTGACCGAGAACGTTCCGCCGAATCCGCAGCAGACCGTCTCGCTGCCGGGCAGCGCCACCAGTTCCGCGCCAACCACTTTCTCGAGCAGCGCTTTGGGCGACGTACGTTCGCCGAGTTCGCGAAGCAGATGGCATGAGGCATGGTACGCAACCTTACCCTCGTAATGCGCGCCGACGTTCGTCACGCCGAGCACATGCACGAGGAACTGCGTGAGCTCGTACGTCCGCTCCGCGAGTCGTGCGACCTCGCGGCCTTCGGGGCTCTGCGGCTCGAAGAGTTCCTGGAAGAAGACCTTCACCATGCTCGCGCACGAGCCCGACGGGCAGACGATCGCCTCCGCATCGCGGAAGACCTTCAGCCAGTGCCGCGCGACCTCGCGCGCTTCGTTGCGGAAGCCGCTGTTGAACGCCGGTTGCCCGCAACACGTCTGCGCCATCGGCACATCCACGGTGCAGCCGGCGCGTTCGAGCAGTTCCACCGCGGCCCACGCGGTCTCGGGCCGCATCTGGTCGGCGAGGCACGTTACGAAGAGCGATACGCGGCGCGGCTTGGCCATTCGTCAGCGCGCCTTTCTACGCGAACCGGACTTCTTGCGTGCGAAAAATTTTCCGCGCTTGAGCCGCGCCAACTGCGCCTCCAGCGCGCGAATCTCGTCTGCGCCTTCCAGCACGCGCAGGGTGAGTTCGAAGCGGCGGCGCTCGCCGGGCTTGAGCATCCGCAGACGGCCTTGCTGGCGTTCGTTGGCGCGCCCGAGCACCGAACAGTTTCCGGGCTCGAGCCCGACGACGTAGTTGCCCGCGCCCACCTGTTTCCACTCGCTGAACAGCGGCATCTGCGCCTTGGGATACTCGACCACAAACGCGAGCCGCTCGGCCTTGCCGCGCTGCGGCGCCGCGATCGCCGCGCGCACCATGCCCTTCGCATCGCTAAGCATCTCGTGGAAGAAGACCTGTTCCTTGTAATCGGAAATCGGCGCCTCGAAGCGGTCGTGGGTCGCGAGCCCCGGCGCGGCCACGGCGTCGCGTGCGACCACCGCACTTGCCGCCGAGAGCAGCCGCGCGCCCTCATCCACGATCGGGAAGCCGACGTTGATATGATAGAGGAGGAGCAGCGCCGAGGGCGAAAAGCCGTCGTTGCGCACCTCGTCCTCGATCTTGATCCAGTTCGCGCCGAGCGCGCTCGAGATCGTCCGCGTGAGGCAGAGGTTGGGGCCGAAGAGCCCGCGCGCGGTGATCTCGCGCATCTTGCCCGTGATCGAGAAGACGTACTCGTCGCCGGTCCATTCGGCCTTCTCGGCGAGTTCGCACGCCGGCGTCGCCGAGAGCCCGCCATGGAGTCCGTACGGTACGCCTTCGTCCACGTTCGGCGCTCCCGCGTTCTGCATGCCGCAGGTCGTCACGAGTCCCACGCCGAACGTCCGCAGCCAGCCGAGCCCGTCCGGATTATAGAACGCGGGATGAACGTCCCCGGCGGCGCCGCGGTGCGCCAGCGGCGCTCCTTTATAGTGCACGCGCCCAAGGTCCATCGCACGGTCGAGCAGGATCTCAGCGTCGAGCCCCGAGCCCGTGCGCAGGATCGCCGCGCGCACGCCGCGGGCGTGGCCGTCGTCGAGGACGATGCGCTCGAGCCCCGCGGCCTGGCCCATCTCGCCCACGCGCGCGCGAAAGGCATCCCGCGCAAAGCGTTTTCCGAAAACATCCGCCACTCCGATACCTCCCCGTCATGTAGCGCGGGCATTTTGCCTGGCCGTACCACAGCCTAATTGGCTGCGCCGTTATTCGCAGGCAGGATGCCTGCGGTACGTGCAGGCTGGAAGCCTGCGCTACAAAAGGCGCTACTTCTCTTTTTCTTTTTCCTTTTCCTTGTCCTTGTCTTTATCCTTGTCTTTCTCTTTTTTGCCGTGGTTCGTCTCGATCGCCTCGGCGCAACTCATCAGGTTGTGGATCACGGCCTCGAAGGCCTCGAACGTGAACCCGCCGATGAAGAGCGCCATCGAGAGGTCGTAGCGCTGCTCCACCGCCGAGACCGCGACGCAGTACTCCCAGCAGGTCTCGAGGTTCGCCTGCAGCAGTTTCACCGCCTCCTCGAACTTGTCCACCGGCATGTCGGCGGTCCGCGTGGTGACGCAGATCATGTCCGAGTCCTTGTCGATCCAGGCGAGCGCCTCGAACGGCCTCCCTTCGACGCGAAAGAGCACGCGGTTGTCGTCGGCAAGCTGGAGCTCCGTCGCGTTCTCCAGCGCCTCGACGTAGTCCATGATCTTCTCGACGAAGTAGCGGCGTTCGGTGTCGTAGTCCATGCGGCCGGCCCGTCTCCAGCTTTTTGGCGAGCCCGCATCTTAAAGCATCGTTTCAAGAACGCATGTGAAGGCGCGCGCCCGCGGCCCGGAATTCCGGCACTCCTTTTAGAAGGATTCCGCCCCCCGGAACTCCCGCGCCGGTGTAATAAGAGGAGAGTTTTGACTCGATTCATTGTTTAGGTATAAAGTCGGTTTTCTTTGTGTGATCGAATGGCGCGAATGAACACCGCACAACCCAATTTTGACGAAGGACTTAAGTACGTCCAACTCAAAGAGATGATCCTCGCGCGGATTCAGACTGGCGATTTGAAGCCCGGGATGAAACTCCCGACCCAGCGGAACCTGATGGCGCGCCACGGCCTCAGTTACGCGACCGTCAGCCGCGCGTTGCAGGAACTCGCGCGCGAAGGATTCATCACCCGCGCGGTCCGCACCGGCAGCCGCGTCTCCGGCAAAGCGCGCGCGGCCTCGGCGCACCCACTGCGCCTGCATCTGCTCGGCGGAGTTCCCCCGGCCGCGGCGCGCGGGCTCACGGTCTTCCGCGAACTGCTCGATACCGCTCGCGAACTCGGCCTGCCTGTCGAACTTCACGAAGAGATGGACCAGGCCGCGCGGGCGCGGCTCGTGGAAGATGTCCTCACGCGGCGCCAAAAGTACGGACACGATTTCGAGGCCGCGGTCTTCCCGTACTTCGCCGGGCATCGCGAGCACATCGACCGGCTGCGTGAGGCCGGCGCGCCGTACATCGTGCTGGATGTTCCGCACGCCATGCCCGGCTACTCGATCGTGCTCCGCGACCATCTTGCCGCCGCGCGCATGCTGGTGGAACGAATGCTTCAGGCCGGGCATCGCCGCGAACGCATCGGCCTGGTGCTCGGCTCGCGCGACGACGCCGACCCCGATCCGTACCAGTGGGATCTCGCGAAGGCGCAGGGCGCGCTCGACGCGCTGGGCGCGACCGATCCGCGCCGCGTCGAATGGAACGTCGCGCCGGACGTCGAAGCGGGTGCGCGCGCGCTGGACGCCCTGCTCACGCGCGCGCCGGAACTGACCGCGGTCTACTGCGACAACGCGCCCAATGCCGCGGGCGTCTGCCGCGCCGCCGCCGCGCGCGGCCTGAGCGTCCCGCGCGAGCTCTCGGTGGTATGCGTCAACAAGCCGGACGCGGCATTGGAGTTTCCGGCTCCGGTGACCCACGCGTGGGCTCCGGCAGAAGGCGTGGGCCGCGCCGCCGCGCTAGCGCTCTTCAACCAGCTCACGGGCCACGCCGATCCGCCGCTCGTCAAAGAGCTGCCCATGCGTTTCGAAGATGGCGCGACGGTCGCGAAGCCTCGGGATTAGCTCTGGCTCAAGAATAACAAATATTAGGAGACTCTCATGCCCGTTCGACTGCCGCGCCCTTTGCTTCCCGCCGCGCTCGCCGCCTTCGCGCTTTTGGCCGGCACTATTCAGGCGCAGGACACCGCGCCCGCGGAGAGCACCGGGCCGGAGCTGCTCAAGAACGGTTCGTTCGACGAGCCGGGCGACGGCAAGAGTTGTCCCTTCGCCGGTTGGGTGGGCCGCAGCGGACAAAACGGGGCGTACATGTTTGAGCTCGCCACGGGCAAGACCGGCAAGGCCGCGAAGATTTCAGGCACCAAGGCGGGCCGCGGCGACATCCACAATGCGGAAGGTTTCGCCGTCAAGGCCGGCGAGACGCTGCGCGTGCGTTTCTGGGCCAAGACCGAGAACTTCAAAGGCGGTGCGTTCGCGACGCTCGAAGGCGAACCGAACGACGACGGCTGGCACAAAATCAACATCGACGCGTCGCCCGACTGGAAGCTCTACGAGACGCGCGTGAAGGTCCCCAAGGGTGCGAAGGGCCAGGACGAGCCGAAGATCCTGATCTGGATCTACCACTTCGGCACCGGCGACCTGCTCATCGACGGCCTCAGCGCGTGCGTGGTGAAGCCGGATAGCGCCGCCGAAGCGCGCCGCGAGTTAGCCATGATCGGTTCGTGGGCGGATGCGCTCTTCCCCGATGCGAAGGAGAAGAGCGAGAAACTGAAGTCAAGCTTTGGAGACCGCACCGATCCTCCGACGCTTCAAGATGTCGCGCGGGTCCGGCAGTTGGCGATCCAACTCATCGGCAAACAACAGGGCACTAAAGAACTGTTCGCCGTCGGGGTCGCTTCGGGCCTCGACCAGATATTCCTCGATGAGCCCTACCGCGGCACGTTCGCGCCCGCACTAAAGATCGCGCTCGCGCAAAACGAGTCCGAAGGCGCGCAGGTCGTCGTGCTCTCCGCGGGTAAGGAACTGAAGGGCGTCTCGGTCGCGCTCGACGGAAACTTGAAAGGCCCCGGCGGCGCGGAGCTTTTGGCAGCACAGGTCAAACTCGCGCTCGTCGGCTACGTCGATACGTCCAAAGGCAAGCGCCCGTACGAATCGCGCAAGCTCGGCTGGTGGCCCGACCCGCTCCTGCCCAACGCCGCGTTCGACGTGAAGGCCAACGAGTGCCAGCCGTTGCTGGTCACGATCTCCACGAGCGAGAAGACCGCGCCCGGCGCGTACACGGGCAACATTTCCGTCGCATGCGGCGACGCGAAGGCCGTGCTGCCGCTGCAAGTCGAGGTCTTTCCCTTCGCGTTGCCGGAGAAAGGACCGTTCGCCGCGCTGGCGCTTGGGTGCGAGCCGCAGGCGGTCGCAAAGTTTTACGGCGGCGACCCGGGCGAGCAGATCATCGAACGCTTTGCGTTGGAGGCCTCGAAACGCCGCCTTCCGCCCGCCGGGCTGCTAAACGGCTGGGCCTGGAAGACCGCCAAAGTTCCCAAGGCCGGCGACGGCTACGATTTCGCCAAGCTCGACCGCTGGATCGACGCGCTCAAGCCGTATCTCACGCGCTTCCCCATGGCCGTCGTGCCGCGCTTCCGCAAGTTCGGAGGCGGCGATTACGACGAGAACTTCAAGCGCGAGTTCGGCGCGTTCATCAAAGCGTACGCGGCGCATCTCAAGGACAAGGGCGTCTTTGGCGCGGCCGTGTTCTACAACATCGACGAGGCCTCCAACGACGCGAAGCTGCGCGAATGGGACGCGTGCAAGGAGATGTACGCGCTCGCCAAGCAGGCCGCGCCGGACCTGCGCGTCATGCAGTGCCTCAACGAGTTCAAAGGCGTGCAGGCGCTCGCGGGCCACGCGGACATTTGGGACCTCTACTTCGGCCAGTACGAGCAGGCCGGCGGGCCGGACCGCCTGAAAGCCGGCGACGAGATCGGACTCGCCGTCTGCATCTGGCCGCACGAGCATCCGAACCTTTTCGTCGAGTACCCGCTTCTTGACGCGCGCGTGATGCCGTGGATCTGCTTCCGCACCGGCGCGAAGGGCTTCGAGTACTGGGATCTCTTCCAGAGCTGGGACGCCAACGCGGGCAACAAGACGTGGTGGAGTTCCGGCGACGGCACGCGCACCGCGTGGAAGCTCGAGAAGCCCCACGCCGACGGCCTGCTGCTGTATCCCGGCCCCGGCGGCGAGCCGATCGGTTCGCTGCGCCTGGAAGCCCTGCGCGACGGCATCGAAGACTACGCGTATCTCGCGCTGCTGGCCGAGCGCGCCGCGAAAGATCCCGAGTCCGCCGCGCTGCTCAAGGAAGCGAAGGAGCAGCTCGTCACCGGCGTCACGTCCTTCGATCCCGACCCGCGAAACCTTCTGGACCTTCGTGCCCGCATCGCCAAACAGCTCTCAAAAAAATAGCCCCGGCCGCAGCGCACCTGGAACAAGCCGGCGAACCATCGGTGGCGCACCCTTATTCTTTCCGAGGTGCGCCTATGAGCATTGGCTCCGTGCCAGCGGGCTGAAATTCGCCACCGCGCGTGATTCGATCGAGATTCTCTGATTACCCGCAGAACCAAGTAGCGCGCGGCCCCTCGCGCCGGCGCGTGTACACTATAAGGAGAGCGCTGCTTGAATCTCCGCGCATGGGCCGCGCGGTCCAGCGCGGAGACTCGCCGATCCCGGAGATCCTTCGATTATGCGTACCGCCATCGTCCTCACCGAGACCCTTGGAATCGCCCGCGAGCACGAGCCCGTGCGCGTGGGCATCCCGCTTCCGAAAGGGACCGTGCGCGGCGAGCCAACAGCGAGCGTCGAAGGGCGCGCGGCGCAAACGGAAGTGCTGGCACGGTGGGGCGACGGTTCGGTGAAATGGCTGCTGCTGGACTTCGCGGCCTCCTGCCCCGCGGGCGCGACGCGGCAAATCGAGGCCGAGATTTCCGAGAAGGCGGACGCGGCAAGCGGACCCGTGACGGCGGAAGTTTCCGGAGGCGCTGCGAAAGTCGCGACGGACCGGCTCGCGTTTACGGCCAAGCGCGGTGAGACGGATTTTCTAGCAGACCTAGCGACGGCGCAGGAGCCGAATGCGAAGCTGGGCTTGAGCCTCGTACTGGGTCTCGCGGGTTCGAATGCGCCGCAGGCGTTCGCGGCCGATGAAGTGGAACTCGAAACGGCTGGTCCGCAGCGGGCAACGGTTCGTGCGCGCTTCAAGATTCCCTCTGGCCTAGAACGCCATCTCGACGCAGTCGTACGCGTCCACGCATGCGCGGGCTTTCCGGCGTTGCGGATTCAGGTGACGCTCACCAACCCGAACGCAAGCGTGCGCGAGGTCCTTGGGCGCTGGCCGCTGGGCTCGAAAGGCGCGGCATACTTGAAGACGTTCGGGCTGCGCTTGAACCGCGCGGAACTTTCGGCGGAGCGGTTCAGCGTCGATGCCGCCGCGCCGTGGCAGCGCGCGGGCAAGGCGCTGCGCATCGAACAGGAGTCCTCCGGCGGGCTGCACTGGGACATGCGCACGCATCTGGACCGGCACGAAAAGATCCCGCAGCGCTACGCGGGCTATCGCATCTGCTCCGACGGCGCTCCGGCGGGCGCGAACTTCCGCGCCGAGCCTTGGGTGGAAGCGCTGGCCGGCACGACGCGCGTGGGCTTAGGTATCCGCGAATTCTGGCAGAACTTTCCGGTCGCGCTCGATACGTCGAAGGATGCCGCGGCGCAGATCGAGTTCTTCTCGGCCACCTTCGGCGGCGGCGAGATCGAATTGCAAGGCGGCGAGGCCAAGACGTGGGACGCGCTGCTCGCGCTCACCCCCGGGGACTTCTCCGAAGAAGAGAGCCGCCGCTTGCAGGCCGCGTGCGTCGCGCCGCTGACGGCGCTGCCCGCGGCGGAGGCGCTCGAGGCCTCGCGCGCCGAAGGTCCGTTCGTGCGCCGCGACGACGCGAAGCGCCCGGCGCTGGAACTCGCGGCGCGCGCCATGCTCCACGACCCGAAGCGGAACGTCTTTACGCAGCGCGAGGTCATCGACGAGTACGGCTGGCGCAACTACGGCGACCTGTGGGCCGACAACGAGCGCGGCTGCAAGAACGCGCCCCGCGAGAGCCAGCTCGTGATCAGCCACTACAATCAGGAATACGATTGGGGCTTCGGGATGATCTTCCAGGCGCTGCGCAACGCGGGCGTGGACGGCGAGGCCGCGACCGACTGGTTCGCGCTTGGGCGCGCGGCCCTGCGGCACGAGGCCGACGTGGACACGTACCATTGCTGGCCGCGCGAGGAGGCGCAGGACGGCGTGTACTGCGGCGGGCACTTCACGCATACGGCACATGGCGTCGAACCCGGCGACGCGGCGCACCGCGGCGCGCCAACGGACAAGTATTGGAACACCGCCGACTGGCCGTGGGGCCGCGGCGGCGGGCCCGAGAGCGGGCACTTCCACACGCGCGGCCAGTGGCTGCTCTACTATCTCACCGGCGACCGCCGCCATCGCGAGACGGCCCTCGAGTGCACCGCCTGCGTCGAGTACAAGATCGGCGCGGACAAATTCCCGCAGACCGACAACGTCGGCCGCGACTCCGGGCATAACCTGCAGATTCTCGCCGACGCTTTTGCCGCGACCGGCGAGGAGAAGTACCTGCACCTCGCCGAGAAGGTCCTCGCCCGCGCGTCCTTCAAGAAGCAGTGGCAGGAGAAGCTGGCGAAGAATCCTTACGCGGGCGACTTCTCGAATTCCATTTATCTGCGCGAGTGCGCGCGGCTGCTGGACGTGCTGGCCGATCACGGCCGCGCGCCGGACGCGCCACTTTATCGGACGGCGCTCGAGAGCCTGACGGGTTACCTCGACACGATTCTCGAACTCGGCTGGCTCGGGCCGAAGACCGGCTTCGCGACGCAGGTCCGCGCGGAGAGCAAGCGCGCCGAGGGCGCGCGGCTCGAGCCGAAGGCCGCGCGGCGAAGCAACGACTCGTGGAACTTCATCCCGACCAACGGCTGGCTCGCCGACGACTACGCCCTCGCCGCGGCGCATGTCTCCGACGCGGCCAAGCGCGCGCGGTACCTCGAGGTCGCCCGCGCGGCGTGCGCTCTGGACCAGCGTTCGAGCCAGGGCGATTCGCCCGCGCCGATCTACCGCAACGCGAAAGTCGCGACCGCGTTCTGCCGCGGCAGCGTGGCCGCGGCGGCGGTCACGAACCAATAAACTTCAAATCCGAAGCACGAAATCAGAAAGGGCCTGGTTGAGTCCAGGTCTTTCGGATTTCGATATTTGGATTTGTTGAAATCCCCTCCTTATGTAAGGAGGGGTTAGGGGAGGTCAAAGCAGCGGAGGAGTTAACCCCCCTGTATCCCCCCTTACTTAAGGGGGGAATTCACGACGCGCTGAGGGTTTTCAACAGAGCAGATTTTCGGATTTGCTATTGTTGTTTTAGAGTCCGCGCACGGGGATCGGCTTGCGGGTGCGCCACTTGCCGCGGGTAAAATCGGGGAAGGCGACGGGCGCGCTGCCTTTCTTCACGGACTCGACCGAGAGCGGCGTGATGACGCTCCAGGTCGCGGAATCGTAGACATCAATGGGCGTCTGCGTCCTGTTGCGGACGGCGCGGACGAAATCGTAGAGCGTGATGTAGTCGCAGCCGCCGTGCCCGCCGTTTTTCTTGGCCTCGCGTTCGAGACTCTTCCAGAGCGGATGCACGTACTTCTTCAGGTACGGCGCGAAGGGCTCGTACTTGTGGTGCTCGGGCGAGACGCCGTCGAGGTACACGCCGTCGACCGTGCCCATGTACAGGCCCTTGACGCCCTGGCAGCGGAAGATCAGGTCGTACGGGCGCGGCAGGTTGGTGTCGTGGTAGAGCGTGACCGTGGCGCCGCCGGCGCATTTGATCAGCGAGCAGTTGACGTCGCCGAGCTTATACGTGCGGCGCGAGAGCGGGTGGCGCGGCCCGAGCAGCTTGCGCGCGTAATCCTGAATGCCGCGCGCCTTGGAACTCATGCTGGTGAGATACGTGAAGCGGTCGCCGCGGTTGATGTTGTTCCACTGCGCGATCGGGCCGATCTGGTGCGTGGGATAAAGGTTGCCGTCCTTGTTCAGCGAGTGGCCGCCGCGCCACTTGAGCGTGCCTTCCTTCGAGATCTTGGTCATGCGGACGTCGTGCTGGTAGCCGGCCTCGAAGTGGATCAGTTCGCCGAAGCAGTTCTCGCGGACCATGCGCAGGACCGTGAGCACGTTCTGAAAGTAGCAGACGTTCTCGAGCATCATGCAGGGCATGCCGGTGCGCTCGCTGGTGCGGACGAGGTCCCAGCATTCTTCGACGGTGGTGGCGGCGGGCACTTCGGTGGCGGCGTACTTGCCGTGGCGCATGGCCGCGACGCTCACCGGCACGTGGATCTCCCACGGCCCGCCGCAGACGACCGCGTCGAGGTCCTCGCGGGCGCAGAGCTTCTCGAAGTGCGACTGGCCGCCGACGTACAGCGCGGGCTCCGTGCCGGACTTCTCCTTTACGATGCCCTGCGCGCGGAGGGCGTTGTCCCTGCTGCGATCGGCGACGGCGTTGACGGTGACGCCGGGAATCGCGAGCAGCGTCTTCATGAGAAACGTCCCGCGGCCTCCGACGCCGACCATGCCGATGCGAACCGTTTTGGGCGAGGCGTGCCTGCGCTTCTTCATGGAGGGAATCCTTTTCTTTATCCGAGTTTTTTTGTGCCCGCCCCATTAAGGGGGCGGGCGCAAGGCCGCGAAGGTTAAAGGGAACGTCAGGCGGTCGCCAGCGCCTCGGCGATGGCGCGCTCGACGGGCGAGAACGCGTCCGGGTTCTCCCGCTTCAGGTTCATGGGTTCCTTGAGCTGGAAACACGGATTGCAGATGAAGCGCACGGACTTGCCCGTGTTGGGGCTGCGGGCGTGGCGCATGAAAGGATGCATGAGCGCGATGTCGCCGGCCTGGCCGTTGGTCTCGATAACTTTTTTGAACGGATGGGCCGCGACGCGCTTGGTAAGTTCGCCGACGTCGAGGCCGGCGGGCTCGGCCTCGTTCAAAATCCGCGCGGTGATCTTGTGCGAGCCCAAGTCGATGGCGGTGCCGCCGTCACCCGGGCCGATGTCCGAGAAGAGGAAGATCGGGAGCAGGCCCTGGTCGCGCGAGTGAACGTGATGGTGGAACTGGATGCCGTCGATGTGCCAGCCTGTGGCGGGCTCGGTCCACGGCGGCTTGTCGAAACCCGGGAACGCGACGGGCCACCAGCCGAGCCGGCCGACATTGGTCCAGCGGCCCGCGCCCATCACGTCGTCGAGCGCGCCATAGAGGCGCGGCGTGAAGGCTTCCGAGAAGGGCGGACCGCCAAAATCTTTTTGGAGATGAACGACGGGCTTGGTCCAGCCCGAGGGGTCGTCGGGGCGCAGCCCGATCTCCTTCCAGAGCATCTCGCGAACCTGCCGGGCCACCTCGCGCGGGAAGACCTCCCGCAGCACCACGTAACCGTCTTCCACAAACTGTTCGACCTCGTCCTCGGACAAGACCTTGGTACCCATCGGATAGATCCTCGGGCCATGGGATGTGGAACACGTGCCAGAAATTGTTACACCGTGGCGGCGGGTGTCTATTCGAGAATTGAGGCTTAACCGGAGGCGAGCCATGGTCCCTTGAGTGTACCAATGGCAACGGGACGCGCGGCAAGGGCTTGCGAATTTAACTTCGAAAAACGCAATGAATTGGGTCGCGGCGTGTGCGGACTCGAACTAATATCGACTGGACTTTTGGATAAATAGCCACAGCATTCTCGAAGTCAGCCGCTCTTGGCCGGCATCCGATCCCGAGGCTCCCGCTCCCATGGCGACCATTGTCTTCGATTTCTGGATTCACCCCGAGTCCCGGGCGCTCGCGGGCGCGGGCCACGAGATCCTCGGGCCGCTGAACGAGAACGCGGCCGAGCGGACGCGGACGCTGGCGCGGGCCGACGGGCTGATCCTCTCGAACCTGCTGCAGATCCGCGAGCCCGAACTGCTGGCCGCGCCGAAGCTGAAGGTCGTCGCGCGGCCCGGCGTCGGCATGGACAACGTGGACATCCCCGCCGCGACGAAGCACGGCGTCTGCGTGGTGAACACGCCGGACGCGCCGAGCCAGTCCACGGCCGAGCACGCGGTCGCGCTGCTGTTCGCGCTCGCGAAAGGCGTGGTGAAGTCGGACGTGAACGTGCGCGCGAAAGGCTGGGAGACGCGGGGGGAATTCTTCGGCGTGGAGCTGAAGGGCAAGACGCTGGGGCTGGTAGGCGTCGGGCGCATCGGCGGGATCGTCGCGAAGATCTGCCGCGACGGGCTGGGCATGAAGGTCGTGGCGTTCGACCCGTTCCTCGACCCGGCGCGCGCCGCGGCCTTAAGCGTCGAACTCCGGCCGGACCTCAAGACGGTCCTCGCTGAGGCCGATTACGTCTCGGTCCACTGTGCGCTCTCGCCGCAGACGCGGGGCCTGCTCGGCCGCGAACAGCTCGCCGCGATGAAGCCCACGGCCTGCCTGATCAACTGCGAGCGTGGGCCGATCGTGGACGAGTTGGCGCTCGCGGAGGCGCTGACGGCCAAGACGATCGCAGGCGCGGGCGTGGACGTCTTCACCGACGAGCCGTTGCCGCGGGAGCATCCTCTTTATAAGGCGCCCAACGCGATCCTCACGCCGCACGTGGCTTCGCACACGGGTGAGTGCGAGCGCGCCATGCATCTGGGCGCGATGGAGCAGGTGCTGGCGGTGCTGCGCGGCGAGCGGCCGAAATCGCTGGTGAACGGGGACGTGTGGGAGAAGCGGCGGCGCTGAATTCGGATCCACGAATCTTCACGAATGGACGCAAATCTACATAGGTGCTGCATAACTTTTAATCTGGTTTGTGGAAGACAAAAGGAAAAAACCATGATCGAGAACAAGCTGAAGAAGATTTTGAAGGCGGGCGGGACGGCGGTGGGGACGATGGTCTGCGATACGCGCACGCCGGGGATCGCGCAGGCGCTGGCGGTCGCGGGCTTCGACTTCTTCATCCTCGACACGGAGCACGGTTCGTACAGCCTCGAGACCGTCAGCGACATGATGGTGACGGCGCGGCTCGCGGGCATCACGCCGATCGTGCGCGTGCCGGACCACGAGTACCCGTTCATCGCGCGGACGATGGACGCGGGCGCGCTGGGGATCATGGCGCCGCGGATCAAGACCCAGGCGCAAGTCGAGAAGATCGTCCGCTGCGTCAAGTATCCGCCGATAGGTGAGCGCGGCATGAACGCGGCGCGGACGAACACCGACTATCGCGGCGTGAAGCTCAGCGAGTACGCCGCGAAGGCGAACGCGGAGACCATGGTGATCGCGCAGATCGAGACGCGTGAGGCCGTCGAGGACATCGACAACATCCTGAGCGTGCCCGGCGTGGACGCGGCGCTGATGGGCCCGACGGATCTTTCCATGTCGCTCGGCACGCAGGACCTCGCACACCCGAAAGTGGCCGAGTATATCCAGAAGACGCTCGACGGAGCCAAGCGCCGCGGCATCCCGTGCGGCACGCACACGGCGGACATGGAGAACCTGAAGAGCTGGCGCGACAAGGGCATGAAGCTGCTGCTCTATAATTACGACTTTGGGTTTATCCTCTCCGGTGGGGCGGCGGCGGTGAAGGAGCTGAAGTAAAGCATTTTGGATTTCGGATTTTCGATTTTCGATTTTCGATTGATGGACCACAGCAACCTTTCCACTCCGATCGACTTACCTTTTGCGTAAGTCCAGCGCACAGGTCTGACGATCTGTGGCACCCACAATTCCCTACCTACAAGCACCGCTGCGCTTTGGCGCATTGGCGGGTGCAGAACGACAACGGCGCTTCATTCGCAAGAATCTCCGAAGACGCGGCGGGCGTAGCGCAGGCATCCTGCCTGCATGTACCGCAGGCTTCCAGCCTGCGCGGGCGTGTGTTGCCGCGGGCAAGATGCCCGCGGCCGGGCAGGCTGGAAGCCTGCGCTACGACGGCGGCAGGCTGGAAGCCTGCGCTACTGCGGGGCCGGGCGCGGCGGGCTTGGGGGCGCGGGCGAGCCAGAGGCCGAGGGCGAAGACGCCGGCGGCGGCGGCCACGTACAGCGGCGGCGGGCTGGGCATGACGCCCGTGGCCTTGTCGATGCCGTTGGGCAGCAGCGCGTCTTCGTACCGAAGCGAGAGGGCGTTGTTCATGAAATGAAAAATCACGCCGGGCCAGATGCTGCGGGATTCCCAGGCGAGGTAGCCCAGCGCGAGGCCGATGAGGAAGACGACGGGCTGGCGGAAGAGCGGGATGTGGAAGGCCGCGAAGATAGCCGCCGAGAGGAAGACGCCCCAACTCCGGCCGGTCATGCGGTCCTGCCGCAGGCTCGAGAGCAGGAAGCCGCGGAAGAGGTGTTCCTCGAAGATGCCGGGCGCAAGGGCCAGCATCCCGACCAGCACCCAGATGGGCAGCGCCTTGAAGGCCTCGAGTTGCGGGCTGGACAGCGAGGGCATGGGCCAGAAGTGCGTCTGGAGGGCCGTGAGCTGGAAGGCGAGCAGCCACGAGGACGCGCCGAGGAGGATTCCGGCGTACAGGTGGCGCGGGCTGGGCATGCGCCAGAGGAACGTCGAGGCCAGGCCGGCCTTGAGGTACCGCGTGACGGCCAGCGGCAAGAGCATGAAGACGATAACGAAGGGGACGAGGAAGTTCACCGCGACGTCGCCGCTCGCGGTGGGCAGATAGAGCTGGCAGTAGAACCAGACGGGGAAGATGAGGGCGAGCAGGAGGAGCGCGTCGCCGGCTTTGGGCGCGAGCGCGGGCTTGAAGAATTTTCGGTCGAGGAAGATGCGCAGGCTCGCCTGGGACGAGAAGAGAATCTCTTCGCGGGCGAAGACGCGCGCGGCGATGCCCACCGCGGCGACGGCGTAGAGGCAGGTGCTCACGAAGGTGAAGGCGTACGCCTGCGCGAGGCCCTCGTGGCCGAGGAAGAGTTCTTTGATCACCAGCGCGGTGTTGATGACGGGCATGACGAGCAGCGAGCCGCTCGGTTCGATGCCGGGAATGATGACGACCATGAGTCCGAGCGTGGGGATGAGGAAGATCGGCAGGCAGTAGACCTGCGCTTCCTTGGCGCTCGCGGCCAGGCTGGCGACGGCGAGCAGCAGCGCCGAGAAGAAGAGCGTGAGCGGCAACAGCAGCAGCAGCGCGGCGGGCAGCACGGCCCAGGGCACATGCAGGTCCGGCAACTTGGAGATGCCCACGGCGTGGAAGGTAATGCCAAAACTCAAGACGTTGAGGACCGCGTTGCTGAGGGCGAGCGTGGCGACGGCGACGAACTTGCCCGCGATCACTTCGAGCGGGCGGACGGGCGCGGAGATGAGGGTCTCGAGGGTCGAGCGTTCCTTCTCGCCGGCGGTGAGGTCGATGGCCGGATGGAGCGCGCCGGCGATGATCATCATGATGAACCAGAGCGGCAGGATCGCGCCGATGGCCGAGCCGCCAACTTTCTCCGCGGGCGCGATGTTGCGGGACGCAACGATCTCGAACGGCAGGAGCATGTCCACGCTGAGGCCGCGGCGCTTGAGGCGCTCGGCAACGATCTTCTGCTGGTAGCGCGCGAAGACGCGTTCAAGAAGTTCGCGGGCGTCGCGCGAGCGCTGTTCGGCCTGGTCGTAAAGGAATTCGACGGGAAGGTCCTTGGCGTCCTTGCTGGCGCGCGGGTCGGCCATGGCTTCGGTGAAACCGCGGGGCAGGCGCACGACCGCCTGGACCTTGCGATTGCGCAGGGCGGACTCGGCATCGGGGACGACCTCGAAGAGCAGGCGAGGGCTCGAGACGGTCTCCTCTTTGGTCTCGAAGCCGTCGTCAAGCGGCACGGTCTTGCCAGCGGCGCGGGCTTTCTCCTGGTCGGACTTGTCGAGTTCCTCCTCGATCGCTTCCAATTGGCTCAGAAACGCGAGGGACTCGGCCGGCACCACGGCTACGCGGTAATGGTCGTGCTGGCGGTTGGCGATGGCGACCTGCGTGGCCTCGCTGACCAGCAGCAGCATGACGGGATAGAGCAGGAGCGGGATGACGAAGTTGGCGAAGACGGTGCGGCGGTCGCGCAGGCTGTCGCGGAGTTCCTTCACAAAGATGGCGCGGATCTTTTTAAGATCGATCATGCGGCGCCTCCGCCCGCGGCGGGCGGCGCGGGTGCGGCGGAACCGGCGGGCGCAACGGCCGCCGCGGAGATGGGTTCGCCGCGGTCGTCGCGGGCGACGAGTTCGCGGAAGACGGCGCTGAGGCGTTCCTTTCCGGAGAGCGCGCGCAGTTCGGCGAGCGTGCCCTCGGCGAGCATCTTGCCCTTATGCATCAGCCCGAAGCGCTGGCAGATGTCCTCGACCTCGTCGAGGTGGTGCGTCGAGAGAACGATGGTGCGGCCCAGGCGTCCGGCTTCGGAGATGAATTTGAGGATGAGCTGGTTCGAGAGGACGTCGAGGCCGTGGGTGGGCTCGTCGAGGACGAGGACCGGCGGATCGCCGACGAGCGTGCGGGCGATCTGGACGCGCTGCCGCTGGCCGGTGGAGAGGCCCTCGCAGCGGCGCGCGGCGAACTCGCCGATCTCCAAAAGTGCGATCCAGCGTTCGGTCTGAACGCGTAGGTTGTCGCCCTGAAGCCCGCGGAGCGCGCCGAAGTAATCGAGGACTTCGCGGGGCGAGAGGCGCGCGTAGAGGCCGGTGTTGGCGGTGAGGAAGCCGATGCGCTCCTTGAGAGCCATGGGCTCGAAGAGACCGGCGTCGGAATCGATGGCGGCGCGGCCGTCTACGGCGATGCGCCCGGCGGTGGGCGTCATCAGGCCCGCGAGCATGCGCAGGGTGGTCGTCTTGCCCGCGCCGTTGGGGCCGAGCAGCCCGTAGATCTCGCCGCGGGCGACGCGGAGCGTGAGGCCGGCGACGGCGCGGAGTTCTTCGCCCTTATGGGTGAGGAAGACCTTTTGGAGTCCGGCGATCTCGATCATCGAAGGCTGCGATACCATGAGGGGAATCGGGGTTCAATCGTCCTTTCGGGGCGCGACGAGGTGCTCGGAGTCCGGATCCCGGTCGGGGATGGGCATGATGGCGTCGAGCAGCCCCCAGGTGGCGAACGGTGGCATGAGGACGAAGTATCCCCAGCCGATCTGCGAGGTGGATGCGAATTTCACGAGCAGGCCCAACTGAATGCTCAGTCCGAGCGCCACTACCATCCACTGCTGGAGCGGCAGCCGGAAATGGTACTCGTGCCCCTGGGCGCGGCAGCGATGCTGCAGGAGCGCGTACCAGTACGTGCCGATCACGAACCAGACCACGGCCATCCCGACCAGCGATGGAAAGAACGTCTCCCAATCGAGGTCGTGCGGACTATTCATGCGCGGCCCTTCCCGCGAGGCGCCCGCGCTTGACCCTGAGCCGATTACGCAAAGCGTGCATCTCCGGTTCGGCGGGAAGTTCGGGCAGCGCGGAGTTCTCCGGAACAAAATTATCCGGAGCAGAGCTCTGCGGCGCGGGGGGCTCGTCCGCGCCGAACCGGTGGCGAAGCCCGTTTCTAAACTTCGAGAACGGGCCGCGCACCTCCAACGTCTCCAGGGCAAACAGCACGATCACAGGCGTGACCAGAAAGAGGATCGAGGAGAGGATCGGGAGATCGCTCTTGAGGACGTCCATGCCCGCGCCGAGCTCGATGCTGACCCCAAAAAGGATCAGCACAGTCTGCAGCAGCGTCATGCGCGGGCCCGAACCCGTGGGTTTCTTCTCGAAGAGCTCGCGCTGCATCTCGAGCCAGTCGAGAAAGAGCGGGAGCACCAGGCAGAAGGCTCCTGTGGCCAGAAAGGCGAGCAGGCCGACGTGTTCTTCCAAACGGAGCGACGAGAGGAAGCCCGTCAAGAGCAGGCCCAGTAAGAAGATAGGTCCCATGTATTTCATAAGCTCACCAACCCCGTCTTGCCACGCCTACAGTATACAGTAAAAGGTTGGGGCTATTCCTTTCGTTCCAAGTGCCGCAGAGGAAATCCCTTGCCTGTGATGTTTTGTTAGAATAGGCTACGTTTTGTTACGTTTGCGGAACCGGGTTCCGCGCCCCTTAGGAGACCGTCCATGCCCAAGCCCCTGGCCATTCAACTGTACACCCTGCGTGAAGAGATCAAGAAGGAAGGCTTCCCCAAGATCCTGAAGCTCGTCGCCGACATCGGCTACAAAGGCGTCGAGCTCGCCGGGCTGAACAACATCCCCGCGCCGGAAGTGAAGAAGCTGCTCGGCGAGTACAAGCTCGGCATCGCGGGCGCGCACGTCGGCGTCTTCGACAAGAAAGCGGAACAGCAGATCGCGGACGAGGCGAAGCTCTTCGGCTACAAGTACGTGGTCACCAGCCCGCCGCGCGAGGCGTTCGACAGCGACGACGGCGTGAAGAAGCTCTCCGAGACGGTGAAGGACGCGACGGAGCGCTTCGAGAAGCATGGCCTGAAGGTGCTGCTGCACAACCACTGGTGGGAGTTCGCGACGCCCTCGCGCGCGGAGCTGCTCTCGAGCCTCTGCCCGAAGGTCGGCTGGCAGCAGGACATTTACTGGGTGCAGACGAGCGGGCAGGACCTGGTCGCGAACATCACGAAGTACGCGGACCGCACGTTCCTCCTGCATGTGAAGGACGGCCCCTGCGACAAGGACAAGGCGATGACCGCCGTCGGCAAGGGCATTGTGGACATCAAGGGCTGCCTCGCCGCGGCCGAGAAGAGCAAGGTCGAGTGGTACAGCGTCGAACTGGACCGCTGCGACACCGACATGACCCAGGCCGCGAAGGACAGCTACACGTACCTGACGAAGAACGGGCTGGCCGCGGGAAACAAGTAGATCCATTTTCGATTTCCGATTTTGGTTTTTCGATTTTGCAGCAATTCGGGGTGGCGCAAGCCATCCCGAATTTTTTGTAGTGCAGCCTTCCAGGCTGCGCCGTCGACGTTAAGGCGCGGGGTAGAGCCCTGCAGCACAAGGGCAACGACGTAGGCAGGATGCCTGCGGGTCTTGCAGGCTGGAAGCCTGCGCTACGATGGCGCCCTACATCAGCTCCTGCTGCGACGTCTCGGCGGCGAGGTAGACGGAGAGGATCGTGATCGCGGCGCAGGCGACGAGGTAGGCGGCGACGGGCCAGGGGTCGCCGTCGGAATACTTCAACAGCGCGGTCGCGATGAGGGGCGCGAGGCCGCCTGCGAACGGCGACGAGAGCTGATAACCGAGCGAGGCCCCGCTGTAGCGGACCTTGGTGCCGAAGAGTTCCGAGAAGAACGCGGCTTGCGGGCCGTACATCGCGGCGTGCCCGATGCTCAGGCCGCAGACGAGCGCCACCATAATGGCGGCGCTCGACTTGGTATCCAGGAGCCAGAAGAACGGGAACGCGAAGAGCGCGGAGAAGATCGCGCCGAAGAGATAGACGGGCCGGCGGCCGAGGCGGTCGGAGAGCCAGCCGAAGAAGGGCACCGTGCAGAACTCGACGGCCGACGCCGCGAGCACGCCGTTCAGCACGACGCTTTTGGGCAGTTTGAGCTGCGCTGTGGCGTAGCTGATCACGAAGGCGCTCATGATGTAGAAGTAGACGTTCTCGGCGAAGCGCGCGCCCATGGCCAGGACGATGTTCTTGGGATGCTCGCGGATCGCGTCGAGGATCGGAATCTTGGAGACCTTGGTCTCCAGGGCCTTCGCGAAGAGCGGCGTCTCCATGACGCTCAGGCGGATGAAGAGCCCCACGCCGACGAGCAGGATCCCGAGCAGGAAGGGCACGCGCCAGCCCCAGGAGAGGAACTGATCTTCAGGGAGGCTGGCGAAGGCGTAGAAGACGCCGGTCGAGAGGAGCAGCCCCGCGGGCACGCCGGCCTGCGGCCAGCTCGCGCTGAGCCCACGCTTGCCGCCCTGGCTGTGCTCGACGGCCATCAGCACCGCGCCGCCCCATTCGCCGCCGACGCCGAAGCCCTGGATGAAGCGCAGCACGACCAGCAGGATGGGCGCGGCCACACCGATGGATTCGTACGTGGGCACAAGGCCGACGAAGAAGGTCGCGATGCCCATCAGCAGCAGCGTCGTGACGAGCATCGACTTACGGCCGATGCGGTCGCCGAAGTGCCCGAAGACCACGCCGCCCAACGGGCGCGCGAAGAAGCCGACGGCGTACGTGGCGAAGGCGGCCATCTTGGCGGCGGTGGGATCGAAGGTGGGGAAGTAGAGCTTATCGAGGACCAGCGCGGAGGCGGTGCCGTAGAGGAAGAAGTCGTACCATTCGATGGTGGTGCCGATGAAGCTGGCGAGGATCACGCGGCGGACGGCCTTGGGGTCGTAGGCGGGGGAATTCATGGGTGGCGGCGGAGTCCCTATTTTGGATTTTGGATTTCCGATTTTGGATTTTTTTACTTCCACTTCTCGATTTTCTATTATCGCCTTCCGCTTGGACGGTGGTGCTTGTAAGTCGCCGGCCGTGGGTGCCACGGGTCGCAGACCCGTGCGCTGGACGATGGCGTACCGAAGTCCAGCGCACAAGTCCGTCGACCTGTGGCACCCCAATCAACCCACCTACAAGCACCGGTACGCTTAAAGGCTACACCAAACTGGGCTTTCGGCAGCGCGGAAAAACGGGGCGGGTACGATCCTTGCAAGCTTGATGTATACGGTCGCGAGGTCGAGCTGCACTCGGAATACATTCGTAAGATGGGCCGAATCCGGGTCTGGTGGGATGAGCTCTCGCCGGCTCTGAAAGAGCCGAAATAATGTAGCCAGGGGTGGAGTCCCGATTCATCGGGACGGAGCCCCTGGTAAGGTGTGCACCAACAACCCAAGCTCTGAAAGAGCGTAATAGCGCGGGAGCTATTCCATGCCGCAGTCGCTCGTTACGCTTCGCGTGCATCTGGTCTTCGCCACGAAACAACGCGTGCCGATGATGGGCCCGGACATCGAGCCCCAACTCCATGCGTATATGGCGACTATCCTGAACGCGCAAGATTCGCCCGCCATCGCCATCGGCGGCACGTCCGATCATGTGCATGTCCTCTTTTCGCTCTCCAAGAATCGCGCGCTCGCCGCTGTTGTCGAAAAGGTTAAGTCCGGCACCTCGAAATGGATCAAGACCAAGGGGCGCGCTTATCGCGGCTTCTTTTGGCAGACGGGATATGCGGCGTTCTCGATCGGGAAATCCGGCGAGGCGGCGCTCGTTCGATACCTCAAGAACCAGAAGCAACACCACCGGAAGACGGATTTCAAAGACGAATTGCGCATGTTGTTGAAGAAATACGAGGTCATTTATTGCGAGGAGTATCTTTGGGATTGACGGCTATTTCGCCGCGTTGCGGCTTAGGTTGGCGTGGGGCTTGTTACCAGGGGCTCCGCTTCGCTGCACCCCTGGCTACATTATTTTCGCGCTTTCAGCGCTTACGGAACGGCGCGCAGCGGGGCGCAAGCTAACAACACGCTGTTCGATTCCGCTCCGGGCGTTTACGCTTTGGTTGGCGTCCCGAAAGGTGCACGGGTTATGGGCGATTCTTGCTCTGTTGAAATCCCCTCCTTCTGTAAGGAGGGGTAA
>JACQFI010000099.1 GCA_016200135.1 Planctomycetota bacterium
CGAGATCGGCGAACTTCCGCTGCCCGTGCAGGCCAAGCTCCTGCGCGTGCTCGAAGAAGGCAAGGTCGCGCGCGTCGGCGAATCGCGCCTGCGCGAGGTCGATTGCCGCATCGTCGCCGCGACCAACCGCGACCTCGCGGTGGAAGTGGAGCACAGCCGCTTCCGCCAGGACCTCTATTACCGCCTGCGCGTGATGGACGTCACGCTGCCGCCGCTGCGCGAACGCCTCGAAGACCTGCCGATCCTCTGCAAGCACTTCCTCGGGCCGTTCGGGAACTTCCGCATTCAGGCCGACGCGCTGGAACTCTTCAAGCGCTATCCCTGGCCCGGCAACGTTCGCGAACTGCGCAACACGCTCGAACGCATGGCCGTGCTCTCGAAGCCGCAGCAAAGCGGCCAGACAGGAACGTCCGGCCAGAACCGCGGCGTCACCGTGCTCACCGCCGCCGACGTGCCGCTGGACCTCAAACGCATCGTGGAAGGCGCCGGCGACCAGACGCTCCCGCTGGGCCAGACCGCGCCCGGTCGCCGCAAGACCGGCGCGGCGATCCCCATGCCGCAGCCCAGCGGCCCCGCTTTTATGGTGCCCGCCGCCGAGATGCCCGCGCTCGAGAAACTCCAGGTTGCCTACGCCCGCTGGGTCCTCACGCAGGTCGACGGCAACAAGACCAAGGCCGCAAAGATCCTCGGCATCCAGCGCTCCACGCTCTACGCCTGGACCGAATGGAACGAGAAGGAAGTGAAAGCGGAGTAGGCGTTAGCAGAGAGATATTGGCTGCGCGAGGTCCTTTGGACTTTTGAAAGCCCCGCCTTAGACTTCCGTACGTTCCTCGGAGGCCGCTCATGCCCACGCCCGTCCTCATCAGCTTCGACACCGAAGACTTCATCGGCCCCGCGGCCGACGACGCGCTCCTGCGCCTCGCCAAGCTGCTCACGTCCAAGGGCATCCGCGGCAGCTTCTGCATGGTGGGCGAGAAGGCCCGCGTGCTGCGCGACCGCGGGCGCAAGGACGTCCTCAAGGCGCTCGAACCCCACGAGATCGGCTTCCACAGCCGCGACCACTCGATTCATCCCACCATCGCGCCGCGCTGCGAGGAACTCGGCTGGACCAAGGGCCTCGAAAACCTCCGCCAGCTCGAACTTCCCGCCATGCAATGGGTCCGCGAGATCTTCAACCGCGACCGGCTCCTCGCCGCGGTGCCGCCGGGCAGCAACTGCGCGCCGCAGGCGATCTGGGCCTACCGCCAAGCCGCCGTGCCCTGTTACGTGGGCGGCTACTTTGGCGCCGCCGACGGCAAACTCTACTGGTACCTCGGCGCGCTGAACGTCCCTTACACCTTTTACGCAGACGGCCAGTGCATGCAGCACGAGGCCGAGGCCGTTTTCGAACGCTTCAGCGCGCAGGCCGGCCGCCCGTGCGCGGTGCTCTGCATCCATCCCACGATTCTCGTGCACCAGAAGTTCTGGGACGGCGTCAACTTTCCCGCCGGGACCAACCGCTCGCGCGAACAGTGGGAGCCCGCGCCGCTGCGCCCGCCGGAAGAGATCGAACGCGCCTTCGCGCGGCTCTCGAAGTTCCTCGATCTCATCGCCGCCGATCCGCGCTTCGAATGGTTCGACTACGAGCAGCTCCTCACCGAGACTCGCCGCGCCAGCCACATCGCGCGCGTGCGCGAGACCTGGCCGGTCGCGCACTTCGCCCATCTCATGGACGGCCCCGACTGGGTCCACGTCCCGCACGAAGGCTCGCTCTCGCCGCAGGCCGCGCTGGGGGAACTTGCCGCGCGCGTCACCGGCGATCCGTCCTGGCGCGAGCGGCTCTCCACCCGCCGCCTGCCCGGCCCGGTGGAAGAACCGCTGCGTTGCGACGATGAGGTAAACGTCACGCGCGAAGAGGTGCTCAACGGCCTCTGGCGCATCCAGAGCCGCATCGGCTCCGAAGAGACCGGCCTGCCCGCGAGTTGGCCGGTGAACGGCCGCCACGTCGGCCCCGGCAAGTTTCTCTCAGCGCTCACGCAGGTCGCGCTCGGCAAAGATGAGATCCGCATCGCCGCCGGCGTGCCCGAAGAACCGGCCTCCGTCGCCCGCGTGGGCCTCGATAAGTGGCAGTACGGCGGCTGGCTCTACAAGCCCGGCTTCGAGGGCCACAAGAACCGCGCCCTCGCCCGCCGCATGGCCTGGACCCTCGCGCCGGCATGATGACCGTAGCGCCGCCGTCCCAGCGGCGTGCCGTTCGGAGCGCCGGCCTCCAGGCCGGCAGGGCCGCCGCCGTCCTCGGCCGCACTTCGGTCTCGGGCCGGCAAGATGCCGGCGGCCCTGCCGGCGAGGACGCCGGCGCTCCGTGGCTGGCCGCCGTCGTGCGCACGCGCCGGATCGTCATGTTCGGGAAGTCGATGGGGAAGGTGAGGGGGATCACGATCGTCACCTGCGCGCCGGTGAGCACCGTGAAGCTCTGGATCGAGCCCGGCTTCAGGTCGCCCTCGGTCTGCGTCGGGCGCAGTTCCATCACGCAGTAGGTAAAGAGCGCCTCCGCGATGCGGTCGTCCTTCATCGCGCGCAGGCCCTCGATGGCGTTGTCGCGCACCGGCACGTTGATCACTTCGCCTTCGGCGTTGAACGCGCCGATTAGGTGCCGGATCATCCCGCCCACCGCCGCGTCGTCCTTGCGGTCCTTGATCAACCCCACCACGCCCTTGCGCACGTCCGCCGCCGGGTCCATCACCGCCGACCACGCCAGCGAAGGCGCGACCCGCGGGCCTTCCGGCTTGGCCACCTGCAGGCCCTTCACCGAACCCACGCGCGTCTCGGTGTCGGTCACCTTGCGGAAGTCCAGCGCGCCGAGCAGGATGTCGCCGATCTTGTCCCGGTCCCGCGCGAAGTTCGCGACCACGTCCTGCCGCGCCGAATCCGTCGTATCCGTCCGGCCCAGCATGCGGGCCTGTTCGAGAACTTTCTTCTCCAGCTCAGAACGCTCCGACTTGGACTTCTCGCCCTCTTTCGGCGCCGCCATCTGCCCGATGAAGACGCTGTCCTCGGCCGGCGCGCCGGTCTTCGCCGCTTCCTGCGCATCGTCCAGCCCCAGCGCCTTGCGCGCGGGCAGGTAGTTCGCATCGGCCTCGACCGTGGCCTTTAATTCATCCGCGGCCATCCCGAAGAAGCGCTTCTCCTGCGCCCACTGGTACAGCTCGAAATGCCCCTTCGCGTCCTTCGCGCCAAGCGCGTCGTGCCGGCGCTTGAACTCCCCGCGCGCGTCCTTATCGACGCTGATCTTGGCGATCTCCGCCCGCGGCAGCGTCAGGTGCTTCTGCCCCGTATGGAAGACAATCTCCGCCGCCTCCGGCTTGTCCTCAATGACCTCACCCAGGAGCACTAGGCCGCTCCTGAGCTCCACCGTGTCGGCTGCCCGCGACGGCACCGCATAACCTAATGTCAACATTGAAGTTGCTGCGATCAGTGCGGCTAAAGCGTTCTTGGGCGTCACAGGTATGCGCTCCTTTAAGTATGGATTCCTTGCCCCCATGTTCACGGCTTCCGGGTGCATAGACGCCACGTGTTCCAACCTATTAGTGCATTTTGCGCGCGTACATCAGCCCAAAAGCGTAGGTCTTTTTCACCGCTGAGACGCAGAGTCGCAGAGAACTGCTTTCCTAATTCACGCATTCCATGCCGTTCTCCGCGCCTCTGCGGTGAAGAAGCACCCAGCCGTTCGATCGAAAATCAAAAATCGGAAAACGGAAATCGAAAATGCCCTACCTTCCCATCTCCGCCAGGAACCGCACATACGTCTCCACGCCGCGATGGAATGTCGGCAGGTGCAGCTTCTCGTTCGGCGCGTGCAGGTTGTCGTCGGGCAGGCCGAAGCCGAGCAGCAGCGAATCGATCCCCAGCAGGTCCTGGATCTGGCTCACCACCGGCACCGTGCCGCCGTTGCGCGCGAAGTACGGCTCCCGGTTCCACACTTTCTTGAGCGCCTCCATGCCGACGCGCACCGCCTTGCTCTTGCGGTCCACAAGCGGCGCGCGCACGCAGCCCATACGTTCGAGCTCCCACGTCACCGTCGGCGGCGCGTTCTTTCCGAGGTACGCCTTCAAGCCGCGCTCGATCTCGTCGGGGTCCTGATCCGGCACGAGCCGCATCGAGACCTTCGCCGCGGCCTTCGACGGCAGCACCGTCTTGCTGCCCTTGCCAATGAAGCCGCTCCAGATGCCGTTCACGTCCAGCGTCGGCCGGGCCGTCGCGCGCTCGGTGGCCGTGTAGCCCGCTTCGCCGCTGAGCGCCTTCGCGCCGGACTTCTCGAGCCACCACGCTTCGGGCGTCGGCAAGCGGTTTAATTCGGCGCGCTCGTCGGCCTCCAGCGCGCGAACCTTGTCGTAGAAACCCGGCAGCGTGACGCGCCCTTCCGCATCGTGCATCCCCGCGATCAGCTTCGCGAGCACGTTCGCCGGATTATGCACCGCGCCGCCGAAGATCCCCGAATGCAGGTCCGTCGCCGGTCCCGTCAGCCGGATCTCGAAGTACGCGATGCCCCGCAGCCCATAGGTGATCGACGGCGCGTCCGGCCCCACGATCCCGCCGTCGCCGTTCAGGCACAGGTCGGCCTTCAGCAGCGCCTTGTGCTCCTTTAAGAACGCCGGCAGGCTGGGGGAGCCGATCTCTTCCTCGCCTTCGATCATCATCTTCAGATTCACCGGCAGCGTCTCGCCCGAAGTCTTCACCAGCGCTTCCACGGCCTTCATGAAGCAGAGCACCTGGCCCTTCATGTCGCTGGCGCCGCGCGCAAAGAGGTTCTCGCCGCGCAGCGTGGGCTCGAACGCGCCGGTCGTCCACAGTTCCAGCGGTTCCGCCGGCTGGACGTCGTAGTGCCCGTAGACGAGCAGCGTCGGCTTCGACGCGCTCGCGCGCAGGTTCTCCCCGTAGACCACCGGGTGCCGCGCCGTTGGCAGCACCTTTACGCTCTGGAACCCAAGACTTTTCAAGTGCCCCGCGACCCACTCCGCAGCCTTCTGGATATCCGGCACGTGTTCCGGCGCCGTGCTCACGCTAGGGATGCGTAAGATCGTCTTCACGTCCTCGATGAACGCCTCGCGGTGCGCGCGCGCATACCCCAGTGCGTCGTCGGGCTGAGCCATGGAGACCTCCGTATCGAATTCGGTTCGTCGAGCCGGGCCGGACAAGCGGCCATGCGCACGCAAAACCAAGGTAAGGATTATGCGCACAAGCGAACAATTCTGCATCTGCATCTTGCCCTGATTTCAGCCCGGAATTTGGACCTCACGAGGCCGCCCCATGGGCGCTGCGTCCGGCCCGAGATCCTGGAAGCCGGGAGAAATCGGTTGTGCGCTAGATAGGGAAGCATAAAGTGGGCCAAAATCAGGCCGCTGGAGTGGCTTTGGAACCGTCATCCAAGAAATCCCTGCTAAATCTCCGGAGTTCCCTGCGCATGCGCCGAAAAATGGCGGTCCTGGGTCTGTTGCTGCTGTCGAGTGCGCGCGCACGCGGCGCCGAACCCGTTCCCGCGCCCACGGACGCGGAACGTCAGGCGTTCAACGCCGTCAAGACGGTGCACGTTAAGGTCGCCGATCCCAGCCACTTGGCCCTGCGCGAAATGGCGCAGAAGATGGCCTCTAATCTGCTCGAAGCGGCGAAGTTCTCCGTCGCCGCCGAGAACGCGCCCGCCGACGGCGAAGTGACGGTGCAGTTGGAAAAGAAGGGACTGCAGGGTTCCTACCTGGGCGTGGGCGACCGCTACACCGGCGCCGAAGTAACCGGCACGTGGACGTTCAAGGCCGGCGCCGTCGTGCGCTCGTTTGCGTTCAAGGGCCGCGTCGAGCCGCCTGCGTCGTTTTCCTTCAAGCGCGTGAACGAAAAGATGACCGGCAACGAGCAGGAACTGGACGCGCCCTTCGCCGCGGCGCTCGGGCAGTCCGACCTCGCGCGCGGCTTCATGCAACAACAGCGCCTGCTGTGGGGGCGGCGGTCGCTCGAGATCTATCTCGCGCTGAGCGGCAAGGTCGGCAATAGCACGAGGCTTCGCGCCGAAAGCTGGCTGGAGGAACGCGAGACCGATCCGCAAGTGGGCGAGCTCCTTTGCGCGGACTACCTGCTCCTGAAACGCGCCTCGTTCGCCGCCGACGCGCTGCCTTCGCTCGCGCGCGCCCTGGAGGGCCTGAAGCCGCCTTCGGCCATTGCCGCCGCGCAGCGCGTGCTCAAAGACGACAAGGACGTCAATCGCCGCTACGACGCCGCGGAACTGCTGGGCCTGCTCGGTGGCGCGGAATCGTCCGCCCCGCTGCTTGCGGCCCTCAAGGACCCGGACGTGATGGTTCAGGACGGCGCCATGCTGGCGCTGGGCAAACTGCGGCTGAAGGATGCCGTCGCGCCGCTCATCGAGATCCTGAACACGCCGAACCATCCCTGCCGCTTTCAGGCCGACCAGGCGCTGGGCCTCCTCGGCGATCCCCTGGCGTTCGAGGCCATGCGTAATTATTTCGAGGCCTCCAAGGATTTCACGCGCGACCGCGCGGCCGAAGCTTTGGGCAAACTCGGCGACCCGCGCGCCGTCGAACCGCTGAACAAGGCGCTGCAGAATCCCGCCGACACTGCGCGCATTAACTCCGCGTGGGCGCTAAGCAATCTGAAAGATCCGCGCATCGATCCCATCATGGACGCGCTCCTGAAAGACAAGGATGACCGCTTGCGTCTGCCGGCGGTAGACTACTTTTTCCGCAAGCGCGACGCTCGTTGCTTGAACGGCCTGCTTGCAGACCTGAACAACAACGTCTCGTCCATCTCGGCGGATGCCGCGAAGAAACTGGGCGAACTCGGCGACTTGCGCGCCGTCGAGGCGCTGATCGGCCGCACGGGTTTTCCGGACATCGGTCTGGGCGCAAAGCCTGACTGGACCACGGCCAACGCCGCGTCGCTCGCACTGGTGAAACTTACCGGCCAGGACTTCGGCGCCGGTCTGGCCGCCATGGACAAATGGAACGCCTGGTGGAAAATTAACAAGGATCGCCTGCTGAAGAAGTAGCCGCACATACCGCGTTCACTATTCACGAGTCGCACGCGAACCAGGCAACCATCGGGTTATCTGGTTGATTGGTTATCTGGTCGCAGTAAGGCCCGCAGGGCCGTGCGGGAATAGCCAGGGTCGGAGTCCCGATTTATCGGGACGGAGGCCCTGGAATGCAACACACACGGATGGGAAAAGCCCTGAAAGGGCGCGCGAAGAGCGTCGATAGCTCGCGAATATCCGGCATCCATGAAAACCAGGCATATCGCACGGGCACGCCCCGGTTGGGGCTTATACTGATTAAAGTTTCCAGGCGAAGATGACGAAACCTGTGGTGTGGGGGCTTCCTGAGGAGGAGGCCGACATGGCGCAGGCGCTTAAGATCACGTATCCGGTCACGGCGGATGAATTGGCGGAGCGGGCGCGGCGCG
>JACQFI010000102.1 GCA_016200135.1 Planctomycetota bacterium
GGCGAGGGCTTGGGTGAAGTAGGCGCGGGCTTTGGGGAAGTCGCCGGAGGCCAGGAAGAGCAGGCCGCGGCGGCGCAGGTTTTCTTTGGCGGCCTCGCCGGCGGGCTTGGGGGCGTAGGCGTCCACGTCGGCGGCGTCGAGCTGCTCCGGGCCGAGCGTAAACTCGGGACCGTCGCTCAGCTTCAGGCTCACGCCGGCCGTGCCGGGCGCGTCCTTCACCGTGCCGGTCAGCTTCGCGTTGCCCTTCGTCAGCGTCACCTTCTCGCCCGCGCTCTTGCGCAGCGTCTCGATCGCGTCCTTTCTTATGCTCAGCAGCGCGTCCAGGTCCGCGCCTTCCTGCTTAAGCGCCTCCGCCGCGTCCGCGTGCGCCTGCTCGCGCTGCTTCGCCTCGAGCAGCTCCCGCGCCGCGCTGAAACGGTTGCCCTGCAAGAGCGGCTGCATCTCCTTCCGCACCGCAAACGCCAGTTCGCGGCCCTTCTCCTGCTTCGCCGCGCGGTCCAATTCGTCTTTCTTCTTGAGCTCCTCCAAGGCCGCGCTCCAGCGCGCGTGCTCTTCCGCCGCCTGCTGCGCCGAGGCCGCGTACTCCGCCGGAATCGCTTCCGCCTGTTGCGCGAGCTCGATCGCTTCTTCGAAGCCCTTCTGGCTCAGGCCCTGCGCCTTTGCGCGCGCTGCGGCGAGCAGTTTCGCCGCCGCGGCCTCGGGCTTGGCCGCTTCCGTCTGCCGCGCGTCGCCTAAGCGCTGCTTCCAGTCCCCCGCGCGCAGGCCCTCTGGGAACGCTTCGTCGCGTAGCGCCTCTTGCGCCGCCTTCCAGTCGCTCTTTGCCGCGGCCACCGCCGCGGCCGCCTGCGCCTTCTGCAGCGTGGCGTCCAGCGCCTTCGCGTGCCGCCCTTGCGCCTCGCTTAGCGCATCCGCCGCGAGCTTCGCCACCGGCGTCTCTTTGGACTGCTCGACCGCGTGCTCCAGCGCCGGCAGCACCTGCGCGTAGCCCTCGGGCTGCTCCTTCTCCAGCTTCAACGCCGCGTCCAGCGCCTCGCGCGCGAACTGCTCCCGCGACGGGCCTAAAGGCGCTTTGATCTCCACTTTCTTGATGGGCTCGGCAACGGACTTCTCCGTGGGCAACTCAGATTTCGCGGGCGGCGCCTTCGCCGTCTTCTTGTCGCTGCCGCCCGAAAACGCGAGCCCCAGGCACAGCAGCGCCACGGCCGCCACCGCCGCGCCGATCCAGAGCCCCGCGCCCGACTTCGCTTCGGCCTCTTTGGCTTTCGCCGCCGCCGCGCCCGGCTGCGTCGGCGCCAGGCCGCCCGTGCGGTCGCCCAAGATCGGCGCCGCCGGGCCCGTCGTGGTCCCGCGCGGCCGGATGGGCGAGCGCGGCCCGGTGGTCCCGCGTTCGCCGATCGGCGCCCGCGGGCCCGTCGTCGCCCCGGCCGCGCGCTGCCGCCCGCTCTTGCCGTCGGCCGGCGGCGCCGCGTGCTTCGGGACCGCACCGTGCAGCACCGCGTCGAGATCCTCGATCACCTGGCCCGGATCGGCGTAGCGCTTCTCGCGGTCCTTCGCCGTCATGCGCTCGAGAATGCGCACGGCGTGCTCGGAGAGCTTCGGGCGCTTCTCCCGGATGTCGGGGAAGGGCTCCGCCACGTGCCGCGCCATGATCGCACGCCCGTGCGTGCCCTCGTACGGCGTCGTCCCGGCGAGCAGGTGGTAGAGCGTGCAGCCCAGCGAGTAGATATCGGCGCGCGTGTCGAGGTCCTCGCCGCGCGCGGCCTCCGGCGAAATATAGTGCGGCGTGCCCGCGGCCTTGCGCTTTTTGGGGTCGGCCTCCGCCGCGTCGTCGTCTTCACTCGCGCCGACCACGCAGGCCAGGCCCATGTCGAGCAGCTTCGCCACGCCCTGCGGCGTCACGATCACGTTCTCGGGCTTCACGTCGCGATGCAGGATCTTCTTCGTCAGCGCGTGGTCCAGGCCCTTCGCGATCTGCCGCGCGTACTCCAGCGCCTCCGCCTCCGGCACCCTCCCGCGCTCTGCGACGACCTTGCGCAGCGTCTGGCCTTCGACGTACTCCATCACGAAATAGTGGTAGGGTTCGATGAAGCCGACGTCCAGCGCCGTGACGATGTTCTCGTGGCTGAACTGCCCCGCCGCCCGCGCCTCGCGCACGAAACGCTTGATGAACGCCTCGTCGTCCGCGTACTTCGGCGCCAGGATCTTCACCGCCACCGTGCGGTCCATCGTGATCTGCCGCGCGCGGAAGACCACGCCCATCGCGCCTTGGCCCACTTTTTCGTGGAGCTCGAAATTGCCCAGCCGCCGCAGTTTCTTCGGCTTGGCCGCGTCGGCCTGCGTCGTCTGCTCTTGCAGCAGGTCGTCCAGCGCCTGCTTCGAGAGCAGCTTCTTGCGAAAAAGAATCGTCCCGATGCGCTCGCTCAAGCCCAGCTTCTGAAGTTCTCCTTGAGCGTGCAAAGCGTCCGTCAACTGGTGCGACGAGATCAGCCCCTTCTCAAGCGCAAGTTCCCCCAGCCGCTTCCGGCCCGACACCGACGCCCCCGCCTGCTCCGCGCTTGAAGACATGCCAAGCTCCGAAATCCGTGGAAAAAGATCGTACCAAATTAAGACGGTAAAGCAGTGCTAATACTGCTTGTTTTAAGGAGTTGCACGAGGTGAGGAGCACGTACAGCGACGCCATACAAGCATACTGAAAGGAAGCTGTGAAACCTTAGCTTTTGAGCCCCAAAAGGGTTCTCAGGCTAGGAAACTAAATCGAAAGCCGTGAGACCGGATCAGGGCTGCGCTATCCGAGTTAGGATTTGGGCGCTCTGGGCTTCGGACTCAAACTTTTATTGAGCAATTCACCCTTGGTCAATTGCTCGACGTCTGCAACGACGCGATTCAGGAGACCGCTGACGCCGGGCGAGCGCGGCAGGCCGAGATGCTCGGCTTCAGCGCGCTTGCGGCGGCGCTCCATGCGGGCGCGCTCCTCGCGCTCGTCCTTCTGCGACATAAAGAGCTGCAGTTTGTGCAGCGCCTGATTTTCGATCTGCCGCACGCGCTCCCGCGTGAGGCCGATGCGCTCGCCGATCTGTTCGAGCGTGAAGGGTTCTTCTTCGCCGATGCCGAAGCGCAACTCGACGATCTTGCGTTCGCGGTCGGTGAGCGCGTACTCCAGCGCGTGCCGCAGGCTCTCGCGGTCGTACTCGTCCAGCGGCCCGCCGGCCTCTTTTTCTTCGCGGCTGGGGACGCCGGCGAGGATGTCCTCGATGTCGATCGTGGTCTCCTGGTCGCCACCGCGGCCGGTGGGCGCGGCGGCGGAGAGCGCCTGGCGGATCGCGGAGAGTTTGCTCGGACTGAGCTTGAGGGCCTTGCCGATCTCTTCCGGCGTGGGGTCGCGGCCCAGTTTCTGCGCGAGCTGCGCGCTCATCTTCTTCCAGCGCGTGAGGATCTCGACCATGTACGCCGGAACGCGCACCGACTTAACCTTATTGATGAGCGCCCTGCGGATCGTCTGCTTGATCCACCACGAGGCGTAGGTGGAAAATTTACAGCCCTGGTCCGGGGAGAAGCGCGTGACGGCCTTGAGCAGCCCGAGATTGCCCTCTTCGATCAAGTCCAGGAGCGCCATGCCGCGGTGGGTGTAGTTTTTGGCTATGGAAACGACGAGCCGCAAGTTGGAGCGGATCATCTTGTCGCGGGCTTCCGCATCGTTCTTCGCGATGCGATACGCCAACTCCCGCTCTTCATGCGGTTTCAGCAGCGGATACCTGCTGATTTCCGAGAGGTAAAGTTCGAGTTCGGCGTCGTTGTTGGCCATGACCCTCAACTACTTTCTCGAACTGTCCGGTCAGTCGGGATATCCATAACGACACGAATCATAAAGAGTTCGGAACCGCGTGCAAGTTCGGGTGAGGGTAACTTGAAACCTTGAGGCGCGTGATTTCGCAGCGCAGAAGCAAAGGCTTCGTATAAGTCCTTTACACTCTCAGCGGCCCATACGAGTGGATTATCCCGGGTTTCCGTGTATCGTCATATTTGCTTGACACTTAGGTAAAGTCTGGATATGAGATTCAACATCAGCCTGAGCAGTGGTCTGCCGGCTAGCCGCCCGCAAGGCGAGGCTTTAACCCTTTGGGTACTGGTCAGATAGACCTTGGGAGGCCCAATGTCAGTCACTAAGAACGACATGGTCATCGAGATCGCCAAGAAAACGGGGATCGAACAGCAGAAGGTGAAGCAGGTCGTTCAGCTAACTCTTGATAGCATAATCGACATCCTCACCAATGAAGGGCGCATCGAGTTGCGTAACTTCGGAGTATTCGAAGTTCGCACCCGCAAGGCCCGCAAGGCTCGCAATCCGCGCACAGGTGCAGAGGTGATGGTCGCCAGCAAAAAGGTGGTCACCTTCAAGGCCGGTAAGATCATGGAAGAGCGGATCGATTCGCCTTCCGGCGCGCCTTCAAGCGCGGCGAGTTCGGCCCCAGCGACGAATCCAAGCTCGGGCGGGAACTGATTCTCGATACCTTTCTATTCTAAAGAGTTGCAGCGGTCTCAAGCAGTGCACGGTCTTCTGTTGACCGAGCCGCCTGCTTGCCTGTTTTCAATTTTCGAACAAAGTGCTCCGGCATCTACGTCATATCCTATACCCAGAAGGCTGGATCGGTGTTACCCGTAGCATTCATTTCGTTTGTGAGGCGCGGGGCGGCGCGTTAAGATGTGTAGCCGTCGAGTGCTCCTATTTCTTAAATAAAAGGGAATCTGCGAATCTCACGTGGTGCGCCCTGAGTCAAAACAACCAGGCCCGAAGCCTTTAAAGGCAGGTGCGGTGAGCACCTCCGGAAAGGCCGAGGACGAAACCCTGGCCGAAAAGGCCGGCAAGGGTGACGTTGATGCCTTTGAGACTCTGGTCCTCCGTTATCAGGACCGCGTATACAGCCTGCTCTGCCGGCTGAGCGGTTCGGATGAGGAGGCGGAGGATCTGGCTCAGGAGACGTTCATGAAGGCGTACCGCGCGCTCGGGAGTTTCCGCCAGGGTTCGAAGTTCTACACCTGGCTCTTCCGCATTGCCGTGAACACGAGCTACTCGCGCGGGCGGCAGATCCAGCGCCGGCGCAAGCACGAGGGCGTGAGCCTGGACGCGGGCACGCGCGGCGCCGACGGCAACGGCGACGACGCGAATTCGCTCGGCGCTTCGGCGGCCTCGACCGGCGAAGCGCCCGACGAGCGGCTTGAACGCGAGACGATTCAGATCCGCGTGCGCGAAGGCGTCGCGCAGCTCGACCCGGATTACCGGGCCGTCCTGCTGCTCCGCGACATGGACGGCCTCGATTACGACGCTATCGCCGAGACGCTGGAGATCACCCGTGCAGCGGTGAAATCGCGCCTGCATCGGGCGCGGCTGGAACTGGCGAGAATCCTCAAAGACCTGAAACCGGAAGGCGTGGACGGCGTCTAAAGGGCGGAAATTGTTTTGGGACGTGCGACAGGATTGGAATAGGCCATGAACGGGTGCGGCGCGATCAAAGAGAGCTTGTGCGAGTGGCTCGATGAAGAGCTGAGCGCCGAGCAGCGTCTGGCGGTGGACGCCCACCTGTGCCAGTGCGCGGAGTGCCGCGCGGAGCTGGAAGCGCTGCGCGCCGCGTCGAACGCCGTTCACGCGCTCCCGGCCATGAAGGCGCCCGCCTCCATTATTAAGAACTTGCGCGCGGAGATTCGGGCCGAGGCATCCGCGGATGCTGAAGGGCCGGTGATTCGCGCGGGCGAGGCGTTTGCCCGGCCCAAGCCGGAACAGTATTGGGCGCGCGGCCTGGTCTCGCTCGCGGCGTTCCTTGCGGCCGGCGTGCTCGTCTACCTGGCGGTGATGCCACACGTGCCCGAGAAGAACTTCGTTTCGGATCAGGATTCCCCTGCAGCGTCGAAAGCCAAGGGCCCCGACACGCCTGCCGAGCCGCAGGATGCGCTTAAGCGTATCGAGGAGAAGCAGGACCGTGCCGGCGCGCCGGACGAACCGGCTGTACAGCGAAAGGCCTTGGCCGCCAAAGCCGACGATGCCGTGGGGTTGGACAAGGCCGACAAAGATTTGAGCGCGGGCGAGATACGCCCGGAGCCGAAAATGGATGCGGTCAACCGCGCCTGGGCGGCGCAGCCGAAAGCGCCGGAGCAGCCGGATCAGGCGGCGCCCGGCAAGCCCGAGGTTCCGCGCGACGATTCCAAGCGTACGGCGACCCTGCGAAAAGAGCGGGATTCCGAACCTGCGGCGAAGAAGGCGGAGCCTTTTGCGGACGAAGAGAAGGGCTTCCAGAGGCCCACTGCGCAAGCGCCACTCGCCGACGCCAAGCCCGACGCTTCGGGTAACCTAGCCCAGCCAGCCGCGCCCCCGGCGCCTCCCAGTGCAGCGCCGCCCGCAGCGCGCGCCAAAGGAGAGCCCGCCAAGGAAGAAGCGAAGCGCGGAAGCAAGATGGGCGAGGCCGAACAGAAATTAGAGACCGGCGCGATGCCGGGCGAGAATGGGCGGAATAGCGTTCCCAGGGAGGCTCCTGCGCCCACTACCGCTTCCGCCCCCAAACCCGCCGCGACCGCGCCCGCTTCTCCAGGAGAAGGGCGCCGGAACGACGCACCGGTGGAGAAGAAAGACTTGGCAGAAGGCGGAGTAGCCGCGGGCAAATTTAAGAATGCGGACGGTGATGTTAAGCAGCAAGCTCAAGATAAGGCGAGAGAACTTGCGCAGGCTCAGGCGCAAGCCAAGCGCGGCGAGGACAGGGAAGTGGACAAGGCTTTGCCGGCTCCTGAAGAACAGAAGGTAGGATCGGCTCAGGCGACGGAGGAGGCTGAGAAGTTAGAGAAGTCCGTGCAAGGACAAGGCGGAGCCGCAGCCGCAGCCTTCGGTGGAGGTACGGGAGGGGGCCGCGCTCGGCCGGCGCCGGACAAGAGCCAGAAGGACGAGAACGCGAATGCGCTCGATGGGCGCGAGCGCCGCGCTCTGCAAGAGTCCGCCAAGAAGCAGGCCGACGGTAAAGCGCTGCCCGTGGTCGTGCGGCTGAAGGCGAATCAGGTCTCGGATTTTACCAAGAACCTGGAAAAGAAGGCCAGAGCGTGCGGGGGCGGGCTTGAAGGCGCGGAGGAACTCGCGATGTACCGCCGGACGTCCGAAAAGCAGAAAGCCCAGACCAAAAAGGCCGGTGCAACCGAAGACGACCGCAACGCGGATGAGGCCAATGCGCCTAAAATTATGGAACAGCAGGGTGGGCAGTCCGGCGCGGCGACCGGCCACCGTCTGGTCCTGCGCGTGCCCGCGAATAAGAAGGACGAGGTGCTTGCGCTTCTGGAGGCCTACCGGAATGGCCCCGCTAACAAGTCCGTCGATCGGCAGGACGCGAAAGAAGGGAAAGAGACGGCGGCAGCGCAGCCTCTGGCTGGCAAGCTGGAAGAGAAACCGAGCGTGAACGACCCCGCCGCGGAAGCGAACCGCCCGGCGGCGTCCGTCGCCGGCGCCGCTGAGAAGGAAATGGCCGACAGGAAGATCGCGGGCACAGCCGGCGCGGTGCCTAACGATATGACCGAAAAAGCAGATGATGGGGACGCCGGCATGGAGACCGTTGAGATCGAAGTCGAGATCGCTCCGTAAGCGCGTCTGCCCTTTTTTCTCTTATTCAATACCTCGCTGCATAATCCGCTCCATCCAAACTGCATTGAAGTGCACATGATTCTTTGCGTCCCTCATAAGGGGAACCACGCATGGGACCGAGGGTCCTTTTGCTAGCGCGTTGAAAAAGAGGGAGAAGCTATGAAAAAACGCATGCTTATGGTGGCGCTCTCGATTCTATGCGCGTTGCCTGCTTTCCAAAGCGCAGCCATGGCCGAAGAGACGAACGTACAGCCGGTCGATGAGTTGGAACCGGCGCGCATCAACGGGCCCGCGTGGCCACACGTGGCGCCGGAGCTTCGTATCGCCGCGCAGGATGACATCGAGCGCCTGGGCAGCACCGATCCCGGCGAGCGCCGGGCCGCCCGCAGCGACCTGTCGGGCTGGGGCAAGCCGGTGATCCCCGTGCTGGTCGAGGGCCTGTACGCGCAGAATCCACTGGCGCGCACGAACTGCGCCACGTTGCTGGGCGATATGAGCGCGCAGAATGCGGTGAAGTATCTGATCGAAGCCTTCTATTCGGCCATGCCGGACTCCGGACAAGCGGCCACGTATCAGCGGACGTTCGTCCGGGGTTTGAAAGAAGCGCTCGAGAAGACCACGGGCAGGGCCTTCATTCGTGTCGAGGCCCGCAGTCCCATAATGCAGGAGGGATTGCAGCAGTACATCCGCTGGTACAACGAGAATTTCGACCGGCTGCCGAGGCAGGTGGGCGAGCCTGAGATCGCGTTGACCGATCCGGATTACATGGCGAAGATTCGCATCCTCCGCCAGCTTGTGCTGCAGAAGCGCGGCTGGGAGCGCCCACCGCTCTCGGTGGAGCACGCCATTGGTGAATCGAGGACGGCGGACGGCGCACCGGTTAAGCTCGAACGTCCCGCCGATATCGATTATCTTCACTCTATTCCGACGACTCCGCGCGACGGCGGCTTCTTCCGGGAGGCCGACCGGAAGTGGGCGGAAGAACTGCTGCGGAAGGGGAAGGCGCAAGCGGAGAAACCGTAGGCACGCCGCACTCGTTACAACTCTTTTACAACAGCAGCCGAAAAAGCTGGTAAGAATACTCCAAAGGCCGCATCGGCCGGAGGGGTATTGTTATGCTTAAGCAAATGCAGTGGCCGTTGGCAGGACTTCTCGCGCTCGGTCTCGTGAGCGCAGGGTTGGCCGAAGAGCCTGTTGCAGTCAAGCCGGAGGTTCCCGGCAAACTCACGCTGGCAACCGAGCGCGTCGTCATCTTTAAAGACGGCTTCGCGCTCTTCGTGAAGAACGCCGCGGGCGCCGCGGACAAGGACGGGCGCGTCTTCACCGACGAAGTCCCCGACGGCGCGGTGCTGGGGTGTTTCTGGGCGACCTCCGAGCAGCACAAAGCCATCGCCATGCGCGCCGAGTGGGACGAGGTCCGCGAAGAACGCGCGACCGAGACGCCCTGCATCACCACGCTGGAACTCCTGCGCGCCAACAAAGGCAAGAAAGTCACGCTTGGCCTCACGCGCGAGAAGGCGCCGGACCTCACCGGTACGATCTCCGAAGTCCTGGAACTGCCTCCCGAAAAAGAGAAGAAGCCCGTGGCTGGCGCGCTGGAGCGCGCGGCCTGGATGTCCGCGCGCGCGATGCCTGCGAGCGAGGATGCCGGCGCGGTGCCCGGAGCCGAGGGGGAGACCGTGCGCGAACTGACGCCGCGCGGTGGACAACTCGTGGCGGTGGACACCGACCAGGGCCGTGTAGTCTTGCCGGTCGCGGAAGTCCGCACGGTGGCCGGCGCGGAACTGATAACCAAAATGCAGCGCAAGGAGGAGGCTGTGAAGCGGACGAAGCGACTGAGCTTCGAACTCGGCGCGGACGCCGCGAACCAGAAGGCTGCGATCAAGATCCTCTACTTTGCCGAGGGCGTGCGCTGGATCCCGACCTACCGGATCTCGGGAGAGATGGTTGACAAGGCCGACCTCGCGCTTCAAGGCGAGATCGTCAACGAGGCCGAGGACATCGCCGGAGCGGCGGTGGACCTGGTCGTCGGCGTCCCGAACTTCCGCTTCAAGACGACCATCTCGCCGCTCTCGCTGGAAAAGACGCTGCGCCAGGCGCTCGTGGCCGCGAATCCGAACCTGATGCGCAACGACTACAGCAACGGACAGTTCAGCCAGCGCGCGGGCGAATGGGGCGGGCGCGCGCGCGAAGCCGCGGGTGGAGAAGGGGTGATGAACCTCGCGCCGGAACTCGCCGCCACCGGACAGCAGGACCTCTACGTTTACAGCGCCAAGAGCATGACGCTGAAGAAGGGTGCGCGTGCGACCACGCCGCTCTGGCAGAGTAGCGCGCCGCTGCGGCACCTTTACACCATGGACGTGAAGGTCAACCGCGACGCGCGCTCGGGCAGCGCGTACCAGCACGATCCGGACCAGCCATCCGTACCTTCGCCGCTCAAGCTTGCCCAGCAGCAGGTCTGGCACCAGATCGAACTGGGGAATAATGGCAAAGCGCCTTGGACCACCGGCGCCGCGCTGATCATGAAGGACAATCTGCCGCTGGGCCAGGAACTGATGACCTACACTTCGCCCGGCGCTGCGGCGCTCGTGCCCGTCACCGTGGCCGTGGATATGTGCGGGAGTTATTCGGAAGAAGAGCTCTCGCGCCAGCCCAACGCCATGAACTGGAACGGCACCAACTATACCCTGATCCACAAGAAGGCCACCGTCACCATCGACAACAAGCGCAAGGAGAAGTCGCTCACACGCGTCTCGGTTTCGCTGGGCGGGAAGGCGGAGAAGGCGAACGAGGGCGGCAAGGTCAAGCTCGACGACTTCCGCCTGCTGGACTGGCAGAACACCGGCTATTACGGCGCGAACAACCACAGCGACGTGAGCTGGGAGTTCGAACTCGAGCCCGGCCAGACCAAGACGCTGACGTTTGAGATCACGCTGTACGTGTATTGACGTTTGACGTTTGGCTCGCGGCTCCTGGAAGCCGCGCAGAAGCGAGATTTCCTAGCGCCGCGAGCCAGGAGCCGTTTACTTCACCCGCGCGATGGCCAGGCCGTCGAGGGACTCGCGCATCAGCGGCAGCAGCAGGGCCTCGAGGCGCGGGTCTTCGGCCACCCGACGGTTGTAGATGCGGACGGCCTCGACGCTCGCGTCGCCCGGCGCGTTGCCCACCACTTTTCCGTTACGGATCACGTTATCGGCAAGGATCACGCTGCCCGGACGCGTGAGTTTCAGCGACCAATCGAGGTACTCGGGATAGGCCGTCTTGTCCGCGTCGATGAAGACTAGGTCGAAGGGTTCTTCTTTCGCCTGCGCAATCTTCTTCAAGCCATCCAAGGCCGGGCCGACGCGGATCTCCACTTTTGACCCCAGGCCGGCCCGGTCGATGTTCTTGCGCGCCACCTGCGCGTGTTTCTCCTCGAGTTCCAGCGAGATCAGTTTGCCGTCCTTCGGCAGCGCCCGGGCGAGCCAGATCGCGCTGTAACCGCCAAGCAGGCCGATCTCGAGAATCCGCTTCGCGCCGGAGAGCCGCGCCAGCATGTAAAGGAGTTTGCCCTCGTTGGGCGAGACGTGGATCTGCGGCAGGCCCGCGCGGTCGGAGTCTTCGATGGCCTTTAACAGGGCGTCGTCCTGCTTGGAACAGAGCGCTTCGATGTACTGGTCGACTTGCAGCAAGAGGTGATTGGATTCCGCAGGCATGTTTCCTCCCTTAAGCGCCACACCGGTTTGTGCACCACGTTAAACACATAAAAATACTCATTTATCCGAATTATGGAAGGTGCGTAGGCCAAACTTGGCATCATGTTTGCATTATATCGAATATCGAACTTGGAAGGTCAAAGGAATTGGGTTTTTTGGGCCAAAGAGGGGTGTGCGATGCCAGGAATCTGGCTTGATAGACCGGGCTTTCGGCGCGGCATGACGCTGGTGGAAGTCATGGTAACCCTAGCGGTGCTTACGATAGCCATGACCGGCGCATTATCCGTCTATTTCACACATATCCGCACGGAGATGACCAGCGAAGAGCGGCGGCGCGCCGCTTTGGCGGCACAAGCCAAATTGGACGAGATCCGTTCGGCCATTGCCGGCGGCGCGTCTCTGGATCAGATCTTCAACGATTATGGCCCTCTTCCGTTGCCAGGCGGCGGCCCAAAGGCCACGTTCGACGTGGAGGGTTTGCGGCCAATCGGGAAGCTGGCCACGGGCACGGTCTCGATCATCAGCGACGAGGCGCCCAACGAAGCGGATTTCGGCATCGACTACCGGGCCAAGGCCATGCCGCCGAAAATCTTCGGCGTGGATATCAACGGCGACCGGAAGTACAGCGGAGCGAGTCCTTATCCCTTCCCGCTCGACCTGAACGGCAACGGAACCACGGAACATTTCGTCGCAGCGGGATTTCGTCTGCTGCCCGTCGTCGTCACCATCCAATGGAACGGCACGTACGGAACCGAGCGCATGGATATATTTGCGCTCTTTCTGCCGCCGCTGATTCAGCAATAGGAGCCCTGCGATGCCGAAAGCGATGCTGCGCTACCGTTCGGCCCTGCGGGGCACGACCCTGCTCGAATTCATGGTCGGCGTCGGCGTGCTGACCATGGCCATGTTGATGGTGCTGCTGATGATCATGAACATGAAAGAGAACATGCGCAAAGAGGTGGTGTTCTCGGACCAGGAGACGCGCGTGACCGCGGCGCTCGATGCGCTGATGCAGGAACTGCGCGGCGGCCAGAACTTTTCCATCGTCCTGAACGACGGCACCACGGAGGCGACTTTTTACGTTCCGCACCTGCAGCCCGATACCGGCGCGATCCAGAAAGACAAGGTCAAACTGGTGTGGCGGTTGTCGCCGGCAGAGGGCGGCGCGCGGAACGGCGACGCGCACGTGAAACCCGACGGCTTGGACAACGACCAGAACGGCGTCATCGACGACGGGGTCGTCTGGAGACACTACTGGCGTTACATCCCGGGCGTGGGTCTGAGCGCCGAGCCCGAATCGAGCATCGTCCTGGCCCAGGTTCCGTATCTGGCGGGACAGGGCTTCCGGATCGTACTTGGCGGGGACAAGCACACCCTCGACTTGTTCCTGACGCGCGTGACGGACCTCCGCGCCACGACCGATCAGGGCACGCTCACGTACGCGACCGTGCATTACACCATGAACCTGCGCAATCCGCAGGAATGAAAGGGCGCGCAGCATGCCTCGAACGAAAAGCGATCAGGAGATCAAGACCGGCGAGGCGCCGGGACCGCGGCTGGACGGTGGTTCGGTCCTGATCCTGGCCATGCTCCTGGTCACGCTGCTGACGGCTCTGGCGCTGTGGTTCGCCCAGCGCATCAACAGCAACGAGATGCGGATGGAGGCGGACATCGCCGGCATCCAGGCGCTTGAACTTGCGGAGACGGTGCTGCACTGGAACACCGACCGCGTCTGGCGGCAGTTCATCAATTACAGCGACGCGTACCGCACCGGCACGGGGACCGTCAACCCGGTGATCTGGCTGGCCGTGACGACCGACGACAAGAACGGCAACGGCGTCCGCGACGAATCGGAGCCGCCGCCGGGTGGAAATTCGTTTGGCTCGGATTGGACGGTCTTCGGCCAGGGTGAAGCCAAGTACGAGAGCAAAGTGATCGCGTATAGTCTCACCTCGCGCTACGTGGACCTCGACCTGACGGTCACGACACGCGTGCGCGACGCCATGAAAGGGCGCTACGCTTACCGGAAACTGCGCAAACTGATCCGCTACGGCTACCTGGTTCCCTCGAAGGCGTTCGACTTCGTCTATTTCGCGAACAATTACGGCTGGATGTATGGCAATACGATCTACACCTACGGCAACGTGGGTTCGAACGCCGACCTGGGATTCCGCAGCGCGCCGACGTGCGACGGCTTCCTGTACGCGGCCCGCAATCCCGCGCTGGGCGCCTTGGGCGTGGTGAAGCAGGGCGGCGGGTTCGAATATCCGCGCTTCGATTCGCTGCCGCAGTATCGCGCGATCGGAGCCACCACGCCCAGCCTGCGTCCATCGGACCCCGCCTGGACGGAAGACCAGAATGGCAACGGGGTGCTGGATACGGGCGAGGATTCCAATGCCAACGGGATCTTAGATGCGACGCCCTTCGGCCTGGGGTACTCGGGCATGCAGGATCGTCTCGAGGCCCAGAACCCGCTTAACATGCCCTTCCTGGGCAACTTGGTCGTCTACAAAGACCAGGCGGTTCCCTTCCTGCGGCCCAATCGTCCGGACTTGGGCGAATACGGCGCCGGAGTGGGCGGGATCGTCAAGCAGCTTAAGGCGCCGGGCCTCGATCCGTCCAATCCGGCGAACTACAACGTGATCGTCGACAAGGTGTACGGGAGCAAGGCGGGCGAGAACGGGCTTTATTCCACGGTCGTGGGCACGGGTACGAACCAGGCCGTTACGCTCAACGCCATTCCGACGCCACTGGAGATAAACCCCGATAAGCAGGAACGGAACGGCAACGTGGCCCTCGTCGGAACGGCCAAGCAACCGATCGTGATCCTGGGCCCGGTCGTGATCACCAACGATCTGGTGATCAAAGGGGTGGTCAAAGGGCAGGGGACCTTTTATGTGGGGCGCAATACGCACGTTGTCGGAAGCATCCTGTATTCCGATTCGCCGCATTGGAAGCAGAACGACCTCAATTTCTCGGCGACGGAAGCGCTCAACAAGGGCAAAGACTTCGCGGGCTTTGCATCCAAGGGCAGCATCATTCTGGGCCAGTACTTTCGCAGCGACGATTCCTGGGATTGGACCAAGAACACCTATTTCCGCACGGGCTTTCAAAACGCGACGATCCAAGCCTATCAGGTGGACCCGACGGATGCCGCGATCGGCTACGTCACCGGTTCGACCCCCGAGGGCTTTCCCACGTTCCACGGGGACTATACGCTCTACGACGGCGGCAAACGCTACAACGACACCCCTGACTGGACTACCGCCGCGCCAGCCCAGGCCCGGCGTTACTATGAGTCCTCGTTCTCCAACGAGTACATCCGGACCATTGCCGAAAAACCGCAGGAACTGCACGGCGTCTTTTACACCAACCATCTTTACGGGGGACGCGTGGATAACCCGAAGTTCTACGGCGCCATGGTGGCGCGCGACGAGGGCATCGTCTTCGACGGCTCCTTGCGGATGTACTACGACCCGCGCGCCTCGTCCGGCGAGCCCGACAGCCACGTGAACATCTTCCTCCCGCGCGAAGCCAGCTACACAATTCTCCTGTGGGAAGAACTGCCGGCTACGGAGTATGCGGAGTGAGAGGCGTTTGGGAGCGTTTAAAGGAAAAGGAGCGGAATCCATGAACGGGGCCAGGCTTAGAGTACGATCTTCCCATGGGCTGCTTGCGGCGGCGCTCCTTTTCGGGGCGTTTGCCCGCGTGAGTCATGCCGCGGTCGAAGAGCCCCGCGAGAAAGACGAGACGCAACGGCAACACGATGCCGTGCAGGGAGACGCGTTGGCCAACCGAATGGACGCAGAAAAAAGAGCCGGGGATGGGAAGGCAGGACTGGCTTTAAAAGCCAAAGAGTTGCAGGCCACCCGCCCACAAGGCGTGCCTACCGACAAGCTGGCCGAGGAGGTGCGCGCGGCGGAATGGGCTCGGGCCGAAGAGGCGACGCAGTCGGCCGCAAAGGAGCGCGACTTCACGGGCGCCGTCTTCAGAATCGCGCTGGGCCTCTGCATCGCGGCCTTTATCTACGTCTCGGCCTGTCTCGTGCTGGTGCTCGCCAAGAAGCGTCCGCCGCCCCGGCTGCGCATGCGGCCAAAGGCAGGCTGAAAGAGCCTAAAAAGAGAAACGGCGCGCCTTGAGCGCGCCGTTTTATTTAATACCGGTTCGAAATCTCGCTTACTTGCTCTCGATCATTTTCTTGACGCGGCCTTCGATCATCGCGAAGCGCTTCTTGCCTTCCTCGCAGTTCTCGGAGATCCACTGCGCGCGCTGGAACGCGGTGGGCGAGCCTTCCTTGCGGAAGCGTTCGAGGTGCGGCTTGACCTTGGCGTAAAGGAAGAGGCCCTCGCCGTTGTTCTCGATCAGGAAATTCGCGTTCACGATGCCATGGAACGCGAAGCCGTAGACCATCTCCCAGTAGCTGGACGTCTGCCGGAAGGCCGCGTTCAGCGGGTGGTCCGGCTTGGTGACGGCCTGGAAGTCCTCAAAGGACTTGGGCCAGAACTTGGCGTTGATCGCATTGCGCGAATCGCGCATCACGGTCTCGCGGCGCAGTTCGTAGAGCTTGAGGATCAGTTCGGCATCGTGATGGTCGGGATGTTCCTTGGACATGTTCCGTCCTCCTGTTTTCATGAGTGGTCGAATGCCGGCAAAAGAACACTACCAAATGCGAGCCGCCGCGCGAGTGCCGTCACGGGCGTTCGGTGTACGGCTTGTCTTGGGGCGGCCCCGGCAGCGGGCGCTTGGATTTCCCATTGGCTTCCGCTTCCAGCAACTCTTCGATGGATTCGTGCGCATAGACCGTCGTTGCGCCCAGCGCCGTCAGGCCGCCGGTGTCGCTCGTCGGCCCGTAGGTGCTGTGGAGTTCGCGCCCGAGCGCGCGCAGGTAGGCCGTCAACTGGCCGCGGTGGTGGCTGGTGTGAAGCAGCCGGCGGACCATGATCCACGCGCGCACGCGGCGGACCTCGAAGAACGCCGTCTCTTCGTCCCACCAGGCCGGGGGCATGGCGCGCAGGCGCTTCAAGCGGTCCTCGGAAGCGGCGGCGTACGTGCGGATAAACCCGCTCCGGTCTTCGCGCGCAGGGAGGGGGCTCGCGGCGAGTTCAATGCCGAACATCTTCTTGAACCAGAGGTCTTCGGAGAGGCACTGGTGGACCATCTGTTCGAGCACGCTGCGTCCGCGCTTGAGCGGGTCCGGCGGGCGCCAGGATAGGTCTTCGTCGCGAAACATCGACCAGACGCCGAGCACTTTGATGCGCTCGGTGGCGTAGGTCTCAATCAAGTAGTCGTGAGCCATGGCGGGGCGGCCCCTCAACCGAAAAGTTGGTCCTCACAGCGATGACGCGCCTTGCGGCGCGGCGCGGAGATTACTACGCTTCTGTCACGTTCGGCAGGTAACGCAAGGCGTTCTCCGGGGAGCCTACGTGTCGCTCGCAGACGACTTCGTGCAGCGCATCTTCGACGAACTGCTCGCCAAGCGCGACGTGGACGACAACACGCACCTGCTGGCCACTTGCGGCGAGGAGGCCGTGCCCGTTCTGCTGGAACAGCTCGCTTCCGCAGACTTTGCGCGCAAGAAAGTCGCGCTGTTCGGGCTGCAGTATTGCTTCGCGCCCGAGGCCCGCGTGCCCGTTGAAGCGCTGCTGACGGGCGACGACCCGCGCCTGCGCGAGATGGCCGCGATCGTGATCGCCAAGCACTACGGCACGGCCGAGATCGCGCGGCTCGCACGCAAGCTCCAGCACGATCCCCGCCCCGAGATCGCCGGCTTCGCGCTGCAGCATCTGGAAGCTCAGGGGCCCGAGTTCGAGCGCGTCGAGCGGGCGCTCGGCGATCCGCGCATCGCCGCATGGCTCTGGAAGTATCTCCCGCGCTACGCCGCGCCGTCGTTTACGCCCGGCACGCGTGCGCTGCTGGAACGCAGTCTCGATTCGGAGCGGCTGGAGCCCGAGATCGCCTGCGGCGCGCTCGCGGCGCTGCTCAGCCAGAACGACCGCTCGGACGCGACGCGCTCGCGCCTCCGAACCTTGCTCGCGCACGAACACCCCATGCTGCGCGAGATGGCCGCGGAGTTCCTCGCCTGGCATGGTTCGGAAGAAGATGCCGGGGCGCTGCAAGAGGCTGCGGGAGACGAGAGCGATCTTCAAGCGCGCGCGGCGCTGGCAGCCGCAAGCGAATCCATCGCCCGGCGCGCGGCTTCAGGCGACCGCAAGGCGTTCGACGCCTTTGTGCGGATTGAGGAGATGGAACCCTTCTGGAACTATCGCGGCAAAGCGCCGGAGCCCGCGTTCTTGGCCGCACAGGAGCATAAGCTGGAACTGCTCGCGCGTGCGTTCGCCGTTCCGGGGCGCGTTCCGCCGGACCCGCATGTCTTCTCGGGCGAGTTCTCCGCGCCCGTGGCTAAGAAATTGGTTATGCCGGTGCGCGGGTACCTCGACCGCGGGCGCACCAGCTTCGCGTTGCTCAGCGACAGCCAGAACACCGGCTTTCGCGGCATGGTCCACGTGGGTGACGACGTCGCCTGGTTCCGCGATTACGGCTGCGTGGCAGCGGTGGCCGATGGATTGGTTCGGCAGGCCGGCAGCGAGCCGTCGTGGGGGTATCTGGTGGTGCTCGAACACGCCTCGCCCGGCGACGACCGGTTCTGCTCGGTCTACGCGCACCTAAGCCCGTTTATTTCGGTCCGGCATGGCGAGACGGTTCGCGCGGGGCAACGCATCGGCAGCATCGGGCGCAGCTTCACCTGGGAGAACGGCGGCTACGCGGCGCATCTGCACTTTGGACTGCATCACGGGCCCTTCGTACAGGTACATAAAGAGGGCGCGTCCATCGACGTGCGCTTCGAGGGCAGCTACTACGTCGGCAAAGTGATCCACTCCGATCCGGAGAACACCGACGTGCGCATCCAGACCTGGTATGGGCCGAGGACGGTTACGCAGCAGACCTCCTGGCTGCGCGGCTACGTCTCGCTGCGCCAGTGGCAGGCGGGCCGGCATCGCTGGCTCGACCCTCAAAAGGTCTTCTTGGATAACCAGTAAGCAGGTTTTGCATCCATTCGGTATGAAGGGATTGTCTCCGCAAGCGTTTCTATAGAAGTAAGCTCCAATTCCCAACTTAGCTGCAATCAGGCCAAGGGATTGCCGATACAGGTTTGCCGGACTTGCGGTCCGGCGCGGACAAGGCTAGAACTATCGCGCTATGAATCGAACCTTCATGCTGGCACTGGTCGGACTCGGCTTCGGTTGCGCGTTAGGCGTTGCCGCGCAAGCCGCCGAACCACAACCCGTGGCCGACAAAGCCACCGACCTCGATAAGTGGGCCAGCGAAGGCCAGTGGAAGAACTCCAAGGATGCCGTCGAGAGCACGCCCGCGAAGCAACTCGCCAAGGCCAAGCGCCTGGAAGAGATCGGCGACGTGAAGCAGGCGGCGGAGCAGTACAAGCGGCTCTCGGACGTCTACAGCGAATCGGAACAGGCCGAAGAGGCGCTGATCCTCGCGGCCAAGAATTTCCTCGCCGCCGGAAACTTCACCAAATGCCGGGAGATGATCACCGAGCTGCGGCGGCGTTTTGCGCATCCGACGTACCTCGATCTGCTCGGCCAGGTGGAGAACGCGCTGGCGCGCGGCTACCTGGAAGGCCGCGGCGAAGGCGGCACCTACAAGCTGGCCAGCCGCGTCCGCAAGGCGCGCGCGATCTACGAGAACACCTATAAGGAAGACCCCGAAGGCCGCTGGGCCGACGACGCCCTGCTCGGTCTGGGCGAATGCGACGAGACGATCGGGGCCTTCGACGAGGCCATCAAGCATTACAAAGAGCTCCTCGAGAAGTATCCCGGCAGCGACCTGCGCGCCGAGGCCGAAGGGCACATCGCGGCCTGCATCAACAAGCGCGAACCCAAGCCGCAGTACGAGGAGAGCGAGACCAACGAGGCGCGCCGGCGCATCGAGATCGCGAAGCAGGACGCCGAATCCTCGGAGACTTCGCTCGACGTCGTGGCGCTCGACGAGAACGAAAAGATGCTGGTGGACCGCCAGGCCGAGAAGCGGTTCGAGCAGGCGCGCTTTTACCAGATCAACGGGAAGTACCGTGCCGCCGAGGTCTATTACGAGATCGTCAAGACGCGCTACCCCGACAGTTCGTGGGCCAAGAAAGCCGAGGAAGCGCTTCAGGAGCTCCGTAAACGATGAGATCGATTCCGCGCCCTCGGCGCATCGCCGGCGTCATCGTTATGGGCGCCGCTCTGGTTTCCGTCGCGGGCTGCTACTCCACGCAGACGCGGATCCCCGATCACGTGAAGAGCATCGCGCTGCCGCTGTTCCAGAACAAGACGTACATCGAGGACTACACGCGCAAGCTCGACACCGAAGTCACCGAGTCGGTGCGCAAAGCCTTCCTGCAGAACGGCAAGCTGGAGATTCGGGGCCGCGAGTCGGCCGACCTGATCGTGGAGGGCCAGGTGATCAAGTTCGATCGCCGCATCATTCGTGCCGACCGCTTCGGCGAGCCCGCGGAGACGCAGATCGTGATCCAGGCCACCATCTCGGTGTACGACGTGAAAGCCGCGAAGTATCTGATTCAAGCCGCGCTCGTCACCAACGAGCAGGAGAAGGTGGGCTCGGGCAGCTACAACCTGCGCCGCGGCGAAGACGAGACGATAGGGCGGAAGAATGCAATTGAAGATCTCGGACGCGTGATCGCCCATAAGGTAGTGGATTTCTAAACGTACTGCTCCTGCCGCGGGCCATGGAATGTTCGCGGCATTTAAACCCCACCCGATACCCTTGCGGAGTCGAGCATGCGCATCCTCGCCGTGGGCGCACATCCGGACGATATCGAGATTCTTTGCGCGGGCACGCTGGCCGCATGCAAGGCGCGCGGCGACGACGTCGTCATGGCCGTCGCCACCGACGGCCGCATGGGGCATAAGGAGATTCTGCCGCCCGAACTGTCCGAAGTGCGCCGCCGCGAGCAGGAGGCGAGCTGCAAGATTCTGGGCGCCGAACTGATCTGGCTGGGGATTCGGGACGAGTACGTCTTTGACAACGAGGCCGCGCGCAACATCTTCATCGACCTCTATCGCCGCGCCAAGCCGGACTTCGTGATCACGCACTGGAACGGCTGCTATCACCCGGACCACCGCGGCGTCGAGAAACTAATGTGGGATGCCGGCTTCGTCAGTTCGGTGAAGCACATTGAGACCGCGCTGCCCTACCACCCGGCGGTTACGCCTTTCTTCCACATGGAACCGCTCGCAGGGGTGGACTTTATCCCCACCGAGTACGTGGACATCTCGCCCTATATCGAGACTAAAAAGCGCATGCTGGAATGCCACCAGAGCCAGCTCAAATGGCTGAAGGATCACGACGGCATCGATATCGTCGAGTTCATGACCACGGTCGCGCGCTTCCGCGGGATCCAGGCCGGGGTCAAGTATGCCGAAGGCTACCGCCGCGTGCAGACATGGCCGCGCGGGACGCCCCAACGGCTGCTGCCTTGACCTCTTTTATTTCTTGACAGGGCGAGAGGTTGTCCGATTATTACGCGGCTAAGCTACTCTGAATAAACTCTGCGGAGGTGCGCCATGTCTTTTGCGCGAAAGACTCTTTTTGCATTGGCCGGGACATTGATGCTCGGTGGTTTCGGTGCGATGGTAGGCGCCGAAGAGACCGCTCCCGCTCCCGCGCCGGCGCCTGCTCCGGAAACGAAGCCCGCGGAAGTCGCTCCGGCGGAGAAGCCCGCTGAGAAACCCGCGGAAGCGCCCGCACCCAAGCCGGCGGAAGCGGCGCCCGCTGCTCCTGCGGCCGAGAAGCCGGCCGATTCGAGCAAGAAGACCAAGGCCGCCGAGTCCTACGTGGTCATCAACGGCGTGCGTTACAACTGGGAAGAAGCGATCCGCAAATTTCCCGACATGAAGAAGGAAGCGCCGCCCGAAGTCGAGTTCGATCCCAATTACAAGCCGACGGGCGAATCCACACCCGAGCCCAAGGCGGCTGAAGCCCCCAAGAGCGAAGAGAAGAGGGCTGAAAAGGCCGAGAAGGAAGAAAAGGAAGAGAAGAAAAAAGCGGAAAAGAAGGAGACCGCCGAAAAGAAGGAAAAGAAGAAGAAAAAGAAGAAGGGCGAGGAAGCCCCCGTCGTCGTGGAAGACCCCGCAAATACCGAGCGCATCGCGCTCGAGCAGGCGCGCGCGCGCGTGGAACTCGAAGACCGCGCTCACAAGCTCATTCGCCGCCTGACCACCGAGAACTGGAAAGAAGCGCAGGCCGAACTCTTCAGTATTGGTAAAGATGCCGTGCCGTTCCTGATCGACGCCATGGCGCCGGCCGAACAGCCGCAGCTCGGAGAGCCGCCGCTCGAGACCTACGCCGCCGGACAGCCTTCGCGGCCGTCCCGCACGCGCCCGCTGGGCGACGTGGCCTTCGAGTGCCTCGATACGCTCATCCGCAGCCACTCGGATTGGAAGGGCTCCGTTCCGGCCCGCGAACAGAAGGCTTGGCAGGATTTCTGGAGCGCGAACGGTTCCGCGATTGCCCTGGGCGGCGCGAAACAGTAACTGCGGCTCAAGGCAGCGAAAATCATTTTTGCAGGATAAGGCGAACCGAACGGTTCGCTTTTTTTATTTAACCGTACAGGTGTAGTTGCCACGAGCCACGAGCCACGAGCCACGAGCCACGAGCCACGAGCCACAAGCCACAAGCTACTTTTTCCCGGCTCGGAGTTCGTACATCCCGTACCCGACTTCTCGCGCGGCCTGGATCGTCTCGGCGTAGGGCGTATCGGCACTGTCTAAAAAGCCGATCTGGTAATTTTCTTCGTCAAGCGGCCTGCCGGTGCTGGACTCGTCCATATACTGGAACCAGTGGGTGCCGACGAACTGCGGGTTCCGCAGCGCGCCTTGCACGTAATCCTTATAGACCGCCGCGCGTTCGTTCTGGTCCTTCACGCGCACCAGGCCTGGATGGAACATGCCGCGGTCGAGCGCCCCGAAGTGGAATTCGCCCACGATCAGCGGCACATCGGCCTTGCCGGGATATTTGAACTCCGCGATCGACTTCCGGTACAGGTTGTAGCTCACCACGTCGCAGAACTTCCCCGCGGCCTCGGCGGCCAGATTGTTGGTCCAGGCGAAGCGGCAGCCTAAATAAAGGTGTTTGGGCGCGGCTTCCTTCACGGCTTCGCGGATGACCTTGAAGTACTGTTCGGCGATGTGCGTATAAAAGGCCGCGATGTCCGCGTGCGCGTCTCCCTTCTTCGCGTCGGGCGCCGTGCGATTCTCCAGGAGCGCATCCCAGGAAGCGTGGGTGGTCCCCCAGGCGGCGTTCAGCTTCTCGATCTCGCCGTACTTCGCCTTCAGGTCCTCGACGAAGACCTTCTTGGCGGCCTGCTCCGGCGGGGATTTCAGCGCGGCAACCGCGAGCGAACCGGCATCGCCCCAGGCGATCTCGTTGTCCACGAAGTAGCCGATGCACCACGGATCTTCGGCGGTCTTGCCTTTCTCCTGCGCCATGCGTTTGCTCAAGCCTTCCTTAAAGGCGTCCTCGAACGGGTCCGGGAACTGGCCCCAATACCCTTCGCTGCCCTTGATGGGCTTGCTGCCGTAGTGCACGGCGACGCAGTAGGGCGTCTTGTGCAGCAGATACACCTTCTCGTCGGACCAGTTGGCGATCGTGTTCATGCCCCAGCTTCGCAGGCGCTGGTGCGCCATCTCGCCGAACGCGTTGCGCCAGTCATTGCCGTACTTGCGCTTCAGATTCGCGCCGGTGAAGTTGAAGGTCTTCACCGGCTCCTTGCCCTTGTAGTACCCGTGGACCACTTTGCCGTACGAGCCGAGAAATTCTTTGAGGTCGTCCTGGGCGCCCGGGAAATCCTTGAACCACGCGTCGCGCTCGGCGATGGGCGTATTCTCCCAAGGATTCACGCAGTCGATGCCGTGGGAGAAGAAGAGCTTGCCATCGGGGTCGACGAGCCACCACTTGCCTTCGTGCTTGGTGGTGCGGAAGAAGCCGGTAGCCTCCAGCGCCGGGCCGTCCTTCCAGCCGCCGTATGGGTCCCAGTTCTCGGGGCCGGGCTTCGCTGTGAGATCCTTCACCTCCGCTTCCTTGTGGGCCTTCAGTTCGTCCAGCGAGTGCGTCTTGCCCGGCCAGTCGGCGTGCATGTACTGGCCGAACGTGTCGATGAACGGGAAGAACGCGTCGCCTTCCGGCACGCTGCTCTTCACCGCGACGTACGACCCGCACGCGCGGATCGGCCCGAGTTCGAACAAGTGGTCTTCCGACGGCTGGTTCACGAAAACGATGAGCTGGTTCGTCTTCGTGGCGTCATACGAATCCGCGCTGCCGCCGGGCTTGCCGCGCATCCCGAAGAGCTTGTCCTTGGGGCCGGGCAGCGGGCGTTCGAGACCGACCTTCAAGGTCCCCGACGCGCCCGGAGCAAGGGAGAGCTGTTGCGTATGGCAGAGCTTAGTGCCGTCGGCGCCGGGGTTGTCGATGCGGCAGTTGATGGTGACCTCGTTCGTGCCTGCGTTCTTCACCTCAATGGCAACGTACTCGTAGGCGCCCAGGTCCCAATTGCCGCCGGGCGCTTTGATGGTGATGCCGGGCCAGGGGTCCTTGTGCCCGCTGGCTATGCGCAGCTTGGCCGTCTCGCCGTCTTTGACGACCTCGGCCTTCACGTCCGAGGTGTGTTGCTTCGCGAGATCGAAGTCCTTCCCGAAGTCGACCACCACCAACTCTTCGGCGGCGTGCGGCATGGCAGCGGCTCCCCACAGGACTAGCGCAACGGCGGGTAGGATCCAAAACCCGGTGATGGTTTGCATACGACCTCCGATGGATGAGCGGCAAGCGGTGCGCCGACTCCTTTCTACACCGGCGGCCCCTGTATGCGCCACAATGATCGGCTTGAGCCCATCTGTATTAGGAACGCTCTTTGCTGAAGCACCGTTTTCCTCAAAAGGCTTCTGTGCTTATCCTTAAGCCCTATTACGCCCCCACGCGAGGTCCCGAGCCATGCGCTCCCCACCCGATAGACTCAAACTTTACGCGCTGTGCGCTTGCGGCTTGCTCTTTCTCGCTTGCTGCGGGCTGGGCGGGTTCTTGATTTACTACAAATACATCCGCACTCCGCCGCCACCCTCGCCCGCCGCGCAACCGGTGGACATTACGAGCGAGCTAAAGGGTGCGCACGGAAAGGGCAAGGAGCTCTACCAGGTCGCGAAAGAGGCGCTCGACCAGGAGGATCTTCCCACCGCGCTGGAAAAGTTTATCGAAGCCCGGGATATCTGGGACTCCGCTTCAGGCAGGATCGCGGAGCTCATGGAGAAACCGGAATACCAAAAGGAGAAATACAAGAGCTGGCAGAATACCGCGAGCCAGCTACAGTCCGATCTGCTGGTGGTGAACGACGAGATCTTCAAACTCGAACAGCGCATTGCCCGGGAGAAAAACACCGCAACGTCGGCGCAGCAGTAAACCAGGCGCGGCTTATGCCTTCGCGAGCACCCGCTTGGCGGAGCGCTTGCGCGCATCTTGGCCGTTGCCGTTCTTGGAATCGATACCCGGCGCCGAGGCCCCCTTCGCGTACCAGCCGCGCGGCATCCACGGTTCAAGATACGTGAGGAAGTCCTCGAGCAGCGGCTCGATGTCGTACAGGTCCCGCACGAACGGGTCGAGCATCAACGCCTGCTTGGCGAGCTGCCGGTCGCAGCCGAGCGCCGCGCGGATGTTCAGGTCGTGGATGGCGCACCAGCGTTCCACGAACGAATGCACGGCCGTGGGCAGTTTGATCGGATCGGCCGTGATCTTGCTGCCCTTTACGGTCGCGAGCACTTCTACGCACGCATCCTTGGGGATGCCTTTGATGAACTCGCCTGAGTTCAGAATGTTGAGCACGCGCGTGTAGGGCTCGCCGGTGAAATGCGCCCAGAGCAACTCGTGGGCGTGCTCGGTGGTGAGCAGGTGCAGATCGCCGACGGGTTCGGGGCCGTAGGTCCAGTAGTGGATGATCTCGGGGCACTTGCGGCGGCCGTGCTGCGGGCGGCCGGGTTTGACCGCGTGTCGCTGGTGGAAGCCGAACTGTTCCATGCGCCGCGCGGTGAACCAGAACGGGTAGAACTCCGCGAGATGGTCCTCGCCCGTCGAAGGCCACGCGCCGAGGATCTTGTACACGTCCTGCTGCAGCCGCACGGTCTCGCGGTGCGCGTTCAGGCCGTCTTCGAGCAGCGCGTCGGATTGCTGTGTGGCCGCGAGAATATCGTGGGTGCGCTCGGTACCTTTGATCCAGAGCTTCGTCACGAACGCCTGGTGGTTGACGCCGCCGATCTCCATCTCCACGTCGGCCTTCTTGCAGCGGAAGACCCCTGCGAAGTAGCGGAAGAGTTCGTCGGCCGAATGGCAGAGCCCGTACACCGGCAGGCCGCTGTGCCGCGCCATGGCTCCGGTGAGCGCCGACATCGGGTTCGTGAAGTTGAGCATCGCCGCTTTCGGGCAGAGCTCTTCCATCTCCTTCACCAACTGCACTACGAACGGCACCGTGCGCAGGTTGCGCGCGAAGGCCGCGGGGCCGAGCGTATCGCCGATGCCGGTGGGGATGCCGTACTTGAACGCGACCTCGGACGAGCGCGCGTCGGACTCGTCGCCGCCGATGGTGATGGAAAGCACCACGGCATCGGAGCCCTTGAGCGCCGTGCGGCGGTCGAGCGTGCGCAGGACGCGGATGTTCGTCTTCTTCTGGCGCGCGATCTTCTCGAGCAGGTCGGCGACGAGGTTCAGCGGCGCTTCGTCGATATCGTGAACGACGAGCTCGCAGTCCTCGAAGCCGCCGACGAGCAGCATGTCGCGCAGAACTTTGTGGATGAACTTATAGGACGCGCCGACGAAGCATATGCGCTTCCGTCCGCAGGTGCCTTTATTCTTGGTGAAAGGTTCCGGCACGCCAGTCCAGCCTGTGCCGCGCCCGACGATTTTGGCCATGAATTTGAGCTCCTGAGTAGGTGCTATGAAGCGGTAGCTTTGAGATATTACCCCATAGAAAGGATAGGCGAGTCATTTTCTTCATATTTTCGTTCTAGCTTATAAAGTTCGTTTGGTTTTAATAACGAATAGCGCTTACTCTTTTGAATTGAAGGTTAAGATTCTAAACCACTATGACCAGCTCTGTTTGCAAAGAGGGAGCTAAGAGACTTATATATTGCAATGGAAAACAACTCGGATTCGACGCAAGATTCATCTAGAAGAATACTCAAAGCTGAATTCATTCCCATTGTATGACTGAGTGCTCAAGTTGAAGAAGGTTCAATGCTATGGACCTAACTCCAAGAAAAGCCATCGAAGCCGAAATCGAAAATGGACTGCGGTCCGGAAAGGATCCTAAAGAACTGATGGCTGCCCTGATTGAGAAGGGCTGGCCTGTTGAAGATGCGCGAATCATGGTAGCGAGAGGTTATGAGATTCTTCATCCTGGAGAGATTGCCAGCGTAGAGAAGAAGATCGTCCGGAGTGCCGGAGTCGGCACAATGAAAGTTGGGGCATTAGTCGCAGCGCTTGGCCTTGGTCTCACAGGGTTGAGCTATTTTCATGCCCAATGGTATCAGAGTTCGATGTTCATTTACTTTCCCGGATTGATCTTGTGTGGATTCTTTGTTTTCTTGGGCGGTTTATACCAGTGGGTTTTCGGCCGAAGGCTAGACTGAGGATTTGCAATCGGGTCATCACTCGCCAATGAATTCTTCTTGAAAAGTTACTTTCTCATTGGCTTGAACAAATTGTTTGATTCCATCAGTCTCAAATTCTTTGCAATCAATTCGCAGCGCTGCTGCACGCACGCGGCGGAGCGCAGCGGGTCCTCGGGCGTGTTCAGCACGTAATCGAGCAGGCGTTCCACCGAAGTTGCTGCGACGTGGCAGCGCGTGTCGGAACTCGCGTAGTAGATGAACAGCGAGCCGTCCTTGCGCGCGACCGCGGCGTTGCAGAAGGTCACGTTTGAGACGTCGCCGACGCGTTCCTCGCCTTCGGGCGCGATCAGGTAACCGCCCGGCCGGTGCGTGACGCGGTTGGGGTCCTTTAGGTCGCTCAAGAATGCGTAGATCACGTATCGCAGGCCCGCGGCGGTGTTACGCACGCCGTGGGCGATATGCAGCCAACCTTTCGCCGTCTTGATGGGGGCGGGGCCCTGGCCGTTCTTCACTTCCTTAATCGTGTGATAGACGCGCGCGTCCATGATCTTCTCGTCGTGAACTTCCGCGCCGTCGATCTTGTCCGCGAGCGCCCAGCCGATGCCGCCGCCGGAGCCCGCGGTGATGAAGTCGTCCTGCGGGCGCGTGTAAAAGGCGTACTTGCCGTCGACGAATTCCGGGTGCAGCACCACGTTGCGCTGCTGCGGGCTGCGCGATTTGAAATCCGGCAGGCGCTCCCACTTTTTCAGGTCCTTCGTGCGCGCGATGCCGCACTGCGCGGTGGCCGTGGACGTATCGCCGCGCGGCGCCTTGGGGTCCTTGCGCTCGGTGCAGAAGAGCCCGTAGATCCAGCCGTCCTCGTGCTTGACCAGGCGCATGTCGTAGACGTTGGTGTCGGGTTCCGCGGTCTCGGGCATCGTTACCGGGTAATCCCAGAAACGGAAGCCGTCGACGGGGCTCTTGCTCGCGGCCACGGCGAAAAAGGACTTGCGGTCGAGGCCCTCGACGCGCGCCATGAGGTAGATCGTGCCGTCGAGTTCGATCGCGCCGGGGTTCAAGACTGCGTTGATGCCGAGGCGTTCCAATAGGAATGGATTCGCTTTCTCGTTGAGGTCGAAGCGCCAGAAGAGCGGCGCGTGGTCGCGCGTGAGCACAGGATTGCGGTAGCGTTCGAAGACGCCGTTGTTCCAGTTTTTATCGACGCTATTTTTGCGCTTAATGAGTTTCGCATGTTGCGCGGTGAGCGCCTTTAGGCGCGGCGTGAAAACCTTGCTTGGCATAGAGGGCGCTCCCGTAGAATGGATTGAAGTGCGGCAAACGTAAGGTTTGGACGGGAGGTGTCAAGGATTCGGACGCTGGTTTTCTTCGCGAGATTGTAAAGCAAATTCAACATCTTGGGAAAACCGTGTGCTGGTTCTTGGGGTACTTAACGTTAGACTGAATGAGAAACTTGCCAGAAGGACTATTCTTGAAGGGGCGCACCATGCGTTTTATTACAATTATATTCGCGCTAGCTGCATGTGTGGCCGCGAACTGCCCAAGTGCACGGGCTTCCGAAGAGGCGCAGAAGCGAACGGAGTTCAACGATCTTTATAAGAAGGGCCAGGCCAAAGAAGCGCTCGAGAAACTCGCCGGCTGCCGCGAACCCGACAGCCTGCAACTGATCGCGAAGGTCGCCGCCGGGGAACCCAACCAGAGCGTGGCCACGCAGGCGTTGGACATGCTGATGGGCTTGGACGATGTCGACTCGAACATCGCGCAGATCATCGCGCGCGTCTTCCAGGGCGCGACCAGCTTCGACCGCAAGCTGGCGTACGCCGAGAAGCTGTCCGGCATGGCCTTCAAGTACCACACGCTGGCGGTGATGGTCCAGTACGTGGCCGGCATGGATTACCCTGAGTCGTCCAAGGAAGCGCTCGACCGGATTCAGAAGGAGATCGATAGCCTTTCAGGGGCGGCGCGAAAGGACATGGGCTTGCTCTCCAAGATTCGCGGTTTAGAGAAGCAGATCGAGGACATCAAGAAGAACCCGGAGCCGCTCGACGCCAAGCACGGGAAGTACGAGTCGCTTGTCGCGAGCATCGGGAAACTCGCCGGCACCACCTTTAAGGTGGACCGCAAGTTCCCTAAATTCATCGCGGCATGGTGGGGCACGCAGCAGGCCGATTTCCTGAATCAGGACGGCATCACCATCGCTCTGAAACGCAAGGCTGCCGCAGAAGCCAAGAAGCAGGCCGCAGGCAAATAGCCGCTCTGTACCTTAGACGCCCGCCAACGCGTCCTGGCGCTTCGCCCATTCCAGCACCGCACTGTCCGGAACTTTCTTCAACGGAGTGTACGCCGGGTGACGCGTCACCTTGTACGGGCTGTTGTGCCGGGTGTTATAACAGCAGATCAGCGACCAGCGCGGGTTGGGCGAGCGGTTCTGGTCCGAACGGTGCAGCGTATTCCCGTGGAAGAAGACCGCGGTTCCGGGTTCGGTCTCGCAGTAGACCAACTCCAGGCGCTTCATGGCCTCATTGACGCGCTCCATGTTGGCGCCGGCCTGGTCGCCCGTGGTTCCATGATTAATTCGCCCCAGCTTGTGGCTGCCTTTCAGGACCTGGAGGCAACCGTTCTCCTTGTTCGCGCGGTCCACCGAGATCAGGCAGCTCGCGATATCCGGGTAGAGGCAGCCCATCTCGTACCAGTAGCCGTAGTCCTGGTGCCATTCCCACGCGCCGCCGACGAGGGGCTCCTTGAGCATCATCTTCGAGTGCCAGTGGTAGACTTCGTCGCCGAGCAGCGTCTCCATCGAAGTGACGATGCGTTCGGAGCGGGCGATCGTGCCGTACAGGTCGTCGCCGGGCTCGTTCCACAGCGCGAGTTTGCTCACGGCGCCCGTGGCGTCCTTGCGGCCGTAGGCGTTCTTCTCGAGATCGCGGTCGGCCTTGGCGGTCTTTAGAAGGAGATCCATCTCCTGCTTGTTGAAGAGCCCCGGCACGAGGAGGTAGCCATCGCGGTGGAACTGTGCGGCGAGGGACTCGGTCAATTTGAATGCGGTCAAGGTTCACCTCCCAGAGTGGGTTCTTCGCACTACATATAACTATCATATAAGTAAAATATAAGTTTGTCAAGAGTGAATCTGCGCACAAAGCCATATTATAACTCGTGCGATTCTAAAACGTTGCAGAAACAAACAGAGAAGGTAAAAACGTTGGCGCAGCGAACGAATGGAACGTTGCCAAAGGCAAGAGCAGAGGTATTTGGAGAGAAAAATCGTCCTCCGCTCGCGAGCTTATCCTGCAATCATCTATGAGGTTACGCAAGTCCCGCGTCTTTCCATTTGGCCCCGCACTGCAATCCTGATAATTTGGGGGGCTGGATTTGCTATCTGAATCTCGGTTGCCGTGTTTGAAGTTCGGTTTGTGGGAAGAAGGAAGGGCCGGCCATGTCCATGGATAACCTCCCCAGCATCATCGGCAATTGCCGCCTGATCTCCAAGGTCGGTCAGGGCGGGATGGGGGCGGTCTATCGCGCCACCCACGAGACGCTCGGCCGCGAAGTCGCGATCAAGATGCTGCCCACGGAGTTCACGCAGCAGAACGAGTACATCCAGCGCTTCCTCCGCGAAGCACGCGCCGCCGCGCAACTGAAGCACCCCAATATCGTTCAGGTGTACGATGCCGGCGAGCAAGGCGGCCGCTACTACATCGCGATGGAGTTCGTCGACGGCACGAGCCTCTCGGCGACGCTGAAGGAACGCGGTCCGCTCTCGGAAACCGATGGCCTCCGGCTGATGATCCATGCCGCGCATGGCTTGGCGGCCGCGCATGCGTTGAACTTGGTCCACCGCGACATCAAGCCCGAGAACCTGATGCTCGGCAAGGACGGGGTGCTCAAGATCGCGGACTTCGGCCTCGTCACCGCGATCCGCAAGGACGAGCACCTCACCCAGGACGGCGCGATGCTGGGCACGCCGGCCTACATGAGCCCCGAGCAGTGCGAGGGCGTTCCGGCCGATTCGCGCTCGGATATCTATTCGCTGGGCGCCACCTTTTACCGTCTGATGACCGGCAACGCGCCGTTTTCGGCTGCGACGCCCATTGGCGTGCTCTTCAAACACAAGCACGAACCCGCGCCGGATGCGCGTTCGGTCAATCCCGCGATCAGCGAGGCCACCGCGCAGGTCCTCCTTAAGATGATGGCCAAGCGGCCGGAAGACCGTTTCCAGAGCGCCGCCGAGGTCGCCGCGCTTGCGGAAGCGATTCTGCAGGGACAGCGGCCGGTGATTCACCTTCCGGCGCAAGGCCCGGGCGTCTCCGTGCCGGGCAGCACGCCCTCGGTCGGCATGGTGAGCCAAGGCACCGGCGGCATACATTCCGCTCCGACGCACGCGTACACGCCCGCCCCCGCAGGCGCCGCGAACACACCCACGTGGATGCCGCAGCCCGTGGCTTCGAGTGTGACGCCCATGCCGTCGGGCGCGACGCCCGGCATGCAAGGCGTTTACACGCCGGTGGGCATACAGGCGGTAACGCCATCGCAATTTGGCCCTACGCTGGTCAGCGGTGCACAGCCCGCGGTGGTCCCCGGAACCACTATCATGCAGCCGCCGCCGCGCAGCGCGGCTGGTTTGATCGCCGCCGCAGCCGTGATCTTTTTCCTGCTGCTCGCGGGCGGCGCGTATTACGGCCTGGTCCTCTATCCGCAGGGGCAGATCGAGCAGGCCATGCGCAAGGCTCAGGACATGCAGATGCTAAAGCAGTACGAGGCCGCCATTCAAACCCTCGAAGCTGCGAACGCCCGCTATCCGGACGCGAACGAACTCAAGGCGAAGCGCGACGCCATCGAGGCCGTCTGGATCCAGGAGCGCGTCGCGAAGCTAAAGGAATCCGCGCGCGCCTCGCTCGAATTGAGCAAGCACGACGATGCGGTGAAGGCCTGCGCGGACGCGCTCGCCCTTGAAGTGCGCGGCAAGACGCTGCCGGGATTCTCCACCGACGAGGCTCTCCCAGCGCTAAAGAGGAAAGCCGAGGATTTGCGCGACTTCACCAAGTTCATGGACATGGGCGCCGCCGCCATGAAGGACAAGCGCTTCCCCGATGCCGTCGCGGCCTACCAGGAAGCCGTAAGTTTCGAGGCCAAGCCCGGACGCGAGGCCGCCACCGCGGCCACCCGCGCGAGCTTCGAGGGGTACCTCGCCGACGAAACGAAGTACGAGAAGCAGATGAATTTCCCGGCTGCGCTCGAGGCCGCCAATAAGGCCGCGGAACTCAAGGTCGAGGACATCGCCCAGCTTCAAGAGCGGATTAAGAAGCGGATTCAGCACGACAAGACCGTCGCCGATGCGGAAGCCGAACAGAAGAACGGCAATCTGCGCGCCGCCGCAACGAAACTGGAACAGGCTGCCGCGATCGCGCCCGACGACAGCGCGGGGGAAGTGCTGCGCAGCCGCGCGCACGAACTGGTCGCCGAGGCCGACTATCAGGACGGCATGACTAAAGGCAAGGCGGCCCTGCTGAGCAAGAAGTGGGTGGATGCCGAAGCGGCCTTTAAACTGGCCGAAGCCGCGAAGCCCAAGGACCCTCTCGCCACGAAGCTCCACGGCCAAGCCCTGGCCGGCGCCTTGGCCGACAAGGCCGCCTACGCCGCTCAGGCGCACAACTGGCAGGAGGCCGTGCAGATGTACCGGGGCGCTGCGGAGCAAGACCCCGAGAACGCGGAATACGCCCAAGGCGCGCTCGAGGCCGAGAAGAAGATCGCGGAAATCGACAAGCTCTCCAAAGAAGCGCGCGATGCCGAAGCCGGAGCCAAGTGGGAAGATGCCGCCGCCAAGTACACTATTCTGGCCGGGCTCGACGGGACGCAGAAGACCACCTACGAACAGCGCGCCAATAACGCGAAGTTCGAGTCCGCGATGGGCAAGTCGCGCGCGCTCGCCGCTTCAGGCAAACTTGACGACGCTCTGAAGGCCGCGCAGTCCGCCATGACCTACGATCCCACAGGCGGCCAGAAGGCGCAGGTCGAGATCGAGGCGTTGAAAGGCCGCATCGCGGCGATGCATGCAGCGGCTTCCCGTGAAAAAGCCGTGGAGACCGCTACGCAATTGGTGAGGGACGGCAAGATCACTGCGGCCCTCGGGCTCCTGTCCGATGCCGCCAAGGCCGATCCCGGAAACAACCAAACCTCGACGCTCAAGCTTTCGCTCGAGGACGTGGCTGCGATCGAGAAGGCATACACGCGCCTAGAAGAGATCCGGCAGGACGCTCGCGCCGCCATCGACATGGCGCTGACCTGCGACAAGGACGACAAGAAGATGAATTCCTGGAAGGCCTCCGTCGACGAATGGAAGGACAAGATTGCCGACGGGAAGGCCGCGGCGCGCGGAGCCTGGCTGGAGCGGAAATTCGACGACATCAAGCCCGCTTACGACGGGATGCGCGCCAAGGCGCAGGAGATGGCCCAGCTCTATACGACTCTGGCCGCGAACTTCCACGGTAAGGCCGCCAGCGCCGCCAAACCCAAGGCGAACATCGGCGGGCTGGTGGGCGGCTACGGGCGCGGCACCTTTGGCGGCGTGGGCGCCAGCGGAGATATCGGCGACAACCAGAAGCACGCCGGCATCTACGACGGTTCCGCCAAAGCGCTCGAACGCTGCGCCGAAGACGCGCGTCGCTTCTCAGTCTCGGAGTAAAGAAGTCCTACGCGCCGGTTGCCGGCTTAAAAAAGAGGAGGGAACCGCAGGGCCGCTGGGCGTTTCGATCGCCGCCGGACATCTGCAAAAAAAAGGCTTGATTAAATATGTGCGCGGCACAATCACGATGCTTGACCATCAAGGTTTGGAAATCGCCGCTTGTGAATGTTACGCGGTCGTCAAAGAAGAATACGACCGCCTGCTTGGCAA
>JACQFI010000005.1 GCA_016200135.1 Planctomycetota bacterium
GGACCGCGAGTTGCTCTATCGCCTGTTCCTGGCTAGGGAAGCGTCGGCTTCGACCGCAGTTGGCGACGGCATCGCCTTGCCGCATGTTCGGAATCCAATTGTGCTTCAAGTCAACCGGCCCATGCTCACCCTTTGTTTTCTTGAAAAACCCGTCGACTTCGGAGCCTTGGATGGAAAACCGGTTCACGTGCTATTTTCATTGATCTGTCCGACCATGCGAAGCCATCTGCAGATGCTTGCGCGGTTATCCTTTGCCTTGCACGATCAAGAACTCAAACAGATCTTACTCCGACAAGGAAGCCGCGAAGAAGTTCTACTGGCGGTACGCAAGATTGAAACGAAACTAGCGGCATCCGCAAACACGGAAGGATCGAAGGGCGCGCCATAGCGTTCCGGGTAACTCGTCTTGCGATTCATGCGCGTTCAGCATCGAGAATCCAAGGACCGGAAATTCTCCGCGGTGCCTTTAATCGTTCCGGCCAAAAGGGCGAGGCTACGGCTGAACAAGAACGCGACGGCGCGCGGTCGCTTGGCTTGGGGCATTGGTCAAGGTACGCGTACAGGCAACGCCGCGGGCAATGGCGAATTCCAGATCCGGCCAAACATTCTCAGGTCCAATACCTTCAATAAAAGAGTGTTCGTCCATCGCCCGGTATTGCAAGGGAGACACGGCGCCTAGGATCAATTGGCCTCCACGCGAACGCATTTTATCGGCCGCCATGTTCATGTCCAAAATGGCATTGCCGTCGATCTTGACCCATGGCGTTAACACCAAGATTACGACACGACGATTTAGCGGGAGACGATCGATCCATAACTGGAAATTGGGCGCACGCGCATGCGCGTACTGGCGATGGTTCTTAATCCGGTAGATGGCCAGATCTTCCGGCAATAAGGCGTGGAGAATTCCGTGGAGGCGCAGGTCGGGATCGTTTGTCGAATCAATCTCGCCGATGTCGGCGATCGGTTTTTGCCAGTCGACGCCCATAATTAAGAACAAGAACGCAATCGGCACGACCAACCCCAAGTGGCCTATGTGATTAAAGGCGATGGCGCCGGCCACCGCGCCGAAAAGAAACGAACCAAAGATGCTGTAGAGAACGAGGAGTCTCAGGATGGTTGGGTGTCTAAATGAAATCTTCAAGAGGCGGTTCGCGCGCGTCCAGCCATGCCCGCGGTGCTGCGTCCAATACCAAATCAAATATTGGACGGATTCGAGTCCCATATCGGTGAGCACGCCCGTCAGGTGCGTCGTGCGTACGACACTGCCGGAAATCTTTGTAATGGTCGCGTTCTGAATCCCCATGGCCACCGAGCCGATGCATAACAAGGCCAACAGGACGGGCTGGCTCAGGGGCTGGCCTTTTTCGATCTGGAGAAAAAGCATGAAGGCCAGGATGAGGATGGCTTCGACGACTAAGGGAAGAACGTATTTTGAGCGTTTACCAAGCTGTTTTGCGCCTTCGGTCATGCACGCGGATATAACGGCGCCGAAATAAAACGATCCCAGCAATGCCCCATAAAAGAGAACCATCTTCCAATCGCTGGTTGCAAGGGTTCGGCCGAAGTGCGTCGTGGTGCCTGTAACGTGCGAAACGAAGGTGTTCTCGCACGCCAGGAAGGTGATCACATTCGTATATCCGCCTATCCAAGAAAGCGATATGGCCAGGCGAGCTTTTTGTCTGATGGAGTATGCACGCGCTGAAAGCATAGGGCGCTCGGAGACCCACGGTGTCGATCTAACGATGCATGTCCATTAATGTACCATCCCGCTCCTAAATGTCCACCTGTTCAACTGCGCGGCGTTTGTTTAAAGCCGGCCGTTTAATTTTGTAACATGTTGTATTTAAATATCTTATAAGTTCATTGACAATTCTACTGGACGCCCTTAGCATCGAAAAAAAGATCGCGCTCTACGTGCACGATTGTCCAAGGCTTCTCCTGCAGGCTTGCAGGGTTTGTCGCACAAGGCTTCTGATTGGATTGCTTACAGGAAGATTCGAGCGTTTGAACGTAGGCATGAATTTTATGAGGTGCTCGCCACGTCGAGAGAGAGCTGCGCATGCTGCTGTTCCTGCTCGCGATCGCCACGCTTCTATTAGGCGGCGGCGCGGCTTATTTGTATAGAAGTTCCGCAAAAGCCGCGACCTGGGTGGGAGCGGGAACGGCTGTGCTTGGTTCCGTTTTTGGGCTGGTCTCCGCATTTCAAGCTTTAGCCCATGGCGGAACGGACGGACTGCGGCTTGCCTGGAGTATCCCCTTAGGTTCCTTTTACATAGAAATTGATCCGCTCACCGCATTTTTTATGGTCCCCCTTTTCGTGCTTGCGCCGCTGGCGGCCCTATACGGCGGCAACTATCTCTACGCCTACAAAGAGAAGAAATCGCTCGGGCCGCCCTGGTTCTTATATAATTTACTCATCGCCGCGATCGCGATGGTTTTTGTCGCGCGCAACGGGATTCTTTTCCTGATGGCTTGGGAAATTATGGCGCTGTCCGCGTATTTTCTCGTTTGTTTCGAACATGAAAAAGAGAGTGTTAGAAAAGCGGGCTGGGCCTATCTCGTTGCGTCTCATATCGCCTTCGCGCTGTTGATCGTGGCCTTTGTGTTGCTTGGGCGCGGAGCCGGGACGCTGGACTTCGACCAATTCCCCAACGCGTTCTCCAGCCGCAGCATCGGATGGGCGACGGGGAACACGATTTGGATTCTGGCCATTATCGGATTTGGATTGAAAGCCGGCTTTGTGCCCCTTCACGTTTGGCTGCCCGAAGCCCATCCGGCCGCGCCGTCGCATGTTTCCGCGGTGATGTCGGGGATCTTGATCAAAACGGGATTGTACGGATTGCTGCGCCTGCTCACCTTCGATCGTACGCCTGCGCCATGGGTTGGATTGACATTGGCCGGTCTAGGCCTGCTCACTGCCTTTCTCGGGATCGCCATGGCTTTGCAGCAGCGCGACATAAAGCGCGTGCTGGCCTATTCCAGCATCGAAAACATGGGTTTAATCGCGTTTTCAATGGGTCTAGGACTGTGGGGCATGGCCCAACGGCTGCCTGAAGTAGCGCTTTTGGGCATGACCGGCGCTCTGCTGCATATCTGGAACCACGCTTTAATGAAGGGCCTGCTCTTTCTCTCGGCGGGAAGTATTTTGCACGGCACCGGCACAAAGGACATGGAAAGACTCGGCGGGCTGCTCAGGCTAATGCCTTTCACAGGAAGCACGATGATTCTTGGGTCCGTTGCGCTCGCCGCCCTCCCGCCCCTGAACGGTTTTGTCAGCAAATGGCTGATGTACATGAGCCTCATGAAGTATTCCATGGCGACGGAAACGGCCGGAAGTTTAATGGCCCACTTTGGCGTGGGCCTGCTGGCTCTGATCGGCGGCCTTTCGGTGGTAACGTTCGTCCGTCTAACCGGCATCGTGCTGCTGGGCGCTCCCCGCGACAAAACCGTCACGCATGTTCACGAGTCCTCGAAGTGGATGACTGGGCCTATGCAACTCTTGGCGCTTCTTTGCCTGGTCATAGCAGTGATTCCACAGCGGACAGCCGGCCTCTTTGGAGGCGTCCTGCAACAAATGATTGGATGGGAGGGAATGCATTCCTCCCCAGAATGGGAATGGCCGAGCGCATCTCTCGAGATTGCCGGTGCCATCAATGCCTGGACGCTGCTGGCCGTCTTGACGTTGGCTGCCGTTTTGTGGGTGCGGACCCGCAGGTTCGTTGGACCGCAAGCCTCGACTTGGGGCTGTGGGTATGTACGGCCAACGGTGCGGATGCAATATACGGGGCGTTCTTTTGTGGAAATGATTGCGGAACATCTTCTCCCCCGATTCCTAAGGCCGCGCACGCGCCGTGAGGCGCCGAGGGGTTTGTTTCCGGCGGGCAAGGCGGATTTTGAATCGCAAAGCCCGGACCCTGTCGACCAAAAGGTTTACGCGCCGTTCTTCTGCTATTGGGCGGACCGCTTTTCGCGGCTGCGCATCCTGCAACAGGGCAAGGTTCACGTCTATCTTTTATACATTATGTTTACGGTCGTTTTAGCTCTCGCTTGGGCGTCCATTCGTACGTGGTTTTGGGGCGTGTCATGAGCGAAGTTGCGCTGCTTTGGGGTATAGGCATCGCGGGAGTCAGCGGTGTTCCGGGGCTGTTTTTTGGACGTTATTCGTTCACGGGACAATGTGTAACCACCGCGCTGTCGGTAGCCGGCAGCGTTCTCGGATTGACGGGGGTCGGACTGTACTGGCTTGCGGCGGACGGCCGGCCGCTGGTATTGCCGTGGGGTGTTTTAGGCGCCGATTTCAGCGTGGCCATAGACGGCCTCTCGGCCATCTTCCTGCTGCCCGTTTTCCTGGTCTCGATACTGGGTAATATCTACGGCTTAGGCTATTGGAAGCAGGCCGACCATCCGGAAAATGGACGGAAATTGCGTCTTTTCTATGGCGTCATGACCGCGGGCATGGCCCTGCTGGTGATTGCCCACAATAGTATTTTGTTCCTGTTCGGATGGGAGAGCATGGCCTTGGCGGCCTTTTTTCTTGTGACCACCGAGGATCACAAGGCGGAGGTCCGTGAGGTCGGCTTCATTTATTTGATCGCTACGCACGTAGCCACCCTGAGTCTGTTTGCGCTCTTTGCCCTGCTGTATGTCATAAGCGGCTCCTTCGACCTGGTTCCGCTCAATGAAAACAGCATGCCCGATGGAATTTCGACCGCCGTGTTAATTTTGGCGCTGCTCGGCTTCGGCTTGAAAGCCGGATTGATGCCTTTGCATGTCTGGCTTCCCGGCGCCCATGCCATGGCGCCCAGTCATGTTTCAGCCATCATGTCCGGAGTCATCATCAAAATGGGCATCTATGGGCTTGCGCGTGTTCTGTCGCTGTTCCCGCATCCCCCGTTGCTATGGGGCGGCGTGGTCTTAGGCTTGGGCGTCGTTTCGGGCATCCTGGGCGTCGTCTTTGCCATAAGTCAGCACGACCTTAAGCGCTTGCTCGCGTACCATAGCATCGAAAACATCGGCATCATCGCCATGGGTCTTGGGTTGGCTTTAATCGGGCGATCGCTCAATCGCGTGGATTGGATCTTGCTTGGTCTAAGCGGATGCTTATTGCACGTCTGGAACCACGCCCTGTTCAAGTCGCTGCTTTTTTTAAGCGCCGGTTCGGTCATCCACGCGGTTCATACGCGTGAGATCGACCATCTAGGCGGGTTGGCTCGGAACATGCCGCGGACGGCGCTCTATTTTCTGATCGGAGCCGTCGCCATCTGCGGCTTGCCGCCGTTGAATGGATTCATCAGCGAGTACCTCATCTATGTAGGCTTATTGGGCACGCTACAGGAGTCGGGGGGGCCCTCCTTTACGAGTGCCGCGTTTGCGGCGCCCGCGTTGGCCCTGATCGGCGCGCTGGCGGTCGCGTGTTTCGTAAAGGTCTTTGGCGCCGTTTTCTTGGGGCAAGCGCGGTCCGCTCGGAGCGCTCCGGCGCACGAGGCGCCGCCAAGCATGCTCTTGCCCATGGCCGCGCTCAGCGTGTGCTGTTTTTTCATCGGCTTGGTTCCAGGCTTCATTGCGCCGCTCTTCGAACAAGCCGCGGCCGCGTGGGCGCCGGAGTTGCGGGATGCCCTGCCGCCTTTATCGACGTTGGTTCCACTAGGCCGCATCGGCGTCATGGCCGCAGCCTTGTTCGCCGCGCTTTTTCTGGGGAGTTTGCTCCTGTGGGCGCGGCTGCGCAACACAAGCGTGGTGAGGCATGTTACGTGGGGCTGCGGCTATGCCGCCGCCACGCCGCGCATGCAATATACTTCGTCGTCGTTCGCACAAATACTCGTGGGCCTCTTCAGATGGGTGCTGCGGCCGCGCATCCAGAAGCCCGCCCCATTACCCTTATTCCCGAAGGCCACAAGCTTCCATAGCGAAGTGCCTGACGTAGTGTTGAACGAGGTTGTGCTGCCCGCCTTTCATTTGAATGCACGGGTGTACGCGTGGTTTCGCATCTTTCAGCAGGGAAGCATCCAAGCGTACTTGTTGTACATTTTTCTGACGCTGCTTGTGCTGTTGTTTTGGCGCTAAAAGGTAACCGATGGATACGCTGGTCCACAATTCGGTACACGTCGTTCTGGCGCTGACGCTGCCGCCTTTGCTATTAGGCCTGATCGCCAAGACCAAGGCACTTTTCGCCGGGCGCAAGGGTCCGCCGCTCTTGCAGTGGTATTTCGACTTAATCCGGCTCTTTCAAAAAGGCTCGGTTTTCAGCCAAACAACGACCTGGGTTTTTCGCGCCGGCCCGGTCGTGGGTCTCGTAACGGCGGCCATGGCAATCCTGTTGATCCCGATGGTGAATGGAATCGCGCCGCTCTCGTTCACCGGCGATTTGATTTTCCTGGCTTATATCCTGGGACTCGGGCGGTTTTTCACCGCGCTCGCCGCGCTCGATACGGGCTCGTCCTTCGAAGGCATGGGCGCGGCTCGGGAAGTGACCTTCGCCTGCTTGGCGGAGCCGGCGTTCATTCTGGGGTTGATGGTGCTCGCGAAGTTGTCCGGTTCGTTGAAATTGGCGACCATGCTGGACGGCTCCCTCGCCACGCACTGGTCTTCCTCGGGCGCCTCGCTTGTATTGGTTCTGCTCAGTTGGTTTATCATTCTGCTGGCGGAGAACTCCCGCATCCCGTTCGACGATCCCAACACCCATTTAGAGCTCACGATGATTCACGAAGTGATGGTGCTCGATCACAGCGGCCCGGCGCTGGGCATGATTCTTTACGGCGCGGCGCTCAAACTGTTCGTATTTGCCGCGTTAATCGTGCGCTTGGCGCTTCCGGTGAATATGGGCGATCCCTGGCTGGATTGGCCGCTGTTCATCGGCGGGACGTTGCTCGTGGCCATGCTTGTGGGCGTGGTGGAGTCGGTCATGGCGCGCTTGCGGCTCACGCATGTCCCCGTGCTCCTGATTGCGGCGTGTCTCTTGTCTGCCTTTGGAGCCATTCTCCTGGTGAGGTAAGCCGATGGTTCAAATTATTGATCCCTTGTTGATCGCCGCCCTCGCGCTCAATTTCGTTACGCTCGGGACAAGCAGGATTCGCGCGGCCATCCATGCAGTGGCCCTTCAGGGCATCCTATTGGGCCTCCTGCCCCTGTTTATCCACCCGCACATTGGGCTGCGCGGCATATTGCTTGTGCTGGGCACGTTTGTTCTAAAAGGATTCGTGGTTCCTGCGTTTCTCGTGCATGCCATGCGCGAAGTGGAAATCCAGCATGAGGTCACGCCATTCATAAATTATATCAGTTCCCTTTTACTGGGGGCCTTAGGAACGGGCATGGCGTTGGTTTTCGCCCACACGCTGCCGCTGGCGGACGAGCATACGGGACTGCTGATCGTGCCCGCATCGCTCTCGATGGTGTGGACCGGCTTCCTGATGCTTACGACGCGCAGGAAAGCCATCATGCAGGTGCTCGGATACCTTCTCCTGGAAAACGGCATCTTTCTGTTCGGGCTCTTGCTGCTGGAGGCGATGCCGTTTCTGGTTGAAATCGGAGTGCTGCTCGACCTGTTCACCCTGGTATTTGTCATGGGCATCATCATTCACCATATCAGCCGGGAATTTTCATCGATGAGTACCGACCATCTTTCAGAACTGAAGGAATAGCCGCAATGGCATACCTGCTCATTGTCTTTCCGCTTTCACTGGCCGCGCTGGCCTTCGCCTGTCCCAGCAACCGGCTGCGGCCGTGGCTGCTGCCGCTTGGAGCGCTGGGTTACCTGGGTCTGGCCGTGACCGCGATCGTCCAGGCGAGCGCAGGCGCGGTCATTGCGGGTCTTGACGATTGGCTGCTGCTGGACGCGCTGGGAAAAGTCGTCCTTGGGTTTCTCGGCACGCTGTACTTCCTCTGTTCGCTTTACGCGCCGGGTTATCTGCAATTACGTTCGGAACGATCCAACCGCGTCTTCTGCACCAGTCTGTTCACGATGCTCGCCATGATGACCATCGTCACGCTGTCCCATCATCTGGGATTGATGTGGGTGGCGATGGAAGCCACGACGCTCTCGACCGGTCCGTTGCTCTATTTCAACCGCACCTCTCGCTCGCTGGAGGCAACTTGGAAGTATCTTCTGATCGGCTCGGTGGGCATTGCGCTTGCCCTTCTCGGCTCCTTTTTCCTGGCCTACTCCTCGTTAAAGTCCGGGTTGGAATCGACTCTGCTGTTCGACCAACTCATACGGGACGCGCCGCGCTTGTCCCCGCCGTGGCTCCACGCCGCGTTCGTGCTGCTCTTTATCGGCTACGGCACCAAGATGGGCTTGGCCCCCATGCACACCTGGAAGCCCGATGCCTACGGCGAAGTGCCCGGGCTGGTGGGCACCCTTCTAGCCGGAGGCGTGACGACCTGCGCCTTTGTGGCCGTTCTGCGTGTCTACCAGATCTGCCGGGCAGGCGCGGAAGCCGAGTTCGCACGCGAAGTCATGATTTTCATGGGACTGCTTTCGATGGCCGTTGCGGCCGTCTTTATGGTTCGGCAGCGCGATTTCAAACGGATGTTGGCGTACTCCAGCGTCGAACACATGGGCATACTTGTCCTCGGCGTAGGCATCGGCGGAACGGCCGTATACGGAGCCTTGCTACACCTCATCAACAACGGGCTTACCAAGGGCATCCTGTTCCTTTCGGCGGGCAACATTCATCGCGCTTACGGAAGCAAAGTGACGGACGATGTGCGTGGCGCTATCAAACGAGTGCCGTTTTCCGGAGTGCTGTTCTTAATCGGGTTTCTGGCCATCACCGGTTCGCCGCCGTTTGGGCCGTTCGTAAGCGAGTTCACGATCCTGAATACGGCCATCCGGGACGGACAATTTCTTGTCGGCGGATTGTTTCTTTTGATGTTAAACGTGGTGTTCATAGGCATGGGCGCTACGGTGCTTGCGGTCGTCCAGGGCGAGCCGCCGGAAAAGCAAGACGCGCATGCATTCAAGGACCGTATGAGCACCGGAGTGCCGATCCTTTTATTCCTCGGTCTTGTTTTGATGCTGGGGCTCTACATCCCGCCTGCGCTTGAAGCGCTGCTTCGAGAGGCCGCCGCATTCTTGGAGGTCAAGGGATGAGCGCCAACGATTTTGCGACGCTGCGTTCGTCGCAAGCGATAGCCCGAACGCAGATACCTGGCCTCGGCTTCCAGGATTTCAGCCGCAATATCCTGACCGCCGCCGCCGCGGGTCTGAGAACGATAGCCTATTTTGGCGCCGTGGAGGACGCGGATTCAGGCGTAGTGCTATACGCGGTGATGGCCGACAACACGCAATCGCTCCTGCACGTCGGCAAGACCCGTCTCGAAGCGGAAAGCTTTCCTTCCCTCGCCGAAAAGTGCCCCCAAGTCCATCTTTTCGAGCGCGAGATCGCCGAGCAGTATGGGGTACGGCCGGAATCCCATCCGTGGTTCAAGCCTGTCCGGTTCCACCATTCCTACCGGCAGGGCCACGACGCGTGGGGCCGAAAACAAGACGAGCATCTCCTCGCCGGCGTCATCGACTTCTATCGCGTCGAGGGCGAGGAAATCCATGAAGTCGCGGTGGGTCCTGTGCATGCCGGCGTCATCGAACCCGGTCATTTTCGCTTCCAGTGTCACGGCGAGCAGGTCTATCATCTCGAAATCTCGCTGGGCTATCAACATCGTGGCGTGGAGCGCTCCCTCGTGGGCGGCCCCGATAAGCGCACCCTTCACACTATGGAAACGCTCTCGGGCGATACCTCGGTCGGCCATGCCCTGGCCTATTGCGAAGCGGTCGAAGCCTTAACTCAATGCCAGGCGCCCATCCGGGCCGAAGTCATCCGTGGCGTGGCGCTTGAATTGGAACGTCTCGCCAACCACACCGGCGATTTGGGCGCGTTGGCCGGGGATGTGGGATTCTTGCCGACGGCGTCCTACTGCGGGCGGCTGCGCGGGGATTTTCTCAACCTGACCGCGCTGCTGTGCGGCAATCGGTTCGGCCGCAGTTTGATTCGTCCCGGCGGCCTCGGCTTCGATCTTAGCGCGGACCAAATAAAACAATGCCTGGAGCGCTTGGAGGCCGCTTATCTTGACGTGGCCAATGCGTCCAACTTGTTATGGGACGCATCGTCGGTGCAAGCCCGCTTTGAGCACACCGGAGCCATTACGCAGGCTGTCGCGAACTCCCTGGGCATGGTGGGTCCTGCCGCGCGCGCAACGGGGATGGAGTGCGATGCGCGGCGCGATTTCCCTTCCGGCATATTTCGATTCGCCCAAATTCCCGTTTCAACATGGACCACAGGCGATGTTTTCGCCCGTGCCTACGTTCGCTGGCTGGAAATCCAGCGCTCCGTGGCGTTCATAAAAGAACAATTGCAGGCCCTGCCGGATGGGCCGATCCGGGAGCCTGTGGGCGCGCTAAAACCAGACCAGTTCGTGGTGACGCTGGTGGAGGGGTGGCGGGGCGAGATTTGCCATGTCGCCATGACCGATGCCCAAGGCCGTTTTTCCAGATACAAGGTAGTGGATCCGTCTTTTCACAATTGGATGGGGCTCGCCATGGCGCTTCGCGAGCAGCAGATTTCCGATTTCCCGCTGTGCAACAAGAGTTTCAATCTCTCGTATTGCGGCCACGACCTGTAAGGAGAATCCATGCTCAAGGTCTCTCTTGCCCGGCTGAAACAGGGGCACCGCACGATTCCGTTTCCCGCCCAGCCGCCGGCGCTGCCCGAACGGTTTCGCGGGCTTCCGGTCGTGGATTCGTCCAAGTGCCCCGACGATTGCCGGGCCTGTGCCGAGGCTTGTCCGACCGATGCTCTTTCAATCGAAGGCAAGAAGATGCGGCTCGATCTCGGTCGCTGCCTTTTCTGTACCGACTGCACGGAAGCATGCCCGCAAGGAGCCATTCAATATACGCAGGATTACCGTCTCGCGACCCGGAAACGCGAGGACCTCATGCTTGAGGATCGGACGCTGAAACTGGCGGAGGCGCTTGAAGAAAAGTCGCGCCGCCTGTTCGGCCGCTCGCTCAAGCTGCGTCAAGTCAGCGCCGGCGGTTGCAGTGCGTGCGAAGCGGATCTGAACGTCCTGGGAACGGTGGTCTTCGACCTCGGCCGCTTCGGCATTCAATTTGTCGCCTCGCCCAGGCATGCGGACGGCATCGTCGTCACGGGTCCGGTCAGCGAGAACATGCGCTCGGCGCTTCTGGAAACGTATGCTGCCATTCCTGCGCCCAAGCTCGTCATTGCCGTCGGAGCCTGCGCCATCAGCGGCGGTCCTTACATCGACAATCCTGAAGTGCATAATGGATGTGGAGCCGTTCTCCCCGTCGATCTTTACATCCCTGGCTGCCCTCCCCACCCAGTTACAATTCTGGACGGCTTGCTGCGGCTGCTTGGAAGGATTGACGTTACAGATCGTGCTCCGGCGATTGCCCAACCACAAAACGATTCCAACACATAACAATCGTATTCCCAATCAGGACGGCGAACCGAAAGCCCAAATCGGAAAACAAGCAAAGAGAAGAATTTCGCAATCCCGTACCGTACCAGCCTTTTCCTGCATACGTGTGTACGCGGAAAAGCGGCGTGCCCCGGCGCTCTTTTAGGCTTACTTCACAAACGCCCGCACCGAAAGCACCTGCGGCAACAGGTCAGTGGCTTTCTGCCAGCTCTTACCGGCATCGGCGCTGGCGTAGACCTGTCCGCTGGTGGTTCCGAAGTACAGGCCCGGCGTCTCGAGCCCGTCGGTCGCGAAGGCATCGCGCAGGATGCCAACGAACGAATCGTCCGGCAGGCCCTTGCGCAGCGGCTTCCACGATGCCCCCGCGTTATTGGTGGTGTACACGGCCAATTTGCCGTCCTTCGGCGCGCGGAAGCCGTCGCTCTGGAGCGGGATCGTGTAGGCGGTCTCGGGATCGTGCGGGTGCGCGACAAGCGGGAATCCGAAGCGCGAGGGCAGGCCCTTCTCCACGCTTTTCCAGTCCGCATGCGCGCCGTCGCGCCGGTAGAAGCCGACGTGGTTCTGTTGGTAGATGCGGTCGGGACGCCTGCCCGCGAACGCGATCTTATGCACGCAGGAGGATGGGCTGTTCTTTTCTTTGGCATTGAAGACTGAATGAAGGCCGACGTTGCGCAGTTCCCACGACGCGCCGCGGTCGAAGCTCTCGAAGACGCCCACGGCCGAGATCGCGATGAGCAGGTGTTTCTCGTTGCGCGGATCGACGAGGATCGAGTGCAGGCAGAGCCCGCCGAACCCGGGCATCCACTTTGAGCGAGTTGGATGTTTGGTGAGGCCCTTCAACTCGGTCCAGGTCGCGCCGCCGTCATCGCTGTGAAAGAGCGCCGCGGGCGCGACGCCGCAGTAGAGCGAGCCCTTGCGTCCCTTCACGTCGGGCTGGATCTGCCAGATGGACTCGACCGGCTTCTTGGCGTCCTTGGGGAAGCGCGGCTGCTTTTTAGCGAGCTTCCAGGTCTTGCCCATGTCCTTGCTGATCTGAATGCACGGACCCCAGTGCCAACTGTTCACGCCAGCATAGAGAGTGGTACCGTTGCGTGTGTCCGCTACCGCGATGTTCACCGGCAGGCCGCCTAGGCAAGGAGCGCTGAAACTCCACTTCTTGCGTTTGGTGTCAGAGGTGCCAATAAAGAGCCCGCGCTTGGTGCCGACCAGCAGATGAACCCGCTTCGCCATGGAATGCGCTCCTTTAGCTTGAATGCTTGGACTCAGCGATGAACGCCATAACCCCGATGCGCCTTAGATCAATTGCGAATCCCCAAACGTGTTTCAAGGCTTGCGGCGCCTACCCGCCCGAGACTGCCGGCATGATCAGGATCGTCTCGCCGCCTTTTAGCGGCGTGCGCAGGCCCTTCAGGAAGCGGATCTCGGTGTCGTCCACGAAGATAAGCACGTGCGGGCGCTGGGCGTCGAGCTCGTTGCAGATCCCGTCGCTCAGGCTGGGTTGCACGCGGTCCAGGTCGCGGATCGCGGCGAGCACGTTCGCTCCCTGCACGGAGACTTCCCGCGCGCCGGCATGCGTGGCGAGCGCCGGTGGAAGCTTGACCGTTACTTTTGAAGCGTTGCCCATGTTCGCTGCCGCCTTACTTCGCCGGGGTGGCCGCCGGATCGCCCAGCACCAGTGTCTTCAAAACGCTATCGGCGACGGCCTGCGCGTCGGCCGGGTTGCGCGACATGATCTCGACCCGCACCAGCATGCCCGGCGCAAGGGCCATCACAATCCGGGCGGGCCCTTGCGGAATAATCGCGGCCTGGCCGCCTTTGATCTCCTGGGGTTTCAGCGCCGGCTGCTTCAGCATCGTGGGCAGGTCCGAACCAAACGTGGACGGGAGGTTCACGACCACCGCCTGAATCCCCTTGGAACGGTCCACTAGCAGCCCCGCCACAGGGAGCGGCATATCCTGGCCGTTAGGCAATTTGCTTCCGCGCGGCATGAGCGTGAGGCCCGCGGGGACCTCGAACGCGATGCCGAGCGTAGGATCGATGTACTTGTTGTTGTCGAGCTTGCCCGGAGCCTTCAGGTCTGCGGTGGTGACGGCCTTGCCGCCCGCGAGCAACGCTTTATCGACTTCCATCTTCATGCGCCCGAAGACCTGCGCGACGGCGAGGTACTTGTCGCCCATGCTCGCGCCTTCCAGCGGCGAGTCGGCCATCTCGATATGCGCCGGATCGACCGACGGGCAGCAGAGCGTCGCGTCGAGCGCCACCCAGCGGCCCAGCCACGCCTCGGTCCACATGTGGTAGTTGTAGTTGCCCTCAGCGAACGTCAGGCCCATCGCCACCTTCGACGGAATGCCGGCCGCGCGCAGCAGCGCCGCCAGCCAGACGCCGTGTTCGGTGCAGTCGCCCTCGCGGTTCTTCTGGACCTCCTTCGCGCTGGCAAAACCGGTGTCGTAGCTCTTGGTCTTGATGTTCTCGAAGACGAAGCGCTCTAGCTTCTTCGCGACCTTGTATCCATTCTTTTCCGTTCCGGCGATCTCCTTGGCCGTCTTCACGATGTCCGGATCGTCCCACTGGATCAGCGGCGAAGAGGCCATGTAGGGCTTGAGCTTGTCGAGGTCCGCTTGGGCCAGCGGCAGGCTGGGGGACTCGGCCTCGGTCATCGGCACGCGCTTGACCTGCAGCACGATCGTCTGCGCGTCGGGTTTGGCGACGATCTTCTGGCGCTCGTCGTCCCAGGCCACCGCGTTGATGTCGCCCTTGTCCATCTTCAGGCGGTAGTCGACCGAGTCCAGCCGCGCCGGCACCGGCATCAGGAAGCCGGGATCGACGCTGTTCTTCTTCATCGCGTCGATGCGCGGCGGGTCGATGGGCTTCTCCCAGTCTTCCTTCGCGCACACGACCATCTCAGTGTCGTTCACGTCGAGCGTGAACTTGCGCCAGTAGCCGTCGTCGGCGCACCAGAAGGTGATCGTCAGGCCCGGCGCGATGCCCGTAAGCTGCAACACATGGTAGTCCTGCGGTTCCTTGTCGGAGCCCAGCGCAAGTTTCTCGTTCTTGAGCACCTTCACCTGCGCCTCCTTCACGTCGCCGATCTCCGCAAGGAAGAGCCCATACGTGTAGGCCGTCCCCACCGCGAAGCCCTTCTGCTTGCGCAGGAGCTGTTCGCCATAGGGAAAGAGGAACGTGCCTTTGTAGGGAATCTTCATGTCTTTGGTGTCGCCTGCGGTGATCATCGTCATCTCGATTACGCCGTCCTTCACCAGGCCCTTGCGGACCGTGGCCTCCTTGGACTGCTTGCTGACGTTCTCGAACGAGACCGGCTTGCCCGTCTCGTCCTCGACGTTCGTCCCGTTCTCTTCGGTGGTGATCGTGTCGTTGCCGCGCTTCATCATCGTCTTCTGCTCGTCGATGCTGACGTAGCGCACCGGCTTCCCGGCCTCGCTGACCTTCGTGGTCTTGAAGTGCATCCGCCCGCACACCTGCCCGTACATCTTGACCAGGTAGAAGTTCTCGTAGACGAGAACGTCCTCGGCCCAGGTTGACGCAGGCGCAAGCAGGAAGAGGGCGCCAAGGAGGAACCATGTCCGATTTTGGATTTTCGATTTCCGATTGGTTGGAAGCGAACAAGAAGAATGCATGCCGGAGTCTCCTTCGGGTAATAGGTGATTAAGCACCGCTAATGGGCAGGCAGCAATCTAATCCAAAATCGGAAATCGAAAATCCAAAATCGGCGCTATTGCGCCGCGGGCAGGTCCTTCTCTTCCAGCTTCTTGAACGGCACTTCCGGCGGCGCGAGCGGCGTGCCGGGCTGGGTGATGCTCCGCGGGTCCAGCCCCGCGCTGCCGGGCTTGAAGGCGTCCTCTGCCGCGAGCCCGAACGACTTGAGAATCTTCGGCGCGCTGCCGGGCAGGAACGGGCGCAGCCCCAGCGCCAGCGCCGCGGTGGTCTCGCAGCAGACGCGGATCGTCGCGCCGCAGGCGTGCAGGTCCGTCTTGCGCTGCGCCCAGGGGGCCTTCTCGTCGAAAAACCTGTTGCCCGCGCGCGCGAGGTCCATCAGCCGCGCGAGCCCGGCCTTGAAGCGCAGGCCGTCCAGGTGCTTGGCGCTCTCGCTCAGCGCGGCGGAGATCTCCGCGCGCAATTTGCCCTCGCCGTCGCCGGCGGGTCCGCCTTCTGGAATCTTCGCATCGAAGTACTTATGCGTAAACGTGAGCGTGCGGTGGACGAAGTTGCCGAGGACGTCGGCCAGTTCGCCGTTGTAACGCCGCGCGTAGTCTTCCCACGTGAACGTGCTGTCGTTCTCTTCCGGCGCGACCGCCGTGAGGTAATAGCGCAGCGACTCCGCACCGTACTTTTCAACGAACCAGCCGATCTCGATTAGGTTTCCGCGGCTCTTCGAGAACTTGTCTGCGCCAAAGTTGAGGAACTCGTTGGCCACCACTTGGCTAGCGATCTCGTATTTATTCCCATCCGCGGCCGCGTCGTTGTAGCCGAACTCCATCGCGGGCCACGTGATCGCGTGGAAGGGAATGTTGTCCTTGCCGATGAAATTGTAGATCGGGCACGCGGGATTCTGCCAGTACTCGCGCCAGCCTTCCGGGTTGCCGCGCTGTGCAAAAAGCTGCTGCGTGAACGTAACGTAGCCGATCGGCGCGTCGAACCAGACGTAGAGCCGCTTGCCGTCGATGCCGGGCTCGGAGAGCGGGATCTTGACGCCCCATTCGGTGTCGCGCGTGATGCAGCGCGCCCGCAGGCCCAGCTTGAGCCAGCCCTCCGCGCCGCGCAGCGTGTTGTTGCGCCAGGCCTCGCTCTGGCCTTCGCCGTGGGCGGCGACGTACCGTTCGAGCCGCGGCTGGAACGTGTCGAGGCGCAGAAACCAGTGCGACGTGGCCTTCAGCACCGGCGCCGAATCGTCGCCGGGCAGCGCGCTGCGCGGGTTCTTCAGGTCGGTGACTTCGTACGGCTTCTGGCAGTTCTCGCACTCGTCGCCGCGCGCGCGCTCGTTGCCGCAGTGCGGGCACGTGCCTTCCACGTAGCGGTCCGGCAGGAACATCTTGGACTTCTCACTGTAGTACTGCTGAATCTCGCGGCGGTCGATGTAGCCTTTCGAGAGCAGCTTGGCGAAGAAGTCCTGCGAGAGCGCGTGGTGTTCGGGGGAACTCGTGCGGCCCCAGATGTCGAACGCGACACCCGCCGCGGCGAATGCCGCGCCGTTGGCCTTGTGGAACTCGTCCACGACCTCTTGCGGCGAACACTTGCGCTTGAGCGCCGAGAGCGTGATCGGCACGCCATGCTCATCGCTGCCGCAGATGAAGACGACGTCGTCTCCTTTTAAGCGCCGCCAGCGGACGTAGGTATCCGCGGGCAGGTACGCGCCGGCCAGATGCCCCAGGTGAACGCGGCCGTTCGCGTACGGAAGCGCCGCGGTGACTAAGACCTTGCCCAAGATGAGTACCTCCCTGAATGCAATCCGGCGGCCGGCAAGGATCTATCTTGCCCGAAGCCGGTGGAATTTTCGAGTTGGTTCGCGGGGGCGACAGTGACGCCCGCAAGTATCGTAGCATCGGCCTCTCGCCGATGGTGTGCCCTCCGCCGGGACGGCGGAGCCACCAATCTACTGGAGTTAAAGCACGCTGGCGGGCCCGCGCGGCGCCATCGTGCCGCGCATGCCCATAAGGCGAACCGGAGGAAGGTGCGGACTCGTATCGATATGCGTGATCCCTTCAAATGCGCCTGAGTCTCAAGGCCCAAGCATGGGACCAATCTACCCCACAGCGGAGCGCCTCGCAAATCGCCATGTAATTTTCATCGGATTGGCTCAGCAAATGGACCTGGAAATGCATTGCCGGGAATTCTCATATTGACGCCGGGCCGCGCCGTGAAACGATAGCGTCTCTCAGTGACCTTCCCCTTTTCAAAGGAGAGCATCTGTGGGCGACCCCATTCGAATTGGCGTGATCGGCGTGGGCATGATCGGCAAGGCGCATCTGCGCGAGTACGCCAAGATTCCGGACGCGAAGATCGTCGCGGTCTCGGATGTCAACGAGGCCGAAGCCAAGCGCGTCGCCGACGAGTTCAAGGTGCCGCAGGTCTTCAGCGACTTCCGCAAGATGCTCGCGCTCAAGGAAATCGACGCCGTCGATGTCTGCCTGCACAACAATTTCCACGCGCCCATGAGCATCGCCGCGATGGAAGCCGGCAAGCAGGTTTATTGCGAGAAGCCCATGTCCGGCAGCTACGCGGACTCTAAGGCCATGTTCGACGCGGCGAAGAAGCTCGGCCACAAGCTCCACATCCAGCTCGGCACGCTCTACTCGCCCGAACACAAGATCGCCCGGCGCCTGATCGAGGAGGGCCACCTCGGCAAGGTCTACCATGCGCGCTCGTTCGGCTTCCGCCGCCGCGGCCGGCCGTTCGTGGACGGCTACGGCACTCCGGCGTTCGTGCAGAAGGAAGTCGCCGCCGGCGGGGCGCTCTTCGACATGGGCATCTACCACATCGCCCAGGTGCTCCATCTGCTCGGCAACCCGCAGATCGAGACCATCAGCGGCGCGACGCACCAGGAGATCCCGATGTACGAAGACCGCCGCAAGAGCTCCAACTACAGCGTCGAAGAGTTCGCGCTCGGCTTCGTGCGCATGCAGGGCGGGATCACGCTGGACCTCGAGGAATCCTGGGCCGTGCATTACGACGACACCGAATCGAGCAAGATCCTGGGCTCGAAGGGCGGCCTCAAGCTGCGCCCGCTGACGTTCTTCTCGGCCGTGGGCGACATGGAATACGCCGCGCAGATGAGCAACCAGATCGACAACCGCTGGCGCTCGTGCGACGTGAACTACAGCGCCTACGACGGCTCGCAGCAGCACTGGATCGCCGTGCTGCAAGGCAAGGTCCCGCTGCTCGAGACCGCCGCCGTGGCCCTGAACGTCTCGCTGATCAGCGAAGGCATCTACCTCTGCCAGCAGAAGCAGCGCGAAGTGACCTCCGCCGAAGTCGCTGATGCCTCCAAGTCCACCGCGATCAAGGTGTAGAGCTCGCTGCAAAACCTGCACCGTGTGCATCTTTTTTGTGAAGAAAAGGGCGACAAAGACGTTCTTGTAACCTGTATAGATGCTTGAAATAAAAGCCCCTGGCAACTGCCAGGGGCTTTTGCTTGGGTTTGGACCTCTTCCTTATTTAGGGGCAGGGCCGATAGCCGCGCCGTTTCCGCCTCCGCCCTGTTGCATGCCCATATTGGGTTTCTCCAGGTCGAAGACGCGCGCGCCTTCGGGCAGGGTGAACTTGTAAGCGGCCTCGTCGGCCTTCTCGCCTAGCTTGACCTTGCCGAGCTTCACTTCCCAGACCACCGTGCCGTCATCGTTCAGGCCCGCGGCGGAGTAGAACGACCCGCCGTCTCGGGCAATCACGAGCCGGGCGTTCTTGACGCCGCCGCCCGCGGCGCCTGAGGTGTTGGGCGCATTCTGCATGAGCCCGTTGGCGCCGCCGGCTCTGATGCCACCCAAGGTCAAGCCGCCGCGCTTATCGTCGGGTACCGGCCCTTCCAGCACCCACACCTTCTGGCCGTCGAGCGTGTCTTCAACCAGCTTGCTGAACGCCGTGCCGGAGCGAACCAGCTTGAGCAACTGGACCGGCTGGATGCCGACCGAGAAGGCGCCGTTCCAGGCGAGGTCCTTCGTCTTGTAGAACGCGTACGAGGCCTTGAAGCACGAGCTGTTCGCGGGGCGGCCTTTCATCTCGAAGGTCGTGAGCGCCCATACGGTCTCGCCGTCACTGACCACCGTCTTCTTGTTGGTGAACTGCCGGTTCGGGTCCGCGGGCGGTTCCAACTCCATCTTGAATTTCACGCCCCCGTCGGTCTGCCGGTACGCGCCCTTCTGCGGATTGCGGGGCTGCATGTTGTACTCCAGCTCGGCCGTCAGGTCCTTGGCCGCGAAGAGGCCCGTGTCGGCCTCTTTAAGGACTACGCCGATCTGGAACCGGCGCACGAGCGCCTTGGCGCGCGTGCTGCGCTCTACATCCTCGTCTTTGGACGCCTTTTCGAGTTGCGGCACGGCCGCGGGGCCAAGCGCAAGAAGCTCCTTCTCGGCGGCGTCGCGCTTGGCGGCTTCCTCGTCGCCGAGCTGCTGAATCAGGGCCGCGATCTTCGCCGCTTCTTCGGCGCTGACCTTGGGATCGTTCTCTCCTTTAAGGTTGTCCCGGCCATCGCCTTGGCCGTGCGCGGGCAGGCCGGCGCCGCTTCGGTCGGGCATGCCGAAGTTTAGCGCCATCAGCAGTCCCGCCGCCGCGGCGACGCCGACGCCCGCCGCGATCCAGCCGACGTTCCAGCGCTCGCGGCGCGCGGGAACCTGCGCGGCCTTGGTGCGCAGGCCCAGCACGCGGCCGGCCTCGCTGGAGATCAGAAAAGATTCCACCAGCGCCCTGCGCGCCAGCGGATCGCGCAGGAGGCGCTCTGCCAGGGACTGTTCTTCGGCCAACGAGAGTTCGCACGCCTGAAAGCGCATAAGCAGGTTCTCCAGTTCTTCGGGGCACTCGGTTTCCATGTTCGCTTTATCCACGGGCTTCCTTCAGGCGGGCCTGCACGCAACTCCGCAGGCCCTGCCGCAACCGCAGCAACTGCATCTTGAGCGCCGCCTCGCTGCGCCCTGCCGTGCCCGCCATTTCCGCGAGCGGCCGGCCTTCGACGTAGTGGCTTTGGAGCAGGCCGCGCGAATTGACCGGCAGTTTTTCGAGGCACTCGTTGAGCATCCGCCGCCGTTCGGACCATAAGTCCACTTCGGCGTGGGCTTCTTCAAACGCCAAATCCACGGCTTGGATCATCGGGTCGCTGACCACGGTCTTGGCCCGGCGCTCGCTTCGCCAATGGTGCAGGAGCATGTTCTTGGCGATCCCGCGGCACCACGGGACGAACTCCCCGGCGTCTTCCGGGGGGCGTTCATGGCTGAGCACGCGGACGCCGACCTCCTGGAAGAGGTCGTCCGCCGCATGGGGATCCCGCACCAGGCCGCGGATGTACGCGCGGACCAGATCCTGGTGCTTCAGGAACAAACGCGCGATGTGCTCTTGAGCCATTTCAGCGTCCTTGGGACCCTGGTAACCTATTCCCGAAGGGACCTCCAGGTAACGCGAAATCCTTTTCTTGCCGTCCACAGAAGCGGCTCCGGAAGCGGTCTTTTCTGCCAGGCTCTGACCTGTCTTTGAAAGTTGGCGGGGATTTGCTATACTAATTGGCCACGTATGAATCTCCGCGAGCAGACGGTCCGTGGGGGCTCGAAGCGCGCGGAGCATCGGCAGTATGAGGAGGAATGGACTTGGCAGGCAAGCCCGCGCCTAACAGCGCACTCTCGAAGAATGGAAATGGACATCCTTTCCAGAAGGAAGATCCCAAGCCGACGCGCGCGCGTCTGGTCAGCCTCCTCGATCCGCTGGGCCGCAAGCGCTACAGCGAGATCGAACGTTTCCTGGCGACGGTGAACGGCGCCACGAGCGGACTGCACTTCTACCCCAATGCGTGGGGCTGGGCCGTGCGGTATGTGCTTGGGAACAAGAACGACCTCTGCACGCTGCACCTGCTGCCCAACACCTTCGAGGCCACCGTGGCGCTCGACAAGGACGTGGAGCCGCACATTCAGAACGGCACCTTGCAGACCGATCTGCGCCGCCGCATTGGCCGCACGCGCGCGGAAAAGGGCACCCGCTGGGTGCGCCTGCCGATCCGCAGCGATCTGGACTACGCGAACTTCCAGTCCCTGATTAATCTCAAGGTGGAAGTCCTGAAGTCCAAGAAGACCAAGCCCGAGAAGGTCAAAGTCGAGAAGCCCAAGGACGCCATAAAGGCCAAAGTCAGCGTAGGCGTCTAGGACTTCCTTCTTGTAACGTCTGGCGTCCATCTGAGCCCACGCGTGTAACTTCGCGTGGGCTCTGTTGTTGAAGGAAACCTTGCCAATCGTTCCGAATTCCCGCGTAACTTAAATCGTGCAGCAAACCCAACATCATCTAAGTCTATTAGCAGGGAAAAGTTGCGGATAGCCGTGAGGTTCAAATTCGTGCTGGCGTCCAATACTTAGGCAGCACCGTTTCCCCAACCCTTGAAGATATGGCCCTAACTGCGAGGTAGACCTCCGATGGCAACGCTGACCGGGAAGATGATCGGCGGCTACGAGATCATCGAAGAAGTCGGCCGCGGCGCGATGGGCGTGGTCTTCAAGGCCAAGCAGGTCTCGATGGACCGCGTGGTCGCGATCAAGTTCCTTCCCAAGAGCCTGGCGCAGAAACAGAAGCTCGTGCAGCGCTTCCTCCGCGAAGCCCGCGCCGCCGGCAAACTTTCGCATCCCAACATCGTGGCGGTCCATGACGTCGGCCAGATCGAGGGCACGTACTACATCTCGATGGAGTTCATCGACGGGACGACGGCCCACAAGAAGATGAAGGACAAGGGCAAGTTTCCCGAAGAAGAGGTCGTCGGCATTGGGCTCCAGATCGCCGCCGCGCTGAAAGAAGCCCACGGGCGCGGCATCCTCCATCGCGACGTGAAGCCCGACAATTTCCTTATCGAGAACGGCGGGCGCGTGCGCCTGGCGGACCTGGGCCTGGCGCGCTCGACCGAGAACGACGACCTGTACGGCCTCGGCGCGTCGCTTTATACGCTTTCTACGGGCAAGACGATGTTCGAGGGCAACACGCCCGCGACGGTGATGGCGCTGGTGATCGCCGAGGCGCACAAACCCATCCGCCAAGTGAACCCCGATCTTTCGCCGGGCTTCTGCAATGTCGTGGAAAAGCTCGTTCAGAAAGACGCCGCCAAACGCTACCAGTCCGCGCAAGAAGTCATCGACGCGCTGGAGAAGGTCCGCGCGGGCGAAGCCGTTCCGGGCGCGGCCACAACGGGACGCAAGACGCCCGTCGGCCCGGCCAAGCGCGTGCGCGATCCGCAGGCCGCGCCGGCCAAGGCCGCGCCTTCGCCGGTGATGTACATCGGCATCGGCGTGGGCGCCGCGGTCGTGCTGCTTGGCTTGGTCGTGGCGCTGAAGGGCGGCGGAACTCCGAGCCCCAGCGCGTCTCAAACCGCCGCCAATAAGTCCACGGACGCCTCATCGGCCAGATCTGCGGAGCCGAAAAACGCCGCCACGCCCGCGAGCGCGCCGGAAGACGCCGCCGCCGCGCAGAAACAACAGGAAGCCGACAAGGCGTTCCAGGACCTGCTGCGCCGGCACGAGACCGCGCTGGCCGCCGATCCGGCGGGCTTGGCGGGCGCCTGGGACGGCTTCGCGAAGACCTATCCAGCCGCGAAGCAACTCGAACAGGCCAAGGCGAAGGCCGGCGAGGCCCGCACGGCGGCCGAGACGCAAAAGAAGGAATGGGTGGCGGTCGCCAGCGAATCCGACAAGCTTTCCGCCGACCAGAAGTACAAGGAGGCTTACGAGAAACTCTCCGGATACGCGCAGGAACACGCCACCGGGCCGTACGCCGCCGACGCGCAGAAGAAGATGGAGGCGCTCAAGGAGACGGTGGTCGCCAAGTTGCGCGAGAAGATCGAGCAGGCGGTGGGCACGGCGGAGTCGGGCGATTTCGCGGCCGCGCATCAGGTGTTGGAAGAGCTGAACGCGAAGGCGCCGGCGGCGCTCACCGAGGCCGCGGGCATCAAGCAGGCTTTCGAGAAACTCAATACGCTCGAGGCCGCCGCGAAGAGCAAGGCCGAGGAGGCCGACACGGCGGAGCGCAAGATTCTCGAGGAAGCCCACAAGAAAGCCGAGGGCCTGACGCGCGGCGCGGAGACGAAGTTCCAGTTTGCCGACGCGGCCAAGGTCTTTCGCGAAGCGGCGGGACAGTTGAGCAGCACGGGGTCGAAAGTAAGCGCGGGCGCGTGGGCCGAACGCTACGACCGCGTGGCCAAGTATTGGGAAGCCGCCAAGGCCGCCGTGACTTCCGGGAAAAAACCGGAACTCGCGGCGTTCGGCTCGTTCCCGAAAGGCAAGGCCACCGGCTGGACCGACAAGGGCATCGGCTACGCGCCCGAGGGCTACCCCGAGCAGCTCGTCACCTGGAAGATCGTGCCTCCGAAGCACGCCTTGAATCTGGCCATGACGGCCAGCCCGGAGCGCGGCCCGCTTGACGCGGGGCTTTTCGCCTACGCGGTGGGCTTGTGGGGCGAGGCCATCGCGTATCTCGGCAAGGCCGAGGGCGCCGACAAGGCGCTGGCCGAAGAGCCGCGCAACCGCGCGCTGGCGATGTTGGAAGACGAGGCCAGGAATGCGTTCGCCGCCGGCAAAGCGGCCTATGAAAAGAAGGACTTCCCGGCGGTGCAGAAGGAACTCAAGCCGCTGACCGCCGGTCCGCTGGCCGAGACCAAGACCGCGAAGGAGAATGCCGCCGAGATCCAGAAGATGCTGCAAGGCGACGCGGGCGTCGCGGCTGTCGCGGCTAAGAAAGAGGACGCCCCCAAGGGCACCGAAGGAAAAGATGCGAGCGAGGACCTCAAGAAAGCCGGCTGGGAGACCGTGGAAGGCGAGTGGAAAGCCGTCCCCGGAAAGACCGGCGTTTTTGCGGTCAAGGATGGCAAGCTCAAGGTAGATGTGAAAGAGGGCTCCGTAAGCCTGACGGTTCAATCGAAGACGGCCGTGATGGAAGTCTATTTCCACACCGACGAGAACGCGCTGGAGCGGGCCAAAGGCGGTATCGGCCTGCTGCGTTTTGGCGGCAATGCGGCGTTTGCGGATAAGCTGCAGGCGGCGCTCAAGGACACCGCGGATGGCTACGGCGTGAAGATCGAGGGCGGCAAGGCCAAGGTTTTTGAGGCCGGTCCGTTGGAAGCGCTCGCCGATGAAGCTCCGTCCTTTGGCGGTGGCGGTGGTGGTGGCGGACGCGGGGGGCGCGGACGCGGCGGCTTCGGCGGGCAGGGCATGTGGCAGCGCATCCTGGGCGAGGCGCCGGCGAAAGCGCAGGAGTTCGACCTCAGCGGCGACACCTACAAGATCGCAGTCTCCGCGGTGAACACCAAGCTGGACGTCCAGGTGAACGACAAGGTTCACAGCCACACTCACCGCATGCGCGATGAAGGCGTGCTGTTGATCAAGATCTCCGGCGAGGCCACCGTCACCGGGCCCGTCTTCAAAAAACAGTAGCGCGCGCAGCGCCAAGCACGGCTCGCATGGGACCTCTTTCCTTGTTGTCCGCCGGTTTGCCGCCGCTACGCTGTCAGGCGGAGCGGCGCGGCGTATGAAGACCCTGATTTTATCCGACTTTCACCTCGGGCACGAGGCCTCGCGCCTGCCGCGGATGTTGCCGGGACTCGCGCGGGTTGCCGGCGGCTACGAGCAGGTGGTCGTCAACGGCGACGCGGTGAACGCGCTGGAAGGCGCGGAAGACCGCGCGGCCGCCGAGCCGCTCCTGCGGTGCCTGAACGAAGCGCTCGCTGGCCGCGGCGGCGCGCCGGTGCTCATCACCGGCAACCACGACCCCATCGTCTCGGCGGTCCATTACCTGTATTGCGAAGAGAGCCGCCTGCTGGTCTTTCACGGCGACTACGTCGCCGACAATCCGGCTCCGTGGCTGCGCAAAGGCGTGGAGTTTGCGGACGCTTTTCGGCGCACGCTGGAAGCGCAGGGGACGGCGCCGGACTTCGCGGCGCGCGCGGAACTCTTTCGCCAGTTGCAGAGCGCGTTGCAGATCGAACGCTACGCGCTCCAGGCCTGCCGGAGCCGGCTCCGCTACGTGTTCAGGCAGTTCATTCCTCCGACGCGGCCGTTCACGATCTTGCGGTATGTGTTGAGTGCGCCCGGCCGCGCGGCGGAGCTGGCGGCCGGCATTGGGCAGCCCGTGCGCCGCGTGGCCTTTGGGCATACCCACCGCGCCGGGAGGTGGACCCGCCGAGGGCTGGACGTGTTCAACACCGGGAGTTACATGCCGTGTTCGGAGCCTTACGCCGTGGAGGTCGAGGGCGGGGAGGTGCGCATGGTGCCGGTGCGGACGTTGCTGGAGCGCAAGAGCGCTGCGGTGAACATTCCCGCAACCTTGGCCCCAAGCGGATCTCCCGCGGGCGCCGAGCGTTTGTAAGGATTCTTCGGCCTTCGGCATCCGTGCAATCACGGATTACCTTCTCCGTAGCAAAACCATTTGACGGTAAGCATGGGTTTCATACGATCTGATGCGGCAGAATCGCGCCCGCCTTTATGGGGCGTGTTTTTTTGTGTAGTAGGAAGTACCAAAAGACGTGTGGCCGAGCATGAGGCTTGGGAGCCGAAGCATGAACATCCAGATCGAAGGCCGGCACGTCAAGATCACCGAATCCATTCAAGCCCATGTTCACGGAAAAATAAGTACGCTCGATAAATACTTTAACGGCGTGAACAAAGTCCACGTGATCCTGGACGTGGAATCCACCAAAGAGAAGAGCACGCTCGCGGAGATCGTGTGCACGGTGCCGCACGGCCAGCCGATCGTGGCGCGCGCCAATCATGCCGACATGTACCTGGCGATCGACGGCGCGGTGCATATCGCGCGCGAACACCTGAAGAAGTTCAAGGAACGCTCGCGCGACCGCAAGCGGAACAGCGGCCGTCTGAAAGGCGTTTCGGCGGAAGCCGCGGCGGAACCGGGCGCCGATGAAGAAGCGGAGTGAGGCCACCTGGGTCGAGACGCACGGTTGCCCGGCATAAGAGGAGAGACGAACCCGCATGAAGCTCAGCGACATCATCCCGGAAGGCGGCATCAGCGACGATCTGAAGGCGACCGAAAAAGAGGCCGTCATCATGGAACTGGTTACGTCCCTGGTGACCGCCGGGCGCGTGCCCGAGCCGCTCTCCAAAAAAGTAATCAAGGCCCTGATGGACCGCGAGGAACTGGGCTCGACGGGCATCGGTTCCGGCGTCGCCGTGCCGCACGCCAAGCACGATTCCATCCCCGATCTCGTCTGCGCCTTCGGCCGTTCGAAGAAGGGCATCAACTTCGACGCGTTGGACGGCGAGCCGGTGCACGTCGTCTTCCTGCTGCTCTCCTCGAAGAGCGCCTCGGGGTCGCACCTGGAAGCGCTGGCCTTCATCTCGCGCCTGGTGCGCGACGAGAAGTTCGTGAAGTTCCTGCGCGACGCCAAGGACACCAAGGATATCCGCGAGCTTCTGAACGAAGCCGACCAGTCGCTTGGCGGCTCTTGACGCGCTTGCGCGCGGTCCCGTTTGAAACGCACATACCCCAACCCGGCGCCTGCCGGGTTTTTGCTTTCGTAACTGGAATCTCCAAACCCGAAACGGGAAACTGAACGCCGCCATGGAAAAGGTGCTCAAATGGCTGCGTCCGGGCTTGCGCATCAAGCGCTGGATCGCCGTGATCTTTCTCGGGATCCTCTTCGCCGTGATTGCGTCGGCGGCGCTGATCGCCTACGTCAACACCACCGCCCTGGACGACTCCGGCGGTAAGTTCCTCGTCGCGACGGTTCTCGGCTTCATGCTCTCGGCGTTCTGCCTGATCACGGGCATCTACCGCCTAATCAAGTCGATGTGGGAGCTGGTGGGCCGGCGCGGCCGGCAGGAAGGCATCGTCGACGCGGCGTACAAGCGCGCGATGATGACTTCTGGCCCGAAGGTCGTGGCCATTGGCGGCGGCACGGGGCTCTCCGTCGTCCTCGCCGGTTTGCGCCAACGGGCCGGCTACGTCACCGCCGTGGTCTCGATGGCCGACGACGGCGGCTCTTCGGGCAAGCTGCGCCAGGAGCTGGGCCTGCAGCCGCCCGGCGATCTGCGCAAATGCCTGATCGCGCTCGCCGACGAAGAACCGCAGATGCAGGAGCTGCTCGACTACCGTTTCCCTGAAAACGAGCTCGGCGGGCACAACTTCGGCAACCTGTTCCTGACCGTGCTCGCCCGCATTCGCGGCGACTTCGGCGCGGGCGTGCGCGAGGCCAACCGCATCCTCTCCGTGCGCGGCCAGGTGCTGCCTTCGACGCTGGACCGCATCTTCCTGGTGGCCGAGCACGAAGACGGCACCAAGACCACGGGGCAGGCGCTCATCGCCAAGACCGAGAAGCGCATCAAGCGCCTGGAACTCAAGCCCGCGCCCGAACCGGTCGCGGAGGACATCAAGAAGGCGCTCGAGGAGGCCGACCTCATCGTGCTCGGCCCGGGCAGCCTCTACACGTCCGTCCTGCCGAACCTTCTGATCGAGGGCATGGCGGAAGCGCTGGCCAAATCGAAGGCCAAGAAGGTCTTCGTTTCCAATATCATGACCTATGAAGGCGAGACGCGCGGCTTCGACCTGCCGGACTTCCTCAACGCCATCGACGTCCACACGCTGCCGCATCGCGTGTACGACCATGTCCTCGTGCAGGCAGGCCAGATCGGGATGCCTTCCAGCGACGCCGGCGGGAGCATTCACGCGCAAGGGAGCGACGGCAAGACCTGGGTGGTCAACGAGAAGACCGCGCGTGTGGTCCAGTACGATCCGAAGGCTTTCGCCCACGCCCCCTTTAAGATCGTGGCGGCCGATGTGGTCAATCCCGCGTATCCCATCCGGCACGACTCCGGCAAGCTCTGCAAAGCCCTCCTCGAGCTGCTTAAAGAGTCCGCTTAAATAAAATATTGAAACTGTTCAGAAAGCGGCACTGGCGGGATTTGCATTTAGCCTTTATAGATACAGCGTGAAGAGGGGGATCCCTTCCAAAAACAGGCCATGCGTTTGCGACGCCTTAAGGGCGGAAGTGCTCATGAGCGACAACTGGGTTGAACTTCGCGTCAACCTCAAGAATAAGCATGGCTTGCACATGCGGCCCGCGCAGAAGATCGTGGAGACCGCCACGCGCTACAAAGCCGACATCCGCGCCGTAAAGGACGGCTTGGACATGAGCGCCAAGAGCATCCTGGACATGATCGAGTTCGCGTCGCACATGGTCAACGCCGCGGCGGAAGACGACAACGAGTTTGTCTTCAAAGCCAAGGGCGAGGACGCCGACGCCGCGCTGGCCGATCTCAACAAACTGATCGACGATAAATTTGGCATGGAATAACCCCGCCTGCGCGCGCAAGCCGTGGCGGGCGCGGCGCCTTTTCAATTCAAAACTCGGAGCGGCTCAGTCGGGCTTGCGCCAGCCTTGCACGGGATCGGGATCGTAACTCTGGACGTTCTTGGAGGCCGCAGGCGTGAAGACGCCGTAGTCGGCCTGCCAGACCGCGCCGTCCGGGCCGACCATAAAGGTATGCGTTCCGGTCTTGGGATAATCCGCGGGCCACGCGAGCACCGCGAACCCGTGCACCCATTTCCCATTCACCAGGTAATTCTTCTCGCCGCCCGGCGCGGCCTTGCCCTGCGCGGGCAGCAGCCGGAAGAGATATCCGCTCTTGGGGAGCAGGAACGCGCCCGTGCGCGCCTCAGCCATGGCGATGCGCTCGTCCAGCAGCCCGCGCGCCGTCAGTTCTACCAGCGAGTGCGCGAAGGCGTGGACGTCGTCGCCGTCCCAATCGGCCAGTTTGTAGATCTTCTGCGCATCCGCGATCGCGGCCAGGTCCGCCGCGGCGGAAGTTTCGTTGTTCGCCTTTCTTCCTTTCAGGATCTCGGGCAGCGTGGCGCCGGCGAGTATAAACGGCACCGCGGCGCCGGTGAGGTCCGCGGCGGGCAGGGGATAGCTCGAGAGCGTGCGGCTGACCATGCCCCACTCGTCCGCGCGCGTCCACGAGAGCCCGGCGGGCAGGTCGCTCTCGAAACGCTGTACGTCGGGCAGGAGCGCGAAATCAATCCCACGCAGCAGCCGCACGGCATCCGCCGCCAATAGGCTGCGTTCTTCTTCCTGTAACCCCCAGGCTTTGCTCCACCACGCGGAAGCGCGGCCCACGGGCGCGGGGGTGCCAAGCAGGTTTTTGACCTCCCGCTGCTGCGTTTTAAGGGCCGCGGACTGTTCTTTGAGTTCCTGGATAAATGCGTCCGGTTCGAGGGTCTCTACTTTTCCCGAGAGGCGCAGGACCGCGTAGCCGCCTTCCAGGCCGCGTTCGAGCGCGGCGTAGGCCAGGATCGTGTTCTCGGGATCGTCCGACTTAAGGCCCGCGCGATAGCGCACCCCGCCGAGGTCGGTGACCGAGGCCGCGCCGCCGCCGGCCCGCGTGAGCAGGTCGCGCGGGTTCTCGGGGAAGGGCTTGGCGGCCTCGCCTTGTTTGGGCTTGAACTTTTCCAGCGCCTTGGCGAGCAGCCGCAGGGCCGCCTCGACGCGCGCCTTGCGGAAGCCCTCTTCGGCCTTGAGAATCTCCGGCAGATTGGGCCCGAAGGCCGTCCCGGCACCAAGGAGCGTGCCGAGCAGCTTGGTCGGATGCGCGCGCTTGGGGTCCAGGTAGCGGAACGTCGGCGGGAGTTCGGCCTTGTCCGCGTCCTTGCCGCCGGCTTCGGGAAGATCTGTGCCAAAAGCCGTCTTGTACGCGGCCTGGAAGTCCGTGCTGGCGCGGATGTCCTTGGCGTTGGGAAGCGCGGAGAGGTGCCGGACCTGCCTGCGCAGGCCGGCCAGCGTGGGCGAGAGCACGACGTACTTGCCGAGCACGGCGAAGGACGGCGAGACGTCCGACATGGCTAAACTCAGGTAATGAACGTTCACGCCGTCCACGATCGCGTCGTTGAAGCGCGCATCCATGCTGCGCGGGGCCTGGCTGGCCAGCAGCTTCAGCAGGTTGCCGAGCGCGCGTTCGGCCCGGTCCGGGTCCTTGGCGGTTCCGGTGAGCGTCATGCCGGGCATGAGGTCCAGGAGCGCGCCGCCGCCCCCGCTGTCGCTGAGCACCCACTCGTCCTCGAAGTTCGCGAGCAGGTCGCGCTCGAGGTCGATGCCGGTCGCGACGTTGAAGATCAGGAGCTGCGTGCCGAGGTTCTGGCCCATGCCGCCGGCGCCTTCCGCGGCCTCCAGGCTGTCGCGCACCAGCGGAAGGATGCGGCGCAGGTCCAGGCGGGTGAGGTAGAACCAGCCGGCCTCGCGCGGCACCGCGGCCAGGATGCCGGCATGCAGCGGGCCTTCGCCTTCAATGAGCTTGACCAAGCCGCGCCGCGCCTTCGCGGGGGCTTCGACGCCGATGCGGAAGTCGTAGCGCGGGCCTTCGATCCCTACGCCTAGCGTCAGCGACTGCACGCCGTCGAGGCCGAGGGCGGCCAACGCCTTCGCGGGGCTCGCAGGCAGGGCCGCCCGCGCGTTCGGATCTTCGGGCAGTTGGAGCAGATACTCGCGTACGGGCTTCATATCGGCCCAGGCAAGCGCGACGCAGCCTTCACCTATCTCGGCGGCGGTCTTCTTCCAGCGATCCTCCGCGGAGAAGCCCGGCTTGCCCGACTTCGCGGCCGAAGCGAGCTGATCCAAGCCATCGGGTTCGCCCGCCGCGAGCAGCCAGTTCTCGACGATGGCCAGGTACATGCCGGGGCCGCCACGCGCCTCGATGCCCGAAGCGAGCTTCACTGTCGGCAGCGGCTCGATCACGTTGGCGAGCGCCGCGAGGGTTGCGTTGGCGTCTTTGAGCCGGATCGCGAGGCAGAGCGTGGGGCGGGGCGGTTCGTTCGGGTTGGCGGGCGGGAGCAGACGCAAGCCCAGCGCCAGGTCGCCCGAGGAGAGCTGCTCGCAGGCGGCGTAGTCCGGCAGAACTGCGTAGCGGGCGCGCCAGCGCGCGTAGAATTCAGCCGCCAGCTTCAGCGGCTGCGCCAGGAACAATTGGGTATCGGGCTCGTTCAGGAACTTCGAGAAGGCGGTCTGCCCGGCCTTATCGTGGCAGGCTTTCAGATCCGCCTGCAGCACGAAGACGCAGTCCTTGGGCAGCCAATCGATGGCCTGCGTAACCGGCTTTTCGCCGGCCGGCGCGGCCGGGGGTGGGGCAGGCGGCGCCGGTTCTTCGGCGCGCAGGGCCGGGCTATTGCCAATCCATTGGTGGGCCGCGAGCGCGGCCAGTGCCAGGGACAAGGTGAAGGGCCTTCGCGCGGAAATCATAAGCTTACCTCAATAGGTAGGATGCACGCTTTAAGCCCACATGGGCCCGGTCTGAGCCATGACTGCATGAGGTTGCCAACGCAAGGGATGGGCCATATTGGCGACGGCCATGGAAATAATAGGATGGCGTGGTCCGTAATTCAACGGGCGTCAGAGTTCCAGGGCGGTGAGCTTGATATTGTCCCACCACAGGAACGTGCGGAAGGTGCGCAGGCCGAGGAGCCCGGCTCCGAGCGGGTTGGGGTCGAGCGCCTCCAGAAGCGGCTGCCCATCGACCGCAAAAGCGATGTGCCCGCGCTTCTTCGTGACTTGCAGATGGTAGGTGACGCCCTGGCCGCAATGGTAGCCGTAGGTCTCTTTCAGGAGGTTGAAGCCCGGACAGCGGCGCATGCGCACGCGGGCCCGGGGAGGATTGGGTTCACGGCCTTCGTTGTTGGCCGCCGAATCGTTCAGGAAGGTGATGATGTGCCCGTTCAGCGTGTGATACAGCCCGTAGTCGGCGTTGCGGCGCGTGTTCCGCGATTCGAAGAGCGGTACGCCCGAGGGATCGGAATAGCAGAAGAACAGGTTGATGTTGTTGGAATTGGTATTGGATGAGACGACGTGGGCATCCAGTTCGAGGCTGAAATCCGGTGGATGCGGGATGCGGCACCAGGCCGTGCAGACGCTGCCGTGCTCCGGATCGGCGCCGTCCGAACGCATCATGAGGCGCGCGTTCTCGATCCAGACCTGCTCGCCGCCTTCAACCCACCAGTTTTCCAATCCCCGGGAAAAATCTTCATCGATCACGACGTTGGGTGTGCCTTCACTCATCGGACGCTCCAAGGTGTACCTCAAAAAAGCGCACGTAGCGTAGCAGATTTTTCGAGCAGGCGGAAGGTTTTATCCGGGTAAGGAGTGTTGCGGTCGCGAGCGATCCGAGCGCCTGCTAAGACGCTGCCGCGCCCGGCGCGGGACTATCGACGGACAGGTGTTCGATGTTTGGGGTGATCTCGACGTACCCTTCTAGCGTCGCGCCTTCTTCGACGACCAGCGTGCGGGCCTTCAGGCGTCCCTTGAGCTGGCCGCCGGAAGAGATCTTGGCCGATTCGAAGACGATGGCCTCGCCTTTCAGCGCGCCGTGAAGCGCGAGCGTGGCCGCGACGACCTTTTTCTGAACGATGATAGTCCCCTTCTTTTCCACGGCCAGCGATCCGCACGTGGAGAACTCGGTGGTCGCGGAATAGTTGGAGATGCAGCGGTCTTCCATCTGCATCGAACGGTTGCATTTGGGGCAGACGCAGGAGAGCGCGGCGGTGGGGATGTCCTGCACCGCGCCGCAATGCGGGCAGTGCACCTAGCGGCTGGTGGGCTTCTTGGTCCGGAAGAACGCCATTCGGAGCGCCTTCGCAAAGGCTTCCGGGGGGCCCGGCGTGCACCGGGCCCCCCAGCGCAAGCGGTTACGGTCGGTGAATTATCAAAGCACCTGCAACGCTAAACGCATTACACCGCGGCGGCCGCCGAGGCCTTGGACGAACCCGTCCCGATGCCGAAATTACCGACGCGGGTCGTCGCGGCGCCGACGGTCTCCTTGCTCGCTTCCTTGACCGCTTCGGGGCCGACGTTGACCTTGCCGACGAAGGTCGCGCCTTCCGAGACAATCAGTTTGCCGGCGGTCAGGTCGCCGTAGACGTGGCCGGAGGCCTCGATCTGGACGCGCTCCGCCACCGTGATGTTGCCGGTGATCTTGCCTTCGATGTTCAAGGTGCCGGCCCTGACCTCGGCCTTCAGGTTGCCGCTCTTGCCGACGATGACCTTGCCCTTTGTGTTCACTGCGCCTTCGATCTGGCCGTCCACGCGCAGGCCCTTCTCCACAATGACCTCACCCTTGATGATCACGTCGCCGCCGATCACCGTGGCACAATCCGCACTCGCTACCTGTTCCGCCGCCATGCAATCCTCCCGCTGCCGCTCTGGGCAGCCATCCCCCACGTTCCCCGAATTGGCAATCGAAGCGTCCGCGGACCTACCTGGACGCCAATCGAAGTATCGACGGTGTGCGCTGCAGGCTGTATCCTTTTCCAACATTTATAGGAGATGGAGTCCGGAAATGAATGGATATGTCTAAGGCATTGACAGCAAATCTTTTACACTTTATGCACCGTGCAGGAAATCTTGCCTTTCAGAGTTCAATATGAGCATTATGCAAGGACCTCTCCCCGTCCACCGTTAGGGATGCGCTGTCTCCAATGCTAATCTTTTTGAGTGTAGCGAGTTGGCGAGAGGATGAACACCTAGATGCGCGACTCCGAGAAACTCATTCGCAAACTCTCTTCCGGCGGCGCCAAGTCGTTCGCCGAATTGGCGCTGGAACGCGGTTACGTTACCCCAAGCCAGGTGGAAGACGCCAAACGCGGCGTCAAGCAGCTTGAAGCCAAGGGCGTCAAGAAAGAGCTCGGCGAACTCCTGCAGGATCGCGGCCAGATCACGCCCGAGCAATACCGGGCAATCGAGCGCGCGCTGCGCGGCGCGACGGTGATCGCGGGCTTCGAGATTCTCGAGAAGGTTGGGCAGGGCGGCATGGGCGCCGTCTTCCGCGCGCGCCAGATCGGCATGGACCGCGTGGTGGCGCTGAAGATTCTCCCGCCCAAGCTCGCCGCGGATCTTCTGTTCAAGGAACGCTTCCTGCGCGAAGCGCGCCTGAGCGCGAAGCTCAATCACCTGAACATTATCAACGGCATCGACTGCGGCGAAGAGGCCGGCTACACGTTCTTCGCCATGGAGTTCGTCGAAGGCAAGACCGCGCGGCAGATGCTCCAGAAGAAAGGGAAACTGTCCATCGAGGACTGCCACTCGGTCTTCCGGCAGATCGCCGACGCGCTCTCCTACGCCAACAAGCACGGCCTGGTGCACCGCGACGTCAAGCCCGAGAACATCATGATCACGCCGCAGGGCATCGCGAAGCTCTGCGACCTGGGCCTGGCCAAGCAATCCGAGAGCGCCGGTGAAGACGCCGCGCTCACGCAGTCGGGGCAGGCCGTCGGGACGCCGCATTACATCTCTCCCGAACAGGCCCGCGGCGAGAAGGACGTGGATATCCGCTCGGACATCTATTCGCTCGGCGGCTCGCTCTACCACATGCTGACCGGCGCGACGCCTTTCGACGGCTCGACGGCGGCCTCGATCATGGCGAAGCACCTCACCGAAGAGGCCAAGAGCGTCTGTGACCTGAATCCCGAGGTCCCCGAAGCCTGGGGCGCCATCGTGGCGAAGATGATGGCCAAGGACTCGAAAGACCGCTACGCGTCGCCCCAAGAGTTGATCGAGGACCTGGACGCGGCCAAGGATGGCGGCGTGGTGCAGGCGCTGAATTTCCGGGGCAAGACCTCGTGCGCCATGCCGCGGCGCGGGCTGCGCCGCGTGGTGGCGCCGACGCAGCCGATCACCCGCCAGGTCAAGCCCTCGTCCGAGGTAAAACGCGGTACGACCGGACACCTCGCGCCGATCAGCGTCGGCGACCGCACCACGCGCCACGTGACCGTGGTGGCCCCGCGCGAGCAGGGGCTGCCGGCCTCGGCGCTCGTCGCCGCGGGCTGCCTTGCCGCCGGCCTGGTCGCGTTGCTGGTGCTCTCGAACGGCTCCGGCGCTCCGCCGCGCCCAACCCCTTCCAAGCAGGTCGCGGCGAAGGAAGACCCCCCGGTACGGCCGGCCGTCGAACCTCCCGCGGTAAAACGCCCACCCGAGCGCGCGCAGCCGCCGAAGGCGGAGCTGCAGCCCGAACCGGTCCGCAACGAACCGCTGGAGTTCAACCACGAAGCTCCGCCGGTGGAAAAAGGGCATGCGCTCTGGTCGGCGGATTTCAAGGACGGCACCCTGAATACCTTCAGCCCCGATCCCGGCCAGGTGAGCGTGGAGAACGTGCTCGGCCGCAAGGCCCTCAAGATCGTGAACGACAAGTGGCGCATCGGCACGAACCACCCCATGCAGGTGAAAGAGGACGGGGTGTCCATCGAGTTCGACGTGGCGTCCAGTGGGTTGAAGACCATCACCGTGAGCTACCGTGTCCGCGGGCCGGGAGGCATGGGGCGGTACAACCAGGTCGTGCAACCCGATTCGGAGAACCAGTGGAAGCACGTGCGCTCGGTGCTCGCCGAGGCCTCAAAGTTTGAGGGCCCCTGGCCCTCTCCCGAGGGGCTCTTTATCGACCACGTTGAGATCTACGGCTTGAAGAAGGACGACGCGAGCAAGACCGATTTTCTTGCTTTGAATAACGTCACCGCCTACGCGGGCGGTGCGTCGGCCGTGCAAGTCGCTCAAACGGAGCCCCGCAAGAACGATGCGCCGCCGAAGAACGATGCCGAGACGATGCGCGTTGCGCCTGCGTCCGCATCCTCAAAGGATGCGAAAGCCGCCTTTGCTGCGTTCCTGGCCGAGGTGCTCGGGCGGACCGTCAACGCGGACTTGGGGAAGGAACTGCCCGAGCTCAAGAAACTCGCGGGCCAGAGCGCATACGCGCCGGCCAAGGCGGACGTGGACGCCGAATTGGATGCCATCGCGGCCGTGATCAAGTTCGAAGTGTCGGCGCTGCAAGCGCTGGGCGGAAAGAAAGGCGCGGAGATACATCTCTCGGAAGCCGGCCGAAAGAAAGCGAACCAGAGCGAATCGGGCAAGGTCGAGTCGTACGACCCGTCGCGCGGGCTTTATCTGAATTTTAAAGGCCCGCAATTGCCGATGCAGCCGCATGAGCTCGACCCGATGGATCTGGCGGGCAGCGGAGCACCCGACGGCGCAGGCAAGATCCTGGTGGAACTCCTGATCCTGCGCGGAAAGATCGCCGACGCCCGCCTGAAAATTGCGGATATGGGGGACGCGGACAAGCAGGTGCTGACTGAAAAGTTGGAGCTGATCGCGCTGGCCGAAAAGGAGTTGGCCGCAAAGAAGGCTTTCGAGCCGCTGGCCGCCACTGCCGCCGCGAAAAAGTGGCAACCGCTGCTTGACGAGATCAAACATTTTGAGGGCACGTACGGCGAGACGGCCCTGGCCAAACGCGAAAACGCGCAGCTCGCCGCATGGCAAAAAGACGCCCAGTCCGGTCTGGCCGCCGTGGCCGCAGAAAAACAGGCGGCTTTGATCCAAGCGGCGCCGCTGACGGTGCTGTTCGTAGTGGGCAACAAGAGCCTGAACAACGGCGACAAGGCGGTGAAGGAACATCTCGAGAAAAAGTTTAACGCCACCTTCACGATCAAGGACCACGCGGAAGCCAACGCGGGCGACGCCGACGGCAAATCCATGGTCCTGATCTCGGAGACCGTGGATGGCGCGACGGTCGGGGAGAAATTCAAGGACGTGAAGGAACCCGTCCTGACGTGGGAAGAAAACCTGTTCGCGCGCATGAATTTTACACGCTGGAACGGCAGAAAGCGCAGAGACGCCGGACAGGTCGATGGCCAGACGCAAATCGATGTGATCAAGAGCGATTCACCGCTTACGGCTGGGCTATCGGGCAAGGTCGAATTCGCCACTCAGCCCAGCCAATTGGCTTGGGGTGTTCCGGCCGACGGCGCGATCGTCGTGGCCCGCCAGAGCGACGACGACCGCCACGTGGTCATGTTCGCCTACGATACGGGCGCCAACATGGCCTCCGGATTTACCGCGCCCGGCAAGCGCGTCGCCCTGCCGCTGTACACGGAGACGGCTGCGACCTTGAATGATTCCGGCTGGAAGCTCTTCGACGCTGCCATTCGCTGGTGCCAAGGAAGCGCTGCCGCGCCGGGGCCAGGCTCCACGCCCAAAACGCCCGGAGCCAAGTTCGACCCCGCGAAGATCTTCAAGACCAAATCCACGGTCAAGCCCGACGGTTCGGTGGAAGCCATCTGGACGCCCGCCGACGGGCCGGCCTTCGCGCAGGACTGGCGCGTGGACGACCCGCGTGGGCGCAAACCCGGCGAGTTCGTGAAGGTGGCCCAGGCCCAGGACGTGCTCGTGAGCTTTAAAGGAACGTCCGGAGAGATCTGGGATTCGGAGCGCAAGAAGGCGGTGTTTGTGGTGCCGCAGAACATCAAGCCCACGCATTTCCGGCTCGAAGCGCAGTATTCCGTGCCCAAGTACATGAAAGACCAGGACTCCTGGGCCGCGGGCATTGGCCTGTGGAATGGCGGAGAACTGGGCCTGGTGTACGGCGTCCGGCGCAACGGGGATGGGCCGCTGAGTATCAGCGGCAGTATTTCGAGCAACGGCAAATTCGAGCAGAAGAATCTTCCCCGCAACGCCATGAATGTGACCTGGGAACGCGGACAGGTGGCGATTATCGCCGACGGCAAGACCTGGTCGTTCTATTACCGCGAGGCCGGCGAGGCGGACGAGAACGCATGGCGTTCGATCCAGAAGATTCCCGTGGGCGGCGAAGGCTTCATGCCCGCGCTCGCGCCCTGGTCTTGGGACGAGGCCAACGTGGATATCTCGTTCCACGCCCTCCGGCTGACGATCCTGCCCGACGATCCGGCGCTGCAAGGCAAATAAGCGCCCGCTAAATCGGCGCGGTTTCCCCGCGATACAACTTCCGGTGCCCTGCCGCAAACTGTTCGAGTGAGAACCGCTCCCGCACGCGCGCCAGCGCCGCGCCGCTGAGCTTCTCGCGCTGGCTTCGATCCCCGAGCAACGCGCTCAGCTTTGCCGCCAGGTCGGCGGCGTTGCCGGGCCGAGCTAGAAGCCCCGAGACGCCGTGCTCTATGACGTCGCGCGAACCTTGGACGTCGGTGGCCACCACCGGCACGCCTCGCGCCATGGCCTCCAGCAGCACGTAAGGAAGTCCTTCGTAGAGGCTCGAAAGCGCGAGCACGTCGAAGGCCGGATAGAGCCGCTCGGCGTCCTCCACGTGTCCCAGAAACCTGAACTGTCCCGCCGTGAGGCCCAGCGCCGCCGCGCGCGCGCGCGCTTCTTCTTCCAGCGGGCCGCCGCCGGCGAGCACGAAGATGGCGTCCGGCCTCGCGCGGACGACTTGAGCCGCCGCCTCCAGGAAAGGCCGCACGCCTTTCTGCGGCGCGAGCCGAGCGACCATGCCCACCACCGGCGCCTTGGCCGGGAGCTGCAAGCGCATGCGCAACGCCGCGATCTCTTCGAGCGAAGCCGGCGGCGGAATCTCGACCCCGTTTGGAATTAAGAGCACCTTTTCCGTTGGAGCAAGGCCGATGCGTAGCGCTTCCTCGCGCTGGCTGGCGCCGACGCAGACGATTGCATGGCAGCGGCGCGCGGCGTAGCGCTCGAGCTTCGTGTAGAAGAATCCTTTCAGACCCGTGGCCCACTGGAACGGAAAGACGTGCGCCGTGTGGACGATGCGCGGCACGCCCGCCGCGTGCGCCGCGAGCCGCCCCAGAAAGCCCGCCTTGGAACTGTGGGTATGCACGAGCTGCGGCGCGAGTTCCCGGATGAAGCGTTTTATTTCGGCATAGGCCGCGCGGTCGCGAAGGAGGCGGATCGGCCTCTGCAGCGCGGGCAGCACGGCGGTTCGAACGCCCTGCGCACGAAGCTGCTCCAACTCGGCGGCAAGACCCGGCTCGCCGCGGTCGCCGAGCAGCGCGTGGATCTCGAAGCCTTCCTCCGGCCGGGAGAATAGGCGCATCAGCTCGCGCAGGTGCTTGCGCACGCCACCGGCCGTGGCTTCGCAGACGTAGCAGAGCTTGATGCGATCCTTACCCGGAGAGGCCATGCGGCGACTATCGCAGCCCCGCGCGCATTTGCCAAGCGCGGTGGCTCCGCCGTCCCGGCGGAGGTCGCGGCGGCGTCTCGCCGCCTCTGTGAGGTCCTATGGCTTATGGATACGTCTCCCCTCTCTCTTTGCGCTTCGCGCGCGCTGCTCTACGCTCATGAGCCATGACCTCATCGCAACGGGGCGGCATCGGCAGCGCGCCGGGATCTTTACTTCCGGATTTGCGGGCCGGCTGGGTTCCGGCTTTGCTGATCGGCGTCGCCGCCGCGTTTCTCTTTTCCGGCTACGAGTTCGTCCGCAGCACGGCCATGAACCTGTTTCTCGAAGCCTACGGCTCGAAAAGCCTGCCGATGATCACGGCGCTCGTGCCGATAGGGGTCTTTCTCTCGCTGTACGGATACGGCCGGTTGCTCTCCTGGCTTGGGCCGCGGAAGACGCTCCTGGCCACCAATGCAATCTCGGGCGTGACGCTCATTCTTTGCTACGCGGCGATCCGCCAGGGGTGGGCTCAGGCTACTGGCGTGCTTTTTATCGTGCGCGAGACCTACATCATGCTCGTGGTGGAACAGTACTGGTCGTTCCTTAACAGCACCCTGGGCACGCAACAGGCCAAAGTTCTCAACGGGCCCATCTGCGGCGTAGGTTCCCTCGGCTCGATCCTGGGCGGCTGGGGCATCCAGTGGCTGTCGGTGCCGCTGGGCACCGAGACTATGGTCCTGTTCTGCGCGGGCCTTCTGGTGCCCACGGCGTTCTTTTCCGATTGGGCCTACCGCTTCAGCGGAGAACCGGTGGACGACAAGAAGGACGCGCAGGTGCCGCACGGCCACATGGGGCTTGGATTGTTTAGAGCTCATCCCGCGCTGATTCTGCTGCTCGCCGTCATCCTGGCCACGCAGGTGATCTCCACGGTCCTCGATCTATCCTATTACGGCATCCTTAAAGAACAGGTCGCCGACAAAGACCTGCGCAACTCGATCTCCGGCGAATTCTGGAAGAACGTCGGGATCGCATCGGCCGTGGGACAGTTCATCGCGGCGCCCATCCTGCTGCGCTTCCTGCCCATGCGCCTCATCCATCTCGCGATTCCCGCCGTGCACGTAGCCATGTGCGCCTACTTCCTCCAGTCGCCCACGCTCTTCAGCGCAGGGCTGGCCTACCTCGTATTCAAGACGCTCGATTACTCGCTCTTCCGCGCGGCGAAGGAGACGCTCTACATTCCATACTCGTTCGAAGTGCGTTATCGCGCCAAAGAGATCATCGACGTCTTCGGCAGCCGCTTCGGCAAGGGCGGCACTTCGGTGGCGGTGATTCTCATGCAGAACCTGGGCGCCGTCGTCTCGTACGCGGCCTTCGCGATCACCGCCATCGCTTCCGCCGCGGTCTGGCTGGTTCTGATCGTGCCTGTTACGCGAGAGGAACCCGAGAAAAGCGAGGAGCGTAGAGCGTAGAGCGAACGGAACGGCAGTCGAGCTGTATCGCTCTACGCTTTTCGCTCCACGGCATTACTCAAATCCCAGCACTTGCGCCATCGAGTAAAACCCGGGCGCTTTCTTGTCCTGCGCGAGCCACTTCGCCGCACGCAACGCGCCGCGGGCAAAGGTGTCGCGCGAACTCGCGCGGTGCGTGAGTTCGATGCGTTCGCCGCCGATGGCGAAGTAGACGGTGTGTTCTCCGATCACGTCGGCCATGCGCAGCGCATGGAACGCGATCTCGTGCTTGGGGCGCTTCCCGGTCATGCCCTCGCGGCCGTAGATCGCGTCCTTCTTCAGGTCCTTGCCGAGCGCCCCCGCGACGGCCTCGCCCAGCATCAGCGCGGTGCCGCTGGGTGCGTCCACTTTCTGATCGTGGTGTGCCTCGACGATCTCGACTTCGTACTCGGGCCCGAGCGTCTTCGCGACCAGCGCGGCGGCTTTCACCAACGTGTTCACGCCGGTGGAAAAGTTCCCCGCGTGGATCACCGGGACTTTCTTCGCGCAGGCCTTGATCTGCGCCTTCTGCTCGTCGTTGAGCCCCGTCGTCCCGATCACCAACGCCTTGCCCTGCGCGGCGGCGGCCTCCGCGTTCCCCACGGCCGCTTCGGCGATGGTGAAGTCGACCAGCACGTCGAAGGCGCAGTTCGGGCAGATACTGCGCGCGACGGGCGCGCCGAGCTTGCCGAGGTTGCTGGCCTCGCCGGCGTCCTTCCCGATCCAGGCGTGCCCGGAGTGCTCCAGCGAGTAGGTGACCTTCAGACCGGGGTCTTCTTGCGCAAGCGCCAGCAGGCGCTGGCCCATGCGTCCCGCGACGCCGGCGATGCAAAGATTTACTGGCATGTCCGTTCTCTCCACGCTCTTCGCTTAACGCTCTGCTCTGCTACGCGTCCCAACTGCCGTGCCCCGCGTCGCCGATGGCCTTGATGATCTCGTTGAGGTCGTTCTTCACCTGTACGGGATAGTTCGCGAGCTTGTTCTCGCGCACGCCGTACTTGCCCAGCTCGTGGACCAGGTCTTCGCCGTGCAGGCTGTGGTAGGCGACGGTCGCGTTGGCGGCCTTGAGTTCGTGCCCGGTGATGACGCACGCGATGCGTTCGCCCTTGGAGACGATCTTCTTTTCGACGAGCTGCTTCAGGCCCGCGACGCTCGCGGCGCTGGCCGGTTCGCAACCCAAGCCGCCGCGCCCGATGACGGCCTTCGCGTCGAGGATCTCCTGGTCGGTCGCTTCGAGCACCACGCCGTTCATCCATTCGAGCGCGCGCAGGCACTTGGAGAGATTCACCGGCCGGTTGATCTCGATGGCGCTTGCGATCGTGTTCGCGTCGCGCTTCTCGGCGTCCATCTGCGCGTAGAACGTTTCGATGGCAGCGCGGTCGTACTTGCCCCCGTTCCAGCGCACGCCCAACTCGTTGTAGATCCGGTGCAGCGTGTTCGCGCCGGAGGCGTTCACCACGGCCAGCCGTGGAATGCGCGGGATCAGGCCCAGCTCCTTGAGTTCCTGAAAGGCCTTCGCGAACGCCGAACTGTTGCCGAGATTGCCGCCGGGCACGACGATCCAGTCGGGCACTTCCCAGTTCAGGGCCTCGAGAATCCGGTACATGATCGTCTTCTGGCCTTCGAGGCGGAATGGATTGACCGAGTTGACCAGGTAGATGCCGAGCGCCTTGCCGACCTCGCGCACGCGCTTCATCGCGTCGTCGAAGTAGCCCGCGATCTGGATCGTCTTCGCGCCGTAATCGAGGCTCTGCGAGAGCTTGCCCAGCGCGATGCGCCCGCTTCCGACGAAGACGAGCGCTTCCATGCGCTGGTCCGCGGGCAGGCTGCGCGTCGAGGCCGCGTACGCGGCGAGGCTGGCGCTCGTATTGCCGGTGCTCGCGCAGGCCATCTTGTGCGCGCCGACGAGCTTCGCGTGGCTGAAGCCCGCGGACATGCCGTTGTCCTTGAACGAGCCCGACGGATTGAGTCCCTCGTACTGGAGAAAGACCGTGTTCTCGGGCAGGCCGCAGTAGCGCGCGCACTCGCCTTCTGGGCGCAGCAGCGTCTGGCCCTCGCCGATGGTCATCACCTTGTCGTCGGAGACGAAGTTGAGCAGTTCTTTAAAGCGCCAGACGCCGCTGAAGTGCAGCGGGTAGCGCCGCGTCGCGTATTTGCGCTCGAACGCGGTGAGTTTCTGCGGGACCGTCTGCCGGTTCCAGTCGTAGGCGACGTCCAAGAGTTCGCCGCAGGCCTTGCAGGCCGTGAGGATCTCCGCGACGCCGTAGGTCGCGGCGCATGCGGGGTTGATGCAGCGCTGGAATGCGGCTTCCGCCGGAGCACTCATGATGCGGTTCATCCTTCACGGAATAAACGCGGCAAAACAAACCGCCAAGTCGCCCGGCGCGCGGGAACGTGGCCTCCGCGGGCCGGACGGCTTGGCGGATCGCGCCAATCGGGAACAGTGTAACGGAAGGACCTGCGCTTCTCCAGCCGAGGTTGCCGCCGCGCTGGGCTGCTTCCTAGTTCGTAGCATCGGCGTCCCGCCGATGGCTCCGACGGCGTCCTCCCAGGTGAGCGCTCGAGCAGCGGCGGGACGCTACTGCGACCTTCGCCGGGACGGCGGAGCCACGACGCCTGAACCATTTCGGCGGAACCACGGCGGTTACTTCGGCATCAGCGAGAAGCCCACCAGGATGTCGTACATCGCGTGCGTGGCCGCTGCGACGCCGAAGCTGCGCGTCACGTACAACGCGGAGAAGAAGACGCCCGCGAAGGCGCGCTGCAGGAAGCTGTTGATGTTCCAGGTGTCGCCGCCGGGGCCGATGTAGTGGAAAAGCGAGAAGACCGTCGCACCGATGACCACCGCGATCCCCGCCGCCCACGCTTTCTCCATATGAAAGAGCTTAGTGAGAACCATTATCAGCAGGCCCAGCAGCAGCACCCGGAACACGAGTTCCTCGTACACGCCCGCGCCGCAGAAGAGCACCAGGTCCAGCAGCCGGCCGCGGAATGCTGCCGGGGCGCCCACGATTGAACTCGCCGGCACATTCATGGAGATCCAGTTAATAAAGAAAAAGAGGATCACGGCAAGGACGAAGCTCTCGAGGAAGAGCAGTTGGAGCTTTCCGCCGTCGAGCTTCCAACTGGTCTTCGACCGGACCTGCCAGACCACGAAGCAGACTAGCAGCACGAAGGAGGACGCGAACGAGGTATGGATGGACAGGGAGTTCATCAGGGTAATGATGAGCGCGTCGCCCCCGTTGATCACGTTGGGGTGCAGCACCAGAATGCCGAGTTCGTAGGTAAGCAGAAACGGGAGCACCAGCGCGGCGGAGTAGATCGGGCGCTGGGTCTCTTCCCAGTACCCTTTCAGGGAAGCGGAAGGATCGGGGGCGTTGGATGTGTCGGTGGGCACGTGGCGTTGCCGGGCGTCAACCCGGTCCGGAACTGCCGATCTCGATCAGGTCTTCGTCTTCGTCCGCGCCCGGCGGCTTAGTGGCGGGCTTCGGCTGCGGCTTGTGGACCGGCTTGTTCTTGGGCACAGAAGGCGGCGGCGGAAGCGGATCCCCGATCTCCTCCAGTTCTTCGAAATCGTCGCCGAGCAGTTCGTCGATCTTCTTGGCGTTCACCGGCGGCGGCGGCGGGGCCGGGCGCGGCTGGCCATCGGGCATCAGCGGGCGCATGCGGCGCGTCGAACCGCCCGAGATCACGGCGCTGACGTCCTGCTTGAGCGCATCCAGATCGCGCGTCACCACCACTTTGGGCGCGCGCGAGGGCACGTCTTCGGCGATCACTTCCTCGACTTCGAGGCCCTTGAGGATCTCGTCGAGGTCCTGATTGGCCTGGGGTTCGTCGGGCACGCTCGCGGCCAGGGACGCGCCGCGGTCGCTGCCCAGATCGGTGAAGATCGCCGCGTCCGCAGAAGGCTCGGGCAACACCGAGACGCCGCGGGCCAGGCATTCCTTGCAATAAAGCTTGCCACCGATCTCCTTCGCCATGCCCAGGTCGAGATCCACCGCGGGGATGCTGCCGTCGCACTGGTCGCAGAAATAGAGCTGCGGCTGCGCGGCTGGAGGAGGCGGAGCGCTGCCGGGTTCCGGCGGGAGCGGCCGGTCCAGTTCCTGCAGCGCGGCCCCGAGTTCCGCCGAGACCGCGGCTTGGGCCGCCGCGGCGGCCGCCTGGACTTGCATCGGGACAGGGATCGGTATGGCGTCGAGCGGCGGCGCGTTGGGCTGGACGGCGAGCGCGCCGGTGATCGGTTCCAGCGCGTTGGAGACCGGCCCGGCCGCGGCGAGCTTCTGCGGGTCCGGCTGGCCCACGCGCGTCTGCAGGTCTTCCATCTCCTCCGGACACTGGAACTCGATCTCGGTATCGCCGATCAGCACGCGGTCGAAATTCCGCAGCGAGACTTCGCCGGAGACGCGCTGTCCATTCAAATAAGTGCCGTTGGTGCTGCCCATGTCGCGCAGGATGTAGCCGGCCATGCCGGCTTCGATCTGGCAGTGGCGCCGTGAGAGCTTCAGATCGGGCAGCGGGAGTTCGATATCCCGGTTGCGCCCCATGGTTATGACCTTACCCGGCGGGATGGTCAGGCTTTTCCCGGCGTAAGGGCCGTTTCTGAAAACCAATGAAGCCACAAGAGTTCCCGAGTTTAAGGTGGAAGCAGAGGCGCAGCACCCGTAGCTTAGGGCTAACCCTAGTCAGAAGCGAGCAACCTGTCAAGAAACCCGACTCGGTATCGGAGCCCAACGGCATGCGGTGCTACGCGCAATCGAGAGGGCCAAAGCGCCGGGAGCGCGGCCATTCGTGGGTTGACCGGGCCAAGGGGCCGCGAGTATAAAAGATGCGCAAAATTCTCGCCTTCAAACAGCGTCACCGGAGCGTCCGCCATGATTGTTTTCCGCTGCGAATGCGAATCGATCCTCTCCGTGGCCCCTAACAAGTCGGGTTCTTTGGGCGAATGCCCGAACTGCGGCCGGGTTCTGCGCGCGCCCAAGGCGTCCCTCGACGTCCGCGGCAAGCTGCGCTACCAGGCCGCGGAAGCCGGCGCGGGCGAGCCCGAGGCCGTTGCAGCGGTGGCCATCGCCGAGGAGTCCGAGGAAGCGGTCCTCGCGGAGCAGGGCGTGGAAGCCGAAGAGGCCGTGGCCGCGGAGGAAGCGGTTGCCGCCGAAGAGGCCACCGAAGCCGAGGAAGCCACCGACGCCGTGGAGGCCACCGAAGCGGAAAGCGAAGAAGCCGTTGCGGCCGAGCAGGAAGCGGCGCCCGCCGCCTTGGCCGCGGAAGAGTCCGTTGCGGCGGAGGCCGAAGCAGAAGCGCCTGCCGAGGAGACCGCAGCCGAGGAAGCCGAGGCTCCGGCTGAAGAATTAGCCGCGGAAGAGGCCGAAGCGCCTGCGGAAGCCGCGGAAGCGCCCGCCGAAGAGGCCGTGGAAACGGCGGAGACCGGCGAGGCGGAAGCGGAAACCGAAGAGGGCGAGACCGAAGAAGGCGAAGAGCTCTCCGAAGAAGAACGCCGCCGGCGCCGCAAGCTCAAGAAGAAGGAGCGCCTGAAGCGCAAGAAGGAACGGCTCAAGGCCAAGCGCGCCGCCGAGGCCGCGGGCGTCTCGCCTGGGCTGATCGATCAGGCGGAAGAGTCCGATCAGGAAGAAGCCGCCACCGAGGAAACGGTCGAGGAGGTGGAGGAAGTCGCCGAGGCCCCCGCCGAAGAAGTGGCATCCGAAGTCGACGAGATCACCGCACAGGCGAAGAAGCTGGCTGAAGAGGAAGAGACGGCGGGAGAAGCGCCGGCCGAGGCCGCCGAGGAAGTCGCGGAGACCGATGCGGCGGAAGCGCCCGCGGAGGACGCACCGGCGGAAGCCGCCGAGACCGATGCCGCCACCGAGGAGACGGAAGTGCCCGCCGAGGAGACCGAAGCCAAAGCGGAAGAGACCGAAGAAGTTCCCGAAGAGAAGGCCGAAGAGACCGAAGAGACCGAAGAGAAGGGCGAAGAAGAGACGTCCGAGGTCGCGGCGGCGAGCAAGGCCGGGAAGTTGCGCACCGGCCGAGCCGCTCGCCCCGGCGCGAAAGACCGCGCGGGCGCAAAGGCCGGCACCAGCGCCAAGGACCGCGCGGCGGCCCGTCGCGGAGCCAAGGGCGCCAAGGGAGCAGCCGGCGCCGATGGCGAGGCGCCCAAGAAGAGCAAGCTGCCCATCATCATCGTCGCCGTCCTGGCGCTCGTGCTTGTGGGCCTGGCCGCGGACATCTTCGCGTTGGGCGACAACCTGGGCCTCGGCGCGATGCTCGGGCTGAACGCGAAGCCGGCCGAGACGCAGAAGGAAGGCGAGAAGACCGGCGAGGCCAAGACCGGCGAAGAGGCTAAGAGTGGCAGCGAGGCCGCCCCCACGGGCGAGGCCCCCAAGACCGACGAGGTTAAATCGGGCGAGGCCGCCAAAACGCCCGAGCCCGCGAAGACGGAATAGGCCTGTGCTTAAACCTCGCGCGGACGTCCACGCATGAAGATCGCGATCGTCGGTTCAGGTGGAGTCGGCAGCCAGGCGGCGCGCCACCTGGCCAAGGAAGGCCACGAAGTTCTCCTATTCGAACAGTTCACCGTAAACCACGATCTGGGCGGTTCGTTCGGCGAGTCCCGCATCATCCGCAAGACGTACGCCGACCGGCTGCTCACGCAGTTGATGGGCGCCGCGTACCCGCTCTGGGACGACTTGCAGCGCGAGTCCGGCGAGGACCTGTTCGTGCGCTGCGGCGGGCTCTACTTCGGCGACGAGAAAGACGAGGCCATGCGGCTCGTCGAGGACGCGCTCAAGGTCAACGCGATCGCTTACGAGCGGCTCGATGCGCATGCGACCAACGCGCGTTTCCCCGCGTTCCATCTGACCCAGAACGAGTACGCCGTCTTCCAGAGCGAGAGCGGCTTCCTGCGCGCGTCAGCTTGCGTAAAGGCTGCGGCGCAACTCGCGGTCAAGCACGGCGCGCAGCTCAAGGAAAACACGACGGTCAAGGCTATCGTTCGTGACGGTGCGGGGCTTCGCGTAGCGACGTCCGCGGGCGACTTCGGCGTCGAGCGCGTCATCGTCAGCGCGGGACCGTGGACCGGCAAGATGCTCGCGAGCCTGAACCTCCCGCTGCGCGTCTCGCGGCAGCAGTATCTCTACCTGCGCACCAAGTCTCCGGAGGCCGCGAAGAAGTTCGTGCCCGGTACGTGCCCCGTCTGGATTCACTCCGGCAGCATCGCGGGCGGCGGCGAGTACTACGGTTTCCCTATGGATGGCAAAGTCGAGGGCGTGAAGTTCGCGCAGCACAAGATCGGCCCGATCGTCAACCCCGACGCCGTGGACCGCGACTTCGATCCGGCGCTCAAAGCCGAGATGCTGAAATACGCCGCCGAACGCCTGCCGGACCTCACGGCCGAGGTGACCTACAGCAAGACCTGCCTCTACACGAACACGCCCGAGACCGACTTCATCGTCGATGCCGTGCCGGGCCTGCCCGGCGCCTTCGCCGTCGGCGGGCTCTCGGGCCACGGCTTTAAGTTTCTGGTTCTGCTCGGACGGATCGCCGCGGACTTGGCGACGGGCAAGAAAGTGCCTTACGACCTCTCGCGTTTCAAGTTCGGGCGCTTTGCGAAGTAGGCCCAGCCGTCAGCTCTTCACATCCTTCTGCTCAAACAAAAGAACCGCTGCCGAGAGAAACGCGACGAGGTAGCACGCGAGATGCACGAGCGAGACGTAGATCTCTCCGAGCTTGATGTGTTCGTAAAAGCACTGCTGCCAGCGGAGCATGTGCGTCACGAAGAGGTAGGGGTAGAGCCAATCCAAGAAGGGCAGCCACCGCAGGGTGAGCAGCGCGAAGTAGATCGAGAGCGTAAGCACGTAGGCCATCGCGGCGGTCTCCACCAGCGAGGAGATCAGCAGCGCCAGCGCGGCGAGCACCATCATGCCCATCGTCGCGAGCAGGCCCGCCATCAGGAACCGGAAGGGCAACTCCGCCGCGGGCACCATGCTCACGCCGGTCTCGCCGTTGTGAAAGGCCATGTTCAGCGTGTACAGGTCGCCGGTGCCGAAGTTCAGGATGCCGATGCCCACCAGCATGAAGAGCAGAAAGAGGCAGAGCGCCAGCGAGTAGCCGCTCAGGATCGCGAATTTTCCCAGGATCAGGCGGCGGCGCGGCACGGGGCGGATCAGGCAGGCGCGCAGCGTGCCGGCCTCGGCCTCGCCCGCGATCATCAGCCCCGACGCGACCGAGATGAAGATCGGCAGAAGCAGTTGGAACATTGGATTCATGGAGTGCGCGGCCATGTAGTAACCATTGACGAAGTCCTCCTTGCTCTGGAAGAAGATCTGGAACGCGCGGAAGACTTGGATCACGGTTGTGAACTGGAGGTAGTGGAAGACGGACACGATGAGGCCGACCACCAGCGTCAGCACGAGGAACGGCACCCAGGTGATTCGCCGCCCGCGCAGCTTCGTGAGCTCGAAACGCACGTATGCAAGGATGCCTTCCGTGAAACTCAGCGCTTCAACAGGTCCGCTCATGACAGGCTCTCCCCGGCCATAGGGGCGGAGCTCTTCGAGGACTCCTTGGTTGTCGTGAGCTCCAGAAAGAGCCGGTCGAGCCAGGCTTCCTCGGGCGCGAGATGCCGCACGGCATGGCCCGCGCCGGAAAGCGCGGCGTTGAGTTCCTCCGTTGCATGTCCGTTCGGCATCACTAGAAGGCTCGCGCGAGCATCCGGATCGGGCCGCGCTTCAATCTTGAAGCGCTCGCGCAGGAGCGCCGCGGATTCTTGCGGCTTATCTGTTTGAATACGCAGGCGGCGGTGGGTCTTCTCGAGTTCGTCCAAGCGGCCCTGGAGGATGATGCTGCCGCGCTCGACGATGGCGATGCGGTTACAGAGGTTCTCCACTTCGTTCAGAAGGTGGCTGGAGAGAAAGACCGTCAGGCCCTCCTGGCGCGCCAGTCGTTTGATCAGCTCGCGAATCTCGCGGATGCCGTGCGGGTCAAGGCCGTCTGTCGGCTCGTCGAGGATCATCAACTCGGGACGGGGAAGCAGGCAGGCTGCGATGCCGAGGCGCGCCTTCATGCCGTGGCTGTAGACATTCACGCGCTCGTGCTCGCGCCCGCGCAGGCCCACGAGGTCGATGGTCTCGTCGACGAGCGCGTCCGGGACGCGGCCCGAGAGTCCCGCGAAGATCTCCAGATTCTTGCGCCCGGTAAGATAAGAATAAAACGCGGGCGCTTCGACGAACGCGCCGACTTTGCGCAGCGCGTTCAAACGGTCGGTAGCCAGGTCGTACCCGCCGATGCGCACGCGCCCCGAGGTCGGATGAATCAGCCCCAGCGCCATGCGGATGGTGGTGCTCTTGCCCGCGCCGTTGGGGCCCAGGAACCCGAAGACGTCGCCGCGTTCCACGGTCAAGTTGATGCGATCGACCGCTTGCAGCGCGAAGGGATCGTCTGCGCCCGCGATTCCGCCGCGCGCCGCGGAGGCCAGCACACGCCGGCGAAACGTTTTGGAGAGATCCTCGATTTCCAGGAGCGGTTCGGGCATGGGCACGGCACGGACGGCGCGAGCGGGACCGCATGGGTCCGGTTCGCGGCAGCCGCTCCTATTCCACGACGAAGCGCTTGAGCTTCGCGTCCCACACGGCTTTGGCGCCGAAGGTCTGCCACCACGCGAGGCAGGCGTCGGGGTTCGACCAGCGAACTCTTGCAAGTTTGACCGCGTTCGGCCCGTCGCCAAAGGTCTCTTCCTTCGTCTTCACCAGCCAGACGCCCTTCTGGTCTTTCGGCGCCGGCGGCAGGTTCTCGAAGTCCTTCGCCTTCGCCGGGTCCTTAATCGCCAGGAGCTGGCCCAGCGCCCACTGCGCCTGCGCGCGCAGTGCGGGCTTGCGGTCGGAGCCGAGCTGCTCGGCGACGGTCTTCAGCATCTCGCTCAGGCCCGTGTCCTGGCCCATGTCGCCTTCGTCCTGCGCCATGAAGAACGACATGCGGCAGCAGAGGATCCGGCCCTCGGTCGAACTTTCCTTCATCACCGTATTGAATATGGTTCGGGCGAAGTCCGGGTCGGTGCGGCAGGCGCCGAGCACGTCGAGGTACTCGCGGCGGTTGGTGTCCACGATGGTCGTAGCAAACGAATCTTCGAAGCCGTCGTCGATCGTGTTCACCGTTACCTTGGCGCCGGTGAGCGCGCTCACGGCCGCGTTGCGGCGCATGGGCTCGCGGACGGCGAAGAGGGCCCCGCCCGCCACGAGCATGAGCGCGCCCACGATCAGCGCCCATTGCGGCACGCCGGCCTCACCGGGCGCGGGTTCGTGTTTGCTCTCGGCATCTTTCTTGTCCTGCTTCTTGTCCTTGGACATGCTTCCTCGCTCAATGCGCGTTAAAGGTCTCGAAGGTCAGTGCCCCACCGATCCGTCGCAGAAGGCCACGTTCTTCCCGCCGTAACCGCCGGGCGCCGCGGGATGGAAGTTCTCGTAATCGTACAGCATGGGCGTCTTCGAGGCCCCCATCAGGTCCTCGATCACGCTGTCCTGGGTGCGGCCGTTCAAGGCGAAGTTCCATTCGTAGCTGGAACCCTCGCTTTCGTAAAGCGCAAGGTGGTCCGCCGGGCAGCGGAAGACCCGCGGGTCGGGCGCGTACGGCGCGAGCACATCGCAGAGCCGCGGCTCGGTGGGCGCCAGCGTCGGCTTCGAAGCCAGCCGCGGATAGCAGGATTGATGCTCGCCCGCGTACATCTGCACGGCCTTGGCGATCTGGGAGAGGTTGCTCTTGCAGGCCGTGCTGCGGCCCTCGGCGCGCGCGCGCGCCAGCACCGGCAACAGCAGGCTCGCCAGCAGCGCCAGGACGCCGATGACCACCAGGAGTTCGACCAGGGTGAAGCCCGTGTGGGCGCGGGCGTTCGAGCGCGTCATTTCAGGCTCCGCGCATGGTTGAGGTTCTCGAGCGCGCCTTCGTAGAGTGGCGCGAGTTCCGCGCGCTCCTCGCTCGTGGTCAGGCTCAAGTAGGCTTTCACGGCCCGGTCCAGCATCTCCTGCATGTTACCGGCCGCGAACGCCTGGCGCATCTTCTCCTTCTCTTCCGGCGGGAGGTTCTCCATCCGCTCGCGGTTCTCGCGCTGGCGTTCCTTGGCTTCTTCGACGAAGGCCGCGCGTTCTTCCTTGTTCAGCTTGCGGTAGCGCTCGAGCTGCACCTGGAGGCCGCGATCCAGCGTCTTCTCGACGAAGCGCAGGCGATCCGCCGGCGCCTGCCGCTGTATGAACCGCCGCGCCTCGTCGCTCTGCATCACCGCGCGCCGCTCGTCCGCGTTCATGCGGTTCACTTGCGCGATGGCGTCGTCGACGCTCATGCTCGCTTGCTCGTCGGCCATCTTCCCGCGCAACTCTTCGCCGGTCATGTCGCGGAAGCGCTCGGTCAGCGTCCGGCCACCCGCGTAGCATGCGGCCAGAATCGCGGCCAGCACCGCCGCCGCGCCGGCCCAGCGCCAGACGGCGCCGCGCGGCTTGGCCAGCGGGCTGTAGCCCACGGCCGGCGGCGGTTGCGGACGCTTCACCTCGGCCATTCAAAAACTCCCGGCGAATCGGATGCCCTTCAGTTCAGACGCCCAACAAAGTGATTATACGATCAAATGTCCGGCCATTTCCCATCGTATCGGAACGCACGATATGTAAAAGGGTTAAGCCGTGCGTTGCATGAGCGAACGTGTAGGGTTTCTCCCATGCCTGTAGAAGAACGCCGCGCCGGGCCGCGAAGCCCAAACCGGAACTTGCCGCACGCGCGAGAACTTCCTATCCTGCCACGGCAATCAAGGAGCAATGGATCCATGGCCGAACGCGAGACCCTCGAGGTGGACGTGCTGGTGGTGGGCGGCGGCGTGGCGGGGCTCGCCTGCGCCATCAACATCCACGAACGCGTCGGAACCCAAGAACGCCTGAACCCCGACCGCAAACCGCAGAAGCCGAACATCCTTGTGATCGAAAAGGGCATACACGTCGGCGCGCACGCCCTCAGCGGCTGCGTCCTGGATGTCCGCGGCCTCGACGAACTGATCTACGACTGGCGCCACCAGAAGGCGCCGATCAAGCAGCAGGTGACCGACGAAGAAGTCGCGATGCTGACGCCGTGGTTCAAGGCCCCGCTCCCGCCGCCGCTGATCCCGCCATATCTGCGCAACGAAGGCAACTTCATCGTCAGCCTGGGCGATGTGACCGCCTGGATGGGCGCGCAGGCCAAGAAGCGCGGCATCGAAGTACTGGAAGGCGTGCCCGGCGCGGAACTGCTTACGTACGGCGACACGGTGCTGGGCGTCCAGTGCGGCGACAGCGGCGTGGGCAAGGACGGCAAGCCCACCGCGAACTTCCAGCCCGGCGCACGCATTCATGCGCGGGTGACGGTCTTCGCAGAAGGCGTGCGCGGCAGCCTGACCAAGAAACTGGTCAAGCAGTTCAAACTCGATGCCGACCGCAATCCGCAGACCTACGCCACCGGCGTGAAGGAACTCTGGGAATTGCCCGAAGGCGCGTTCCCCGCCGGCAAGGTGCTGCATACGCTCGGCTATCCGCTGCAGCACGCGCCGCACGAGATGTTCGCGACCGACGCCTTCGGCGGCAGCTTCCTCTACGGGCTCGACGAGACGCATCTGGCCATCGGCTTGGTGGGCGGGCTCGACTACCACGACCCGAGCCTCGACATCCACAACGAGTTCCAGCGCCTGAAACTGCATCCCGCGATCAAGCCCATCCTCGAGAAGGGCAAGATGGTCGCCTACGGCGCGAAGGCGATCCCCGAAGGCGGATACTACTCGATGCCGCGCTTCTACGGCAACGGCTTTGTAATCGTCGGCGACGCGGCGAGTTTCCTCAACGCGGCGCGCTTAAAAGGCGCGCATCTCGCCATCAAGTCGGGCATGCTCGCGGGCGAAGCCATCGTCGAGGCCCTGCTCGCGCGGGATTACTCCGCCAAGCGCCTGGGCCGCTACGAGGACCTCTTCCAGACTTCTTGGGCCAAAGAAGAACTCTTTTCCGTGCGCAACTGGCGCCAGGCATATGCGAACGGGATGTACACCGGCGCGCTCAACGACCTGGCCCAGCGCGCGACCGGCGGCCGCGGCATTACCGATCCGCTGACGGTTCAGGCGGACCACGCGAACACCGAACTCCTCGAACGCCACCACCCCGACGAGGTTCCTCCGCAGAAAGTTAAACCCGACGGCAAGATTACGTTCGACAAAGTCACGAGCGTCTACCATTCGGGCACGGTTCACGAAGAGAACCAGCCCTGTCATCTCGTGGTGCCCGATCTGGGCATCTGCGTGCATCGCTGCACGAAGGAATACGGCAACCCGTGCCAGAACTTCTGCCCCGCGGGGGTGTACGAGTGGATTCCGCCGTTGCCGACGAAGGAGTTTGGCGCGCAGTTCGGCGAACACAATAAGGGGCACTTGCAGATCAATGCGGGCAACTGCGTGCACTGCAAGACCTGCGATATCAAGGATCCGTACGAGAACATCACCTGGGTCACGCCTGAAGGCGGCGGCGGGCCGCGCTACCAGAAACTTTAAGGGGTCTTCGCGCACACAACCGAACCCTGTGCATCGTCCGCCTGCTCGATGTAGAACGGGCTAGCGGCTAAAGAGCGCGCCCAAAGCCCACCACATGCGGGCTTGATATCGGAAGGCCAGAAAACTCAACGCCAGCGTTGCCAGGCTGCAGAGCAGAAAAAAGAACGCCACGGTCCCCACGCTCATCCCAAGGTCCATCGCCACGATAGAGAAGTCGTTCCCGTGCAAGCCGAGTTTGCTCTGCTCGTACCAATAGCGTTCGTGGCGCTCGTCGCGAGCCGGAAGCTGAACCACACGTCCCACAGCACGATGAAGAATCCGCAGGCTGAATACAGCGGCCGCTCCAGCGGATTGATCACCGCGCTGCCGCTCCAGCCGCGGTAGAGAAAGATCCCCGCGATAACGAGCTCGAAGCCGTGGCCCATGAACGAGATCACGGTCTCATGCGCATGCGTGAACGCGAGCAACGCGTACAGTCCCGCCAGCACACCAAAGAAAATCAGCGCCGCCCGGTTTCGAAAGAAGAACGCCGCGGCTGCGAGGTGTGCGGCCAGGATCAGCCAGCGCAGGGAAGGCGACGGATCCTGAATCATCGTCACGCCGCCGCCGAAATTCAGATCGAAGGCCGGAACCGATGGACGCGCGAAATAGCAGCCGAAGAGCGCATGGCCCATCTCGTGGGCAAGCGTGACCAAACCGTGCAGCGCGACCCCGGCGCATGGGATGGCGAAGGCCAGCACGGCCAAGCCAAGCCCTGTACCCACATGGGAGAGCACTTTGGCGTCCAGCGCGCGCGGCGCGAACGGATCGGTTTTTGGTGGATGCGGCTGAGTGGCCACAGCGGCCGGGTCAGATATTCATCGCCCGGTAGTCCTGGCCTGCCTTCATTCGTTTCATGCGCGAACTCAATTCCGCGATGGTCTTGTCGGCGTAAATGAGGCGTTCGCCCAGCAGGCGCGCGAGGTTTACGCAGATCAGCAGCGCGGTCATGTTCTTCTCTTCAATCTTCTGGTGGAAGGTCTCCAAAGGCAGCAGGCCCAGCAGACATTTGGTCTGCGCGCGGATGGTTGAGCTGCGGCGCGTATTGATCAGGAGCGAGATCTCACCGAAGAACGACGGCGCTTCGAGATCCGCGAGCCGGATCTTGCCCTTCGCGGTGCTCTTGACTACGGCCACTTGGCCCGAGCAGAGCAGATACAGACCGTTGGGCTGCGACCCTTCCTTGAAGACGAGTTCCATCGGAGCCACCTCTATGCGCTGCAGCCACTGCATGAGTTCGGCCAGGTTTTCCTTCGAGAGACCTTTGAAGATGTCGATGCGCTTCACGATGTTATGGTTGAGCATGCCACGGTCTCCTTTCGAACGAAGCCGGCAAAGGTTCTGAATTGGACAGGGGCATCCTAAGCGATGGCGTGAATTTGCAACGTCCAATTGAACGCGCCCAAGGCGCGGTTTTTATCTCGCAATCCGGCCTTGCCATGCATGGCGCGCAAACGGAAAGTAAGCGGTGTGAGCGCAGCGCCGAACCCGGAACTGCCCTGGCTCGCCGCACTGGCAGAGCCCACGGCCTACCCGCATCCGTGCGGGCGGATCGAGATTCTGCATACGCATCTCTCCGTGGTCGCGCTCACAGGCGAGTTCGCTTACAAGCTCAAGAAGCCGATGGATTATGGTTTCGCGAACTTCTCCACGCTGGAACTGCGCAAACGTTTCTGCGACGCCGAACTGCGCCTGAACCGCCGCACCGCGCCGCAAGTCTACCTGGACGTCGTTCCGCTCGTCCGCATCGCGGCGGGCTGGACGTTCGGCGGCGCGGGCGCGCCCGCGGAATTCGCCGTCAAGATGCGCCAGTTCGAACCGCAGCAGCGCCTGGACCGCGTGGCCGCGCGCGGCGAACTCTCCTCCGCGCTCATCGATACCATCGCCGCCCGGGTCGCCGA